>CBIHOQ010000011.1:0-104091 GCA_966212065.1 uncultured Burkholderiaceae bacterium
ATATATTTTTTCTACCATCCTGTCATGTAAATATATTCTCATCGGCTTCGATGCCGCCCACCCACCTCTAGGCCATTTACCGCACCCTGTCGCGCCGATGATCCATCACCCGCTAACCGCGCCTAGTCCTGCTGAACAAGCTATCGCCGCACGAATCGACGCGGCCATGCCAACCCTTACGCCCATTCATCGGCGCATGGGCGAATACGTACTGGCCAATCTATTCCGGGCTGCCACCATGCGGATCGACGAACTGGCAAGTGTGGTGGGCGCGTCGGTCGCGACGGCAAACCGCTTTGCTCGCGCGCTCGGTTTTGATGGCTACCCGCAGTTTCGTGAAGCGCTGGTGCGCGGCTTCGAGGCAACACTCGCGCCGGTCGAACGGCTGCGCAGTGCGCAGGAAACGCTTGCGGCCGGCGACGATGTCGTGGACGCATCGCTCGAACAAGCGGCCAACAATCTGCACGCGACGCGCACGGCAATCGACAGTACTGACGCCGAAGCCGCCGTCGAAGCGATCCTTTCTGCGCGCCGCGTTTTCGTACTCGGCGCCGGCACGAGCGCATTTCTCGCCGGGCTGATGGAACTTGGCCTGATGGCCTATCACGACAACGTGCAGTCGCTGGCATTCACCGGCGGGCCCTCGCATGCCGCGCGGCGACTGTTCAATTGCGGCAACGACGATCTCGTCATCGGCATCGCATTTCCGCGTTATGTCGGCGACACGATTGAGCTGGCACGCCGTGCCGCCAGCCGCGGCGCACGTGTGCTGGCGTTGACCGACAGCCCGCGCTCGCCGCTAGCGCAATTCGCCGATCTCTCGCTGTATGTGCGGTCGGAGCGCCGTCTAGCAGCGAATGCGGACGCCGTCGTGCTTGCCGTAATCGAAGCGTTGTGCGACGCGGTCGCCTATCGCACGAAACGTTCGGCGAAGGTGGCCGCCGAACTCACTGAGTTCGTGTTGCCCTGGCTCACCAATCCGCAAACGGCGTCCGCGAGTCCTGCCGGCGCCTCCGGGAGAGAAGCCGCGAGACGCACGGCAGCCGGGACGACAACGGGCATGCCCGGCGCGAGCAAAGCCAACGCCAAACCGAAAATCAACCGATGAACATGAACTCAGCAGTGATCGCCATTCACGGCGGGGCGGGCACGGTTTCGCGCACGTCGATCTCGGCCAGCGCCGAAGCCGAGTACCACGCCGCCTTGCACACGGTGCTGAGCGCGGGGCAACGCGTGCTTGCCGACGGCGGCGGCGCGCTCGACGCCGTGAGCGAAGCCGTACGTCTGCTCGAAGACTGTCCGCTCTTTAATGCGGGCCGCGGCGCTGTCTATACCGCTGCCGGCACACATGAGCTCGATGCGGCGATCATGGACGGCAGCACGCTCGAAGCCGGCGCCGTCTGCTGCGTGAAACGCGTGCGCAATCCGATTCTCGCGGCGCGGCGCGTGCTCGAGTGCAGTGAGGATGTGCTGTTCAGCGGTGAAGGCGCGGAAGCGTTCGCGTCTGCGCAGGGGCTTGAACTCGTCGAACCGGCGTATTTCCACACGGAGGCGCGCCATCGTCAATGGATGCTCGTGCGCGATCTGCCGCGCGCCATGCTCGACCACGACGCTGCGACATTCGCTGCGTTATCGTCGCCGTCGTCCGATGCAGCGTGTGGCGATCCGGTCCGGCACGAGCCGATCGACCCAAGCTGTAAGTTCGGCACCGTCGGCGCGGTCGCGCTCGATCGGCACGGCCATCTGGCGGCCGCCACCTCGACGGGCGGCATCACCAACAAGCAGGTCGGGCGAGTCGGCGATACGCCGCTGATTGGCGCTGGCTGTTACGCGGACGACGCGACTTGCGCGGTATCGACGACGGGCTCCGGTGAAATATTCATGCGCATTGTCGCCGCCTATGACGTAGCCGCCCAAATGGCCTATCGGAAGGTTTCGCTCGAAGACGCGGCGCACGATGTGGTGATGAGCCGCTTGCCGAAGATCGATGGACGCGGTGGCCTGATCGCGGTCGATTCTCACGGCAACATCACGCTGCCGTTCAATACCGAGGGGATGTATCGCGGCTTTGCGCGAATCGGCGAGACGCCGGTGACGGCGATCTATCGCTGATGCGCTCTCGCTGCGCCGCTTGAAAGTTGTTTGTCGGCGATGTCGTTCATGCTGCGTTAGCGGAAAGCTTCTTTGCAGTTGCAGGGTGACGATTTCATGTCCAAGCGATTAGTCGTTGTCGCAGCCTCATTCGATTTTTACCCGCGTTGCCCTAACTTCTGAGCCGGAACTATCGACTACCGGGGGGGGGAGGGCTCGCCAAACGAAACCTGGGGCCCAAATCGCTTTCCACCGCCTACGCTTTGGCGATTTGCATTGGTGGCCTTGGTCTGCTGGTGTTTATCGTCGCAACCATCGTCGACAAGGGCGTATTGAAGATTTTCGGCCCACTGTGGCTGCTCGCGTTGATCTGGGTTCTACTCAACGTCGTAACGGATTGGCTTACCTTGTGGCGACAGGTCCTGAAGGTCAATGAAAGGCTGAATCAAGCAAATTGAACCTGCCGGCAGTCACTGAGTCGACCGTCCTTTCCATCAATACGGATATCGATGTGAAATCCCGTTAGATCGGCAACGCTGATTAGTACGTATGATCCCGAGTCCGGGGCGGCGAATGTGCGTCGCATTAAAGCCGAACCACGAGGACTTGGGAAGTGACGAACGAAACATCGAGCAGTCCGCCACTGCAAGCAGACGGCTGGCCCACCGCTTTCGGCGGCGCCGTCGATCCACGACAGCCGCGCCTATCCGACACGACGCGCATCCCACGCACGTCGATAAAAGCACTGGCGGGATTTGCCGCCGCCTGGCTCTGCTTCTTCGCGATTGCCTGGTGGTTGCCAACGCCGCAGGGCCTGACGGCGCCGGGCAGGGCAACGCTGGCAGTCGTGGCATGGGTAGCGATCGTATGGGTGGTCGAGGCGATTCCTGTCGGCGTGAGCGGCATACTCGTGCCGATGCTACTGGTGCTGTCGCATGCCGTCACGCCGTTCCCTAAGGCCGCGAGCGGATTCGCCACGCCGGTGGTGTTTCTGTGCCTCGTCGCGTTTCTGTTCTCCGCCATCATGCAGGCGGCGGACCTTGATCGCCGCATCGCGCTGCTGCTACTGGACCGCCTCAAAGCGCGCACCGCGAACGGTGTGATCTGGGCCATGTTCGCGGTCAATATCGTGATGTCGCTCGTCGTGCCCGCCGCGAACGCACGCGCTGCCGCTCTGCTGCCGGTGACCAACGGCATCGTCGGCCTCTTCGGCAGCAGCACGCGCGAACGCGAGGCGAAGAAAGCCATCGTCATTCAGACGCTTGTCTACGGCTCGATGATCAGCGGCATGTGCATTCTTACTGCCCATCTGCCGAATATGGTGGTGTCCGGTCTGCTCGAAAAACAGCTTGGCCTGAGGCTCTCGTATGCCACGTGGTTCAAGCTCCAATGGCCGTACCTCGGCATGTTCGTGCTGACGCAATTCTGGGTGCAGCGCTATTTCGGGTCGCGTGCGGTCGCGATTCCCGGCGGCCGTCAGGCGATCGCCAAGGAGCGGCGC
This sequence comes from uncultured Burkholderiaceae bacterium, assembly GCA_966212065.1. GTDB lineage: Bacteria > Pseudomonadota > Gammaproteobacteria > Burkholderiales > Burkholderiaceae > Trinickia. The sequence continues at coordinate 3,593 of CBIHOQ010000011.1, forward strand.
AAGCTGCCCCCCGCAGGCCGGCATGACTATGCGGTGCTTGCCGTGTTCGCGCTGGTCGCGTTGATGTGGGCGACCGAACCGTTGCATGGCATCTCGTCGGAGGTCGTCGCACTGATCGGACTTGCCCTGATGTTCACACCCGGAGTGTTGCGCTTCGGCTGGAAAGAGGTTCAGGGGCGGACCATCTGGGGCACGCTGTTTCTGCTGGGCGGTGCGTTGTCACTGTCCGCGGCAATCAGCGGGTCGGGGCTCGCGCAATGGGCGGCGGATCATATTTACGCCGTCGCGCATGGCTATGTCTGGTGGACGGCGCTGGCAATCGTGATGGTCGGCACGCATGTCATCCGCATCGGCATGCTTTCGAACGTCGCCGCCGTGACGATGATAGCGCCGGTCGCATTAGCACTCGCGCCGCGCCTCGGCTTGCATCCCGTAGCGTTCACGCTGCTTGTCAGCGACACCGACAGCTTTGCCTATCTGCTGCCGACGCAGATTACCGCCGGCGTCATCGCCTACAGCAGCGGCGCATTCACGATAGCGGACTACGCGAAGGTAGGCGTGGTCTCGGTGCTGATCGCGATCGCTTACGGCATTTGCGTGATGGCACCGTGGTACGCATACCTCGGCGTACCCGTCTGGAATCCTGCGTCGCCTTGGCCGTTCGTGCATTGATACGCGTCTCGGCGCCGACGTGGCGCCACGAATCTTTCTGACCTCACGAATCCACGCGTTGCACGCAATTCACATTCAGGAATCACACCGCGATGAATGACCGCGCCAAAGGAATCGAAGCTGGAATCGAAGCTGGAATCGAAGCGAAAGGCGCCGCTTTGCGCGGGCGCCTGGGGTCGCACGTCGCACCGGCCGGGTTGTACGAGCGTCACAAAGCGTTGCCGTTCGCCGGACGGGTGACCTGCAACGTGACCCGGCTCGAAGCGGGCAGTTGGCGCGAGATCGTGCTCGACTACGAAGTGGGTGCTTCCGGCATTGCCGATGGCGCATGGCTTAAGGCGACCTTTAAGTTTTACTCCGACTGGGCGCTGTTCCAGACCAGCGACCCGAGCGCCGCGAACTTTATCAGCGCGGAATATCATGCGGTCGCACTCGTGCCCGGGCAGAGCCCCGCGACCGTTCAAGCGCTAAACGTGCGCTTCGACCAGAAGGGACACGAGCGGCCATTCCAAAAAGCGGTGATCGTCGACGTAGCGGACGGCTATCTGAACGCCGGCGATCATATCGTCATCCGCCTTGGCGACCGGCGGCGCGGGCCGGGCACGCGCGTGCAGACGTTTGTCGAGGATCAGTTCCGTTTCAGATTCTATGTCGACCCGCTCGGCACTTCGCGCTTCTTGCCTGTGCCGGGCGATATCGTCATCGATATTTATGCGGGCGCGCCGTCGCAGGTGCTGATGAACGGCCCGCGCTTCGTGCGGCCCTCGCAGCCAGCGGTTTTTCGCGTCTCGTTGCAGGATCGCTGGGGCAATGCGTGCCGCGATGCGGGCGGCGCGATAGAAGTGCGTGCGTATGGCGACCGCAATGAACTCGTCTATCAGCGCGAACTGCCGTTGCCGGAAAAGGGCTGGGCCACGTGCGCACTCAATGATCTGCCGACGTCTGCACAAGGCGCGCTGCGCATCGTTGCGACCGCTCCCGGCTTGCATGACGTACATCCGGCCGAGGTCTTTCTGACGGTCGATCAAACGTTACCGGTGGCGCGCTCGCTGTACGCCGACCTGCACGTCCACGCTCACGATACAGTCGGCACCAACAGCCCGGCGTACAACGCGGCGTACGCACGCGACATCGGCGGCATCGACATACTGGGCTACACCGCGAACGACTTTCAGATCACCGATGCGAACTGGCAGCAAGGCGTCGATACCGTCGAGGCGTTCAACGAAGCCGGACGCTTCGTGGTCTATCCGGTTCAGGAATGGTGCGGCAGCTCGACGGCCGGCGGCGACCACAACGTTGTGTTTCTCGGCGACGAACCGCCGGGCTTTCCGTACAACGCACGCGGCGAACATAATCGAACCTTCTTGTGGAATGAAGACATGAAGGGCACGGCGGTCGAACTCGGGCGCTGGCCCGTCGAAGAGTTGTGGGACGCCTATGTCGGCGAGGCCAGCCAGCACCTCGTGATGCCGCATGTCGGCGGACGCCGCTACATTCCCGACTGGCATCATCCGGAATTGGAACGGCTTGTCGAGATTGCGTCGACATGGGGACACTTCGACTGGCTTTACCGCGACGCGATTTCTCGAGGCTACCAGTTGGGCGTTGCCGCGAGCGGCGACGAACATCGCGGCAGACCCGGCGGCGGCGCGCCGGGTGTCCAGGTATTCGGCGTGCACGGCGGACTGACCGGCGTGCTGTCCGACACGCTCGATCGGAAAGCGGTCGGCCGCGCGTTACGCGCACGCCATACGTGGGCGACTACCGGCGAGCATAGTGCTGCGTTGGTTCGATGCGGCGAGCATCGGCAAGGCGATGCGTTCGCGCACAGCGGGCCGGCGACGCTTGATTACCGCCTGCTAGGCCGTGCCGGTTGGGAATACGTTGCCGCGTTCGATCACTCCGGCTTAATTTGGGAGCGCGACCTGCATGAGGAACTGGGTTACTCCGGTCGCCTGATCCGCATCCGCTGGGGCGGGGCGCGGATTCGCGACCGCTACAGGTGGGCATCCTGGCGAGGCCGCATTCGTATTCTCAACGGGACGATTCACAATTTCGGCGCGGCGGGCTTTGAGCACATCGAAGAGGCCGCATGGCGAACCGGCACAACCGACATCGAATTTCGCAGCGATACGTACGGCGACGCCGATAGCGTCGAAATCGACGTCGGTAATCTCGCGAACGCGCGGATCGTAATCGAAGGCACCATCGACAGTTTCGTGAAGGTCGGCGATCCGCTGCAAGGCAACCCGTTCGCCCATGCGCCGACGTTTCGCTGGGAGATCAGCGGGGCGGAGTTGATCGCACAAGGGAAGGCGAGGAACGAACTTGGCGGGACGGAATTATTCATCGCCGCGGAGCGGCTCACCGATACACCGTTACCGCAGGATCTATCTGGTGCATTCGAGATTGCGCCGATCAATGCGCCGTTCGGCTTCAGGCCTGTCTATCTTTTCGCGAGGCAGCGCGACGACAGCAAGGTATGGACATCGGCGCAATTCATTACGTTTGATTAAAACTCATTGCGAGCCGCGAATCTCGCCGGGGCCTTTTTCTGTCGATGGCGATCCGAACCAGAGTGGTTCGTGCCGTTGTGTGACATGAACTAATACAGCGAGTAACGCGAATACGTTTCTATCGGGATGATGGTTTGCGCGGGAACGAGTCTTCCTTCTCGCGCGGACACCAAATGACCGACAGCCGTGCGCAACAGCAGCCGAAGATCTTGCGTCAGCAAATAGTCGATGGCGTCCGACCGCAAAAGCGGCTCCGTTACCCGGTTGACCTCGTGCGTCACGTAGATCGTTCGGCCCATCAAATTGCGTTCGCGCAGCGCCGCCGCCAGTCCCTCGTTCCCGCCCGCGACGTTATAGATTCCGTCGAGCTTCTCATGCTCGTCCAGAAACCGCATGGTGGCCTCATAGGTCGCGGCGCCGGAATCGGCGCCCTTGATGACCTCCACCAGGTTGACGTTCGGGAATCGTTGCCTTAGCAGAGAACGGAACCCGATCTCGCGGTCTTCGTGACAGGTATAGGAAAACGTCGCGACGACCACCGCTACGTCCGGCGATGCGTGAGCCTGCAGATGTCGTCCAATGAGAAATGCGGCTGACTGTCCGGCTGCCCGATTATTTACACCCGCATAGACGTGACGCGCATCGGCGTCGACGTCGGTGATCAGCGTAACAACCGATTTGCCTGCCGCCATGCTTTCGCGCAGTGCGGCCGTGATCGTCGGGGTGTTCGTGCAGATGATGCCGATTCCATCGGCCTCGCTAGTTGCCGACCGCACCCTAGTGGCGACTTCGTCATCGGATGCGCCCACACATCGAACGATGGCGAGCTTCGCCCCGGATGCGGCGAATTCCGGTTCGAGTTCGGCCGCGGTGCGCGTGAGCTCGTCCGTAAATGCGTCGCCCGCTTGGGCCAGCAACCTGAAGTCGTAAGTGTTCTGCCTTGCATGCGTCGACGATCGCGCAGGCGAGCCCGAACTCAATTGCCTCAACGCCGCCTCCACCGCGCTTCGCGTGCGCGGATGCACACCCGGCCGATCGTTCAGTGCGCGATCGATGGTCGCGCGGCTGAGCTGCGTGATCTCCATCAGTTGTTTGAGCGTCGGCTTGTCTTTCATGTCTGTTTCTGGCTTGCGCGCGAGCGGAGATGCTCGCGTAGTCAGTATTTTGCCTCAAATTGAGACTATGGTGAGCTATCGTCCGTACGCTAGAAAGAAAAGCTAGGTAGCGCCTCGTGGAATACCCTTGGTGGCTCAATATGAGTCATATTAACCTTTGACGCATGCTCATGAAGAGTCTTAAATGGGTTGTGCGATGAGCAATGCTTCATTCGGTTCATCGTCCGTTCAAACACCCCGCATTGAGGTACAAGCTCATGTCGGCACAGCGCGACAACACGAAAGCGATGACGATGGACGACTGGTACAAATGCCGGCTCGATAGGAAGGTGCTCAAGGAAGTCACGCGCCGCAACGACCGCGACGCACTATTGCACGTGAGTGGGTTTCTCGCGCTGGTCGCGGCAAGCGGCGCGCTCGCATGGCTGTCGCTCGGCACCTTATGGTGCGTGCCGGCATTTTTGCTGTACGGGACGGTCTACGCGTTCGCCGAAGCGATCGAACACGAATTACGCCATCGCACGCCGTTTCGCAGCGAATGGTTAAACGAGTCGATTCATTGGCTGATCTGCTTCATGACGTGGCGCGAGCAGGTCTACAGCCGCTGGTCGCATGCGCAGCATCACACGTACACGCATTTAACGGCGACGGTGCCGTCCGATGTCGAACTGGCGGTGAAGCGGCCGCCGAACTACCTGAAGCTTGCTACCGATTTCCTGCGCATCTCGCATGGCATCCATCATCTGGGCAACATCGTGCTGCATAGCGTCGGCATCGTAACGAATAAGGCGAAGGCAGTCGTGCCCCCCAGCGAATACCGTGCGATGTGCCGTCATTCGCGAGTGATCCTTGCGCTCTACGTTGGGGTGACCGCATGGGCGATTGCCGCCCATAGCTGGCTGCCGGTGGTCTTTCTGCTGCTGCCGCGCTCGTACGGCGCCTGGCTGCACGAACTGCTGGCGCTCACGCAGCACACGGGGCTGCGCGAGAACGAACTCGATCACCGCTTCTCGACGCGAACCCTCAAGCTGAATCGCTTTGTGCAATTCCTCTACTGGAATATGAACTATCACGTCGAACACCATATGTTCCCGAACGTGCCGTTTCATGCCCTGCCGCAACTGCGCAAGGCGATCGAAGCTGATTTGCCGCCTGCCTACGACGGCTTGTTCAGCGCATGGGGCGAAATCATTCACGTCTTCAAAATGCAGCGGCACGACCCCGACTATATGGTGACGCCGCGCGTGCCGGGAACTGCCGCGACGGCCGACGCGCAACCGGCCGGCGATCAACCATCGATGGCGCGGGCGCATTAAGCGAAGGGGAACACAATGAATATCCTTCACTGGCATTTCGTCTGCGCATGCGATGACGTAGACGAGGAAGATGTCATCGAATTCGAGCGCGACGGCAAGCTCTACGCGATCTATCACACGCCCAGCGGCTATTACGCATCGGCCGGTCTTTGCACGCATGAGACAGCACGACTCACCGAAGGTCTAGTGTTCGGCGACGTGATCGAGTGCCCGATGCACATGGGGCGCTTTCATATTCCGACCGGCGCGGCGAAAGGCGCACCCGTTTGCGTAAACCTCGTCACGCATCCCATCAAGATCGAAGCCGGCAAGGTCTTCATCGGCCTACCCGCAGACTGACGCCGCATCCTTTCTCCGCGTGACGCTGTAATCACGCAATCACGCAATCACATGATCACGTGATCACATGATTACGTGACTGAGGCAAGGCGAGATGGGCCGATGCGCGACATCGGCAAACCGACCATAAACAAGGAGACAGCTGTGAAATTCGCTATCCGCAGGACGTTTCGCCTAGCCGCCGTGGTCATGGGTCTCGGGCTATGCGCCGGCGCTTTTGCCGAGCCCACCGCGCACTTTGATTTCATCTCGCACGCGCCGGATTCGGATGCCTGGTGGAATACCGTGAAGAACGGCATCAAGCAAGCCGACGAGGATTTCAATGTACAGACCGACTATCGCAATCCGCCGAATGGCGATATCGCGGACATGGTGCAACTGGTCAATCAGGCGGCAGCGCGCAACTATGACGGCGTCGTTTCGACGATTGCCGACTACGATCTTCTAAAGGGCGCGCTCTCTAAACTCGAGGCAAAGAACATCCCGCTCGTCACAACGAATACCGGTACGGAAAAGCAGAGCGCAGAACTGGGCGCGTTGCTGCATGTCGGCCAGCCGGAGTATCTGGCGGGCAGGGAGGCCGGATTGCGCGCCAAGGCCGACGGCATCAAGACTTTTCTGTGCGTGAACCACTACGCGACGAACCCGTTGTCGTTCGAACGTTGCCGCGGCTTTGCGGATGCCATCGGCGCGGATATGAAAGCATCGGTGCTGGACGCGGGCGCGGACCCCACCGGCATCGAGGCCAAGGTTAGCGCGGTGCTCCGTACGCATCCGAATACACAGGCCGTGTTGACGCTCGGCCCGACTTCCGCCGACCCTACGATTCGTGCCGTGACCAAAATGGGGCTTGCCGGCAAGATCTGGTTCGCGACGTTCGATATTGATCCTGATGTTGCGAAGGCAATCAAGGACGGCGCGATAAAGTTTTGCACCGATCAGCAGCCGTATCTGCAAGGCTATATTCCGATCGCGATGCTGGCGATCATGCACAAGCATCACAACACCGACGTGCTCCAGGCACGCGCCGAACTCGAAAAGAATCCGAAGTTTATGAAGCGGCTGGGGGACTACGGCCTCAAGCCTGTGTATGAGGCACGTAATATCAGCTCGGGACCCGGCTTCATCACGCAACAGAACATCCGTCAGGTGTCGGCGCTGGCTGGCCAATACCGGTGAAGTCGCCCCGGAGCGTGACATGAGTTCGAACGACTCGATGGTGATCGTAGGCGGTGGGCAGTGCGGCGCGCGCGCGGCGCATGCGCTGCGCGAGCACGGCTGGGACGGCGCGATCACGTTGCTCGGCGACGAAGGACTGTTGCCATACGAGCGGCCGCCGTTGTCGAAGTCCGTGCTGCTGGGCCAGAAGACGAGCGCGCAGTGCGCGATCTACGACGAGGCTTTCTATGGCGACCAGCGCATTGATTTACGTGTCGACGGGCGCGCAACGGCGATCGACCGGATGAATCGCAAAGTGGTGCTGGCCAGCGGCGATGCAATCGGCTATCACCGGCTGTTGATCGCGACCGGCGCCGAGCCTCGCCCGCTTAACCTCCCCGGCTCAACGCTGCCGGGCGTGCACAGCCTGCGCGCCGTTCCCGACGCCCATGCGATCGCCAGCGAACTGACGCGGGGCCGACGGATCGCCGTAATCGGCGCCGGTTTCATTGGTCTCGAGATCGCGGCGGCTGCGATCGCGCAGGGCTGCCAAGTGACCGTGCTCGAAGCGGCGCCGCGCGCGTTGATGCGGGCTGTGCCCGACGTCGTTGCTGCGTATCTGGTCGATCGTCACCGCGAGATGGGCGTGGATTTGCGCTTCGGCGCACAGGTCGATTGCTTTACCGGCGAAGTGCGCGTCACCGGCGTGAAGCTCGCCGATCACAGCATTGTTCCGTGTGACGCAGTCGTGGTGGGTGTCGGCGCAATCCCGCGTGTTGGCCTCGCGCAGGCGGCAGGCCTCGATATCGACAATGGCGTTGCTGTGGACCCAATGTTGCGCACCAGCGACCCGCATCTCTACGCGGCCGGAGACGTCTGCTCGTTCCCGCATCCGCACACGGGCCAGCGGATTCGGCTCGAATGCTGGAAGAACGCCGAGGACCAGGCGCGTACCGCCGCCCGCAACATGCTCGGCTATGGCGAGGCCTATTCGGCTACCCCTTGGTTTTGGTCCGACCAGTACGACATGACGATCCAGATTGCCGGTATGCCCGCATACGGCACGTCGACCGTGATGCGCAAAACAGGCGCGACGTCACGGATTTTTTTTGCGCTCGACGCCGGCGGCGCGCTGGTCGGCGCGAGTGGAGTCGGACGTGCAGGCGAGATCGCGCGCGATGTACGTATCGCGCAGTTGCTCGTTGCGCAACGCGCTTCTGTCGAACCGGCGCTGCTAGCCGATGCGGACACGAAGCTGCGTTCGCTGCTGGCCGAGCATGCGCAATGACCCAACGCCTGCTCGTGTTCCAGTCGATGTGGGCGATGGAGCGTCGACACACCGACGGCCGCGAACGTTCTCTCGAAGAGAATGTGCACATGATCGCCGACGCGGGTTTCGATGGACTAAGCGCACATTACACGGACCGAGCGTCAGTCCGGCGACTAGCGCAATGGCGTGCGGCCTACGGACTCGACGCGGAAGGTCAATGTTTTCCGCGCACGGTCGACGATCTGCAGCCGGTGCTCGAGAATGCCGTCGAATTCGGTGCGCATCACATCGATCTGCAACCTGACGTGCGTCCTCGCACCGTCGCGGAATGCGTCGCGCTGATCGACGGCTGGCAGCGGCTTGCCGAACAGGTGGATATCCCGATCTACATCGAGACGCATCGCGACCGGATGACCACCGATCTCTACTTCACACTCGATTTGATTGACGCGCGCCCCAATCTGAAATTGCTTGGCGACATTTCTCACTATCTGGTTGGACGCGAATTCGCCTGGCCGGTGTCGGACGAAAATCACCGGCTCATGCACCGGATACTTGACCAGTCGTGGGCGTTTCACGGCCGCGTCGCGAGCCGGGAACAAGTACAGATCGAACTCTCGTTCGAGCCGCATCGGATGTGGGTCGACCTTTTTCTCGACTGGTGGCGCTACGGCTTCACCTCGTGGCGCCAGCGGGCAGGGGAGGATGACACGCTTGCCTTCACCTGCGAACTGGGGCCCAAGCCTTATGCGATTATCGGCCGCGACGGCAACGATACGACGGACCGCTGGGCCGAGTCGTTACTGCTGCGCGATTGGATCACAAAGCTGTGGCGGGATGTCACGACGAATAGCCCCGCGCCCCTGAGGCGAGCGTAGTGCGGTAGGGCCGACCGGTGCGCAACGCGCGGACGGCAGACATGTTCGGCGATAGCCAATGCTCGAGCGGCATAAGCAATTGACGCGCGGCTTCGGCCGCGATCCAGCGGCAGGCGGCCTGCGTGGATGCACGAACGACGTGTCCGTCCTCGCGGAAGACGAACCGGACCTCCACCTCGTGATCGGCTACACGCGTATGGACGTCGCACAGTTCCGCTCGAACGTCGGACATCCGCGCTCGCGCACATAGTTCGGCGAAATGGTAGTCGAGCCAGTGCGCAAGAAAGCAGGCGTCATCGCGGTTCGCCACGGTGAAAGCCGCGTCGCACCATGCTCGCGCATGCGAATCGTCCAGGTATGCCGCCGGCGGTCGCGGCTCGCGGCCGATTGCCTGAGCGGATCCGGCGTTACGCTCCGCAGCGGCGCCCTCCGGCTGCCGCTGCGCCATAGCGCCGTGCTCGACCCGGGACGACCGAGGCGGTAACTCGCTCCACGGCGACGGGCCCAACTGTATTTGATAAGCGCGCAGCGCCTGCCATAGCTGGACTTCATCGTCGGCGCGAGACGGCTGCAGAGTCAATTCCATCGCGCCGCTTGCCGTGCGAGTCACCGCGCGCACCACCAACCGTAATTCGCAAAACGCCTTCGAATCGCCGACGATCAGCGCCGGCCGGGGCAAGCCGATTGGCGGGATATCGGCGTCATGGTCGACGGCGACGGTCAGTCCGTCCCGATCGAGCCGCAAAACCGGCATCGATCGCGCTGGGTCGGCATAGGTCACGGCGATTCGCACCCACGAGGAAAAATAATCTACGGAGGCCGGGTAGGGCAGCTCGCAAATGCTATGCACGGGTTCTCCTTTGCGCGTTCAAGCGCAGGCTTGCAGCGCGCGCCGGCCGTTGCCGTGCCGCGCGATCAGCGCGGGATCGAGACCCAGTGCGCTTAATGTTTGCGCGTCGAGATCGATCCAGCAGGCAACGACCATGCGCCCGTCGATACGCTGCGCCGGTCCCGCCCGGTGAGCATGAACGCCGATACGGCGGAACAGCCGTTCCATGCTGAGGAAGGTCACGCCGATCAACTGCCGGGCGCCGAGCTTGACGGCGCATTCGACCACGGACGCGAGCATGGGCTGCACCGCCCACGCACCGCTTTCGTCGCTCAGCGCACCGTCGGTCCCGCTCGCGGCAAAGCGCGACAACTCCCATACGTCGGCAGCCTTAGGCGGCTCGGTGCCGTCGGCCAACAAGAAAGAAAACAGTTCCTGCAACAAATAAGGGCGCGTAGTAGGCAACAGCCTCGCACAACCGCAAATGGCCCCCGATTCGTCGTGGGCGACGACATACACGGTGTCGCCGCGGTCGTATTGGTCGCGCTCGAAGCGGTCATCGGCAGACGGCAGGCTCCATCCCAACTGTTCGACGAAGATCCGGTGCCGGTAGCGCGCGAGCGCAGCATCGACGTCTTCGGGCAGGCACCCGTCATCGTGCACAGAAGTCCGCATGAATTCCCTCGCTCGTATCTTTTGATGAGCGCATTACAGCGCGCGCTCCGAGGGGCGGTAACTGTCAGAGTTGACAGGAGTGCACGGTCGTACCTAGGCCTGCCGAAGCGTCGCTAAACTTCAGGGCAGATCGGGTCAGCCAATAAAAGATTGAAATGGGGCGGCGATTTGCTTATAAATGAACGCTGTGGATGAATTAGCGGATCAATCGAGCGAAGGGCGACCGATCCGGCGGCCCCGCTCAACCTTATTGGAGCGTCGGGCCTCGCACGATCGGTTGTCCCCATGGCGCAAGCGCGGCTTGTGCGACGGCATTCGGCCAGTTCAGGCCGGCGACCCACCGCAGCAGCGCCCGCGTGGTGTATGCCGTGCCGAGATCGGCGCCGCGCGGATCGACGCACATGACGTTGCTGCGGATATCGCTCCACGCAACGAGCAGCGCGCCCGAGATGGGGTCGACATACCAGTCCCAACCGAGCGTCATTTGCGATGTAGCCGAGGTGCGCGGGCACTGCCATTCCGTGTAGCCGGCGCAGCTGGCGTCCACCCCCTCTGCGCGCAACTCGGCGAGCAGGCTATCGTCGAGCCCCGAATCGAGGTGGACGAGGTGGAGTTGGGCGAGCGCTGGTTCTTGTAGGCGGACATAACCGTCGACATGAGGAAGCGGCAGCAAAGTGGAAGGATGTCTCATGGGCGGACTGTAGCAGTCTGCTGCGGCTGTGGAACCTGGCAACTATGACAGCCTTGTATCGCGGCCCTTTTACGACTTGATTTGGGGTTTTCATGGAGTTGCCGTTGCGGTGGCAAGATAGCTACGAACAACTGCGCGCAGCGCCCGACGAGCGGCAGTTGTTCCATCGGATCGCGGGGCTCGCGAAGCGGCTTGGCTTCGAGTACTGCTGTTACGGCATCCGCGTGCCGCTTCCGGTGTCGAATCCGGCCGTCGAGATTTTCGACACGTACCCTCCCGGTTGGATGAAGCACTATCAGGACAACCACTTCATCGATATCGATCCGACGGTGCGGGAAGGGGTCTCCAGTTCACGGCTGATCGTATGGCCGGAGGCGTCGGCGAACGCGCCGCGGCTATGGAGCGACGCACGCGATTTCGGGTTGCGTGTGGGCGTGGCGCATTCAAGCTGGGCCGCGCAAGGTGTTTACGGTTTGCTTACGATGGCGCGGCATGCCGATGCACTGACGAACGAAGAGACCAACGAGCTCACGCTGCAGGCGAGTTGGCTCGCCAATCTTTCGCACTCGCTAATGAGCGAACTTGTCGTCCCGCGGCTCGCGCCCGAAGCGAGCGTTGTACTCACGCCCCGCGAGTGCGAGGTGCTCTGCTGGACCGGGGAAGGCAAGACCGCGTGCGAGATCGGCAAAATCCTGAGTATCTCGGAGCGCACCGTCAACTTTCACGTCAATAACGTGCTCTTGAAGCTGAATGCGACGAACAAGGTGCAGGCGGTCGTCAAGGCGATTGCGATGGGACTCATCGCTTCCTAGCACCTAGCGACCTTCCAGCGTCTGAAAGAAGCGCTGGCGGCGATTCGGCAGAGCGCTTGCACGACGCCGGAACGTTTCCTTCACGATCAGATAGACCGCCGTCGTGTCTTGTCGCCGTCGATGCTCATTACAGCCCGCTCCCAGATAACAAGTTAGCTAAATCCAAGCCCGCGAAGAATGGCGGTACCGTCTTCCGTCAATTGAAAGCGCGTATCGCCCGATTCGGAAGTGACGGGCTCGACGAGCCCCGCCTCCCGCAGCATGGGAATCTCGGGCTTTGCGGAGACGTCGATCGGCGAATGCAGCAGGAGCAGCAAGGTGGCGATCTCGTGGTGGCTTAGGATGCGCCGCAGCATAGTGCGCTTGCGCGGCGTGGCGTGTTCGTTCGGGTCAGTCATCGGGCCGGCCTCCATCGCGAATAGCAGCGCGCCGATGGTGCGCAAAGCGCCTTAAGCCAGCCTTAAAGCGAGGGGTTTTCAGCGCGTCTCGCCGATACCACAGAAAACACTAACTCCATGAAATAAAAGGATTGGTGTGCGCCAAGGTGTGCTATCGCGTATCGCGGCGTTACACATTTCATTGGTAGCATTCGGCGGTGGCGGGCCGACGGCCATCCGGTACAGCGACGAAGTCGCAAGCCATCCTTAAAAAACACCGGTCCCCGGGCGACAGCTTTGCAACAGCTCATTACCGGCTTTCACAAATCCCGTGCGATGACCATTCGCTGGACTTCGCTCGTGCCTTCGTAAATCTGCGTGATGCGCGCGTCGCGATAATGGCGCTCGACGGGGTAATCGGCCAGGTAGCCGTAGCCGCCATGAATTTGGATCGCTTTCGAGCAGATTTCCTCAGCAACTTCCGATGCATAGAGCTTAGCTTGCGAAGCTTCGGACAGGCATGGTTTGCCGACGCTGCGCAGGCGCGCCGCATGATGAACGAGCAGCCTCGCTGCGTTCAGACGCGTGGTCATATCGGCGAGCATGTGCGCGATCGCCTGGTGTTCCTTGATGGCCTTGCCGAATTGAATGCGCTCGCCGGCATAGGCCCTCGCGGCGTCGAACGCGGCGCGCGCGATGCCGACCGCTTGCGCGGCAATGCCGATGCGCCCGCCCTCGAGATTCGACAGCGCGATCTTGAGCCCTTCGCCGCGCGTACCGAGCAAATGATCCTCGGGCACGGCGCACTGTTCGAGCGTGACGGGGCAGGTGTCCGATGCACGAATGCCGAGCTTGTTCTCCGGGCGTCCGACGGTGAAGCCCGGCGTATCGGTCGGCACAATGAATGCGGAAAGGCCGCGCTTGCCTAGCTCGGGATCGGTGACGGCGAAGACGATGGCCACGCCGGCTCGCGCGCCGTTCGTGACGAATTGCTTACTGCCGTCGATGATCCAGCGCCCGTCCTTCAATACGGCACGCGTTTTCAGGTTGTTCGCTTCAGAGCCCGCATGCGGCTCGGTCAAGCAGAATGCCCCGATTGTGTTGCCGAGCGCGAGTTCGTGCAGCCAACGCGCTTGCTGCGCCGCGGTGCCGAACTTCAGGATCGGCCCGCAGCCAACCGAGTTGTGCACACTCATCACCGTGGCGCAGGCCGCGCAACCGGCCGCGATTTCTTCCAGCGCGAGCGCATAGGCGACGTAGTCGGTGTAGGTGCCGCCCAGCTCGGCAGGCACCATCATGCCGAGCAGGCCGAGTTCGCCCATCTGCCGGACGATGTGCGCGGGCAGGGCGCTCTCGCGATCCCATTGCGCTGCGTGCGGTGCAAGGCATTCGGCGGCGAACTCGCGCGCGGCATCGCGGATCATGCGTTGTTCTTCGGTGTAAAACTCGTCCATGGCGTGGTAGTCGTGCGAAATGGTAGGCTCGCGGCATGCAAGCCGCATACGCGTCGAAGTGTAGGTGGGGTATCGGCAGGTTTCGATGCTCAGGCCGCTCAATCGTCATGAGCGAATTTGTCATCGGGTGACCCGCGTGTGCCGGCCGTCGGAACGAGATATGGATAGAGAGAAAGGGACCATCGCCGTCAGCCTCGTCGAAGAAGCCGTCCGTTGCGTGACGCGGTGCGGCGTCGATCCTTCACCGCTACTCGATCAAGCGGGAATCGCCCCGCAACTGCTTGCCTCGCCGCAGGCACGCGTGTCGTCCGCTCAATATGGTGCGCTGTGGAATGCGATTGGCCGCGGGCTCGACGACGAATTCTTCGGCCAAGATTCGCACCCCATGCGAAGCGGCAGCTTCATCGCCATGTGCCAAGCTGCGCTGACCGCCCGCGACGGCGCGCAGGCGATCGCGCGCGCCACTGGCTTCATGCGGCTGGTGCTCGACGACATGACGGCCGAAGTGGATGCGACGAGCGAGCGTGTGCGGCTCGTGTATCGATTGCGTGAGGGTGTGCCGGAGAAGGAGATGTTTGCCTATGCGACGCATTTCATTCTTGTATACGGCCTCGTATGCTGGCTCGTCGGGCGACGCATTCCCGTGCGTGCCGCGCGCTTTAGTTGCGCCGAGCCCGCCGCGGGCCACGAGTACCGCTCGATGTTTTGCGACGACTTGCGTTTCGGTGAAGCGGCTTCGTACGTCGAGCTTGCCCCAGCGTTCATGGCGTTGCCCGTCATCCAGACGGCGAAGTCGCTGAAAACGTTTCTGCGCAACGCGCCCGCAAGTTTCATCGTCAAATATCGCAACGCCGATTCATTGGGTGCGCGCGTGCGTCGCGCGCTGCGTGCCCGTCCAGTCGCGGATTGGCCGGGCGCCGATACGCTGGCCGTCGAACTCGGAATCGGGGAAGCGACCCTGCGGCGCAGGCTCAATCGGGAAGGCGAGACCTATCAGTCGATCAAGGACGCTCTGCGCCGCGACCTGGCGATCGCCGCGTTGCAAGACGGCGGGCGGACGATTGCCGACATTGCGGTCTCGGTCGGGTTTGCCGAGCCCAGCGCGTTTCACCGCGCGTTTCGCAAATGGACGGGCGCACGACCCTCCGACTATCGCCCTTGAACTGCCCGCTTTGTTACTTCGATGGCGCCGTCCCGGTCTGGCGGATATTTGAGCAAGATGTCGCCCATCGCCCGCATCATTTCTCCATGCAACCCGATTGCATGGCTCACCAGGCACGGTAAGCCTGCAAGGACAGCATCAAGACTGTTTTTCGAGTTTCACAATCGTCAGCGTGCCATTGACGTTCTCGACACGGACCTTGACCTTATCGCCCTCGCGGACCTGTTTGACCATCGCGGAGTCCTTGGCCTTGAATGCCATAGTCATGGGCGGCATCGCGACGTTTTCCAGTGCCCCATGCCTGAGCGTGACCATCCCGGTGGCCGCGTCCACTTTCCTGACCTCCGCATCGGTGAGGGCATGGTTCGATGACGTCTTCGAGTCCGCCGGCTTCATGGTCATGTTCATACCGGCCATGTCATCGCCGGCGAACGCCGGCGCAGCAAACGCGCCAATTGCGCAGACAGCAACAGAGGCAACAAACCGCTTCTTCATCAAAATTCTCCAGTTTGGGTAGAGGGCACTTTCATGCCGGAAGTTACTGCATGGGAGAGACGCGCCTCGCTCAGCTTTCGCGCACGGCGGCGCTGTAGCAAGAACCAGGCTGCGGGGATAACGAACATCGAAAGGATGGGTGCCGTGACCATGCCGCCTACCATCGGTGCGGCAATGCGCTGCATGACTTCCGAACCGGCGCCGTGTCCGACCATGATGGGGATCAGACCCGCCAGCACGACAGCAACCGTCATTGCTTTCGGTCGCACGCGCAACACGGCGCCTTCGCGAATTGCGTCGATCAGAAGCGCCTCGGTGAGCGGTTCACCCTCTTCCAGCTGGCGATTGAGCGCACTCTTCAGGTAGAGCAGCATCACGACACCGAACTCGGCTGCGACACCAGCGAGCGCGATAAACCCGACTGCAGTTGCGACTGATACCGCGTGACCGAGAATCCAGATGAGCCAAAAGCCACCGACCAGAGCGAATGGCACTGTCGACATCAGCAGGAGCGCATCGGCCGCGGAGTTGAAGGTCAGACAGAGCAGCACGAAGATAACAACGAGCGTCACGGGAATGACGGTGCGCAGTTTCGCCGCTGCCCGCTCGAGATATTCGAACTGGCCGGACCATGCAATCGAATAGCCGGGCGGAAGCGTCACCTTTTCCGCAACAGCGCGCTGCATTGCCTCGACCGCCGACTGTAGGTCCGTATTGCGGATATCGACATAGACGTAGCCGGAGAGCCGCGCATTTTCGCTACGAATCATGGGTGGACCATCGGCAATCGTGATGTGCGCGACATCGCCGAGCTGGATTTGTGCGCCACGGTCCGTGACGACCGGCAACTGTCGCAGCTTCTCCAGCGAATCCCGGATTTCGCGCGGATAGCGGATGTTGATGGGGAACCGTTCCCGACCGGCAATGACTTCGCCCACGTTCTCCCCGCCGACCGCCGAGGAAATGACAGACTGGATATCGCCGACGGAAAGCCCGTAACGTGCAGCCGCCTGGCGGTCGATGTCGATGTCGATGTACCGCCCGCCGTTCAGGCGCTCGGCCAGTGCAGACGTGACCCCCGGCACATTCTTGACCGCTGTTTCGACCTGCGCCGCAATTCTGTCGATTTGCGAGAGATCGCTGCCGGAAATCTTGACGCCAACCGGCGTCTTGATGCCGGTAGACAGCATGTCCAGACGATTACGGATGGGCGGCACCCACACGTTCGACAGCCCCGGCACCTTGACGGTCCGGTCCAGTTCGTCGACCAGCTTCTCCGGCGTCATGCCCGGTCGCCACTCGCTACGCGGCTTGAACTGAATCGTAGTCTCGAACATCTCGAGCGGCGCCGGATCCGTAGCGGTGTCGGCCCGCCCGGATTTGCCGAAGACGGTCTCCACCTCCGGAACGGTCTTGATGAGCCGATCCGTCTGCTGCAGAAGTTCGCTCGCTTTCTCGGTAGAAATTCCCGGCAGCGCCGTTGGCATATACAGCAGGTCGCCTTCGTCAAGCGGTGGCATGAATTCGCCACCGAGCTGGGACATCGGAATCACCGAAGCGGCCAGCGCAACCACCGCCAGACCAATGGCAATCCACGGCCGCCGAAGCGTGGCTTCCAGTAACGGTCGGTACAGTCGAATCAGTACGCGATTGATCGGGTTCGCGTTCTCATGAGGGATGCGGCCTCGAATCAGATAACCCATCAGTACCGGCACGAGCGTGACTGATAACCCGGCAGCGGCGGCAATGGTGTAAGTCTTGGTGAAGGCCAACGGAGAAAACAGCTTCCCCTCCTGCCCCTCGAGCGAGAACACCGGGATAAACGACAGCGTGATGATAAGAAGCGAGAAGAATAACGCCGGCCCGACTTCCGCTGCAGATGTCGCGATAAGGTCCCAGCGCCGTGCCGTCGTGATGGGTTCGCCCGGATGCTCGTGGTCGTACGCTTCGAGATGTTTGTGAGCGTTCTCGATCATCACGATGGCCGCGTCAATCATCGCCCCGATGGCAATTGCGATGCCTCCCAGCGACATCAGGTTCGCATTCACCCCCTGATAGCGCATGACAATGAAAGCGGCCAGCACGCCGAGCGGCAGCGACAGAATCGCCACGAACGCGCTGCGAAGATGGAATAGGAACACGGCACAAACAAGCCCAACGATGACGAATTCCTCAATGAGCTTACCCTTGAGGTTGTCCACCGCGCGCTCGATGAGCTGGGAGCGGTCGTAGGTTGTCACGACCTCGACACCAGCCGGCAACGACCGCTTCAGATCGGCCAGTTTCGCCTTCACCGCATCGATGGTCGTCAGCGCGTTCTTGCCGGAGCGCATGACGATAACGCCGCCTGCTACCTCTCCCTGCCCATTCAGCTCGGCGATGCCACGTCGCATCTCGGGTCCGATTTGAATCCGGGCTACATCGCCGAGCAGAACCGGCGTACCTGCATCGTTCGTGCGCAATACGACGTTGCGAAAGTCGTCGAGCGTATGCAGGTAACCAGACGAACGGACCATGTACTCTGACTCGGCCATCTCAACCACCGACCCGCCGGATTCCTGGTTCGCTTTGCCCAGTGCATCAGCCACCGCGGCCTGAGTGATGCGATACGCGCGTAGTTTGTCCGGGTCGAGGACAACCTGATACTGGCGCACCATGCCGCCGATACTCGCGACTTCGGACACGTCAGGTACTGACTTCAGTTCGAACTTAAGGAACCAGTCGTTCAGTGCGCGAAGTTGCCCAAGGTCGTGTTGCCCGGTTTTGTCGACGAGTGCATATTCGTACACCCAACCCACACCGGTTGCATCCGGTCCAAGGGAAACGGTTGCCCCCTGCGGTAGCCGGCTCTGCACTTGATTCAAGTACTCGAGTACCCGCGAGCGTGCCCAGTACTGATCGGTTTTATCGTCGAACAACACGTAGACGAACGCATCGCCGAACGATGAATACGCCCGGATGGTTTTTGCGCCCGGCACACCAAGCAGCGTCGTGGTGAGCGGATACGTGACCTGGTCCTCGATGACTTGCGGCGCTTTGCCCGGGTACGAGGCCTTGATAATGACCTGCGTGTCGGACAGGTCAGGCAGCGCATCGAGCGGTGTTTGCGTGACCGAATAGACGCCCCACGCTGTAACAAGCACGGTCGCCAGCAGCACCAAGAAGCGGTTATGGATAGACCACCTTATAAGACGCGCAATCATTTCGCGCCTCCGACCGGCTCGGCCTTGGTCAACTGGTATCCGTCACCCGACTGCCTGAAAACAAAATGAACCGTCTGGCCAGGCTTCACGTCCGGGAACGCTGCCGGCGATGGTTTGCCGAACGACATGGTCATCGCGCCCCAGCCCAGAGCGGGTACAGGTTGATGTGAAAACGTAATGTCTTCGGCCGTCACCTGTTCGACCTTACCCGTGGTGTCGTAGGTCTGCGGTGCTGCTGCAGCAGCAGGTGCGGGAGCCGGCGCGCTTGTGCTTGTATTAGTCGGTGTCGGTGCGGTCGCTTCGAACTTCGGCAGAACGGATTTCAGACTCGCTTCCGAGTCAATCAGGAACTGGCCGGATGCGACGACCTGCTGGCCTTCAGCCAGGCCACTGCTCACCTCGGTATCGTCGCCGGCATCGTTGCCTACGGTGACCGAGACCGGTTGTAGCCTGCCGTCGGGATTTTTGACGATGACCACCGCCCGCTTACCCGTCGTGATGACGGCTTCCGAGGGAACGAGCAGCCGCGATACCTTTTTCGCGGCACCAATGCGCGCCCGCATCAGCATGCCTGGCGTCAACCTGAAGTCTGCATTATCGATTTCGAGGCGTGCCTGGAGCGTGCGACTGCTCGTGCTGATGCCCGGCAGGATTTCGCGGATGTGCCCCGTGAAATGCTGCGCCGGGTCGCCGGCAAACACAGCGTCCACGCTCATGCCGGGTTGAACCTGGAGGGCCAATGCTTCGGGCACCTCCACCACGAGCCACAATCTGTCGAGCCCGGAGACTTTCGCAAGGGTTTGACCGGGCGACACCATCGCGCCATCACGAACGTTCAGTTCGGTCAGAACGCCGGTTTCCGGTGCGGATAGCGTAATGTGTGTCTGCGCCTTGCCGGTGCGGTCGAGACTTGCAATCACGCTGTCCGGAATGGACATCGCCCGCATGCGCGCACGTGACGCCGCCAGCATGCCGTCATCCGTGTCGCCACGTTTTAGCGCCAGATATTCTTCCTGTGGCGCAAGCCAATCCGGAACGAACAGGGACGCAATCGGAGCGCCTTTCGCTACGCGCTGCATTGGGGCGCTGGCGTAAAGATGGTCAATGTAGCCGGTCACCCGCGACTGGACGACATCGGCTTTCGACTCATCGAACTGCGTAGCACCTACCGCGTCGAATCCTTCCGTTGTCTCGCGCCGGCGTACGGTTGCATATCGAATCCCCAGATTCTGCTGCAACCCGGGGTCAATCTTGATGCCGCTCGAGCCGCCTTCGTCGGCATAAACCGGTTCTAGCTGCATGTTCATGAAAGGCGACTTGCCGGGCTTGTCGAAATGCTGGTTCGGCACCATCGGGTCGTGCCAGTACAGTACCTTCCGGCCAGTCTTCGGGTCGATTTTGTCGCCGGAAGGGGTAGCCGCAAGCGCGCTCTCGCCACTCATCGCCGAACGATGCGTGCCGGCGACATAGCCGCCACCTAGCAACGCCGCTGCGGCAAACACCATAAGGGCCGCGCGTGCCAGCCGTTTCTTTTGCATGTTGTTCTCCTTCACTGAATCGCGGACATCGAGGCGGGCACGACTTGGTATTCCAGTTGGGCCCAGGTCTGGGACACGTCGCGTTGCAGGTCCAACACCTGAAGTTCGGCGTCGAGCTGCGCGCGCCTGGCAGCGAATGTGTCCGCGAGCGAGCCGGTACCCGCCCTGTATGCCGCCGCCGCCAGTTGCACGCGCTGGCCCGCAGCCGGGAGCAGGGAATGAATGAGATTTGCGATGCGTTCGCGACCGCTCGCAAGGGTGGCTGACTGGCTGCGGATGTCTGCTTCCACCTGACGCTGCGCGTCCTCATACATCAGTCGCGCCTTGGTGCCCAGTTCCGCCTTCTCCGCCGCGTCCCGGTCCTGGTAGTTCTTACGATGGATGGGCAGCGGGATGCTGACGCCAACCGACACCATGTTCGAGTACGCCCCGCCGCGCTGCTGGTAAGCGACTTCCCACGTCCAGTTGGGGCTGCGGTTGCTGTTCGCGACGGCGGTATCGGCATCGGCGACGGCGATCTCCCGGGATGCTGCGACGAGCACCGGCTGCACCTCACGCAGTTCCTCGGGCGGCAGTGATGACACATACGACTGTGGCGCCGGCGGCTCGCCCGTCACATCGGATACGGGGGTTGCCGTCCAGCGGGACAGGCCGATGAGCGCCGTCTGCAACGTCTGCAGGGCCTTGAGCAACTGGTCCTGGGTCTGCGCCAGCATTGCCTGGGCCTGCATCACGTCGGCCGCAGTCGCTTTCGCCCCGCGATAGGCGGCTCTCGTCGCCTCCAACTCGTGGGTCATGCGGTCAACGAGTTCCTGCTGCAGCGAGACAGCTTTCTTCGCATAGACGGCGTTCAGCCACGCCGCGGCCGTTTGCTGGCGCGTGTTCGCGACCTGGGCGAGGTAGCTGGCCCGCTCGCGGTCCACGACGTCGTTCGCCAACGCGGACCGCAGCCGCCGCTTGTCCCCCGATACCCATTCCTGTTCGATGCCGATACGGCGCATGGTCATGAAGTCCTGACCGATCGTGAGCCGCTGCGGTCCGTTCACCGGCAGGTTGTCCACGCCAGCCTTCAGCATCGGATCTGGCAACTGGCCTGCTTTGACGGCCGCTTCCGAACTGGCGCGTACCGAAGCCTGCGCAGCCCCCATGGCGGCGGAGCGGTCGGTAGCGGACTGGAGCGCCGCATCAAGCGTGACGGGTGCTTCCTGAGCGTGCGCAGCGACGCTCGCGAGCATCAGCGCGGCAAAAAGCGAACGCGCGCGCAGTGGTGCACGCCGGTATGACGGCGTGCCAATAGTTAAAGGCATGTTCTAACCCCAACGGCGGAATCCCAAAGGAATCCACGTCCTGGACGCAGGACGACCTCACCGCAGATGCGGTGAACCTGTCAAAAAGGGATTAGATGGCGCGAGGAGGTCGCCAGAAACCGCCCGGTTCACGGACGGACAGCGACTGCGCATAGTGGAAAACGACGGGGCTGGACAGCCCGGCGGGACGGGATACCTCAATCGTGGAACCCAAGTGATACAGATTACCGAGCTGGCATTGCGCCGTTGCCTTGCAGAAGAAGCCTTTGGCTTTTTCCGGTTGCGAGGATTTCATCGTTTCGCAGCCAGGCATGTCCGAAGACATGGCACTACTATCGTCGTAGCCCATGCTCATCTGCATCGGACATTCCCCGGTCAAGCCGCTGGCCGCCAGCCCACTAATGGGCAGCGCAGCGCAAAGCAACAGGAGGAGCCATGTCCGGAGAAATTTCATGTCTGGCATTATAGCGGAGCTATTTTGTCCGCGTTCCGCGGAAGTTGTTCATCTCCTTAGCGCACCCGGCCGATAAGGCACTCATTACAAAAATCTTCCACGACCGCTCGTCACGATTTCTTGTTTCGATTCTTCAGCACAAATTGCCTATCTTATAAGGAGGCAAGGCGTGCGCGTTCCAGGCGAAAGCGAAAATGAACGAAGCGGTCAAACGGTTCGGCGGTACAGCGTCGCGTTGGGTCGGATGGGGATTGCCCGTCATTGGCGTGCTCCTGCTCGTGACGGCCGGCATCGGCGCGTTCGGCACGATTACCCTCTATGACAGCGAGGCGGAGGTCCAGCGCTCAAACGATGTGTATGCGGGCCTCGAGCGTGTGCTGGCGCTGGCCCGCGACGCCGAAACGGGGCAGCGCGGCTATGTCATCACGGGGCGCGAGGAATACCTTGAGCCTTACATCGAGGCCGAGCCGAAAATCGATAGGCAACTCGATCGCCTCGCGCTGCTGCTGAGAGATTCGCTGCAGCAGCAACGCCTCGAGCAGTTGCGTGGGCTGCTCCACGAAAAGCGCCGCGAGCTCGAGGCCGTCATCAAAGTCAGGCGTGCGCACGGATTCGAGCCCGCGCAAGCGATCATCATGACGGACACGGGCAAGACCTTCATGGATCATGCGCGGGCCACGGTTGCCGCGATGGAAAACCACGTCGCTCAGCAGATGGCCCTGCGTCAGGCCACGGCGAAACGCACGCGCGATTTGGCGGTGCTGATCGGCCTCGCCTCCGGCGCGCTGACAATCATCGTCTGCATGTCGTTCGCCTATATGATGCGGCGATTGCTCCGCGATGAAGCGCAAGCGGCGCGGTTGTTGTTCCAACGTACCGAGGAACTCGCGCGATCGAACCACGATCTCGAGCAGTTCGCCTATGTCGCTTCGCACGATCTGCAGGAGCCGCTGCGCGCCGTGGCCGGACCGCTCCAGTTGCTGCAGCGGCGCTACGAGGGACAACTCGACGCGCGTGCCGACGAGTTCATCGGCCATGCCGTGGACGGCGCCACACGCATGCAAACGCTCATCGACGATTTGCTCAGCTACTCGCGTGTAGGACGTCTCGACGATCCCAGAGCACCGGTCCAGTCCGCTCACGCACTCGAGCTCGCCCTCAAGAATCTGTCCCTTGTCATTCAAGAGTCGGGTGCCGAGGTGACCCACGACGGATTGCCCGTCGTTCTAGGTATTTCGACGCAGTTGGCACTCCTTTTTCAAAACCTTGTCGCCAACGCAATCAAGTTCCGCAGGACGGATCGGCCGCCGCGCATTCATATCCGTGCCGAGCGGGCCGGCGACGAGTGGCGGTTTTCGGTGGCGGACAACGGCATCGGTATCGCCGAACAATATTTTGAGCGTATCTTCGTGATCTTCCAGCGCTTGCATACGCGCCGAGACTACCCGGGAACGGGGCTTGGGCTCGCACTATGCAAGCGCATCGTCGAGCATCACGGCGGAAAAATATGGCTGCAATCCACGCCGGGAGAGGGCACGACGTTCTTTTTCACCCTGCCGCGCGCGGCGGGCGCAGTCGGAACCTAACGCATCGTTATTCGGAGTGAATGCTCATGCTAAGCGATGAAAGCGGCAAGCTCGTCCACATCCTGCTCGTCGAAGACAGCCCGACCGACGTCATGCTGACGCGGGAAGCGATGGAGCAGTACAAAATTCTCAATCCGCTCGACCTTGTCGAGGACGGCGTCGAGGCAATGGATTACCTCAAGGGCCGCGGCAAGTATGCCGATCGAGAGGCCGTGCGCCCGGGGCTCATCATCCTCGATCTGAACCTGCCTCGCATGAGCGGGCGCGAGGTGCTCTACGAACTCAAGAACGATCCGGAACTGCGCAAGATTCCTGTCGTCGTGCTGACTACGTCGAAATCCGAAGAGGACGTGCTGAAATCGTATTGCCTTCACGCGAATTGCTATATTACGAAGCCGGTCGATTTCGCGAAGTTCATCGAGGTCGTTCGCAGCATCAACGAATTTTGGTTGGGCGTCGTTACGTTGCCGCCGGTACGCTCTTGAATATGCCTTCGCCCGTCGAAGTCCTGCTCGTCGAGGACAGCCCCACCGATGCGCTGATCATCGGGGAAGCCCTCATCGACATTGCCGAGTTCGACCACAACCTGACGCACGCCGAATCGCTGGCGGATGCGCTCGCGCACGCGCAGCAGAGGCGCTTCGACGTTGTCTTCCTCGATTTGGGCTTGCCCGACGGGAGCGGCATCGATACGTTCCGCCGCTTTCGCCAGGTTGCACCGGACACGCCCGTGCTCGTTTTGACGGGACTGGCCGATATTTCCGTCGGACTCGTTGCGATTCAAGAGGGTGCGCAAGACTATCTGCTCAAGCGCGAAATCCAAGCGGCGCTGCTGAGCCGCGCAATACGTTATGCGATCGAGCGCAACCGCGGGGTGACCGCGCTGCGCGAGTCGCGCGAAGAACTGCAGCGTTTGTCGGCGTACATCGAGCAGATTCGCGAAGAAGAAAAGACGCGCATCGCCCGCGAGCTACACGACGACATGGGACAACTATTGACCGCGCTGAAAATCGACATGATGCACTTCGAAGGGGCGATCGAAAGCAAGATCGATCGAACGTCGGCGGGCGCGTTGCAGGGTCTCTATGGACTCATCGATCAGCTCGTCGCTTCGGTGCGACGTATCGCGGCCGATTTGCGTCCGGTGATGCTCGACGATCTCGGCCCGATTCCGGCGATCGAATGGTTCGTTCACGAGTTTTCGGCGCGGCACGGGATTGCCGTCAAGACGCAACTCCACCTTAATGAAGTGACCTTCAATCGCGACAGCGGCACGGAAGTGTTTCGCATGGTGCAGGAAGGGTTGACGAACGTTGCACGGCACTCGGGCGCGAGCGAGGCAAGCGTCGAGATCGTGCGCGAAGCGCCGTTTTGTATCCTCAAGATCGGCGACAACGGACGTGGTGCGCTTCCCGCTGTGCCGCACAGCCGTAAGTCGTTTGGCCTCATCGGCATGCGCGAGCGGGCCGCGCGGCTCCAGGGAGCGCTGAGCGTCGAATCGGCGCCGGGGCAGGGGTTTGCGTTGACGGTGACGCTGCCGCTGGCCATTGTCGAAGCGCCGGAAAGCGACGACGCGGGGGCGGCCGGGATCGTCAAACACTGATACCGGCACGTTTCGATTGCTCGAGAATTAACCTTCGAATTAGCTGCGAAATAATCAGGCACGTGTATTGCTTCCGCTCTGCCGGCTATGCCGATAGGCACGGCAGGTTGGGCGCAAGATGCGCCGTCGCAACGCCTGCGGCATCACGTTGCGGCACAATCGACGGAACCGCTGCGCTTACGAGAAAAACAGTAATGGAGGATTGAATCTGTGACGACGTATCAGGAATTACTTGCAAGAAAACAAGAGCTCGACGCCGAGATCGAACGGGCGCGCAAGGTCGAGGCGCAAGCCGCATTGGCGAGTGTGCGTGAGACCATCGCGGCGTTCGGATTCACGGCGGACGATGTGTTCGGAACGCGCCGTAAATCGCGCGGGACATCGGGCGGAGCACCGCGCTTTCGTCACCCCGAAACGGGCGAAACGTGGGGTGGCCGCGGCCCGCGACCTCGCTGGCTCAAGGGCAAGGACCCGGAGGAGTTCCGCGTCGGAGACTAGCGGTTCGGGACCGATCGGGTGCGCGCACGGGCGGTAAAATCGTGCGTCGTTTCGCGTAATTTTTTCCTGCCATTCGATTGCCTCCGAGCTCAAAGCGGCGGCTTCACGTCGATGGTCAACGCGATGGTGCGCGCCGCCTCGATTGCGCGCCGATACGATAGGTCAAATCGCGTGCCTAATTGACCGAAGCTGCCCAGTTCACCCTTCGACGCGGTTGCTTCAATATCGGCGCAGAGTTCGCCAAGCGGCAATGCGCCGATCGAACGCGAGGAGGACTTCAGCTTGTGCGCGACCGAGGCAGCTTCGCGCGCGCGATCTTCCGCCAAGTGTCCAAGCAATTGCTCGGCGAGTTCGGCAGAGCATTCGATGTACTCGATGAGCAACGCCTGAACCGTTTCATGATCGTCGCCGACGATGCCCTTGAGTACGTTGATGTCGACGATCGTTGCGGCTTCGTCGCTCATGCTCGATGTGCTCGATGTGCTCGATGTGCGCGGTGTGTCCGGCGCCGGCTGTTGCTGCGCGGTATCCGTCTCGGCGGATGCGGAAGCGGCGAAGGAGGGTCGAATTGGCGGCTCGGACGCGCATTGCATAGCACCTGCGACCTGCGCCGGTGCATTCGCTTGTCCGCCGTTGCGCGCGCCCGCCGTCCATTGCGCTAACGCTTGCTCGAGCAAGTGCAATTTCAACGGCTTCGTCAGATAGTCGTCGATGCCGAGCGCCTTCGCGCGGTTCGCTTCTCCATTGATCGCATTGGCTGTCAGGGCGACGATCGGCGAGCGGATGCGAGCGAGTTGCACTTCTTCCGCACGAATCGCTTGAGCCAATTCGTAGCCGTCGCGCCGCGGCATATGCAAATCGGTCAGCACCAGCGTGTAGGGCTTCGTGCGCCACATAGCGAGCGCCTCCTCGCCATCGACAGCCAGGTCGGCCGCGTAGCCGAGCAGCGCCAATTGCCGTGAGATGACGCGGCGATTGATTTCATCGTCTTCGGCCACGAGCAGCGTGACGCCCTCGACGGCGACACTGCGCGCGGCGGGCGCGTCGCCTCGCCCCGAATCGTGCATCGCTTCACCGCTACCGCGGCCTGCTGCGAGTGCGACGGCATCGACGAGTACGCGGCGCCGCAGCGCCTGCGCACCGATCGAAACGGTAGTGCCTATCCGCGTCATCAAGGCCATATTGCGCGAGGCCGCGATCTGCACATCGCCCAAGAGCATCGACGTGTCGCGCCCCCCCTGCAGTGCGACGGCAGCGGCCGAGCAACGTTCGTCGTGCACGAGGACGCATGGGCCGTGTGCGCGCGCGAGCGCTTGCTGCGCGTCGTAGGCGTCGGCGGCGACTTCGACCTGCGCGCCCGCATGGCGCAAATAGTCGGCCGCGTCATCGCAGCGCCAATCGGGCGAAGCCACGATGAGACAGCGCAGGCCGGACAGATCCGTCGGCTTGCGCGGCCCGGCCCCGTCAGCCGGTTGAAGCGGCAGCACGACGATGAACGCGGAGCCTGCGCCCGGCGCGCTTTGCACCGACATCTGCCCGCCCATCAATGAGACCAGGCGCCGGCAAATCGCGAGGCCAAGTCCCGTGCCGCCGAAGCGCCGCGTCGTCGATGCCTCGGCTTGGCTGAACGGTTGAAACAGCTTCTCGAGCGTCTCGGCCGTCATGCCGATGCCGTTGTCGATGACCTCGAACCGCACTTGGGGTGAATCGCCCTCGACGAGCGTTACACGTAAAGCGACCTGCCCTTGAACGCCGTTGCGGCCGGCGGAAAACTTGATCGCATTGCCGACGAGGTTATAGAGAATCTCGCGCAGGCGCGTATCGTCGAACAGGGCGCTCGACGGCAGCCCGGGCGACACATAGGTGCGCAAGGCGACGCCTCGCGCATCGGCCACCGTGGAGAGCGAGGCCGACAAGCCGTCGACGACTTCTTCGATCGATGTCGGCACGCAGTCGATCTGCAGCTTGCCCGCTTCGATCTTGGAGAAATCGAGGATGTCGTCGATGATCTTGAGCAGCGCCGATGCGCAATCGCGAATCGTGCAGATCATCTCTTTTTGATCGGGCGAGAAGGGCTCGCGCATCAGCACTTCCGTCATGCCGATGACCCCGTTCATCGGTGTCCGGATCTCGTGGCTCATGGTCGCGAGAAACGCGCTTTTCGCGCGCGATCCCGCTTCGGCGTCCGAGCGCGCTTGCTCGAGTTGCGCGCCTTTCGCAATTTCCCGATCGTGTGCGGCAGCCAGGTTCGAGAGCAATGTCTTCGTGCGGCGCTCGGCGGCGATGATCAGCACCGTCAACAGCAAGGCAGCCATCAACAGCAGAAAGCTGCGCGTGCGCCATGCCGCGAGGTACTCGTCGGTCGAGTAGCCGACGACGACCGCGAGCGGATAATCGCTCAGCGTGCGATAGCTGACGATCGCGTCGCGGCTGTCGATGAACGAAGCTGCGCGTAAGGTGCCCATGGGCGAGCGAGCGAGCGCGTGCCGCAACGGATCGGCGGACGGTAGCGTCGCGCCGATCGCCTCGTTGCGCCCCGAGCGCAGTGCGCGAACGATGAAATCCTTCGTGCCGACGACGGCGACCACTCCGTCTTTGCCGATGCGCAGGCCGTTATAGAGTTCGGTGAAATACGTGGGATCGACCGATACGACGACGACGCCGAGGAAACGCCCGTCGAGCGAATTGATCCGCTGCGACAATTGCAATGAAGGTTTTCCGCTCGCGCGGCCGACGACCGGCTGACCGATCATCAGCGCGGTGCTGGGGTTCTTTAAATGGACGCGAAAGTGCGGTCGGTCCGACAGGTTAATCGGCTTGAAACCGGCCACAGTCGAAGCACGCAAATACCCTTGCGAATCGATGACAGCTACTTGCACGAACACGTCGAGCTTGAGCAGTCCCGAACTCACGTAATAGGCCAGCGGAATCGACACGCCGTCGTTTTGCACCTGCCACGACACGAGCGCTGCGACCTGCTCGGCCTCCCGCATGACGCGCATGGTGTGCGCCCCTAGCGCATCGGCCAGTGCAGTGGCGCCGGCGCGTGCGCTGCGCATTTCGGCATTCGCGTCCCACAGCGTCAGCGCTCCCAGCGCGAACCACAATGAGGCGATCAGTAACAGCGTCTGCAGTTTCACATGAGTGGACCGTCGACGCAGCGAACGGGGCGACGCATCGATGGCTCGTGCGTGCGAAACGTCTGTTGAGTCGGGCGCAGCGTCCATGTCCGATACTCTCAATAGCAGGAAAGCGGCGATAAAGCGGGCGCCTGCCGGGTGTGGCCATCGCGCCGATGACGTTGATTACGGCGCGCGCCGCGAAAACTTCATACGTATTTCTCCGACTCGACACCAGGGGTTTTGACATCGAGCAAGCGAAAGCAGAACGTATTTGGGGGCGGGCCCGAATTCGGGGCTCGACAGCCCGCCGCGGCGGCCCATGACGGTGTCTAGCTGTCGATCTCTTGCAAAGCGCTTGGCGGCGGCGAGTCGACCGGCAGATCGGACACGACTTCCAGCCGATAACCGTGTCCATAGACGGGCGTGAGCTTGACGCCGTTGTCGGGCCGCAATTGCAGCTTGGTGCGCACGCGCGACATATGCGTATCGAGCGTGCGCGAGATCGTATTCTGCGGTTGGCCCCAGAGTGTTCCGCCAATATGCTCGCGAGACAGTACGCGTCCCACATGTTGAAACAACAACAGGACGAGATCGAACTCGCGGGCCGTCAATTCGATCGGCGTGTCGTCCAGAAAACAGATACGCCCCACGGGATCGATGCGGTAACGCGCGACCTCGATCGCGCCATTCGATGCCGTCGCATCGGGATAGGCCCGGCGGCTCAGCGCATCGATGCGCGCGAGCAACTCGCCGGCGCGGATCGGTTTGA
Organism: uncultured Burkholderiaceae bacterium; assembly: GCA_966212065.1. Classification (GTDB taxonomy): domain Bacteria; phylum Pseudomonadota; class Gammaproteobacteria; order Burkholderiales; family Burkholderiaceae; genus Trinickia. The sequence goes on from CBIHOQ010000011.1 coordinate 33,435, forward strand.
TCATGTAGTCGTCGGCGCCGGCCGACAGGGCGGTCACAACGTCGGCCTCCAACGAGCGGCTCGTCATGAACAGGATCGGTACGCGCTCGGTCATATTGGCGCGCGCCCAGATCGTGACTTGGTGCCCCGTTACCCCCGGGACGCTCCAATCGAGCAGCAGCAGGTCGAAATGCTCGCGTTTCAATCGGCGGATTAGCTGGCTGCCGTCGCGGAACACTTCGCACTCATGTCCTTTTGAAATCAAAGTGCCGCTGATGTGTTCTGCGAGGACGTCGTCGTCTTCCAAATAAGCAATCTTCATTCTCGCGGGTCTCGAATGGATGCATCGGTTTGCTTTATGATACTCGCGCCATGTTTAGCGATTCTCTTGAGGCGCAATTGTAGCGCCCTAGTCAAATATTGGCTGAGGGACGGCACCGGGGAAATCATAATTAACATTTGTTTGGAATCGTCTTCGACGTGTCGGGCGCGCTGTCCCGATGAGCGGCCGTGGCGTTGGTGCGTGTCGGGTCGGATCCGGCGGGGCCTTGTTTTTCCTGCAAATTCGCGCGAAATTCGATAAGCTCGCGGCTCAGCGTTGTTCGGCCCGTACACGGCGGCAATTATTGAAAAGGGGGCTTGGGTCCTTCGCGATTTGCGAGGCGACTGCCGTCATTCCAGGGTGCTGTTTTGGCAAAGAACAACAAGCATTGATCGATATCACGATGCATATTCCTTTAGACGCCGTTGCCGCAACCGGGCGTGACGGGACATTCGGTTTTCATCGAATCGGCTGCCGCGGGCGGCGGCGCGGTGCTGCCGCAGCGGCGATCGGCGCGGTTGCCACGTTGCTCACAGGGGGCTCGGTGCACGCACAGACGCTCGATGCGCGCTCGAGCGCTGTCTACGTGACGGTGATGGGCGATTCGCTCTATGAGGTCGCGCAGCGCTACTTGACCGACCCGGGCAGGTGGCGAGCGCTGGCTGGACTCAATCACATCAGCGCACCTCGCCGGTTGCCCGCAGGGATGGTGCTGCGCTTGCCGATTTCTTTGCTGCGTAGGGATGCCGTGCCCGTGAACGTCGTCGCGATGAGCGGGCTTGTCACGCTGAAGATCCGCAGCCGTCCCGCCGACATGGCCACTGTGTCTGCGATCCCGCTGCTGCCTGGGCGCACGCTCGGCGAGAACGATGCGGTCACCACCGGGCCGGATGGTTTCGCAACGCTCGAAACGGCCGACGGATCGTACGTCAGTCTCACGCCCAATAGCAGCATTGTGTTGTCGATTCTGCGCAAGATGGTGCTGACCGGCATCAATGAACGCGTCATCGAACTGCGTAAAGGCGAAGTCACCAACGAAGTGACGCATGCGAAACAACCCGGCGACGGGTTCGAGGTGCGCACCCCGTCGATCGTCGCGGGCGTGCGTGGTACCCACTTTCGTGTGAACGTCGCGCCGACGGTGACAGCCGTCGAGGTGCTCGACGGCAAGGTAGCCCTCGGCGCAACGGCCGATACGACCCGCAGCAAGACGGAACGGCCCGCGGCTGCGTCGCAGTTGGTTGCCGCGGGGGAGGGCAGCGCGACGCCGAACGGCGGCGCGATCGGCGCGCCCCAGCCGCTGCTTCCCGCGCCTCGGCTCGTCGATCCCTCGAAGGTGCAGGACGGCCAAGCGGTCACATTCGATGTGGTGCCCGCTGCGAATGCCGGCGGCTATCGCGTGCAGATCGCACGCGATGCCGATCTGCTCGATTTGATCCGCGACGCGCGCGTGCAGGCGCCCAGAGCCGTGTTTGCCGACGTGCCGGACGGAACCTATTTCGTGCGCGTTTCGGCGATCGCCGCCGACGGCCTCGAGGGCGTGCCGCGCGTCTATGCGTTCGAGCGTCGAGCAAACGAGCTCACGGCAACCGCGGCACCGGGCGCCGACTCACGTGAATACCATTTCATTTGGCGCGCGTCGCGCGCCGATGCCGATGCCGATGCCGATGTGCGGTACCGCTTTGTGCTCTCTGCTCACCGAGATCTGCACGACCCGCTCGTCGATGCCGTGGATTTGAGGCGCCCTTCGCTCGTCGTAGCCGATTTGCCGCCCGGCGACTATTACTGGCGCGTTGTCGCGGAGCAATACGATCGCGGCCGCTTCTACGAAACATCCGGTCCCGTGCGTGCATTCACGCTAGCCCATTGAGGGCCGCCCGCATGACGCCCGATCAGCCGCCCAATACGCGATCGAAGTGCAGGCCGACCCTTAGCGTTTGGGAACGCTTCATTTGGGAGTGGCTCGCCATCGGCTGTCTCGGGATCGCCATTGCGTCCGCTTGCGTTTTCACCGAGGCCGCTGCGAATTTCGATAGGCTTGTCTACGACCGTCTGCTGACGCTGCGATCGCAACCGCTAGCCGGCGACATCGCCATCGTATCGATCGACGACGGCAGTATCTCCGCGCGAGGGCGTTGGCCGTGGTCGCGCGCGCTGCAGGCCCGTTTGATCGATGCCGTGGGGCAGGCCGGCGCGGCTGCGATCGTCTACAACGTTCTATTGACGGAGCCGTCCGTCGGAGACCTCGCGCTCGCACAGGCGCTGCGATCGGCGCCGATTTATCTACCGCTGTTCGTCGATCCCCACACCGCCGGCCAAGCAATAGGGCCCGTGCCGGAGCTGGCCCGAGCGGCGGCTGGGATCGGACATATCGACGTCGAGCCCGATGCGGACGGCATCGTGCGCGGTGTTGCGCTGCGGGAAAGCGCCGGCGGCGCGAGTTGGCCGTATATCGTCGTGCCGCTGCTTGCCGATATCCGGAGCGGCAAGATCGCGATTGCCAATGGGCGCTATCGCGCCGAGCCGAACGCGACGTTTGCGCAGGCCGCTGCACGGTCGGACGATTCCGTGGAGCGCAATCCCCCGCGCCTGCTGATTCCCTTTTCGGCGGACGTTCCGCGCGCCTCACGTTTTTCGGCTCGGGAACTGCTGAACAGGCAAGTGCCGGCCGGCGCGCTGCGCGGCAAGATCGTGTTCGTCGGTTTGACGGCCTCCGGTCTGCTGACGCATTTGGCGACGCCGATATCGGGGCGATGGGGGCCGACCTCCGACACGCTGCTGCATGCCAACGTGCTCAGCGCGTTGCTGAAGGGGCGTGCAATTCGTCCGGCCGATCCCCATTGGCTGCTCGCGGCGTCGTTGGTACCGCTTGCGGTGTTGCTGGCGGGTTTCTTGTTTCTGTCGCCGTGGCGCACGTTGTTGCTGACATTCGGGTTAGGCGTTACATCGCTCGTATTTTGCACTGCGCTGCTACAGTTCGCTGCCGTTTGGATCTCGCCTGTGCCGGCGCTGATCGCGTTGCTCGTCGTCTATCCGTTGTGGAGCTGGCGCCGGCTCGAAATGACGATGTGGCGTCTGCAACGCGAACTGCGGCGGCTCGCCGACGATGGCGACCTATTGCCGGGTATTTCGGTGCGCCCGCGCGATGTGCGCGGTGACGCCCTCGAACGGCACATCGCGCTCGTCGAGCAGGCGGCCGATCGCTTGCAGGACATGAAGCGGTTTGTTTGGGACTGCTTGAACAGCTTGCCGGAACCGATCTTGATTGCGGATCAGGCCGGCTTCATTTGCATTGCGAACAAAGCGGCACATGCCTATTTCGCGCGTGTGGGCAGTCCGCCCCCCGACGGCCGATCGCTCATGGATGCCCTCGGTGAAATGACCTTCATCAAGACAATGGGCGAGGAGACGGTGTCGGACGCTGAAATGCAAGCGCGCTGGCCGGAAGTGCTCGACCCCACCAACCTCGCGCGCGTATGGGCCGTCAAGCGTGGGATCGAGGTTCGCGATCGCACGGGCCGCGACTATCTGCTGCGCTATGCACGCTGCCGCAACGCGCGCGGCGAGGTCTCGGGATACTGGCTGGCCGGTCTCGTCGACGTTACCGCGCTGCACTCGGCGGAACAAGCACGCGAAGACGCCTTGAGGTTGTTGTCCCACGATATGCGTTCGCCGCATGCATCGGTGCTTGCATTGGTCGCGGAAGAGATGAGCACGACGCGCTCGGAACGTGTACGCAAGCTGCTCGAGCACATCGAACGCTATACGCGGCGCGCGCTCACGCTGGCGGACGACTTCGTACAGTTGACGCGCGCGGAATCGCAGGCCTATATTTTCGAGCCCGTCAATCTCGCCGATATCGTGCTGGATGCGAGCGACGAGATTTGGCCGCAGGCGCGCGCCAAGCGCATTCGCGTGGAGACGCAGTTCGACGGCGATATGCATTGGATTCGCGCCGATCGGTCGCTCATGACACGGGCTATCACGAATCTGCTCAACAACGCGGTCAAATACAGCCCTGTCGACACTGTCGTGCAGATATCGCTGACGAGCAGCGCGTCCGAACGCGTTGCATGCCGGATCGCCGACCAAGGCTATGGGATGGGCGAAGAGGCTCGGGCCCATTTGTTCGAGCGCTTTCGTCGCTTTCGGGTGCCGGAACAGCCGCCTACGCAAGGTGCGGGGCTCGGAATGGCGCTCGTAAAAACAGTGGTTACCCGTCACGAAGGGGACGTAAAGGTGGAAAGCGAGGCCGGGCGGGGCACGATCGTCACCGTTTCACTGCCGCGATGGGCGGATGCCGCGTGAACGCATGCACGCATCTACGGACGTACGGCAGTCCCCCAATGACAACGATATGACGACAGGTCGCATGAAATCGATACTGCTGCTGACGGCCTGCATGGCCGCGCTGACGGGGTGCGCAGGCATCGAAATGGCCGTACGGGCCGACGCTACGCCCGATTTCGGTGCGGCGGAGCGAACCTATGCGTTCGCCGGCACTCAGTCGGATGCAGCCGAAGGCGATGACGCCGCCTATGCGCCGGCGGTCGCGCGCCGGCTTGCAGCGCTGGGTTACGTCGCGGCCCCGGCGCAAACCGCTCGCTATCGCGTCGCGCTGTCGCACGATACCCGTTCGCCGTCCATCTCCGTGGCGTACACGGATTGCGCGGGCGGCACGCCATGCGACACCGCGCGGCCGCCGCCTGCGCCGGGTTTTCCGTGGCTTGGCGCAAAGACATACGTCCACTCGTTGACGTTACGGTTCTTCGATCGCGTCGACGGACGTGAGGTGTACACGGTCAGCGTCGCGAAACGCGATCGGGAGCGAAGCGCGCAACGCGCGGCCGATGATCTCGTCGCCGCTGCGTTGGCGCGCGCACCGTTCGAGAGCGGCACGCAGAGCGAGCGCGGCGACGGCGATCGTCGCAATGGCCGAACAGATTGGAAAGTGACGCTGCGCGAGAACGGGCCCAATGGCCCGCCGAGCGTGACCGGCATTGCGCCTGTCCCACATTGAGAGCCGCGCACGCCCGTCGCCGCGTGCGCATGCGCAACTAACTGATGTGGCAGGTCCGCTATGCCGAGCCGGCTGATAAATTCGCTGGCAAACATGTCTGGACTCACGGACCATGATAAAACGCGTCGTATGCATAACGAGGGGAATCGGCGGCGCGATGGCTGTCGTCGGTGCGTCGCTCGGTGCACTTGCGCCGCAGGCTTTCGCAGCGACCGGGGTCGCATCGCACGCGATGCCGGTCGCCACCGTCAATGGGGTCGCGCTCACGCAGGAAGCGCTCGACGCATCGTTGGCGATCTCCGGGCGCCCCGGTTCGCGTGCCACGCGGCAGGAATTCAAGCGGCGTTTGATCGCCTGCGAGTTGTTGCGGCAAGCCGCACTGAAAGCGGAACGAAAGAAACCGGGCGCGGGGCCCGACGCTCCGCTGGCCGTCTCGTCGGCCGGCGCGCTCGTCTGTTCCGCGAGTGAAATTCGTCCCTACTTGCTGAAGGCTGTGCGCCCCGCCGCCGTGACCGATGCCCAAGTCCGCGCACGTTACGCGGCGCTCCGGCGCAACCGAGCATTGCCTATGTCAACGGCGGCCCGGGGACCGCCCGGACTCGAGCAGGCGGCGGCCGGCTTGCGCTCGAGCATGGAAGCCGAGCGGCTAGAGGGGGCCATTCGGACGCTTGCCGACCAGCTGATCGAGCGGGCCGACATCAAGCAGTGACCGCTTTGCATGAGACGGCCCTACCGGCTCGTGCTTCGCTTTGTTCTTCCGTAGAATGCGCCAATGCATGCCGATCGACTATGCGCGGAGACATACGATGAATACAACCACGACGACACTGACAGACGATACCTCTCGGTCCGTGCGCCGCATCACACGCTGGTACGCGAACTTTTTGCTTGCCGCGTTCGCGCTGCTGCCAGGCTATCTCATCGTCTATCTCTACTACTTCCAAGATCCGCAACTGCTGTTCGAGAGCCACGCGTTCCACGAATTCGCCATCGCCGCGGCGACGCTCGAGGGCGTATTCGTCAGCTACGTGACGTGGCGGTGCTATCGGCTCTCGGGCGAGCAGATCTTGCGATGGATGACGCTCGGCTTTACGGGGTTCGTGCTCATCTACGCACTGCACGGGGCGTTCACGCCGCTTGCGCACCATCATATGTGGCTGTTCCTGCTCTACGGTCCTGCCTCACGTTTGGCCATGTCGATCCTGCTCTTCATCGGCTTGCTCTCGTACGAAGCGCCGGCCGATTCCGTCGAGCGGCGCACGGACCGATGGCTTTGGGGCATGTGGTTCATCGCATTCATCGTCTGCGATCTGCTCGTCGCCGTGCTTGCCAATTCCCCGATCGCCGGCGCGCTGTTCGTGCGGCTTTTGCTCGAAGGCGGTGCGATGGTGCTCTCTCTGCTGAACGTCGCCTGTCTCGTCGTGCGGCGAATCCGGTCGCCGCTGATGCAGATCTTCGGCATTTCGGTGATGGCGTTTGCGCTGTCCTCGTTCGCATTTATCCTCGGCAAGCCGTGGAATCACATGTGGTGGCTCGCCCACGCGATCTTTGCCGGCGGCTTCTTCTTGCTCAGCTACGGCATCGTTCAAGCGTTCCATACCACGCGCTCGTTTTCGACGATCTATAGTCAGGCCGACTTGCTGGCCCGGCTGCGAGAAGAAATGTCGCGCACCGCTGGCGCGCTGCAAGAATTGCAGCGCAGCAATCAAAAGCTCGAATCGCTGGCGGCCGTCGATCCGCTGACCGGCGCAGCGAACCGGCGTACGCTCGTAGAACGTTTGGATGCGGAGGTCGCCTCCGGCCGGCGGGGGGGGATGCCGTTCTCGCTAGTGGCCGTCGACGTCGACAACTTGACGCGGATCAACGAGCGGTTCGGCGATCGGTTGGGCGACGATGTGCTAAAGGCTGTGGCCTCGACCTGCTCCGACGCATTGCGTCCTTACCATGGCCTCGCGCGCGTGGGCGGCGGCGAGTTCATGGCGGTGCTGCCGCAGGCGGCGCTCGATACCGCGCTGATGGCCGGCGAGCGCATCCGCGCATCGATCCAGTCGCTGGGCTTCGAGGGTGGAACCGAGCGGTTCTCGGTCACGGCGAGCATCGGTATTGCACAATTCGGGCCGGACGGCACGACGACGGACGCCCTCATGCGGGCCGTCGGCGAGCGCTTGAAGCGCGCAAAGACGCACGGCCGCAACTGCGTCATCGCCGTCTAGCCGCGCGGCGACGACGCGGCGTTGAGTCTTTCGCGTCCATGTTCGGCTTAAGGCCGCTTTAAGGCCGCTTTAAGGCAGCCTTAAGGCCCGTTCTGTCATGCTCGGCTCGCACAGCCACTCGAGACGAACGAATCATGCGTTTGCTGCTGGTCGAAGACGACCGAATGATTGCCGAGCCCGTGCTCGACACGATGCGCCGCGCCGGTTACGCGATCGATTGGGCCGAGGACGGACGTGCCGCCGAGCTCTCGCTCGGCAACGGCGTCTACGACCTTGTTCTGCTCGATCTCGGCCTGCCGAAAAAGGATGGTATTGCCGTGCTGCGGGCATATCGCGACGCGGGCGGCGCCGCACCCGTCATCATCCTCACCGCACGCGATGCCGTTGACGAACGTGTACGCGGCCTAGACACCGGTGCCGACGACTACCTCGTCAAGCCGTTCGATCTCGACGAGCTGGCCGCCCGCGTGCGTGCCCTGCTACGTCGGCGGACAGGGCAGAAGCATCCGATTTATTCGCACGGCGTGCTCACGCTCGACCCTGCCGCCCACGAAGTAACGAAAGAGGGTGTATTGGTTGCGCTCGTGCCACGCGAATTCGCGTTGCTGCGAGCACTGATCGAAGCCCCGGCGCGCGTGCACACGAAGGCGGAGCTCGAAGAAAAACTGTACGGCTGGGGCGAGGAGATCGGCAGCAATGCGGTGGAAGTGCATGTGCACAGCTTGCGGCGCAAGATCGGCGCGGAGCAGATCGTGACCGTACGCGGCGTCGGCTACCGTTTGCGACGCGACGAATGAGGTCGATCCGGCGCTGGCTGCTGGGCTGGCTCATATTCGGGTTCGCGGCCGCTTCGGCGTTGGCCGGTTATGGCATCTTCCGCACGGCGCACGAAGAGGCGAGCGAACTGTTCGACTACGAATTGCGTGCGGTAGCGATTTCGTTGCCGCGGGCGCTCGCCGCGACCGGCGCATTGGAGCAGGGCCCGGCCGACTTACACGAGATTTCGGACGACCGTATCGCGATCGATGTCTGGGACGCGCAAGAGCGGCTCGTCTACCGCTCGCAGAAAGTACCGGGTATCGAGCGGCTGACCGAGGGCTTTCGGACGATCGAGCGCGACGAGAAGCACTGGCGCGTCTACGGTTTGCGTCAGCCCGATCGCTTCGTGCAAGTCGCGCAGCCTGTCTCGGTGCGCGAGGCGCTCGCGCTGCGGCTGGCCCTGCGCACGATTTGGCCACTCGGCTTGCTGCTGCCGTTGACCATCGTGCTCGTGCTGTTCGTCGTTGCGCGCGGGCTCGCGCCAATCGGTGCGCTTTCGCGTGCGCTGTCGACCCGTTCGCTCGATGTGCTCGAGCCCGTTCAGTCCCAGGGCTCGGTCCCTGTCGAAATCCTTCCGCTCGTCCATGCCCTGAACGACCTGCTGTTGCGGCTAAAGACGGCATCGAGCGCGCAACGCACGTTCGTCGCCGATGCAGCCCACGAATTGCGCTCGCCGCTGGCCGCGCTCAAGCTTCAATTGCAGGCGGCGCAGCGCGACGGCACGCTCCAAGACGAAGGCCCCACGCTCGCAGGCATCGAAGCGCGGCTCAATCGCGTCATCCATCTCGTGCAGCAGTTGCTCGCGCTCGCACGCGAAGACGCGGAGCCGGCTGGCGCGTTGGCATCGATCGCTCTGCGCCGTCTCGCGGAGCAGGCTGTGAGCGATTTTTCGCTGCTCGCCGAAGCAAAATCGATCGATCTCGGGTTGGAGCTCGATTCGACGAGCGCCGAGCGCGATGCGTTCGAGGTACTCGGCGAACCCAGTAGCTTATCGGTACTCCTAAATAATTTGCTCGATAACGCCATTCGGTACACGCCCAATGACGGCCGCGTCGATTTGGTACTGCGCCGGAATCTGAGCGAAATCGCCTTCGACGTCATCGACACAGGCCCTGGCATTCCCGAGGACGAACTCGCGCGCGTATGCGACCGCTTTTACCGCGGAGCCGATACGCAAGGGGCGGGTAGCGGGCTTGGGCTGGCGATTGCTTCGCGCATCGCAAGCCGTCATCGCGCGGTGCTTTCGCTGCGCAACAATGATGGCGGCCGCGGATTGACCGTGACCGTGTCGCGCCTGCGGCCGGCGCCGGCCGATATCCGCTCGCCATCCTCGTCTCGATGATCGAGACATCCGGCTCGCCGCTCCCAGCGAACGGTATTCACCGCAGTTGAGCGAGCGACGGCTCAAAACCTTAGGGCAGCCGATAGTCGCGCTGTGTTATTGCCAAGCCTGCGGCTTTCCGCCCAGTTCGCTGCAAACGTCGACCGCGATCGCACGCAGTTTCGGTTCGGGTATTGCGCCCGAGAGGGCGTAGCCGGTGCGGTTCGCAACCCAATACAGCGTGCTGCGCCCGCCCGCGCGCAATAGCCGAACCGTTGAATCGTTAGACGATGCCCGCGTGATGTAGAGCGTCAGCCGCGCGCCGGCGCGGTCTTCGTACATGAACAATGCAGCGGGGCTCGTATCGTCGCCGGGCAGCAGCCTGCCCCCGACGAGCCTATAGCCGTACTCTTGCAGCGACGGTGCGGATAGCCGCCGATCGAGCCGCTTCGAGAGCCAAGCGACGAGATGAGGCTCTTCGCTGCTTGCCACTTCCACGGGGTGCCGCGCCTCCGGCGCATAGACGGCATACGCGATATCGGCGCGGCGGGCGAACGCGGCCGACCGGGCAGTCGGACCGATGTGCGAGGACACGGTCCCGGCCAAGAGCCCGACGCCGCCGGCTGTTAGCAGCCAGCAGGCGGCCAAGGCAAATCGGCGAAGCCGCGATGCGCGCGGGCGCAGCACGATGACGGGTGCGCTTGCTTTGTCCGCTGGCCCGCACAGCGCTTGCAGCGCCGCTTTTTGAGCAAGCCAGGCGCTGACGCACGCGCTTGCCTCGGCGTCTTGTTCTAGATGGGCTTGGACGGCCGCTCGTTGCGTCTCAGGCAATTGCCCGTCTACGTACGCGCCGAGCATGGCGGCATCGATCGGCGGCTTTTGCTTGCGATCGTTCGGAGCGTCGTTCATAGCGTCTTCCTCACGACTTTCAATGGCGTCGGCTTCTGCGAAGGTTCGTCGCCAAGCAGCATCCGCATATGCTCGCGCGCACGCGAGAGGCGCGACATGACCGTGCCGATCGGCACGTCGAGCACCGCTGCGGCCTCTTGGTAGCTGAGCTCTTCCACACCCACGAGCAGCAGCATTTCACGCTGTTCGAGCGGCAGGTGGTAGAGCGCACGCTGCACGTCGCGCAGCATGAGTCCGTCCACTTCGCGATGCGGCGCTTCCATCGTGCGCCACGGAGCGGTTTCGTCGTCGAATGCGATTTCGCGCCGTGCGCGGTATTGGTCGATATAAAGATTGCGCAGGATGGTGAAAAGCCACGCGCGCAGATTCGTTCCTTGGCGGAACGCGCTCGCGCGCACGAGCGCTCGCTCCGCCGTATCTTGCACAAGATCGTCGGCCCACGCAGCGTCGCCCGTCAGCGCGCGCGCGTAGCGGCGCAGCGACGGGAGGCCCGCAATCACATCGGCTTCGAACGTCACACGAGGGTTGCTTGGGGTTGCTTAGCTGGCGGCGCGCATCAATAGCGGCTGCTGCTGCCGCTACTGCCGCCGCTGCCGGACGAGTTCATCGAGTCGCCGGTCGACGAGCACCCGGACATCGACAACGAGGACAACGCGAGCGCTAGCATGACGAATAGCGCGGAAAGCATCCTGTGCGATCTCATCTTCGTTTCTCCTGATGGGCTGCCGGGGCGGCACCGTGCTGCTCGCAGCCAACTCGACCAATGGGTCCAATGCAATGCGGGGCAATCGTCCGTCCCTGTGACGCATAACGCAATGGTGCGGCGGTTTATTCCATTGGAAATGCGGAGTGTGGCGATAGCGCCTGCGTGGGCCGCCGTGCCCCGGTTGAATGAGTTCTAGCATAAGATGCAGTCGCTACATGCAACAAGGCCGGCGGGCTTGTCAGCACGCCGGCCTTGTTTTCGCTGCACGGGGGTATCGTTTCCGTTACCGCTCGGCGGCAGCCATTAACCGAGCGTAACGGGACGCGCGGGGGCGCGCGGTGTTGCGATCGGATCAGCCTTGATGCGGCGCCCGGCGAAAGTCGCGATCGTGCTCGTGGTCGTGGTCGTGATCGCGGTGGGGATCGTGGGCGTGCGGATGCCGGCGCATCCAGTCGTCATGGTCCCAGTAGCGGTGGCCATCCCAATAGCGGTCGCCATGCCAACCGAGGTTGATGTTCACGTCAACCGGCATCATGTGCGGCTGCGCATAGACGGGCGGTGCTTGCTCGGGTGCGTAGTGCGCGAACGCGCTGCCGGCGCCCAGCAGCGCGCCGCCGGCGAGCAAGGCGATAATGAGCGAACGCGGTTTCTTGTTCGAGGCTTTCATGAGTACTCTCCGTATCGATTTTCGTTGCGGGCATCGGCGGAATTGAGCGAGATGGACCAAGCCGCGATTCCGTCGTTTGCTTGATAACCACCTTATCAGCAGCGGTGTTTCGCAGACGTGAGTACTTGTAAGCATAGATTTCGACCGTAATATCTTATGCGCGTTGCTTCGGTCAGCGTCAATCCGGCTCTGCCAAAAGCTTCTCGATCCGCGATGCGTTCGTTCGGAAACTCGGGCGTGTGGCCGGCGCTATCGTCCCGTCCCTTCCTCTTGCCTTCTGTACTGCGACGCGAGCTTATCCTGCTGGTTGGGCGGTACGGGATCGTAGTGGCTCAACTCGACGCTGTAATGGCCATCGCCGCCCGCCATGGCATTCAGTCGCGATTGATACTCGCTGAGTTCCGATAACGGCGCCTTTGCCGTGACGACGACCATGTCGTCGCTAAGCGTGCGCGAGCCTTGCACCTGCGCGCGCCGCGCAGACAGATCGCCGATGATGTCGCCCATCGCTTGGCCGGGTGCAGTGACCTGGAGATCGACGATCGGCTCGAGCAAGATCGGTTGCGCCTTGAGCACCGCGTCGATGAATGCCTTACGGCCCGCGACGACGAATGCGACTTCCTTCGAATCGACAGGGTGATGCTTGCCGTCGTAGACGGTGACGCGTACGTCCTGCATCGGAAAACTGGCGAGCGGCCCGCTTTCGATGACTTGCAAAATGCCTTTTTCCACGGCGGGCATGAATTGTCCGGGGATGGCGCCGCCCTTGACCGCATCGACGAATTCATAGCCCGCACCGCGCGGCAGCGGCTCGACGCGCAACATGACTTCGCCGAATTGGCCAGCGCCGCCCGTTTGTTTTTTGTGCCGGTAGTGGCCCTCCGCCAGTGTGCCGATAGTCTCGCGATAGGCGATCTTCGGCGGCCGCGTGACGACCGCAAGCTTGTATTGCTCGGTCAATCGTTCGAGCATGTGGCGCAGATGAAGCTCGCCGAGCCCGCGCACGACGGTCTCGTTCGTGCCGGCCGGGTGCTCGATTCGTAGGCACGGGTCCTCGGCGGCAAGCTTCTGCAGGATTTCCCAGAGCCGCTGCTCATGGCCGCGGCGTTCCGGTTCGATCGCCAGTGCGTAGATGGAATGGGGAAACTCAAGCGGGGCGAGATGAATGTTGCCGTCGTCAAGCGCATCGTGCAGTACCGCGTCATACCCGATTTCGTCCACCTTTGCCGTCGCGCAAATATCGCCGGGACCCGCTTTGGCGATGTCGATGTGATCCTTGCCCTGCAGCCGCATCAGATGGGCTACGCGAAACGGCTGGCGCGCGCTGCCGATGTAGAGTTGACTATCCCGCCGCACCGTCCCCTGGTGAATGCGAAACAGCGCCATTTTGCCGATATAGGGATCGACCACGACCTTGAATACGTGGGCGAGCACATGTTTGCCGGGATCCGGCTCGGCTTGCACCCTTTCGCGCCGCCCGTCGACGTCGCGATAGAACAAAGGCGGATTGCCTTCAAGCGGATTGGGGAGCAAGCGGACGAATACGTCGAGCAGTGCTTCGATGCCGGCGCCTGTCGCCGCGGAGGCGAAGCAGATCGGCACCAGATGCCCCTCCCGCAGCGCTTGCTCGAACGGCGCGTGCAGTTGCTCGGGCTCGATCGCCTCACCTTGCTCGAGGTAGAGCTCCATTAAACCGGCGTCTAGTTCGATGACTTGATCGATGAGCGCGTCGTGCGCGGACTGGACCGTGAGGAAGTCGGCATCGCCGGATGGATTGAAGAAGCAATCGACGACGTTTTGCCCTTGCTGCGCGGGCAAGTTGATCGGCAGGCACGTCTTGCCGAACGCGTCCTGTATTTGCTCGACGACGGCCGGCAGGTCGACTTTCTCGCCGTCGATGCCGTTCACGATGATGATCGTGCAAAGCTTGCGCGCCTTTGCCCATGCCATCATGCGGCGCGTGGTCATTTCGATGCCGGTACGTGCATTGATGACGATTGCCGCCGTCTCCACGGAGGACAGGGCACTCATCGAAAGGCCACAGAAGTCGGGATACCCCGGCGTGTCGACGAGATAAATGCACGTGTCGCGATAGTCGAGGTGCGCCAGCGCTGAGTTCAGCGAATGGTGGTACTTGCGTTCGAGTGCATCGAAATCGCAGACCGTCGTCCCTCGCTCCACGCTGCCGGCCGCATGAGTCGCGCCGCTGCGATGCAGTAGCGCTTCGATCAGCGAGGTCTTGCCGCAACCCGCGTGGCCGACAAAGGCGATAGTACGAATGGCTTCGGGTGGGTAGTCCATGGCCGTGCGTCCTTCGGTCGCGATGCGGCCATTATTGGCGAAAATCGGCTGCACCGCCAACGGAAACCAAGCCGATTTGCAGGGGCCGGATGTTGTGCCGGCGACCTCGGCGTTCGCAAGACGTTGTCGTGGGGAAAAGGAGTGCACTGCAGCATGCACGAGTGATGCGGTGTGCAGCGCCGGACAGCGAGACGGTTCTCCAAAAAACGGCGAGCGCCGTACCGGAGTTAATGATTTCAATGGGGATGTGTCAAAACACCTTCGATTTATCAGTTTGACAAAAAATCTAATCCATAACAATTGTCACCACGGGTTTTTAGATTTGGCCGCTCCGGCGTCCTGCTCGCTCGTTTTTAGTGCTTTGCAGTGTCGCTAGGCTCGGCCTTCGCGTGCTCCCCGCACGTTATCGGCCTGATTCGTCAAAATGTGGTAAAAAGCCGCCTCTCGTATTGGTGGAGCTCGAATTTACTTATTAGGGCCTACTTGACTTACCCAATATTACTAACTAGATTTCGTCTGAAGTTATTACTTAGTCACTGATGCTGCGGTGTGTGATAAATGCCGCACTGCAATACGACGTGGAGCACGTCAAAAATTGTTTGACGCGACCCTTTGAAATGATATAGCCCGGCATGACATATCGGAAACGGCTGACGTTGTCACCGTCTCTTACAGGCATCTGCATGAGGGGCTCCGTATGGGCTGGCGGGCTTTATCCCGCTCGTCGGCACTGCATGATTACGAAATAGATCGAGAGAGGCCAGAAATGGATTGTGATTCGAGGTACGGTTGCAGTCGCAGCAGCGCTCGCGGCCGGTTGCGAGAAAGACGCTCGGCGTTGCATCGACTCGACCCGAGGCGCCCGCGCCTGGTCCGTACTCAGACATCGCCTATTTTTTACTTATCTCAATTTCGCGAAAAATCGCGGTAACGATTTCATTCCTTCCCGGTCATGACGCGACGGCTGATTTTCGGCGTTTGATGCCGACGTGAAGCACGTTCTGTTTTTCGGGTGTGATTTCTCGATTTCGTCGCCGTTTATTTCGGCCGTTCAATCAAGCAGGTCCGGCGCTTTACTGATTCCAATAACCGAGGGTCAAATATGAGAGATGTTGTGCGTTACGGAGATTCCATCGTGTTGGAGAGCTGTGAGAGCAGCGAGCGCTTATTTCTAAGCATCGTGAGGCGATGTGAAGGCCGGCGTAATCCGATGCTGCTGTCCACGGAGGTCTCGGAGTCGGACAAACATCCGGCGATCGACTATCAGTGGCGGATGCTGCCCGTCGTCGGATCTGGGCTCAAATGGGGCGATCCTGTCTCGTTTGCCGATCGCATCCGGCTGCAATTGGTCGACGATAAAGGCAACTCGCGCATGCTGGCGGTCAGCCATTTGGACAATCGGTCGATCATGGCCGAAAGACAGCCGGCGAAGGTCGAGGCGTGCACGTGGTGGATCTCGTACACGAGCACGCTGAACGTCCACTGCGACGGACGGGTAGCGCCCTCGGGGGAACTCGCCCCGCACCTCGGATACGGCACGGCCAATTATTTGACGCTCGTCAATAACGCGCGCTATCTGTCCGCGAAGGACGATCAGTATCGGATCTTGCGTAAGCGCACGGGGTTGCTGGACGATCTTCCCGAGACAGGGACGGCCGTATGGTGGCGCGTTTATCGGTCGACGTCGGACGCCGTGCCACCCGCGCGGCGGGTGACGAGCGAGGCCGTCGGGCGAGAAACGGCGCGGGGTTCGCTGTCGCTCGCCTAGATGAGGGTCGGCCGGGATTCGTAAAATTTTCGCAAAAATTGCCGAGCGAGCGGGGCGTCGTCGCGCGGCGTACTCGGCCAGATTAGGCGGCAGCGCACTCTGACTTCCACATTGGACTCGAATTCCTCGGCCCCGCCGGGTTCCGTTGGCGCTGCACCGACGTCGGCACCCGCACCGTCGTCGCAGTGCGTCTCGATCATGAAGATCCGAACTGGTATCGCGGGCCGCCATACGTCGCGATGGAAGAGGTGTTCGACGAACGTGAACTGGAGAGTTGTCACCTGAATGAGGATAACGCAATCCGCGCGGCGATCGCAGAGGCCGACACGTCGGGCCATCCCGGTTACCCTCACGAGATTGTCACCCACATGATGCGCGCCCGCCGCGAATCGGACATTCCGCCTTCACGTAAGGGCGTGCTGCGCTTCGATCGACGCTCGCCCGATGGCGTTCGTGTTGCTTTATCTGCCGTTCCTTCAGACCTTCGATGAAATGTCGGAGCGCGATTTCATCGCCTTGCCGATCGCGACGGCCGCCGACATGCGCGCTCGCGCCGATCGCCAAGCCGCGAAATAACCGCAAATTAAAACGTCGATGGCCATCGACCGCGTCCACCTGGGGGCGGCTAAACGACGACTCAATAGTGCTGATAGGCAATCTTGACCCGGTGCCCGAGTACCTTTCCAAGTTCGTATGCAAGAGCGTCATCGATTGACCAGTTGTAGAAGCCGAAACCGAGATTGCCAAAGGCCCAATCGCTTTCCAGGAACGTCCAGTCGACAATGCGCTGCGCTTGGGAGCACGCCGGGCATATGAGCGTATCGTCACCTTCGTTGGCAGACCATGCGCTGACTGCATCGCCCCACGGCACGCCCTCATCGTGCGATGTGCCGCAGTGCTGGCAACGCACGCTGATTGGGCCCGGACATGAATAAAACACAGTGCGTCCAACCCTGACCTCGACGCCGCATTGACGAAGGTCATCGCACACCTGTTTGGACCATGCTGCCGCTCTCGCGCCCGGGCGATAGACTGCAGCCCCATATGAAGAGTGTCCCTGGCCTGGCACGGTTTGGGCGATGGATTCCTGGACGAGCCAGGCAAAGCCGCGCTCGGCCAGCATAGGCGCTTCTTCCAAGGTGGCGTCGACGTCCGCGACCCAAACGATGTTGTCGCTCATTCAGATCAGATATCCGAGTAACGAGGCAGCAGGTCCTGATCGACTAGGCGGATCTCGATGCGGTTGGCAATCTCAACATGCTCGGGGTTGCCCACCGAGAACACTGCATCGGTCACGCTCACGATGATCGTGCCGGTTTGTTTTCTGCCGGCCTCGGGCACGGGAATCAGCGCGCGCGCTTCTGGAACCTGCTGCACGGTGAGGACCTTCGGCAGATAGAGCATCCAGCCGACGCCGGGCTTGTCGTCGAATACCTGCCGCTCGGCATACGCGCGAGGTGCGACGGAAACGTAGGCCGGACTGAAGGTGGCGATTGCCGTGCGCACGACTCTCTGAATCGAGTCGACGTCGCCGAGCGAGGACTCATCGTACAGGTTGACCTCGAAGGAGTCCGGCAGAAATTTGTCGCCTACGTGGCACGCGAGCGTCGCACCTTCGTTTTGACTCTCGTTGCCATCCCACAACGCTACGTAGGTGGTCGATGGATCGTTGCGAAATCGCTCCTTGAGCACGGCAAGCAGAGCGGTAGACGGCTTCCCGTCTTCGAATGCCGGATAGAGGCGCGCCTCGTCGAGACTATCGCCTTGAGCGAGCCAGTTGCTGAATTTGGCGTTGATCCCGGCCATCTCGTTTGTCACCGCCTGAATGCGCGTGAGTATTTGTTCAAAATCCGTAGAGGCAAGCGATTCGTCTCGGAATTGAAGGCTGATATCCATATTGCTTCTCACGGTTGCACGACGGAAGGAACGCCGTAGCGGTTCAATACCGGCAACATATATGCGCGCGCCCGCGGTGTTTCGAAGTACCACATCAACCGTGCGGGCGGATTCGCTCGCACGGGACGCGCCTGCTTACCTACCTGGTCGGCCATTTTGCGGAACCCTTGAAACCATTTGATGGGCTTCCCATTCTCGTCTAGGAATTTGTCGTAGCCTGCCTTCGCTTCTTGCAGCAAGCAGTCCGCGCGTACAAACCCATCAAACTCGGCGAACCACTCCCATTCCTCGCTCCAACCTTCTTCGACGCTATACGGGCGCCCGGTGATACGCCCTTGGTATTCGCGCGAACGCGGTGTCATCGAGTGATTGGCCCGCTTCGGCCTTCCCGTTTCTTCCGGCGGGCATTTTTTGCAGCTCTCGCCGGTGCGCGGCAGCGTACGGGCGACAGGCGCAGCCTTGCTGTCCTCCTTTGCCGTGTCGCCCGACAGGCTAGCCGTTCCCGCCGTTGCCGCTCCGCCCAACAAGGCTGCGCAAGCGCGCGCCAAGACTGGCCCAAGCTCCGCTACTGCGGCCTCCAGTCCGGTCAACAATACTCCCGCCATTTATCGCTCCCCCTACGAACTCAGGATGTTGGATCTTCCAGCGCATGACGCGCAGATAGTCATGGAACCGCTCGTCGGCCGAGCGGCCAGGGCGTGTGAGCCGGGCACGCGTGGCCGGCTTCTCGTAGAAACCCGGCGCGTAAGCTTCGACGCGCAGGAACGCGACGAGGTTGTCATCATCCCGAATACCAAACGCCCGTGCAGCCTTGAACGCGCGCCAGAGCCTCGGCGACAACGCTGAATCTTCGGCGAGCCGCGGGTCGGCCTTCACGAGATCTTCTCGCACCCGTTCGACGAAACCCCTGGCGTCGATCTCGGCGAGGGCGGCTACCTGTTCGGCGGTCAACTCAAGCATGTGGATGCACCCTCATCAGCTCGCCGTGCATCTGGACCAGCCAGTCGAACGTCGGCACGAACAATTCTGCCCGCTGGGAAAACGACAGCAGCCCAGCGATGTGGCCCACGACGCGGGCATCGTAGAAGCGCAGCAGCGCCGTACGGCCGTCTGGCATCTTCACGTCGAGCCGCTCGCGTAGTTCCTGGGCGAGCCCGCGAAATGGGTACGCGCTAATGAGCCACGACACCCCCTCTACGCCGGCGGCCAGCTCGAGCAGCGTGCGCTTAATGTCGATCGACGCGCCGGCGACATCGATCAGCCACGGGCCGGCGTCGGCCAGCGATGCGTCAGCTGTGTCATCGAACAGGGCGACGGTGGCCGTTGAGCGCACGAGCGCGGTCGCACCAGGCGCTCGCGCATAGAGCAATGCATCGACGAGAGCGTAGAGCCGAACAGGCAATGAGATTTGAGGCTGACGTTGCGCAAAATACAGGTCGATCTTCGACGGCTCCACCTGGCTACTCCCGCATCACAGTCGTTGCGCCGCTCTCGGCTGCCGCTTTCAGGCATTCCAGGCAGAGCGTTGGACTGGCGGACAGCGGTTGCCCCGTCAATGCTGCGGATACCGCTGTGGCGGCGCCGGTGTATGAGTCGGTCTCGCCGTCATCCGTGATCGTCGACAAGGACTGCGATGCGATCAGGACTGCACCGCATGCGGTGCGCATGCCCTCGACGGCCGTATCGCGGCCGTTCATGCGATGCGGGTAACGCCGGCCCAGCAGGTCCGGCAAAATCGGGAAGACGCCCTTGCAGCGCGGGCAGGAAACCATATGCCCGACGCCCGCGATGCATCTGCCGTCAATCTTGTCGGTGGGACTTCCTTCGATTACCTTGCCGCCGTGCGACGTGGTATCGCCTTCGCAAATGATGGCGCGTGTTGCCAATTGGCCCTCTCTCGGATGTTCTTTTGTATGAATTTACCACGCGCGATGATACATGCCCGCGCACCCGTCGAGTGAGCCAATCGGTCTTATTGCGCTTCGACGGCCGTATCAGCGGCCCGCGGCACGCCAGTGAGCGGGCGTGAGATACGACGTTTTCCTACTCACTTACGCGCTCGCTTGCGTCGCTGGTCGAAACGACAGCCGCAAACCGAGCGCACCCGCGATTTTCAGTACGGTCGCGAAGCTCGGATTGCCTTCGCCGGACAGCGCCTGGTAAATGCCCTCGCGACTCATGCCGGTGTCGCGAGCCAGCTTGCTGATGTTCCGTGCGTGCGCCACGTCGCCGAGCGCTGCCGCGATCAGCGCCGGATCGCCGTCCTCCATGACCGCATCCAGATAGGCCGCAATCTCTTGCTCGCTCTTGAGGTAGTCGGCCGTATCGTATCGACTGAATTTGACTGCATCCATGCTTACTCCTTCCACTGCGTCGCGATAGCCTTCGCCATGACAATATCCCTGTCCTGGCTGGCCTTGTTCCCGCCGCAGAGCAGCACGACCACAACCACGCCGCGCTTGAGGTAGTGGACCCCGCATCGATCCACTCCCGATGCAACGATTCGTTCTCCATCACCGCATCGAGGGCATTCAGCAGCGAGCGAACCGGCCTGGTCGAATCCTCCGGCGCGGTGCTCGTAATCAATCTTCTAGATGGGTCCAGGGAGCTTCACGACTACTGGAATCTTGATAACGAGTACGAGCCGTCGCAAAGCAAACTTGACTGGCTTAGGTCGCGTATTGCGTTCTATTCGGCAGCTGCGGTTCTCGCGGCTTCCGCTGGGATTTATTTTTGGCTTCGCCATTCGTCTGGCTGAGCGCCGCGGCACCTGCCTCCATGCGCTCGCGCGGGTTCTTGTATGCGGCAGGCGGAAGTTTCGAATGTACCAATGCGCGATTGGTCGTGCCGGCGCAAGCGGGCACAATGCCGCGAAGGGGCGCGCCGGCATACGTTCGTCAAACGCGCCCTAGTCTTGCTGTGCCGCGTTGGCTGAGTCAGCGGTACGCCGCACTCCGGGCGATAACGCAATTTTGGCGAAAAATTTGTGAATCCCGGCCGACCCTCTAGGTGGCACAGACGGTGCGGCTACCCCTTAGAAAGTGACTGTGGTGCGTACGCCGATCACGAATGTGTTGCGCAGCGCCTGCGTCGGATTGTTCGGGTTCTGGCCGGCGCCGGCATTGAACGTGTACTGGGCGTCGCCTTGTACCATCCACCACGGCGCAACTTGATATTGGTAGGTTGCTTCGAGCGCGGTCTCGCTGCCGCGTACGACGTTGCCGCTATCGGCATCGAGCCCGCGGGCGTGGCTGCCCACCAAGATGTATGCGAGGCCCAAGCCGACACTGTCGTTGTCCCTGCCCTTGAACGGCGCCTTCATGACCACACCCAGGTTTGCGCTGATGCTGACGAGGTTGCGATCGCCCGGCGCGCCCATCACGCGTGCGAATACGCCGACGCTGCGGGGGCCGTTCGGATTGGGGCGCCAAACCATTTGATCGGCCACGGCGTAGAAGCTGTAATCGCCGCGACGTTGCGAAGCGATGCCGCTCGACGAAGGATCGGCCAAGGAGCGCCCCGTATTATCGAAGCGCTGATCGGCAAAACGCTGGTTGTTATACCAGACGCCAATCTTATACGTGCCGGGCAGGCCGCCGTTCGACGTACCGGTGCCGCCGCCGGCCCCGTCTTCCTTTGGCCCGTTGACGGCGTACTGCAACTCGCCGATGTAGAGCGCGCCGTTGCGCAGATTGAAGTTCGTGCCACTGCCGTTGAGCCGCTGCGGGTCACCCGTGCCGGGCGCCGGATTGCCGTCGAAGACGCCGGCGAGCGCCGTGAGCGACGGCGTGATTTGCCCACGCGCACGCACGCCCAGCGAGGAGAGCGGATAAGCGGGCCCGCCCGCGGGCATATCGTACGAAGGCAGGCCAGCCCAGCCGAACATCGTATTCACGAACGTGTTCGCGTACGTGCTCACCATGAATTCCTGGTCGAGACTCTGCTGCCCGATCTTCACGTCGAAGCGGTTGCCGAGCATGGATTGCTGATACCAGAGCTCCCACAGGCGCGTCGTGTCGTCCGCTTCAATGCCGCTTGCCGTGTTCAGCGTTCCGAGGTTGTATTGGCTTAGATTGCGGCCGTGAATCTGCAATGCGCTGACATTGAACGTACCGCCGGGCAGCCCGATCGCCTTTTCGGTGTCGATGCCGAGCGTCATTGTGGTCAAGCCGTCGTACGCGCCGCCGCGATGAAGGCCGCCGCGCAAGTTGTCCAGATATTCGCTTGTTTCGGTCATGGTGAACGTGGCGCCGTATTTGCCTAGCCAGGGACGCAGCCCGCCCATGTCGCCGAGCAGCGTGTCGCGCGTGAAAAGGCCGGTGGATTGATCGACCGGCTCGGCCTGAATGTTGCGGGTGGCTTCCGACGCCTGCGCCGGTGCGTCAGGCGCGTCCGGCGCGCCCGCAGCAACGGCCGCTCCAGACGCAAGCGCGCTCCAGGCGAGTGCGGCATAACGAGCCAAGGGGTGAGCGCCTGTGCGTATGGCGCGTCGGGCTGCTTTTTTTGACGTCATTCCAATTCCTCTTGTGGGCGGCAAGGTGGCGCGAGCGGGTAGACGACAGCCGGGGTCCCAGGGTCGATCCGCGCGCGCTGTCGCGTTTTCGGATGCGAAAACGCCGAATAGGGAACGATTGTACTAAGGAATGTCTATCTCGCAAATGAAAACAACAATCATTCGCATTGTAGTTTGGGGCGAAGCATTTGAGTCGGTTACCTCGCGTGGCGCTCGCCTATCTTCGCGAGATACCCTGCGACTTCGCGAATCGAGTGCGCATCGATTTCGACTCGGTCAACATCGGAGCGCGTCGCAACATCGATGCAGCCATGCGTGCGGGCAACGAGCGTAAACAACATTCGACCTGAGGGGGGGACCATGCGCGCAGATTGTGCGAGTACAACCGCTGAGTATGTGGCGAGGTATCGTGCAGCTCATCAAGTGCTCGATGTGCCGCCGATTTTCGATGATCCATTCGCGCTGATTGTTACCGACTCGGGGTTCGCGCGAGCGTTGGTGGCCGATCCGACAGATGAGGGCGGAACGCTTGTACCGGGCCGCCGCGCATTCCTGGCGGCGCGCAGCCGATACGCGGAAGACCGGCTCGCACGCGCCGTCCGGCAAGGGTGCCGGCAATACGTCGTGCTCGGTGCTGGTTTCGATACATTCTGTTTGCGAAACCGCGATAGCGCTCTGCGCGTTTTCGAAATCGACCACCCGGCTACCCAGGCGGTCAAGCTGGCAAGGTTGCATGACGCCGGCATTGGCTTTCCGGATCGCACGTCGTTCTACGCGGCGGATTTCACACGTCAATCACTGACGGAGATTCTGCGTGGCGCCGGGGTCGAACCAGGACAACGCATCTTCGTGTCATGGCTGGGCGTCACCCAGTATTTGACGCGCGAAGCAATCCGCGACGCGCTCGGGGACATAGCCGCCTTCACCTCCGATGTGGAGATCGTCTTCGATTACACGCTTCACTACGACATGCAAAGCGATGCGCAACGTAGCGTGTTTGACAGTGCACGCCGTATGGCTGAAATGGCGAGCGAGCCGTTTCTCAGCATGTTCATGCCTGATGAAATTGTTGGCGTGTGCAACGCGGCCGGGTTTTCCGAGGTGACGACAACAAGCATTGAAGAACTGCATGCACTCTACTGCGGGGGCGGCCGGAGCGAATCGAGAGTGGAGGGCATCAATCATCTGGCTTACGCTTGCTCACGGTGATCGAAAACGAAAGACTGCTGGATCGGCAGGATATTGAACTAAGTCCGGAGCGCTAACCGATGCGCCCGGCGTCAGATGCGCTTCTTCCACGCGTTCGCCGCCCATCAAATGGAACACAGTCTCGCCTCGTGCGAGAAGATAATCCGAAACGATGCGCCTGTGGCAGCGCCACCAAACGGCTTCCGAGCACATGACAGCGCAGCGTTGTTTGCGTCCCAGTTCGATTAGCTGCGCTAGTCCAGTGTGAAAAACAGGGGATAGCGCGTAGTCCGCATAGTTATGGAAACTGGCATTCTCCCAGAAGCCGTTTACCTCCGGAGGAACGTCTTTGGCCTTGCCGCGCAGCCCGCCCAACGCGGCAATCCGGCTATAGCCGATCCCGTAAGGGGCGAGGCTGCCAGGTAACCGATCTTCGTTGAATTGGGGATTCGTTCGCGATCTCGGAATCGTCCGGATATCCACAACGAGTTCAACGAGCCCTGATCTCAAGATCGTAACGAATTCGTCGATCGTGCGAGTCGAGTGTCCGATCGTGTAGAAGGGCAAGGTCATGACCTTTATTCGGGGTGGTGAACGCTTGTTCATCGAACCTCCCAGAAGAGAATCTGTTTGGAATTGCGGAGATCGGACCAACCGAAGCTGGTTCCAGGCGCAAGCGACTGGAAGCTCAAAACGCGGCTGATCGTCGCGACTGAATCTGGCGCACTACTGATCGTCAGCCGCTTGCCATTCCATAGGTCGATGTGGCCCCCGCTTGCATTGGCGGCACTTTCACCATCTCGGGATTCGTCGGCCCGCGTAGCCTGGAACTACCGTCGTGCCTGCGCCGCCGCGGTCGGCGTCAATTCCCGCCGTTTTCACCCGCGGCTCCATATCGCAGAGGTCAGTCGCACCATTCAACGTATCACGTACGGCGCGAAATAGTACGCCGCTGTTCCCAGCATGACTAGACACAATACGACAGCGCATTTCGCGACGCTCCAACCCTTTGCCGCAGCGCGATAACCGAAACATCCGAAGATGAACGCAGGACCCAATAAACCGCCGAACAAGACTGGTAAGGTCCACCAGTGCTGCGGGCAGTGGTCCAACTCGGTACATCCGACGGCACGATGATTGACGGCGGGAAAGTCGATGCGGCCCAAGATGTACAGGCACAGCCAACTCATGAACAAGCCGAACAGCATAGCCAGGATTGCTGCCAGCATCCGCTTCACTTGACCTCCCAGAACAAGATGCGCTTCGACTCGCTTAAATCGGAATACCAATTACCCTCCCGCCCCATCGCCCAATCGAGTGGGTTATGAAGCCGTGCGATTCCCAAGCGAAATCGCAAGAAGGACTCGGCAGACGGCGTCAGAGTGTCCTTGTTCCACAAGTCGATGTGCCCGCCTGTCAAGGTTTCGCCTGAGTCGCCTTCTTGCCGCCAGTAGCCGTAGAAGAAGATGATGCGCCGTAGGTGTAGACGCGCGGCAAATGACCTTGCTCGTCCAGCCGTCCCGAGAACACCTGACCGTCGCTTGTCTCGATGAAGTACGGGTATCCTTCCGACGCACCGCTTTCAGTAGCACGAACCTGCTCATCAAACGTGTCCCTTGCTACCGATGCGATGTCATCACCGGCTGTCGCGACGCCATCACCGGCTGACTTGACAGGCGAGACGACACCCAACGTCTCGGCCATGTCGTCACACCACGATTCCCCTGCGAGGGTTGCCACTCCTGCCGCCGCGTTTTGTCCGAGAACCGAAGGTCGCGATTGCGTGGCGGGCCAGGACGGGCAACGCCTCAATGCGCTCCCGTTCTGCGAGGATTGCAAGGGCCTCAGCCGATAGGTTCTCTTGTTCCATATTCATCTCTCAGGTTTTCGCAACCGTTGATACGCGGCGCATATCTTTCTTGTCCTTCAGACGTGTTCATCTTTTGAACGCGAGGCCCGAATATACTGCATTCACCAGATCATTGGACCGCCAGTCTATTGATTCGGCCTCTATCGAGGGCCGCCGTCGCCCGCTATCTGGGCGACCGAAGAGCAGCCGGCGCGTCCTCGCGCGGCGTGCTCGGCCGGATTCGTCGGCGGCTCATCGCGCACGCGCAGGCGCGCCGTCGCGAGGATCTGGCGAGCGCCTTCCTCGATCGCCCGACGACAGCATCGGCCGATGGCGTGGCCCGCGCAATCGAGATGCTGCGCGCTCTGCCGGCGCCCATACCGATGATCGCCGATCCGGTCGACCTGTGGTTACCACCGCGTATCGTTGCAGCTCATGCAGTTGCGCTTCACTTCATTCGCTGTGACCAGCTTATGACGGGACTTACACCCGCAGGAGTGCGCCCTGCCGGGCGCACCAAAAAAAAAGGCCGAACGAATCGTTCGGCCAAATCGCCTCGTCAGTCGGAGAGGGGTGCGGATCGTTCCGCGAATAAGAGAGAAGCGGGGAAAGGGAGGGGAGCGGCCGGGCGATGGTGCGCCCGGTACGCTACCCGGAAAATTGTCGCGTGCGGCCGCGCCGCCTCAGCGCACCCGCCGGCTGCGGCGGAAATGATCGAAGAGGACGGCGAGCAGCAGAATGCCGCCTCGAATCAGATACTGGTAGAACGTCGGCACGTTGAGCAGGCTCATCGCATCTTGCACCGAACCCATGATGAGCACGCCCACGAGCACGCCCGAGATCGTTGCCACGCCGCCCGTCAGCGACACTCCGCCCAACACGCAGGCCGAGATCACGCCGAGCTCCAGGCCCACGGACGTTTTCGGATCGCCCAGGCTCATCCGCGACGCGAGCATCACGCCCGCGAAGCCCGTCACGAGCCCTTGCAGCACGAACACGAGGATCTTGATGCGCGTCACCGGCAGCCCTGCGAGCAACGCAGCTTCGCCGTTGCCGCCGACAGCAAGCACGTTCTTGCCGAACACCGTCTTGCGCAGAATGAAGCCGAACACGACGAACCCGACGATGTTGCTCCAAATCGGATATGAAATGCCGAGGAACGAGCCGCCACCCAGATCGAAGAAGCGCTCCTCCGAAATCATGACGGCGTCGCCGTTCGAAACGATGAAGGCGAGGCCGCGCACAATTTCCATCATCGCGAGCGTCACGATCAGCGAATTGATGCGGTAACGCGCAACGAGGACACCGTTGACGAGGCCGACGGCTCCGCCCGCGATCACGCCGCCCGCGACCCCGAGCACGACGCTGTGCGTGATGGTGATCAGCGTCGAGGCGACGACGCCCGAGAGTGCGACGATCGACGCGACCGACAGATCGACCTCGCCAAGCGCGAGCACGAACATCATCGTCACGGCAATCGCGCCGATCAACGTGACCGACAACAGCAGGCCCTGCATATTCCGGCTCGTCAAGAAATCGGGCACGGTGAGGCAGAGAACGACGAACAAAATCGCGAACACCATGACGATGCCGGATTTGTTGAGCAGTCGCCACGTTTTTGCCGCGTAGGCGGCCGGGCCGCTCTGAGCGGGTTGCGAAAGGGTTTGAGGTTGTTGCATGATCTCTTCTCGTAATCGAAAACGTCGGTGCTTCAGTGTGTTACTGGGGCAGGGCAAGCTTGATCAACTGATCGGGGCTTGCCTGCGCCTTCTGCAGATCGCCTACTATGCGGCCTTCTTTCATGACAATGATGCGATCGGCCACGCCGATGACTTCCGCAAGATCGCTCGATACCATCAGCACCGTGCGTCCCGCTTCGGCCAGGCCGTACAGCAGATCGTAGATCTGCGCCCGCGCACCCACGTCGATGCCGCGCGTCGGTTCGTCCATGACGAATATGTCGATTTGCTCGGCGAGCCACCGCGCCAAAATGACTTTCTGCTGATTGCCGCCCGACAACTTTCCGATCGGCGTATCGCCGTCGCGTGTCTTGATCGACAGCTTGGCGATGTAATCGTCGGTCAGTTCGCGCTCGCGCCGGTCGTTGAGCAGCCAGTGAGCGAAGCTCGAATGGCGTCGCGCGCTGATATTCATGTTGTCGGCCACCGATGCGATGGCGACGATGCCTTCCTGTTTGCGGTCTTCAGGGCACATCGCGATGCCGGCCCGTACGGCGTCGCGCGGGGTCCCAAAACGCACGGCGCGGCCGTCGAGTTCGATGTGGCCTTCGCTAGGCTGCACGGCGCCGCAGACAAGCTTCATCAGCTCCGTGCGGCCCGCGCCGACGAGCCCGAAGAAACCGAGAATCTCGCCGCGCCGTGCGGCGAACGAAACCGGTTCTGACAAACCCGGGCCCCGCACGGATTTCGCTTCGATGCGAACGTCGCCTATCGGGCGCGCGCGGTAGCCATAGACGTCGCGAATCGAACGCCCGACCATCGAGCTAATCAGGCGATCGCGATCGAGCCCATCGACCGCTTCGAACGTCTCGATCGAATGCCCGTCGCGAAACACGGTGACGCGATCGCAGAGTTCGTAGACTTCGTCCATCCGGTGCGTGACGTAGACGATCGCGCGGCCTTCCTGGCGCAGTCCGTTGATGATCTTGAACAACTGCGCGGTTTCGCGTGCCGAGAGCGAACTCGTCGGCTCGTCGAAGGCGATCACACGCGCATCGCGCATGAGCGCTTTACCGATCTCGATCATTTGGCGCTGCCCGATCGAGAGATCCTTCACTTGCGCGCGCGGATCGATGCGCTCGCCCAAGCGCGTCAGCGTTTCCGTTGCGCGTTCGATCAACGCACGCTCGCTGAGCACACCGAGCTTGCTCGGCAACTGCCCGAGCATGAGGTTTTCGGCGACGGTCAACTCCGGAACCAGATGCAGTTCCTGATAGATGATCGCAATTCCGGCTTCGATCGCCGCCTTCGTTCCGGAGAAATGCCGTTCGATACCGCCGAGTGTCAATGTGCCCGCCTGCGGCACGTTGACACCCGACAGCACCTTCAACAACGTCGACTTGCCGGCGCCGTTCTCGCCCATGAGGCCATGGACTTCGCCGGCACGTACCGCGAACGACACACGATCGAGCGCAAGGACACCGGGAAAACTGACGGTGATGCCGTCCAGATGCAGGTAAGGCAAGGCCGCCTCGGCGCTAGCCGCTTCGCCCGCTACGATAGTGTCGTTCGCGTGATGCATGACGTTTAGATCCCCAATTCCTTACGCACGGCGAGCCAGTTGTCGCGCGTCATCAGCTTGCCCGTCGTCTGCGTATCCGCAGCGGGCTGCTTGCCGGCCTTGATCCAATCGACAAGGTTCTGCGTGCTGTCCTTGCCGTGGTTCGTCGAGCTGACCGCGATCGTGCCGTAGAAGCCCGTCGGTTCCTTCTTCTGGAACTCGGCGAACGCTTCGCCCGCACCGTTGATGCCCACGCCGATGACGTCTGCCGACGGGATATGCACCTGCTCGGTTGCGCGCACGCCGCCCAGCACTGATTCCTCATTCAGCGCGAAGACTACCCACTTCTTGATGTTCGGATGCTTGGACAGCACGGGCGATGCAGCGACAAAGCCGCCTTCGTCGTCGGTCGTCTTTTGCGGTGCGTCGAAAATGTTGTCCTTCTTGAAGCCGTTCTTCAGCAGTGACTCCGTGGCTCCATCCGTGCGCAGCTTGGCGGTCGGCAGTTCATAGTCGGAGATGCGGATCGCGCCCACTTCCTCCGGCTTCCAGCCGCGACGCTTCATCTCGTCGGAAATCGCCTGACCCACTTGGTTGCCGATCTTGAACGCGGACATGCCGAGGTGGGGCACATCGGCGAGCGGCTTGCCCGCCGAATCGACGAGTTGGTCGTCGACGGTCACGAACTTCATGCCGTACTTCTTGGCACGCGCTTGAATAGCCGGTCCGAGGCGGACGTCGGGCGCGCAAATGACGAAGCCCTTCGCGCCTTGAGCACCAAGGTTGTCGATCGCGCTCAACACGCGCTCGCCGTCGGGCGTGCCGATGTTGACGACGGAAAACCCTTCGCTCTTGCCGAGCGCAGTGGCTGCCTTCTGCTCGTTGATGAACCATGCCTGTTCGGGCATCTTCACCAGGAAGCCGACTTTGAGGGGTTCGTCCGCATGGACGCTGAACGAGGCTGCGAGGGGAGCGGCCACGATCGCGGCCACCATGGCACGCAACGTAAAGCGGCGAAGCTTGCTGGTCATACTAGTCTCCTTCTGGTCGGCCACAATGGACCGTGTTGTGATTCAAAACGAATCGTCAAACGTGAAACGCTTTTAATTTGCAGCTATTCGACGAACGGCTCGGCGCTCTCCCTTCTTCCGATCAGAAATGCGTCGGCAACCAGGCTCAGTGGCCGCACGTCCACGTCGCGCTCACCGCGCTCGATCAGATCGCGCCAGTGGCTGTAAAGCGCCGGGTACTCGTGCACGGCACCAAGGGCTACCTCGCGACCGTCGATGTGCAGCCGGTTGCCGCCTTGGGACAGCAGCAATGTGCCGTCGGCCGTGCGCACATCGATCTCCCATAGCTCCTGCGGGCCGTGGCGCCAATCGAATTCGACGTGTACCGCCACGCCCGCCGCATCGAACAACTCGAGATCGGCCGCGATCGGCATTTGCCGATTCGAGGGAATCGTCAACGTCGACGAAACGAGTGCGATTTCGCGCGGCAAGATGCGCGTGACGATGGACAGCGCGTTGATGCCCGGATCGAACACGCCGAGGCCGCCCGGTTCCCAAATCCATTCCTGACCGGGGTGCCAGCGGCGCACATCTTCCTTCCAGCGCACGTTCACCGAGCGAATGTCCTGCGTAGCGAGCCACGTGCGCGCCGCTTCGACGCCGAGCGCATGGCGCGAGTGCCAACTCGTAAATAGCGTACGGCCCGCGGCCTGCGCCATCTCCTCGAGCACACGTACTTCGCTCAAGCATGCGCCGGGCGGCTTTTCGAGCATGACGTGTTTGCCGGCCTTCAGCGCCGTGCGCGCTTGCGCAAACCTCGGCTGCGGCGGGGCGCACAGCGACACGGCTTCGACCTGCGGCTCCGCGGCGAGCAGCGCTTCGAGCGTCGGATAGTTGCGTACGCCTTCCACGCTTGCATTTCGGCTCGCGCAAGCGACAAGCTCGAAGCGCGGATCGGCCGCAATGGCGGGCAGGTGCTGGTCGCGGGCAATCTTGCCGATGCCGATCAGCGCGATCGAAATCTTCTTCATCCGTGCCTCTTCGTTCACAGGCCCCAGCTCAGCGCGAGCGGATTCGCTTCGCGCGCCAGCTCGAGCAATTCAGCCCGCGTGGCCGGCGCCAGCGCCTCCAGCGGACGACGAACGGCGTCGCTCTTGATGACGCCGCCTTCTTTCATGACGGTCTTAGCCGCCCGCAAGCCGCATTGGCGGTTTTCGTAGTTGACGAGCGGCAGGATGCGCGCATAGCCCGCACGCGCTTGATCGCGCCGGCCGGCACGGTGATCGTCGAATATCGTGCGGATCAAATCGGGCAGCAGGGCGCTCGACATCGTGCCGGTCGCGCCGGCATCGAGATCGGGCAGCAGTGTAATCGCTTCCTCGCCGTCGAATGGGCCTTCGATCGCATCGCCGCCGGCCGCGATCAGCGCGCGCAGCTTGGCGGCCGCTTGCGGCACTTCGATCTTGAAGTAACGCACGAGCGGCAGCTCGCGCGCGATCTTCGTGAGGAACGGTACCGTCAACGTCACGCCCGAGAGCGGCGCATCCTGAATCATGACGGGCACGTTGGCGGCCGCCGCGATCTGTGCGAAGAAATCGAACATTGCGTTGTCGTCGACGCGCAGCGATGCGCCGTGATACGGCGGCATCACCATGACGATGCTCGCACCGGCAGCGGCCGCGCGCTTCGCGCGATCGGCGGCGATCTGCGTGCTGAAGTGGCTGCACGTCACCATGACAGGTACGCGGCCCGCCACGTGCGTCAAGCACAGGTCGACGAGGACGTCGCGCTCGGCATCGGTCAGCAGAAACTGCTCGGAGTAGTTCGCGAGAATACAGATGCCGTCGACGCGCTGGTCGATCATGCAATCGATGACACGGCGCTGGCCGTCGAGATCGAGTTCGCCGGTTTCGGTAAACGGTGTCGGTGCGACGGGGAAGACACCCGAGAAGGGGCGGGGCGATACGGTCACTATTCGTACTCCTAATAAAAACTATCCAAGCAGACGCGGCAGCCGCGTCAAGCGCGCACGTAGGCCGAGCGGTGCGGTGTCGCCCTGCTCGTCGCCGACGTCTTGCTTCGCACCGCCGCCGGCTGCGGTATGGCCGAGCCCCGATCCGTTCGACTTGCGGCGCGCGGCTTGCCGCTCGATCACACGCTGCAGCAAGCAAAATACGCAGAGCAGGGCGCCGATCACGATGCGCGTCCACCACGAACTGAGCGTGCCGTCGAACGTGATCAGCGTTTGAATCGTGCCGAGCACGCCCACGCCGAAGACCGACCCGACGATATAGCCCACGCCGCCCGTAAGCAGTGTGCCGCCGATGACGCTCGCCGCAATTGCGTCGAGTTCCATCCCTTGGCCTTGCAGGCCGTAGCCCGACAGCACGTACAGCGTGAAGACGAGACCGCCTAGCGCCGAGCACAGGCCGCCCAGCGCATAGACGCCGATCTTCGTTCGAGCGACCGGCAAGCCCATGAGGAGCGCCGATTTTTCATTGCCGCCGAGCGCATAGACATTGCGCCCGAAGCGCGTGAAATGCGCGATGTAGATGGCGATTGCGAGTGTGACGAGCGCAATCATCGCACCCGCATTGAGCGTACCGCTGCCGATCGGCAGGCTATAGCTCGCCACCGCATGAAACGAGTGCTCGTCGATCGTGATCGATTGCGTGGTCACAAGAAAGCACGCACCGCGTGCGAGAAACATGCCGGCCAGCGTGACGATGAACGGCTGCAGCCGCAGGTAGTGGATCAACGCACCCATCGCGGCACCGTAGGCCGCACCGATCGCGAGCACGAGCGGCGCCACGGCCCAGATCGGCCAGTGCAAATGCTGCGCGCAGACGGCACAGACGATGGTCGTGAAGGCGACGACGGCGCCGACCGAGAGGTCGATACCGCCGGACAGGATCACGAACGTCGTGCCGATGGCGACGATCAGCAGGAACGCGTTATCGACGAGCAAGCCGAGCAGCACTTGCAGCGATCCGAAGCCCGTGTACATGAACGAGCCGAAGCCGAACAGCAGGGCGAACAGCGCGATCGTGACGACGATCGGAAGCGTGCGCGGATCGAGGAGACGACGGATGAACGCGCTCATTGCACCTCCGTGCGGGCGCGAGTGGCGGGAGAGGACGCTGCGAACCGCGTGGCGAACTGAGCCAGCAGATTGCGTGCGCGCTCCGACTGAATGACGCTGACCACGAGCACGACGATCGCTTTGACGACGAGCGTCGCTTCAGGCGGCACGCCGATCGAATAGGTCGTATACGTGAGGGTCTGGATGATGAGCGCCCCGAGCACGGTGCCCATCAGCGAGAAGCGCCCCCCCAACAGCGAGGTACCGCCCAGCGTGACCGCCAAAATGGCATCGAGTTCGAGCAACAAACCTGCGTTATTGCCGTCGGCGCTGCGCACATTGGAACTCGTCAAGATGCCGGCGATGGCTGCCGTCAGCCCGCAAAACACATAGACACCGAAGACGATCGCGCTCGAGCGCAAGCCGACGAGCCGCGCTGCGACGGGATTGACGCCGATCGCCCGCACGAGCAGGCCAAGCGCAGTGCGATTGACGAGCAGCGAGGTGACGACGACGGCGGCCAGTGCGATCCAGACAGCACAGGGCACCATCGCGACGTAGCCGTCGCCGAGGCGCAGATAGCCGCGTGCGCCGATCGGAATGATTTGGCCGCCCGTCAGCAACTGCGCCACACCGCGGCCCGCAACCATCAGAATCAGCGTCGCGATGATCGGCTGCATGCCAACGAACGCGGCCAAGAGGCCGTTCCAAGCGCCGGCGAGCAGGCCGACGCAGAGCGCCGCGGCGAGCGCGAAGCCGACGCGCGTCGGATCGTCAGCCAGGATGATCGCAGCCGTTGCGCCGGCAATCGCGACGACGGTGCCCACGGAAATATCGATCCCTCTCGTGGCGATGACGAGCGTCATGCCGAGCGAGACGACGACGAGCGGCGCCGCGCGATTGAGAATGTCGATGGGCGCGCCGAAGAAGTGCCCGTCGAGCACGGTGATCGCGAGGAAGTCGTGCCGATGCGCGACATCGAGTGCGAATAGCAGGAGCAGGGTGACAATGGGCCACAGCAGCGGATGGCGCGCGATCGTCTGAAACGAACGCGAGATCATGCTTGACCTCCGGCGATGAGCCTATAAACGGCGTGCTCGTCGAGCTCGTCGCCAGAAAGCTCGGCGACCTTGCGACGGTCGCGCATCACGGCGATTCGGTCGCTTACGCGCAATACCTCGGCGATCTCCGATGAAATCAGCAAGATGCCGAGCCCCTTCGCACACAACTGCATGACACGGTCCATGATTTCAAATTTCGCGGCGACGTCGATGCCGCGCGTGGGTTCGTCAAGAATCAGCATCTTCGGATCGATCGCCAGCCAGCGTGCGAGCACCACCTTTTGCTGATTGCCGCCGGAAAGCAGCTCGATCGGTTGCTCGATGTCGCGGGCGCGAATCCCGAGTGCCTTCACGTAGTGCTCGGCGATCCGCTTTTCCTTTGCACGCCCCAACGGCCGCCACCACCCGAGCCGCGCTTGCAGCGCCAAGATGATGTTTTCGCGGATCGACAGCGCTGCGACGATCCCTTCTTTCTTACGATCCTCGGGGCAATAACCGATGCCATGCATGACCGCGTGGCGCGGTGACCCGAGTTTCACGGCTTTGCCGTCAACGGTGACGGTGCCGGTATCGGCGCGGTCGGCGCCGAACAGCAGGCGTGCCGTTTCCGTGCGCCCCGAACCGAGCAGGCCCGCGAGGCCTAAGATGCGCCCCGGTTCCAGCGTGAGGTCGATCGGCTGCACGGCACCGCGCCGGCCGATTCCGCGCATGACGAAGCGGGGTGACGCGTGCTCGGCAGCTTTCGCCGCAGCTTCGCCCTTCAATGCCGAACGCGTGCGCTCGGATGCGACCGGTACGTCGCCTACCATCTTGCGAACGAGCTCGTCGACGGGGAGGTCCTTCGCCAGATATTCGCCTTCGCGTTCGCCGTTGCGCATGACGGTGATGCGATCGGAAATGGCGTACGTCTGCTCTAAGAAGTGCGTGACGAACAGAATCGCGATGCCCGACTGCTTCAACTTCCTAAGCACCTCGAACAATTTCGCTACTTCGGAATCGTCGAGGCTCGAGGTAGGCTCATCGAGAATCAACACGCGCGCATCGACGCTGACGGCACGCGCGATCGCCACCATTTGCTGCACGGCGATCGGGTAGGTGTCGAGCGATTGCGTCACATCGAGCGAGAGATTCAATTGGGCGAGCGCGGCACGCGCGCCCGTATGAATCGCTTTCCAATCGATCGCTCCGCGCCGCCGCGGCTGACGGCCCGCGAAGATGTTTTCGGCAACCGAGAGGTTGGGGCAGAGATTCACCTCTTGATAGAGCGTGCGGATGCCGGCCGCCTCGGCTTCGAGCGGCGCTGCAAACCGAACGGGCCGGCCGTCGACGCGGATCTCGCCCGCGTCGTGCGAATGAACGCCGGTCAGCACGTTGATGAGCGTCGATTTGCCTGCGCCGTTCTGGCCCATCAGCGTATGCACTTCGCCGGCGTACAGACGGAAGTCGACGTTGGACAGTGCGTGCACGCCGGGAAACGACTTGGTTAACCCGAGCGTTTCGAGTACGAGGGGGCCGGTCATGGGCATCGCTCGCTCTATTCCGGGGCGATCAGTACTTACGCTGCGGCAGCACTTGCGCCGCGACGTTCATCGGGAACACCGTCTCGTTCGTGACGATGCGCTTGGGCAGCGTTTTGCCGGCAACGATGTCCTTGACCGCGCTCATCAACTGCGGCCCGAGCAGCGGGCTGCATTCGACGTCGACGTTGACCTTGCCCGCGATCATCGCTTGGAAGCCGCCCTTGGTCGCATCGAACGAGACGACCTTGATGTCGGTGCCAGGCTTCATGCCGGCTTCTTCCATGGCTTGGATCGCGCCGAGCGCCATGTCGTCGTTATGCGCGTAGACGACGTTGATCTGCTTGCCGTACGTCTTCGCAAACGCTTCCATCACTTGCTTGCCGCCCGCGAGCGTGAAGTCGCCGCTTTGCGAGGCGATGATCTTGAACTTCGGGTCCTTCTGGATGATTTCCATCAGGCCTGAATGGCGATCGTTCGCCGGTGCCGACCCGACCGTACCCTGCAATTCGGCGATGTTGATCGGGCCCGCATTATCCTTATACGTTTCTTCGAGCCAGCGGCCTGCGCGGCGGCCTTCCTCGAGGAAATCGGAGCCGATCATCGTCACATAGAGCGACTTGTCCTTGACGTCGATGTTGCGATCCGTCAGCACGACCGGGATGCCGGCCTTCTTCGCTTCCGTCAAGACCGGCTCCCAGCCGGATTCGACGACAGGCGAGAACGCAATCACGTCGACCTTCTGCGCAATGTACGAGCGAATCGCACGGATCTGGTTCTCCTGCTTTTGCTGCGCGTCGGAGAACTTCAGATTAATGCCGGCGTCTTTTGCCGCCTGCTTGACCGATATCGTGTTTGCCGTACGCCATGCGCTTTCAGCGCCGACCTGCGCGAAGCCGAGCGTGATCTTCTTGTCCTGCGCGTGGCTATCCACGACGACCGACATTGCCAATGTGAACCCGAGCAATGCGTTCAGCGCCAACCGTCCTTTCCGTCCCATGCTTGTCTCCGTTTGTCTTAGTGCGTGCTTGGTTTTGCTACATCGAAGGAACTACGGGAACTGCGCGATGCGATCGAGCGCCTAAGCGCCTCGATTTCTAAATAGCCAAACTATAAGCATCGTCTACCCCGGGCGCGATTAGCGTTTTCCCCAGATTCGCTCCGGCAATAGTCATGCTATTTCTATGCCCGATCCGCAGAAAAGTCGTCGCGATACCGCGTAGATGTGCCAATATATGGGAAATAACCCTCGCCGCGGCGGCGTAAAAAGTCATCTTACGCCGAACGGCGCTCGCGGCGACGATCACGTTAATCGTTTTACTATATCTGCCTAATACAGGCATAGGCATCTCGCAATGACAGACAAACCCAAGCTTCGCTCCGCCCAGTGGTTCGGGACGGCCGACAAGAACGGCTTCATGTACCGCAGCTGGATGAAGAACCAGGGCATTCCAGATCACGAGTTCCAGGGCAAGCCGATCATCGGCATCTGCAACACGTGGTCGGAACTGACGCCTTGCAACGCTCATTTCCGCAAGCTGGCGGAGCACGTCAAGCGTGGCGTGTTCGAAGCGGGCGGCTTTCCGGTCGAGTTTCCGGTGTTCTCGAACGGCGAATCGAACTTGCGCCCGACGGCGATGTTCACGCGCAACCTTGCGAGCATGGACGTCGAAGAATCGATCCGCGGCAATCCGATCGACGCTGTCGTGCTGTTGGCCGGATGCGACAAAACCACTCCGGCATTGCTGATGGGCGCGGCGAGTTGCGACGTGCCGGCGATCGTCGTCAGCGGCGGTCCGATGCTCAACGGCAAGCACGAAGGGCGCGACATCGGCTCGGGCACCGTCGTCTGGCAATTGAGCGAGCAGGTGAAGGCCGGCCACATTACGCTTCATCAGTTTATGGCCGCCGAAGCCGGCATGTCGCGCTCGGCCGGCACCTGCAACACGATGGGCACGGCTTCGACGATGGCTTGCATGGCCGAGGCGTTGGGCGTGACGCTGCCGCACAATGCCGCGATCCCGGCCGTCGATTCGCGCCGTTACGTGCTTGCGCATTTGTCCGGCATGCGCATCGTCGAGATGGCGTTGCAGGATGTGCGGCTTTCCAAGCTGTTGACGCGGGAAGCATTCGAGAACGCGATTCGCGCCAATGCGGCGATCGGCGGATCG
The DNA here is from genome assembly GCA_966212065.1 of uncultured Burkholderiaceae bacterium. Taxonomy (GTDB): domain Bacteria; phylum Pseudomonadota; class Gammaproteobacteria; order Burkholderiales; family Burkholderiaceae; genus Trinickia. Next base: position 70,987 of record CBIHOQ010000011.1, read on the forward strand.
ACCAATGCGGCCATTCACTTGAAAGCGATTGCGGGCCGTATCGGCGTGCAACTCGACCTGGACGATTGGACTCGCATCGGGCGCGGCACGCCGACGCTCGTCGATCTGCAGCCGTCGGGCCGCTTCTTGATGGAAGAGTTCTATTACGCGGGCGGGCTGCCGGCGGTGCTGCGCCGTCTGGGCGAAGTGGGGCTGCTTCCGCATCCGAATGCATTGACGGCCAACGGGCACTCCCTCTGGGAGAACTGCAAGGAAGCGCCGATCTACAACGATGAAGTGATTCGCCCGCTCGAGAAGCCGCTGGTTCCGGACGGCGGACTATGCGTGCTGCGCGGTAATCTCGCGCCGCGCGGCGCCGTGCTCAAGCCGTCGGCGGCAACGGCATCGCTGCTCAAGCATCGCGGCCGCGCGGTCGTCTTCGAAAACTTCGACGACTATAAGGCGCGCATCGCCGATCCCGAACTGGATGTGACGCCGGATTCGATCTTGGTCATGAAGAACTGCGGGCCGAAGGGATATCCCGGCATGGCGGAAGTGGGCAACATGGGCCTGCCGCCGAAGGTGCTCGCACAAGGCGTGACGGACATGGTGCGCATTTCCGATGCGCGCATGAGCGGTACGGCGTACGGCACGGTGGTATTGCACGTGGCGCCTGAAGCGCGTGCGGGCGGGCCGCTTGCCGTCGTGCGCCAGGGCGATTGGATCGAACTCGATTGCGAAGCGGGACGGTTGCATCTGGACATCAGCGAAGATGAGCTGGCTCAGCGTTTGGTCGTATGGGCCGAGACGAATACGCGACGCAACCCGGCCGATCTGAGCGGCTATCGCAATCTCTATGTCGATCATGTCCTGCAAGCGGACGAGGGATGCGACTTCGATTTCCTCGTGGGGTGCCGCGGCGCCGAGGTGCCGCCGCACTCGCATTGAGCGGGGAATAGGCTAAACAACTCAGCGATAGGCTTTCGCAGAGCGTCGACGGCGATTCGAGGTTCGTCGTCGACGCGGGTTGTTATCGTGAGGCGTTAAGCGTTAAGCGTGAGGCGTGAGGCGCGCTCGCGTGCGCGCACTGTCGTTGCGCCGAATCGTCTAATGTTCGGCGCGCGCGCCGATGACCAAGATCGTCTCCGCATCCGCCTTCGCATGTTCCAACTGAACGAGGCTCGCCTGACGCGCGCCGAGCGGATCGCGATGCTCGATCGCCGTCAATATCGCTCTGTGCCGCGGCAACGATAGCGCATGCGTATCGGGGTGGCGGCTCGTCAGCTTGATCGATTCGCTCAACGCGAGCGACATCATATTGCCGATGAAGGCGAGCATATCGTTATGAGTCGCCGCCATGACGGCCCGGTGAAACTCGAGATCGGGCTCGAGCAGGTCCTTCGGCGTCTGCGCGTTTTCCATCCGCCCATAGGCGAGGCGCATGCGCGTCACGTCTTCTTCCGTCGCCTCGGTCGCGGCCAGCGCAGCCGCCGCGGGCTCGATGATGCGCCGCACCGTCAATAACGAACGAAAGAATTCACCCTCGGGCGTGACGCTGATCGTCCAAAACAGCACGTCGGGATCAAGCATGTGCCACTCTTCGCGCGGCCGCACGACGCTGCCTACGCGCGGCTTCGAGACGACGAGCCCCTTTGCGACGAGCACCCGCGTCGCCTCGCGCAAAACAGGGCGGCTCACGCCATAGGCTTCGCACAGCGTGGGTTCGGGCGGCAGCCGCTCGCCGGGCGCGAACTTGCCGCTGACGATCTCGATGCCGAGCTCCTGCACGATTCTCGCGTGCATGCTCTTGCGTTCCTTGAGATGTCGATAGTCCATAGAGTTCGAGAGTGCAGCCGGTCGAGCTAAGCGTCGAGCGGCACGCGTGATATGCGTAGCGTGCTGCTGCGTAGGCGGCGCGAAGTATCCGCCAGCATAGCACGGCAGGCGCCCCTTACGGCATGAATCGATGCCCGGAATAAACCGGCACCGCACGACGTTTATGCCTGTGTGATCCGCTTCGCATGAGCGTGATCGCCCCTTCGTCAAAGGAGATGGTATGTTAAAAACCTTAGTTTGCGTGCTCGCGTGTGCCGTGCCGATTGCGTCGCTTGCCGAGCCGCCAAAAGTATCGAACGGCGCGATCGTCGACGACGAAGGCATGACGCTTTACACCTTCGATAAAGATACGACACCGAATCAAAGTGCGTGTGCCGGTGCATGCACGACACTCTGGCCGGCCGCGCTCGCCGATTCGTACGATAAGCCGGCGGGCGATTGGCAACTCATGAAGGCGGCAGGCGGCAAGCAGCAATGGACTTACAAAGGGCGGCCGCTTTACCGGTTCGCGCAGGACAAAAGGCCCGGCGATAAGGGCGGAGACGGGTTCAAAGGGGTTTGGCACTTGGCGAAGCCTTGATGGGCTGCCCCGCCTGTCGGGGCAGCGATAGGTGAAACGGGAACGCGGCGGCGCGACGCGACATCTATCGCGGCATGACCGTCCTATTCGCATCCGCGAATGGGCGACGGTCCGCCTCGAAAGTGGAGAGCAGCGTGAACCTGAAACCGGTATCCAAGCTGGCCATGCTGACTGCGCTGAGCGCATTGGCATTCAATGCGCAGGCGCAGAGCGGCGCACCGACCGATCCGCAAATCGCTGCGATCGTCGTGACCGCGAATCAAGTCGACATCGACGCCGGCAATCTCGCCCTGAAAAGGGGCGATAGCAAAGACGTCAAGGCGTTCGGACAAACCATGGTGCGCGATCATACGGGCGTGAATCAAGCCGCGACCGACCTCGTCCATAAGCTGAACGTCACGCCCGAGCCGAACGCAATGAGCGAGTCACTCAAGAAGGGCGGCGACGAGAACCTTGCAAAGCTGCAAGCGCTGAGCGGCAAGGCATTCGACAAGGCTTACGTCCACCATGAAGTGGCCTACCATGAAGCGGTGCTTGCCGCGATGGACAAGACGTTGATTCCCGATGCACAGAACGCCGAGCTGAAGGCGTTGCTCGTCAAAGTGCGGCCGGCCTTCGTCGCGCATCTCGAACATGCCAAGCACTTGGAGATGGAGCTCGATGGCAACGGCGGCTACTAGGCTCGCGATCGGCGTGCGGGCCACGACGATCGCGCTTTGTGTCGTAGCCGTTGCGGCGCATGCGTCGTTCGTGCAAGCAAAGACATGGACTGTCAAAATCGCAGGCATGCAGTTCGAACCTGCCACCGTGACCGTCACGCGCGGCGACACGATCGTTTGGGTCAACGACGATGTCGTCGCGCATACGGCGACGTCATCCGTTGCCGGGCGCTTCGATTCGCACGCGATCGCGCCCGGCGGTAAGTGGCAGTATCAGGCGAATCTGCCGGGACGTTACGCGTACGCCTGTACATTTCATCCAACGATGCACGCGACGCTGATTGTTAAGGAAAAACCATGAGTCTCGACGCGACGGCATGCGGCGCGGCGCCGCGCGACTGGCGGCATACCGACGATCGGGCATTGGCGGCTGCCGTCGCTGCCGGCGAGCGCGATGCGTTTGTACAACTGATGCGCCGCTACAACCAACGCCTTTATCGCCTTGCCCGAGCGACACTGCGCGACGATGCGGAAGCGCAAGACGCCTTGCAGGACGCCTATCTGGCCGCGTATCGCGCGATCGGCGGCTTTCGCGGCGACGCGCAGTTATCGACCTGGCTGTCGCGTCTCGTGGTGAACGCGTGCTTGGCTCGGCTGCGGCGTAACGCGCGAAGGCAGGCGATTGCGCCTATGGCGAGCCTATCGGCGAACGACGGATCGGATCACGAGCTGATGGACATTTCTCATGAGGCATCGCCGGACGATGCGCTGATGCGCGCACAGGTTCGCGCGTTGCTGGAACGCAAGCTCGATGCGCTGCCGGAGGCGTTTCGCGTTGTCTTCGTCTTGCGTTGCGTCGAAGAACTAAGCGTCGAAGAGACGGCGCAATGCCTGGGCATCTCGGAGGGGACGGTGCGCACACGGCATTTTCGAGCGCGAAGCTTGTTGCGCGAGTCGCTTGCGCAAGCGCTCGATCTCGCCGAGGGCGACGTTTTTTCGTTCGACGGCGCACGCTGCGACCGCATCGTTGCAGCGGTCCTCGCCCGCCTCGATGCAGGCGAAGGTCGGCGGACGGATTAACGCGGCCGGATTAACGTTAAGTTACCGCGCGAGGTTAAGTGTTTAACGGTGTTTAACGCGCGCGCGCGAAGAACGGCCCCACGCCCGTTCCACGCGTCCTTCTCGCGCTTTTGAGCGCGAACGTCTGCGCCTTGGGGGCGCCTCGTATTCCGCTATGATGCGCGAGGATACCCCCGAGCGGAGACCCCCATGGCCGACCCTTTTCGCTTCCAAACTGTCCCCACGATCATCGTTGAGTTCGGCGCCGCGCGGCGCCTCGGCGCATTGCTGCGCGAGCGTTATCCTGCGCTTACACAGCTATGCCTGGTCACCGATGGGTTCCTTCACCGAAGCGGGCTACTAGCGCCGGCGCTCGCCGATTTGGCTGCTAGCGGGTGGGCCGTCACCGTGCTCGACAACGTCGTGGCCGACCCGCCCGAGCATGTCGTACTCGAAGCGACGGCCCGCGCGCGCGATGCCCACGCGCAAATCGTCGTGGGGCTCGGCGGCGGCTCGTCGATGGATGTCGCCAAGCTCCTGGCCGTTCTGCTCGCCTCACAGCAAACGCTCGCCGACATGTATGGCGTGAACCTTGTCAAAGGTACACGGCTGCCGCTCGTACAAATGCCGACGACAGCGGGCACGGGCTCAGAGGTTACGGCGGTGTCCATCGTGACGGTAGGCGAGGCGACGAAGATGGGCGTCGTGGCGCCGCAACTGATCGCCGATCTCGCGATTCTTGACGCCGAGCTAACGCTGGGGTTACCACCCGCGGCGACCGCCGCGACCGGCATCGATGCAATGGTTCATGCAATCGAGGCCTATACGTCCGCTCGATTGAAAAATCCCCTTTCCGACATGCTGGCCGTGCGCGCCTTGCAATTGCTGTCGGGCCATTTACTGACGGCGTGCCGGAACGGGCAGGACCGTGCGGCCCGCGAAGCGATGTTGCTCGGCGCGACGCTGGCCGGGCAAGCGTTCGCCAATGCCCCCGTCGCCGCGGTTCACGCGCTTGCGTATCCGATTGGCGGCATCTATCACGTCCCGCACGGCTTATCGAATGCGCTCGTGCTGCCGCACGTGTTGAAGTTCAATGCGCCGGCGGCCGCACCGCTCTACGCCGAGCTGGCCGCTGCGATCTTGCCGGCCGCGGCGGGCAGCGTTGAAGAAAAGACACGCGCGTTCATCGAGCACATCGAGCATTTGATCGTAGAAACGGGTATCGCATCGACGCTGCGCGAGGTCGGTATCGCACGGGAGGGCCTTGCACGAATGGCGAAGGATGCCATGCTGCAGCAGCGGCTGCTCGTCAACAATCCGCGGCCTGTGACGGAAGCGGATGCATTCGCTATCTACACGGCCGCGTTTTAACGTAACCCACCGGGTTCTGGAAACGAATGGAGAGCAGTTCGCGCGTGAGTGTGTTGCGCCAAATACCCCGCAGCGTCTGGGTATTAGGCTGTGTCAGTTTGTTCATGGACGTGTCGTCCGAAATGATCCATAGCTTGCTTCCGATGTTCCTGATGGTGGGGCTCGGGGCAAGCGCTGCGACGATCGGCATCATCGAGGGATTGGCGGAGGCGACGTCGCCTATCGTCAAGGTATTCTCCGGTGCGCTTAGCGATTACCTTGGCAATCGGAAATGGCTGGCTGTCGCAGGCTATGCGATGGGGGCGCTGAGCAAACCGCTCTTCGCCGTCGCGCCGACGATCGGCGTCGTCGTCACCGCTCGAGTGTTGGACCGAATTGGGAAAGGTATTCGCGGTGCGCCGCGCGACGCGTTAGTTGCCGACGTCACGCCTTCCCATTTGCGTGGCGCAGCGTTCGGGTTGCGACAATCGCTCGACACGGTCGGGGCATTTCTCGGACCGTTGCTAGCCGTGGCCGTGATGTTGATGTGGGCCGACAATTTTCGGATCGCGTTCTGGCTGGCGTTGATTCCCGGCCTGGTTTCCGTTGCTTTATTGGCGTTCGGCGTTAGGGAGCCTCGACGCGATCGCGCGGAGGCGCGCAGCAACCCGCTTCGATGGAAGAGTATCGAGCAACTGAGCCGAGATTACTGGTGGGTCGTCGCGATCGGAGGGGTCTTTTCCCTAGCGCGCTTTAGCGAGGCTTTTCTAGTCCTGCGTGCCATGCGCAGTGGTGTACCCATCGCGCTGGTCCCACTCGTCATGGTCGCGATGAATATCGTCTATGCGTTGTCTTCGTATCCGTTCGGCAAGCTTGCTGATAAAACGAGTCACAACCGCTTGCTCGTCGCAGGGCTGGTGGTGCTGATTGCGTCGGATATCGTGCTCGCGCACGGTACCCACTGGACGATCGTTGTTATCGGTGTAGCCCTTTGGGGGCTGCATATGGGAATGACGCAGGGGTTGCTTGCGGCCATGGTTTCCCATACAGCGCCGAAGCAGTTGCGCGGCACGGCGTTCGGATTCTTCAACTTGCTGAGCGGCTTGGTTACGCTTGCTTCGAGCGTGCTCGCGGGCGCATTGTGGGATCGCGTTGGCGCGATGGCTACCTTCTATGCTGGCGCGACTTTTTGCGCGGCCGCCATCGCGTTGTTATTGATACCGCATGATGCTGCTGGGTCGGTCGCTCGGTGAAGTCGCGGAGACGGGATCACCGTCAAAGCCTATCCAAACGCTCGGGGCATGGACACGCCCCGATGTGTCTCGTTTGTCGTGGATCTCGTGGGAATCAGCCCGCCTTCACCGTGTCTTCTTTCGCGAGTCGTTCGCGTTGCACTCTGGCGTGCGATGCACGTTCAAGTCGATTCGCCGCCGCACGCTCGTGCCGGTAAATTTTGAAGCGGCCACGGCATGAGGCTGTCTACGAACGCGCACGCGAGGCGGGTTTCCTGCATGCGCGCCACGTATCGATGGCCGATCTTACGCGGCGCTATTTCGCCGGCCGCGCCGATGGCTCGCAGCCCGCGGAGGGCGAAGCGTTTGTCGTTGCCGGCACCTAAAATCCGAACGGGACGGACGCACCGGACTACGGCATCCGCAGTGGGTGCCTTTTCTCCGGCCCCCGACGCAGCGTTGGACGTGGCGCAATTTTTGCGAAGTACGATCGGAGGTCGGAGCACAGAATCATAGTTCGCTAACTACTCGATCAGGAGGGACGACATGTTGGACCATGTATCGATCGGCGTGCGTGACATCTCGAAGACGAAGGCGTTCTACGATGGCGCCCTTGCGGCGCTCGGTTATCGCTGCTTGCGTTCGAGCGCGGATATGCTCGGATATGGCGCAGACTCCGTGCAGTTGTGGATTTCGCCATCGGACCATCCCGTCGAGCCCGACATGCAATCGGGTCTGCACTTCTGCTTTACGGCACCGACGCGGTCGAGCGTCGATGCGTTTTATACGAATGCACTCGCAGCCGGAGGCCGCGACAACGGGGCGCCCGGACTTCGAACCGATTACGGACCCGATTACTACGCCGCATTTGTGATCGATCCGGACGGGTATCGGCTCGAAGCTTATTGCAGCGCCAAGTAGAGACATGGAGGCGACGGTCGGTGCGACGCGCGGCATCGCGCCGCCTCGCCGTCAACGTGTGGGGGCTTCGATACGAACCTGCACGTGTCTGCGCCGGCCTGCTGCGTAACCGACCCCGGCCGATAGCACACAGACGGCGACGCACAACGCAGCCAAACTGTAAAGCGAGCCCGTCGCATGAAGCAGCGAGCCGGCGACAAATGGGCCGCTCGATGCAAGCAGATAGCCGATGCCTTGCGCCATGCTCGATAGCTGAGCGGCCACGTGCGAATCGCTCGATCGCAATCCTATGACGGTGAGTGCGAGGGTGAAGGAAGCGCCCTGTGCGACGCCGAGCAACAGCGCCCAACCCCAAATCGTCGATTGCGGAGCAAAAAAACAGCCGACGAGGCTCGCGCCTGTCAGGAGCAATGCAAGCATATTCACCGAGCGTTGATCGGCAAGGCGCGCAACCAGGAATGGGAGCAGCAGCGATGCGACGGCTTGCATGATCACGCTGAGCGACAGCATGAGACCTGCGTCGACCGCGCTCATGCCGCGCATGCGTAAAACGGTGGGCAGCCACCCGAACACGATATAGGCAAGCGACGACTGCGATCCCATGAATAGCGTGACCTGCCATGCGAGCGGATCGCGCAACAAGCCGCGCACGACATGCGTGCGTCTGGCCGCGTGCATTCCTTCAGAAGGAATTTGGGTTCGCCACATCACCCAAGCGAGCGCTGCGGGTATGGCCCAGAGCGCCAATGACCACGCCCAGGCATTGCCGCCGGGATGACCCGAGAGTTGCCCCAAAGCGTTCGCGGCGGGTGCCGTCGCAGCGGCGGCTGCAGCCGCACCGGCACACATCGCTGCACTATAGACACCGGTCATGAGCGCGACATGATCGGGGAAGTCGCGTTTCACCACGCCGGGCAATAGCACGTTCATCAAGCCGATCGAGAAACAGGCGACCACTTGACCGAGATACAACGTCTGCCAAGCTGGGATGATTCGCAGCGCGGTGCCCGCAGTCAGCAATGCCAGCAACGCGAGCAAGGCACGTTCGCTGCCCATGCGGCGCGAGAGCATCGGTGCGAGCGGACCGAACAGACCGAACGATAACGAAGGCAGCGTCGTCAGCAAGCTCGCCCCGACGGGCGATAGGCCTGTCGCTCGAGTAGCCTCCAGAAGGATAGGGCCGACGCTCGTGATCGGCGTGCGCAGCGAAAATGCGATCAATGCGAGGCTCATAGCCAATAAGAGGCTATGGGTACGGGCAGGATGGGTGGTGGTCACGTGAGCTAAGGGTTTCGTCGCGGTGTGGCGGGGGTGATTGCCGTCGCACCCGATACTGGAGCGAGAGGTTCGGCTGGTGTCGACACTGGCGAGGGCGAGGGCGCGGCTGCACCCGGCTCGGTATCGGCCGGAGCCGGCGGCTCCGTTTGCGTGGGCGGTGGCGGCGAGCCGCCGGGCGCCTGTGGCGCGGAATTGGGCTGCACGGACGAAGCCGGCGCCGACGCACCGACCGGCAGCGACGCGCCGGGCAGCGCGAATGCGCCGATTGCATCGACTCCCGACGCCGCGACGGGGGCACTGCCGCCCATCGTTGCGCTGGCCTCGCTCGTCTCGCTCGCCGCGCTCGCGGATGGCGCGGAGGAGCGAACTGCCCGCGTATTCGGTTGCGGCGGAGCTTGTCGTGCAGAGCCGCCGAACAGTGCCTCACGCCAAGATTGCAGACGCTCGCTCAACCTCACGCGAAACTGGTCGAAGGCCGAAGGCGGCACCGCTGTATCGAATCGCGCGCGAGCGTCGATGATTCGACTCCGCAGCGCCCGCTGGAAGAACTCGCCGACGATCGGCAACGCGGTATGAGCGCCTTGCCCCCAATAATCGCTGCGTAGCGTGACGCGTCCGTCGTCGAAGCCGACCCATGCTCCAGCCACCAATTGCGGCTGCATGAGAATGAACCAGCCGTCGGCGCCGTCCTGCGTCGTGCCCGTCTTGCCCGCGACGTCGGCGCGAATGCCGAAACGGCTGCGGATCGAGGCGCCCGTGCCATACGCCACGACATCGCGCATCGCATCCAGAAGCGTACGATCGACGTCGGGGGCGAGCACGCGCTCGGTTTGCTCCGGCGCGAACTCGGCTAGCACATTGCCGTTCGCATCATCGATTCGCGTGACCATCTGCGGCGCGCGGTACACGCCGTCGTCGGCGATGGTGCTGTAGGCGGTCACCATCTCCTTGAGCGACACGGGGCTCGTCCCGAGTGCAAGCGAAGGTACCGGTTCGAGCGGGCTCTCTCTTACACCCATGGCCTGGGCCAAGCGCGCCACCTTGGCGGGCCCGACGCGCTCGATCACTTGCGCGGTGATTCGGTTGCGCGACAATGCCAGCGCACGTCTTAGCGTGAAGGCCTCGCCGTTGGGCGGTGATTCGTCGTCTGGGCTCCAAATTTCTCCACCCTTGAGCGCGATCTGGACGGGCCCGTCGACGAACTTATCGTCGGGCTTTGCGCCGGCGGCAAATGCGGCGCCGTAGACGAATGGTTTGAACGTCGAACCCGGCTGCCGCCGCGCTTGCTCGACGTGATCGAACGGCTCGCGTGCGAAGTCGCGACTGCCTACCCATGCGCGAATCTGGCCGGTGCGCGGATCGATCGCGAGAAAACCCGCCTGTACATCGGTCTTGCCGGTACACAGCGCCCGCATGAAGGATCGATCGCGGGCAAGTTGCTTCATCGCATCCGCGTCGCTTTGACCTGCGCTACGCGCCGCGCGATATTCGGTGGTTTCGCGAATGAACGTAACGAAGATCGGGTTCGCCGTCGAACAGCCGTCGCGCCCGGACCACGCGCGGTTCGCCACGCTCTGCAGCTGGTTCGTCTGCCATGTGACGGCTTGCGTCGCCATCGCCTGCAGCCGCGCGTCGATCGTCGTATGCACCACGAGACCGTCGGAGTAGATGTTGTAGTCGTTGCGATCGGCCCATGCGATCAGCCATTTGCGCAACTGCTGCGCGAAATGCGGCGCGGGCCCCGGCGATTCCGTTTGCCGCTCGAAGTCGATTCCCAACGGACGCGTTTTCAGTGATGCGTATTGAGCCGGCGTGAGCCGGCCATACTTGACCATCTGCGCAAGCACGGTATTGCGCCGTTGCAACGCGCGGGCCGGATTGAGTCTCGGGTTGTAATACGCATTGCCTTTCAGCATGCCGATCAGCGTGGCCGCTTCGCGCACGTCGAGTTCGGAGGCCGATTCGCCGAAGTAGGTGCGTGCCGCCATTTCGATGCCGTACGCGTTGTAGAGGAACGGCACGGTGTTGAGATAGGTTTCGAGGATTTCGTCTTTGCGGTAGATCGCCTCGATCTTTAGCGCGGTAATGGCTTCCTTGAGTTTGCGAGTAAGGGTCGGTGCGCGGCCGATTTCGTCGGGGTAAAGATTGCGGGCCAGCTGCTGCGTGATCGTGGAGCCGCCTTGGCGGTCGCCCGAGAACGTATGCAGCGCGGCACCGATCGTGCGCCGCCAGTCGATCCCGTGATGCTGATAAAAGCGATGGTCTTCCGTGGCAATCAGCGCGTCGATGACATGCGGCGAGATGTCGGCCAGCTTGACCCATTCCCGGTTCGACGGTTTAAATTCGGCCAGCAGCTTGCCGTCCGCCGACAGAATCTGCGCCGGGCGATCGACGCGCGCCTTGCGGATGTCGCCGATGCTTGGCGTAAACGGGATCAACACCAGCACATAGAGCAGCAGGAGTGCAGGCGGCGTGGCGAGCGCGAGCAGGACGCCCCGGCGGGTCGGGTGACGCAGGCGTGCAAGCCCGGCAAGCGCGAGCTTGCGCGCGGACAAAAAAAGCAATCGCTGAACGGGCTCGATCATCTATTGAGACTGGGCGGAAAGGGGCGATCGTATCAAAACTTTGGGAAGCGGCAGAGCGCGCTGACCGACCGCGTGGTTCAGCCGCCATCGGTGACGTGTTCCGGAAGTGCGCTCCGAGAGACCCGCTTCACTGTGTGCGCCAGCCATTTGAACACTTCGATTGGTGCAGAGCGGACAACACCGTGGTCCCGTTTGCGTGTCTACCGCGCAACGCTGCGTCGCCCTACGATGCCTTCGTGCGCCGCACTGCCGTTAGCGAGCGTCGACTTCGTAATTTCCAACCGAGGGCAATAATCATGTCGCAGCGGATTTTGATAGTGGGTGCCGGCTTTGCCGGCGTGTGGGGTGCGCTAGGCGCAGCGCGCGTGCTCGATGGCGCTGGGGTAAGGAACAGTGACGTCGAAGTCACCTTGATTTCCCCGAAACCGGAATTGCAAATCCGACCACGACTGTACGAAAGCGAGCCGCAGCAGATGGCCGCGCCGCTGCTGCCGCTGCTCGATGCCGTTGGCGTGCACTTCGTCGAAGGTAGCGTCGAACAGATTTCCGTTCACGATAAGACCGTGACAGTCGTGTCTGCCAATGGGCTAAAACGTTCGCTCGCGTATGACCGATTGTTGCTCACCAGTGGCAGCAAGCTGAGCAGGCCGCCGGTTCCGGGGCTGAAGGCGCACGCTTTCTCTGTGGATTGTATTGAGGATGCGGTAGCGCTCGATAGCCACTTGGCCGCGCTGGCGACAATGCCGGAATCGCCGGCACGCAATACCGTTGCCGTTGTCGGATGTGGCTTCACGGGTATCGAAGTCGCCACTGAATTACCGAAGCGAATGCGCGAGTTGTTTGGGCCTGACGCAGCGATTCGCGTTGTCGTCATCGGAGCGCAGGACGACGTTGGCCCCGACCTCGGCCCCAATCCTCGACCCTTTGTATCGGAGGCCTTCGAATCGCTAGGGGTTGAGACGGTGCTTGGATCTCCTGTCGTGTCGGTCGATGCGAACGGAGTCCGCACCGCTTCCGGCGCCCCTATCGAAGCGCGAACCGTGATCTGGGCGGGTGGCATGCGCGCCAGTTCGCTGGCAGCGCAAGTCTCCTCGCGTCTCGACCCGCTCGGTCGCGTCGAGGTGACGCCCGATCTTCGCGTGGCAGAAGCACCTCATGTGTTTGTGGCGGGTGACGTGGCGCGAGCGCGGACCGACGACGACGGGCACTTTGCATTGATGTCCTGCCAACACGCTATCGTGATGGGGCAATTCGGGGGGCACAACGTCGCGGCGGACCTCATCGGTATTCCGACACTGGAATACAGACAACCGTTCTATGCGACTTGTCTCGATTTGGGCGAATGGGGCGCTGTCTATACGGAAGGGTGGGATCGACAGATCAAACTGACGCACGCGGAAGGAAAGGCGCGCAAACAGTTAATCAACACGCAGTGGATCTACCCGCCGGCGCCCAACCGTGCGGAAGCTTTGGCTGCGGGCAACCCGCAAGCTGTCATGGCCTAGCCTATTTGAACTGCCGAAGCTGTCGTCGTGGGGGTAGTGGGGCGACCCTGCGCGTCGGCAGCAACGAGCGTCTTCTAGCAGACCATCAGATCACGCGCTGCCGCCGCCGGAGCGACACGGAATGTCAGTCGACAACGGTCACGATATTGACGGTCCCTTGTCTGGCCATCTTCGCATACGGGCACAAGCGTTCGGCACTTCGAACCATTTCTTCGGCCACGGCCCGCTCGACGCCCGGCATTCGGACGCGAAGATCGATAACTAATGCATAGCCACCATCCATGGGATCGCGTCCGAACGAAACCTGCACCTCGACAACCGTATCGCCAACGTCCATTGCGGCGCGTTTCCCGAGTAGGTTCAGCGCTCCATGGAAGCAGGCGGCAAAGCCCGCCGCGAACAGTTGCTCCGGGTTGGTGCCATTGCCTGGCCCGCCGAACTCCGTAGGCAGGCGCAGTTCCACTGCAAGGTTTCCGTCATCTGACCGGGCCACGCCCGATGCGCGGCCGTGCCCCGTCTCGCCGCCGGAGACGGTGACGGTCGTTGTGTACAGAGGATGAAAATCCTGGCCTCGATACCGGTCCAGCAGCGAAAGCGGCGGGGGCTGCAGCTTCTCGTCGTCCATGTTGGGTTCTCAGGTCAGTGACGCGCGTTCCAGCCCTCAATCGTCGATCCGGTGAAGGCCGCATTTCCGAGGCGGACTGCGCCTGCGGGAGCCAGCGTCCTATTTGCGAATTCGAGCAATGGCATGGCGAACAATCATATGATGTATCTGGCGACTGTCTGCTGCCTGCTCCCTGGTTAGCCTAAGCGGCAGCGCTGCCTCCATCGTAAGGGAGCGCGGATCACCACGGTAGCGCCGTTCACAGACACGCGGTGTTTCCAACTTAGCACCAATCCGAATCGATGAAGCCGGCTCGCCATCGTGGTTCACCAGGCGATTAATTCCGCGCTACACTCCCAGACGCCAGACCGGTGCCGCCAGGCATGCGGCGCCCCGAACGGCTCACCCGTTCACGTGTCAGTAGTGGGGGCTATCAATGGATCAATCCGATACTTCACAGCAAGGTTTTCGCGTTGGCTTGCCCAATAGCGCCGACGCCTTGTCGACCTGTTTCTCCACGAGCTATGCCGGAATCATCGCGTTCATGGCGGTCGCGACTGAGGGAAGTTTCGCCAAAGCCGGGGAGCGGTTGGGCGTCGGCCGCTCGGCTGTCTCGCGCAATGTTCAGAAGCTCGAAACGCAGCTAAGCACGCGCCTGTTTCTCCGAACGACGAGGTCGACGAACTTGACGCAAGAGGGCGAGCGGTTCTTCGAGAATTGCAACCGGGGCGTGACGCATATCGTCGAAGCAATGAACGACATGCTGGATCTGCGCAACGGTCCGCCTCGCGGCTTTCTACGAGTTTGGTCGACTGTTGGATTTGGACGCAAGGTAGTGGCTCCGCTGCTGTTCACTTTCTCCAAGGCCTACCCCGATATAGCGGTCGATCTGCTTTTGGATGACAGGCCAGCCGATTTCGCTGCGGAACAGATCGATGTCGCGTTTCGCGATGGTTCCATCGAGGATTCCAGCATCATAGCGAAGCAGTTGATTCCAATGCAGATGGTACTTTGTGCATCACGTGCTTATGCCGAAGAGCGGGGCCTGCCGTCCACGCTCGAGGATCTGGCTCAGCACGACTGCATCAACCGGAGATTCAATGGGCGGCTCCTCGAATGGGATTTCAAGGTCGATGGTCATGTACAGAAGTATCTGCCGACGGCCCGATTGACCTTCAACGACGCGGGCCTCGTACTGCAAGCAGTGCTGGAAGGCCGCGGCATCGCCCAGATGCCGGGATATCAGATAGGCGATCACATCGCCCGTAATGAGCTCGTCATGGCTTTGAGGCGGTATATACCGGACGACCGGGGGCACTACATCTGCTATCTCTGCCGACAGAATTTGCCGTCGCGTATTCGCGTGTTTGTCGATTTCATGACGGAGCAGATCCGTGCGCGCGATTCGTTTTGCCTCGGGGAATTCAATCCGGACTATTCGCAAAGCGCGCTTCAGCGCGCCGAGCCTGCTCAGGCGTGACCGGGCGGACGGTACCGCAGCCGCACCTATTGGTGTCCGCGCGGCAACAGTGAGTATTCTGACGGGTATCTACCGAGGTGGAGACTCGGCGCCTACTATTCCGACATGGCTTCGCGATCGACTTGGCTCAGCTGAGCGTCCCTCGAGGTCGTGGGTGGAGAGTGTCATGTTTCATCTCGGACCTCTATCGGTGTTTGTAGGCTGGATCATGCTATCCGCGATTAGCATCGCACTTGCGATTGCTGTCTCGTTGAGCGGCATCTTCTGAAGTCGGATATCAGCCTTGCCAAATCGCGATTGGTTGTTTCCCCGGGGAAATTCTCCTCGGAGGGACCCGCTTTGCCTGCGGCGTCGGGAGGGTGATCGGCTCTTCGCTGGGCTTATGCATCGGGGCGGAACGGTTGTACCGAACTCGTCGCGGATCTGACACGGGTGGCTCGCCATGGACGCTGCATATTCTGTTTGGCTTGCAAGTTCGCGGGCGCCGACCAACGCAGAACGCGGCATCCCACTTGGCGCCCATCTTATTAGTGAGCGCAAAGGTTACGCACACCACGGAATTTACGCAGGGAATGGAATGGTTATTCACTATGGGGGTTTTCATCGTTCTGGGAAACGGCGTCCTATTGAATATATTCCGCTGCACGATTTTGCGGCAGGCGGAGGGATGGAAATTCAACCCGAGCCGAATGCCGTTTACACAGGGATCGCGGCGGTCGAGCGAGCCCGCTCCCGCATCGGCGAAGACCGATATCGACTACTGACTAATAACTGCGAACACTTCTGCACGTGGTGCGTACTCGGTGTCGGGCGCAGTGAACAGGTGCGCCAATGCTTAGGGAATCCATGGACGGCTATCAAGACGCTGTTTGCGCTCGCGAGAACCCAATGCATGCCCTTTGTAACTGTGAGAAGCCGGCTCTTCGGGGCGATCCCGGTTTAGGTTGCACTGTGTGGCGCCGCGATCGCACTGGATTTGTAGCGCGATCCGTCCACGCAAACTCATTCACTCAACGATCCGATAGGCCAGAAAATGAGCATTCAGTCACATGCCAGACAGCCCGCATCACGCGCACTGAAACTGGGAGTATCGGCAACGCTCACGGCACTGCTATCGGCGTGCGTGAACTACGCGGGTATCCATAGCGATGCCAAAACTTCCGATCCGCAGCAGTATGCAACGCAGCGAAGTCTTCCTGCCGAGCAGGGCCACTGGCCGTCCCCCAACTGGGCGGACCAGTTCGGCGATGCGCAGCTGAGGGCGCTGATCGACGAAGCGCTCAAGAGCAGCCCGACACTCGATCAGGCCCGCTCGCGCGTTGCGGCCGCGTCTGCCTATAGCGAAACGGTGAAAGCCGGCGCCATGCCGCGTGTCGATGCCGGCTATTCGCTCACACGTCAACAGTTCTCGAGCACGGCGCTCGTGCCGCCTCCGTACGGCGGCTCATGGCAGACCGAGAACAAGGGCTTGCTAAGCGCTTCGTACGATCTAGACCTATGGGGAAAAAATCGTGAAGCGCTGAAAGCCGCGGTCTCGCAATATCAAGCCAGCCAGGCCGATGCCGAGGTCGTCAAGCTGACGCTGACGACATCGATTGCTCGAACGTACAACCAACTTGCGCGGCTTTATGTGCTGCACGACATCGCACAACAGGAAGTCGCGCAGCGCGAGCAGATCGACCGTATTACCGTGGAGCGCATCGCGACCGGACTCGACACGGAGGTCGAACGTAAGACAGCGCAGGCCAATCTCGCGACGAGCAGTGCCGCACTGAAGTCGCTCGACGGACAAATCCTCACGACGCGTTATCAGATCGCCGCGCTGCTCGGTGCCGGCCCAGACCGCGGGCTGAAGATCGCACGGCCGGCGCTCGGCATCGGCGACGAAGTGCGTCTGCCCGAAAACCTGCCCGCCGATCTCGTGAGCCGTCGCCCGGAGATCGCCGCCGCGCGGTGGCGCGTCGATGCAACGACGCACGGCGTGAAGGAAGCAAAAGCCGAGTTCTATCCCGACATCAATCTGAGCGCGGCGATCGGGCTCGATGCGTTCGGCTTCGGCCGTTTCCTGACGGCGGCGAGCCGCATGGGCTCCGTCGGCCCGGCCATCCATCTTCCGATCTTCGATGCAGGCGAATTGCGCGCCAAGCTCAAGGGCCGCTATGCCGATTTCGACTATGCCGTCGCGACTTACAACGAGGCGCTCATCTCCGCGCTAAGCGAAGTCGCGGCACAACTGGCCAACGTGCGATCGACCGATGCACAACTCGTCGATGCGCAGACGGCGCAGGAGGCCGCACGCCAGGCCGACCAACTCGCACTGGTGCAATACAAGGCTGGCCTGACCAACCAACTGACCGTGCTGAACGCCGATGTCAACGCGCTTTCCGCGGATCAGGCCGTCGCAAATCTGCGCATGAACCGCCGCGACCAGCAAATCGCACTGGCTTCCGCGCTCGGGGGCGGTTTCGTCGATACGTCGAACGCCAACACCGTGGCAGCGCCGCGCGCCGGTGCGCCAGCGTCCAGCACGAACACGCCGGTCGCTGCCGTGCGCTGAGCCGTTGCCCACCCAATCTGCCTGGAGAATGGAAATGAGCGAAATCAATGTAGTGGAGCGCCAGAAGGCTGAACCGGCGGGCGCGAAACGCGATGCCGCACCGACGAAGGATGCCGCTGCAAGCGAACCGAACACACGCAAGCGCAAGGTGCTGCTCGCGCTACTCGGTGTGGCTGTCGTTGTGTCGGCTGCGGCTTACGGCACGTATTACATGACCTATACGCGCTACCACGAATCCACCGACGATGCGTACGTCAGCGGCAATCTCGTGCAATTGACGCCGCAAGTGGCCGGCACCGTCGTCGCCGTGAATGCCGACGACACGCAGATCGTAAAGGCAGGCGAGCCGGTCGTCACGCTAGATAACGCGGACGCGAAAGTCACGCTCGGCAGCGCGGAAGCAATGCTAGGGCAGACCGTGCGGCAAGTGAGTCGCCTCTACGTGGATAACGATTTCTATGCAGCGACCGTCGCCCAGAAGCAATCCGATCTAGCCCGCGCAGAGGACGATCTGCGCCGCCGCCAAGCCGTCGCCGACACAGGCGCCGTATCGGCCGAAGACATCGCACACGCGCGCGACACCGTGACGGCCGCGAAGGCCGCGCTCGACGCCGCGCGTCAGCAGGCGCAAGCCAATCGTGCGCTGACCGACCATACGACAATCGAACAGCACCCGAACGTACAGGCCGCCGCGTCGAAGGTGCGCGATGCCTATCTCGCCTATGCGCGCGACACCTTGCCCGCGCCCGTCACGGGCTATGTCGCGAAGCGTTCCGTACAGGTCGGCCAGCGCGTGTCACCGGGCACGCCGTTGATGGCGATCGTGCCCCTCGGGGGCGTGTGGGTGGATGCGAACTACAAGGAAAGCCAGTTGCGCAATATGCGTATCGGTCAGCCCGCTACGCTGACGGCCGATGTGTACGGCAGAAAGGTGAAGTATCACGGCCGCGTTGTTGGCTTCTCGGCGGGCACAGGCAGCGCGTTCGCGAGTTTGCCGGCACAGAACGCGACGGGCAACTGGATCAAAGTCGTCCAGCGTCTACCGGCGCGCATTCAGCTCGATCCGAAGGAACTTAAAGCGCATCCGCTACGTATCGGCCTATCGATGGATGTCGATGTGGATACGCGCGACAACACGGGCCCGCAACTCGGTGCGGCGATGAACACGTCGTACCGCACGGACGTCTTCGCCAAATATGGCGCGAAGGCCGATGCCGAGATCGAGAAAATCATCGCGCAGAACATCACACGTTAAACGGGAAGCCAAATGAATCCCTCGACGCAACTCGCACCGCCGCCGCTCACCGGCCCGAAGCTGGTTCTTGCGACGATCGCCGTCGCGCTCGCGACGTTCATGAACGTGCTCGATTCGTCGATTGCCAACGTCGCTATTCCGACGATCTCGGGAAACCTCGGCGTATCCGTCGACGAGGGCACGTGGGTCATCACACTGTTCTCCGCGGCCAATGCCGTTGCGATTCCATTGACCGGCTGGCTCACTCAGCGTGTCGGCCAAATCAAGCTATTCGTGGCCGCCATTGTTCTTTTCGTATTCTCTTCGTGGCTGTGCGGCATTGCGCCGAACCTGATCGTGCTGCTGGCCGCGCGCGTGTTGCAGGGCGCCGTCGCAGGTCCGCTCATCCCGCTTTCGCAGGCGATTCTGCTCGGCTCGTATCCAAAGGAAAAGAGTTCCACGGCCCTCTCGCTATGGGCGATGACGGCGACGGTCGGCCCGATTGCCGGCCCTGCGCTGGGCGGCTGGATCACGGACAGCTATAGCTGGTCCTGGATCTTCTACATCAACATTCCCGTGGGCCTCTTTGCCGCAATCGTGACGTGGATCATTTACCGCGACCGCGATACGCCGACACGCAAACTTCCCATCGATCGGGTCGGTCTGATGTCGCTCATCATATGGGTTGCGTCGCTGCAAATCATGCTCGATAAGGGCAAGGATCTAGACTGGTTCGACTCGCCCGTGATCTGCACGCTCGCGGTCGTCGCTGCGGTCAGTTTTCTGTTCTTCCTCATTTGGGAATTCACGGAAAAGAATCCGATCGTCGATCTTCGGCTTTTTGCGGGACGCAATTTCCGCGGCGGCACGATTGCGATCTCGGTCTCGTACGCAGTGTTCTTCGCGAACCTAGTGATCTTGCCGCAGTGGATACAGCAATATCTCGGCTATCGTTCGGTGGATGCCGGTCTCGTAACCGCGCCGCTTGGGATCTTTGCCGTGCTGCTCGCGCCCGTGATGGCTAAGATCATGCCGAAGTCCGATGCACGGGTGCTCGCGATGCTGGCCTTCCTCGGTTTTGCGGGCGTGTTTTTCATGCGCTCGCACTATACGACGGGCGTCGACCCCTATACGTTGGTGCTCCCGACGCTGTTGCAAGGCATTCCGATGGCACTCTTTTTTACGCCGCTCACCGCGATCATCCTGTCGGGCCTGTCACCCGACAAAATACCAGCGGCCGCCGGGCTGTCCAACTTCGCGCGCGTGTTTGCGGGGGGCGTGGGCACGTCGTTGATCTCGACGGGCTGGAACGACCGCTCAATCCTGCATCATGCTCAACTCGCCGAACAGTCGAGTGTGAACAACCCTCACTATGCGAGCGCTATCGCGAATCTGCATGCCACGCTGGGCGGTGGCATGGATCAGGCCACGGCGTTTTTCGAGCACTCACTGAATGCACAGGCCGCGATGCTGGGGCTGAACGATATCTTCTGGCTCTCATCTCTGATCTTCATCGCAATCATTCCGCTGGTTTGGCTAACCAAGCCCGCCAGGGGTGCCGGTGCGGGGGCGGTGGGTGCGCACTGAGCGAGGGCGCCTGCCGTTCATCGTCATGGCGTACGATGATGATCACTCGCACGCCGGCGCGACTCATCGTGAGAAACGCGAACTCGCCCTTGGCGAGCGTTCGCGTTTCGCCGAAGCTTCGAACTGGTAGCGTTACGGTTGCATTGCGTCGTCCGGGGGTACTAGGGCGACGATGTTCTCGATTCCCCGCCGGGCCATCTTTGCATAAGGGCAAAAGCGTTCGGTGTTGCGCACCAACTCTCCAGCGGCGGTGTGCTCAACACCAGGCAAACGGACGAGGGTGTGCGCCGTCAGCATGAACAGGCCGTCGACCGGGTCGCGGCAGAAGTCGATTGTGACTTCCACCGAGGCGCCGGGAATCGGAATGCGCGCCCTAGCCGCAAGCAGGCTGAGCGCGCCATGAAAGCAGGCTGCGTACCCTGCCGCGAATAACTGCTCCGGGTTCGTGCCGCCGCCCGGCCCGCCCAGTGCCTTCGGCATTCGCAAGTCAACTGCGAGTTGGCCGT
This sequence comes from uncultured Burkholderiaceae bacterium, assembly GCA_966212065.1. Lineage (GTDB taxonomy): Bacteria > Pseudomonadota > Gammaproteobacteria > Burkholderiales > Burkholderiaceae > Trinickia. The sequence continues at coordinate 91,939 of CBIHOQ010000011.1, forward strand.
CATCGGAGCGGGCGATGCCGGACGCGCGCCCGTGACCCGCATCGCCGCCCGTTACCGAGACGGTGGTCGAATACAGCGTTTGCGGCTCTTTTCCGTGATATTTGTCGAGCAGTGTCAGCGGCGGTGGACGCAATAGGGTCATGGCGCGCCTCTTGGGTGCTTGCCGCTTACTTCGCGCCGTGCATCTCTTTGAACCACGCATCGAAATTCACTCGACCAAGCCTCGCATTCGGGCCTGGGACCAGTGTGTCGTCCTGCAATCGAGCACCGAAGTAACCGACGGTCGGGTCTTCGACGGCCTTGCGCGGATCGCGACTCGCTGACAAAAACCGCTGCACCATGTCTGCGAACCGCAACCGCTCCGGACCCGCAATCTCCACGACGCCGTTGCGCGGTGCGCCGACTGCGAAGTCCGCGACCGCAGTTGCCACATCGTCCGATGCAATCGGCTGAAACCATGCAGCGGACAGCCGTACGGTCTCGCCGTCGGCACCCGCTTGAACGATGCCGCCAAGAAACTCGAAGAACTGAGTCGAATGGATGATCGTGTACGGCACGCCCGACTCGCGGATCAGCTTTTCCTGAGCGATCTTGCCGCGGAAATAGCCGCTTTCCGCCAGGCGGTCCGTGCCGACGACAGACAGCGCGACGTGATGCTGCACGCCGGCGGCCATTTCGGCGGGAAGCAGATTCCGGCCCGACGTCTGGAAGAATTCGAGGACAGCGGCATCTTCGAACGATGGCGAATTGGCTACATCGACCACGACGTTAGCGCCGGTCAGCGCTTCCTTCAGGCCTTCGCCCGTCATCGTGTTCACACCCGATTTGGGCGATGCCGAAACGACGGCGTGGCCTCGTGAACGCAGATCCTTGACGACTTTGCTGCCGACGAGCCCAGTGCCACCGATCACAACGATCTTCATGATCTTGCTCCATGCGTTTGTGCGCGGCTGTCAAACCGCGGCCGACTTTCCGAATCCGGCCCGCAGCATTAGGTATGTGCTTGCCGGTGCCTTGCCGGACCGGTCGCTATGCGCGCAGTCCGTACTAAAAACCATGTTAGGCGTGCTCTACGTCATCCGGTAGGGCTGCGCAAGGATGCACCATGTTGCTTTAAACGCATTAGTCAACGCAGCATCGGTGCGGCGATCGTCATTCGACTGTCGATAAAGTCGTCATCGTCGCGAGGCACTGCACATCGAGTGCTCTCGTGTGCTCGGTCATGTAGTCGATGAACACGCGGATCCGCGCGGGAAGATGTTTGCGGCTGAGATAGCAGAGATAGTGGCCGCCGTCGTCCGGTGCGTACTGCGCGAGGCAGCGCAAGAGTTGCCCGGTGTCCAGCAGATCGCAAACCTGGTAGGCCGGCAACTGCGCGATGCCCAGCCCGTCGAGTACCGCCTGCTGGATCAGGTCGGCGTCGTTGAACGTGTGCAACGCGACAGGCTGGTGCCGCTGCGCGATACCGTCGATCTTGAATTCCCACGCCCTGACGCGGCCGGACGCAGTCCGGAAGTTAATGCAGCGATGACCCGCGAGTTCATCGACGTGCCGCGGCAATCCGTGGACCCGTGCGTAGGCCGGCGACGCGCAGACGATCATCTGCATTGGAATGAGTTGCCGCGCGATGATACCGCTATCTTCCATGCGTCCGTCGCGAAACGATACGTCAACGCGATCGGCAGTGAAATCGGCGGGGCGATCGTTCAGCAGCAATTCCAGCACGATCTCCGGATATTGCGTGTGAAACCCTCGCAACAGCGGCGCGACGATCTTGCGGCCGAAGCCGGGCGTCGATCCGATACGCAGATGGCCGCGTGGCGGACCGCTACGCAGCTCCCGCATGTCTTCAAGCGCTTGGGCGATGCGCTCCATGCCGGGCTGACAGTTTTCATAGAAGAGTTCGCCCTCTCGCGTGAGCGACGTGCTGCGTGTCGTGCGCAGGAAGAGGCGCGTGTCGAGTTGCGCCTCGAGCTTCTGCACATTGCGGCTCACCGAGGAACGACCGATGCCGAGGCGATCGCCCGCGCGGGCAAAGCTGCCTTCGCTGGCAACCGCTAAAAAAGAAACGACGCCGGCGAAACTGGCCGCGATTCTGCTTGTGAACGGATCATCTGCGCCCGCGACGGGGCAACGGGATGGGAAAGCTGACATGGGAGCACGAGTCGGAGAGTCGATAGGAACCCAGACGTATCGGCGCGGCCATTTGTGACATCGTGTGCGGTTTTTTTTTTGCGACGGAGGCAATTCATGCGACAGCATGGTTCTCTCCTTTTGGCATGCCTGTGCCTGTGCCGCAGATCGTCGAAATCAAACGACTCAGGGGAAGACGCACTGCCGTCCGCCGTTTTCTGTGCCTCCCGCAGCAACGGGTGCACCAGCCGTACGCTTTCCGGAATGTGCTCGAGTAGCGCCTTGATCATTTGCGCATGCTTCTGGTTCTGCGACATGAACGCGGTGATCGCTCGCGTACGGCTGGAATACTGAATGTCCTTGGTGCGCTCGCTAACGTCGAGGAAGTCGCCTGGCAGTTTGCCTCGCGAGTTCCACAGATCAACTCGGAAAACGAGGGTGTCTTTATGCTGGCTTTCCCTAATGATTTCGGTCAGTGGTGTATTCGAAACCAGTCCACCGGATACGCCGGATTGTGCACGGGCATCGCAAAGGCGTTGTTGCGAATATCTTCTTCTCTCACGGATCGCTCCTCGATTAGGGGTTTTGTATTGCCTCGATCGCATCGGGCAGCGTGCGCGGCCGCCGTAAGGACAAAGCGTAGGCGCGCTCGCCTTGCCGCAGTAGCCCCGCAAAAGAGCTCACAGTGTTGCCCCGGTCGCAACAATCTTCGGGGCGGCTAAAACACCGGCGACGTTTCGCTCAATTGTTCTGCCCCCGTGCCGTAAACCAGATCAGAGCGAGCATTCCGCCGCTGGGATCAACATTGAAAGATAGAGGCCAGAATGGGTGAATGGATGCATACCGTGCGGTTCCAAATCGTCACGGCGCTTGGTATTTGTCTGTTGATTACGGGTCTGCTGGGCGGCTTCGCGCTTCATGCGCTCAGGACGCTCAACGCGTACGTCCACGACGGCTACTACGCCAATACTGTGCCGATAGCGAAGCTGAGCGGGATCCAGGCGGGACAACTCAATATTCGTCTGCAACTGCGCCGTGTTCAGGTGTTCCGCGACGATGCCGGCAAGACCGCGCAGAGCGTGGCCGCAATTCGCGCCGAGGAAACGCGAATGATGACGAAGTGGAGCGAATACTATCCCGCGAGCGTCTCGAGCGAAAAGGAGCGTGTGATTGCACAACAGATCGCTACGCTACTGCCGCAATTCAATGAAATGACGGGCGAGGCGTTGAAGGCCGTTGAAGCGGGTAACCTCGACGCGGCAGGCGCGCAGATGGACAAACAGGCGGGGTTCGCCGCGCAGCTTGCGAGTGCGCTCGTGGACGATCTGGCGATCACTCTGAAGCAAGCTCAGGAGTCAGTCGAGGCGAGCGGCGCCACGTATCGGTCCATTGTCGGCGTGACAATAGCGCTGTTTGTCGCCGCGCTTCTAATCGGTATAGGGGTCTCGGTCTATCTGCTCCGCTCGATTTCCAGACCGCTCAGTCGAGCGATCGGTGTGGCGAAAAAGATCGCCAAAGGCCGGCTGGAAAACGGCATCGTGCTTGATACGCGTGGCGAATTCGGTGAACTGCTGCACGCGCTGAAGGAGATGGACGATCAGTTGGGCAGCACTGTGCGACGCATCAAGACAACGGCAGAGTCGGTGACGCTCGCGTCGCGAGAAATTGCGGTGGGCAACTTGGACCTTTCGTCGCGGACCGAAGAGCAAGCCGCTTCTTTGGAGGAGACCGCTGCGAGCATGACCGAACTCACGGAGACGGTAAAGCAGAACGCCGATCATGCAAACCAGGCGAATGCGCTGGCGACGAATGCCGCGAGTGTTGCCGATGTGGGCAATGCGGTCGTCGACGAAATGGTCGCCACGATCGGGCGCATCAGCGGCAGCTCGACGAAGATTGCCGACATCACGGGCGTCATCGAAGGAATCGCATTTCAGACAAACATCCTGGCCTTGAACGCGGCCGTCGAAGCGGCACGTGCGGGAGAGCAGGGCAGGGGGTTTGCCGTCGTCGCCAGCGAGGTCCGCAATTTGGCGCAGCGCAGCGCCAGCGCGGCAAAGGAAATCAAGGAGTTGATCGGCAGTTCGGTCGCGCTGGTGGCGGACGGCTCGGAGCAGGCCGAGAAAGTCAGCACGAAGATGGAAGAGGTCAAGGAAGCGATCAAGCGCGTGGCCGACATCGTGGCGGGAATCGCGACGGCATCGCAGGAGCAAAGCCGCGGCATCGAGCAGATCAATCAGGCCGTCACGCAGATGGATGAGGTCACGCAGCAAAACGCCGCGCTTGTCGAGCAGTCCGCCGCGGCTGCTCAGGCGCTCGAGGAACAGGCCGTCAGCTTGAGGGACGCGGTGGCGACCTTTACATTCAGCGATAGCGCGTCGTCATACAGTCCGCCTGTTGCGCGCGCCGCTTTTGCCTGACGCTGCTGGGATTTCGCCCTGGTGGTTGGAAACGCACGATGTCGATCTACTTAGGGGCGCGAACAGCGTAGACGTGCTGCGCCGCTTGGCGCCGATGGGCGGTTCTCCGCCCGGCGCCCATCCCTATCGAACTCTTGCCCAAGTAGAGCGCGACACAGCCACCGTCCCGGGTCATGCGCCGCAGACTGTGCCGTTAGGCTCCCAAACAACGGACGGATTGTGTTTTTTGCCCCCTCAAATCAGTGACATCTTGACGTGTTGCACTGGTTAAATAGTCGCCAGGAAGAAGCTTTCGTTTCTCCCCGCCGAACAATGCCAGGAGCAAACATGACCGTGGCCCTCGTGCTGCACCGCGCCGACGGCGCACCACTTTCAACCTCGTTCCGCAGGGCGGCGTTCGGCAAGGACGACCCTTTTGCGCGACTTCGCGAAATCGCTTGGGAAGGCCCGGGCTCGATGGCCGCGGGGCGGGCCAGCTTCATTGGCGAGCTCGACGTCGCAAGGTTTCCGCACATTGAAACCCTCGTCGTGGTGGAAGGAGCGCTCACGCTGGAAGCGGCCGGAGAGGCGCCGTTGGTGGTCGGTCCTCAAGCGGGTGCTGTCATCGGCGCCGGTACAGCGCTTCGCGTCCGGGCCGAATCCCGCGCGCGTTTCGTGTTTTGCGCGGCCGCTTGCGAGAAACCGACGAAGCGCGGCCTCTTTCCCCTGCTCGCCGACGCGAACTTCAAACCGTCCGCTTCGCTGCCGGCGGAGGTGCTGCTGGGCCCGGTGCCGCAATGCCGTAGCGACAATGTGTTCACCGACGACAGCGCGGCGTATCTAGCGGGTACATGGGATTCGACGCCTTACCACCGAATTGTTCGCCCGCATCGCATGAACGAGTTCATGCATCTACTGGCCGGCAGCGTGCGGTTTGCGGCGCCTGATGGCAGCGTGCTGTCGGTAGGCACCGGCGACGCGCTCTTCGTGCCGCAGGGCTCGCCGATCGGGTGGGAAAGCAGCGATCGCGTGGCGAAGTTCTACGTTGTTCAAAGCGTCCCGGCTTCAACCGAACGAGATTAATCATGTCCCCTCCGCTGAACCACATCGAAACTTCGTCCACATTGCCGGCCTCGGCTGACGTGGTCGTGATCGGAGGCGGCATCATCGGCGTCTTTACCGCCTACTATCTGGCCCGTCGCGGGATGTCAGTGGCCGTGGTCGAGAAGGGGAGGATCGGCGCCGAACAATCGAGCCGCAATTGGGGTTGGTGCCGGCAGCAGAACCGCGACGCGCGCGAATTGCCGATGGCGGGCAAGAGCCTTGATCTGTGGGAACGATTTGCCGCCGAAACCGGTGAAGACACGGGCTTTCATCGCTGCGGGCTGTTGTATCTCAGTAACGACGATGCGGAGCTGACGCGTTGGTCCAATTGGCATGACTTTGCGAAGACCGCCGGCGTCACCACCTACATGCTCGACAGCCGGCAAGCTGCCGAGCGGGGGCAGGCAACCGGCCGAGCCTGGAAAGGCGGCGTCTTCTCGCCCACCGATGGCACCGCCGATCCTGGCAAGGCTGCGCCGGCCGTGGCCGCTGCGCTCATGAAGCTCGGCGGCAGCGTTCACCAGCACTGCGCAGCCCGCGGCATCGAGTTGGAGGGCGGGCGGGTCAGCGGCGTCATCACTGAAGCCGGCGTCATTAAGACCAAGACGGCTGTGCTCGCGGGCGGCGCCTGGGCGTCCTCGTTCTGCCGCCAGTTAGGCATTCGCTTTCCGCAGGCCGCGATCCGTCAAACCATCCTTAGCGTTTCCCCTGTGGAACGTCGCTTGCCGGATGCCCTGTTCACGTCCGGCGTGTCCGTGACGCGTCGCAACGACGGACGCTACGCACTCGCCATCAGCGGCCGTGCGCGCGTAGACGTAACGCCACAGTTCATGCGATTCGCCCCGCAGTTCGTGCCCATGTTCGCCAAGCGCTGGCGCAGCCTTCTACCGGGCGGCCTGGAAGGCATGCGTGGTGGTCACGAAACGCTGAAGCGGTGGCGGCTCGATGCGCCGACTCCGATGGAGCGCGTGCGCATTTTGGATCCGAAGCCCGATCTGCCGACGGTTACGGAAACCCATCGCCGCGCCGTCGAACTGCTGCCCGAACTGGCCCGAGCGAAGATCACGCATGCGTGGGCCGGCTTCGTCGACAGCACGCCGGATGGCGTTCCCGGTATTGGCGAAGTGCCGGGCGTGCCGGGATTGATTTTGGCGGCAGGCTTTTCCGGACACGGTTTCGGCATCGGCCCCGGCGCAGGTCACTTGGTCGCGGACATTGCCAGCGGTGCGGAGCCAATCGTAGATCCCAAACCGTATCGGCCCGGCCGATTCAGCGACTCCGCATGGGGCAAGGTCGCTGATTTCTAGGTCGCACCGACGCACTTCGCATGGAATCGAGCGATGACTACCATTGCCGTTATTCACACTGGACCGATCACGGTCCAGACGATTAAGGACGTACTTTAGCGTTTAGATTCGCCACACCCCGGGTTTGCCTGGATGCAGACTTAGTCGAAAATTTGTATGATGACCCGATGACATGATAAGTCGGGGTTTCGATGTTCGACAAGATTCCTGCCCGCGCCCTGAGCGACACGGTCGCCCAGCAGCTTCTCAAGCAGATCGACAAAGGCGCGTTCCCTCGCGGCGGCAAGCTGCCGACCGAGGCCGTGTTGGCACAGCAGTTCGGCGTGAGCCGCACGGTGATTCGCGAGGCGATCTCGCGGCTGAAGAATGAAGGCGTGGTCGAACCGCGGCAGGGCAGCGGCGTATTCATCGCGGCGCACGGCGGGATCCGACCGCTGCGCATCGACTACGCGGAAGCCGTCGAACCCGGTTCAGTGGTGCAGATCCTCGCGCTGCGGCGCGCGATCGAGGCGGAGGTGGCCTCCGAGGCCGCGATGCGCCGCAGCGATGCCGACATGATGTCCATCGACGCGGCGCTCAAAAAAATCGACCAAGCGGTGGCTGACGGCGAGGAGGGCGTCGCGGAAGACGTGGCGTTCCATCGCGCGATCGCTGCTGCAACGGGCAATCCGTATTTCCTCAAAACACTCGCCTTCCTAAATCAGTACCTCGAAGCCGCTACGTTCGTGACACGGCGCAACGAAGCATTGCGCGAGGACTTTTCGCGTCAGGTGCGCGAGGAGCACGCGGCCATTGCGGCCGCGATTCGCGCGGGCGATCCGATGGCGGCGCGCAATGCGGCGCGCACCCACATGTACAACGCGGCGCGCCGCCTCGCCGAGGCGGGGATTTGCTGAACTCGGAGCCGAACTGAGCCGATTCAGGCGCACCAGGCGCATCCGCGGCTAACGAATCTTTAAAGGTCAAGCATGTCCAAAAATGTCGGTGTCATCGGTCTTGGTGCAATGGGCCTCGGTGTCGCGCGCTCGCTGCTGCGCGCGGGGTTTAGGGTTCACGCATGCGATCTGCGCAGCGAAATCCTGCAGGCGTTCGTCGCGCAAGGCGGCGTGGGCTGTGCGACGCCCGCCGAACTCGGTGCGCAATGCGAGGTGATCGTCACGCTTGTAGTCAATGCGGCGCAAACCGAGGCGGTGCTGTTCGGCGAGCAAGGCGCGGTCCCCGCGATGAAGCAAGGCGCCGTGGTGATTTCGAGCGCGACGGTTGCGCCGAATTTCGCGATCGAACTCGGCAAGCGCATCGAGGCAGCCGGTTTGCAAATGCTCGACGCACCGGTTTCAGGCGGCGCGGCACGTGCCGCCTCGGGCGAGATGACCATGATGACCTCCGGTCCCGACGCTGCCTATGCCGCGTGCGAGGATGTGCTGGCCGCGATGGCCAGCAAGGTGTATCGCCTTGGATCGGCGCATGGCGCCGGCTCGAAAGTAAAGATCATCAATCAGTTGCTGGCGGGCGTCCATATCGCGGTGGCTGCCGAGGCGATGGCGCTCGGCCTGCGTGAAGGCGTCGATCCCGACGCGCTGTATGAGGTCATCACGCATAGCGCGGGCAATTCGTGGATGTTCGAGAACCGCGTGCCTCACATTCTGAAGGGCGACTACACGCCGTTGTCCGCGGTCGATATTTTCGTCAAGGATCTCGGGCTCGTGCTCGATACCGCACGTCGTTCGAAATTCCCGCTGCCGCTTTCGGCGGCCGCCCATCAGATGTTCATGATGGCGTCGAGCGCCGGCTACGGTGGTGAAGACGACTCCGCGGTGATCAAAGTATTCCCCGGCATCGACGTGCCGGCGGCGAAGTAAGCGCGGGAGCGAGCCATGACGTCCTCATCGAAACGTGCGCTTTTAGGCTGCATCGCCGACGATTTCACCGGTGCCACCGATCTCGCCAACATGCTGGTGCGCGGCGGCATGCGCACGGTGCAGACTATCGGCGTGCCCGAGTCGAATGAAGTCGTCGAAGCCGACGCGCTCGTGGTTGCGCTGAAATCGCGCACGATTCCCACCTCCGACGCGGTCGCGCAATCGCTCGCCGCGCTCGACTGGCTGCGCGCGCAGGGTTGCCGGCAATTTTTCTTCAAGTACTGCTCAACCTTCGATTCGACCGACGCCGGCAATATCGGCCCGGTGACGGACGCGCTGCTCGACGCGTTATCAGCCGACGCGCAAACCCCAGCCTTTACGATTGCTTGCCCTGCGTTTCCCGAGAACGGTCGCACGATTTATCGCGGTCATCTGTTCGTCGGCGATACGTTGCTGAATGAATCGGGCATGGAAAACCATCCGCTCACGCCGATGCGCGACGCGAATCTTGTGCGCGTGCTGCAACGGCAGACGCAATCGAAGATCGGCCTCGTGCGTTATGACGCCGTCGCACAGGGCGTTTCAACAGTACGCGAAGCGTTCGACGTCTTGCGCGGCGACGGCGTGCGGATGGCGATTGCCGACGCGGTGTCGGACGCCGATCTTTACGTGCTCGGCGAAGCCTGCGCGGACCTCACGCTCATCACGGGCGGGTCCGGCGTCGCGCTGGGTTTGCCCGCGAATTTCCGGCGTGCGGGCTTGCTCGCGGAAGAGGCCGAGGCCGATGCCGCGCAATTGCCGCGCGTCGAAGGTTTGTCGGTCGTGCTGGCCGGCAGCGCGTCCAAGGCGACTAACGCACAAGTGACGGCATGGCGCGAGACGCGCTCGTCGTTTCGCATCGATCCGCTCGCGGTCGCGCGCGGCGAACCGGTCGTCGAACAGGCGCTGGCGTTCGCACAGGCGCACTTCGATAAAGCGCAACCCGTGCTGATTTACGCGACCGCCACGCCCGATGAGGTTAAGGCGGTGCAGCGCGAACTGGGCGTCAACGAAGCGGGGCACCTGGTCGAAACAACCTTGGCGTCGATCGCGCGCGGTTTGCGAGAACTCGGTGTGCGCAAGTTTGTCGTGGCGGGCGGTGAGACTTCGGGCGCGGTGGTGCAGGCGCTCGACGTGCGTACGCTGCGCATCGGTGCGCAGATCGATCCAGGCGTACCGGCTACGGCGACGATGGGCGCGCAGCCGCTCGCGCTTGCATTGAAGTCCGGCAACTTCGGCACGACCGATTTCTTCGAGAAAGCGCTGCGTCATTTCGAAGGAGCCTCGCAATGACCGGCGCCCCCGCACTGCACGTCAACGATGAAGCCCGGGTCCGCGAGGAAATCTGCGTGACCGGCGCGAGTCTTTATCAGCGCGGCTACACCGTGGGCACCGCCGGCAATATCAGCGCGCGTCTTAACGACGGCTGGCTGATCACGCCCACCGACGCCTGCCTGGGCAGCCTCGATCCCGCCGGCATCGCCAAGGTCGATTTGAACGGCAATGCGGTGTCGGGTGGCAAGCCGTCGAAAACACTGGCGCTGCATCGCGGCATCTACGCTCGCAATGGCGAGGCGCGCGGCATCGTCCACACTCACTCGACGCATCTGGTCGCGTTGACACTGGCGGGCGTATGGCGCGACACCGACGTATTGCCGCCCATCACTCCCTACTACGTGATGAAAGTGGGCCACGTCCCCCTGATTCGCTATCGACGTCCAGGCGATCCGCAAGTGGCCGAACAGATTGCCGCACTCGCCGACAGCGTTCGCGCGGTTCTGCTCGAACGACTCGGTCCGGTGGTATGGGAGCGTTCGGTGGCGCAGGCAGCCTATGCGCTGGAAGAACTCGAAGAGACCGCGCGCTTGTGGCTGATGACTAATCCGCGGCCCGCGCCGCTCGATGAAACAGCGCTCGAAGAATTGCGCACGGTGTTCGGCGCACGCTGGTAAGAACCAGATATACACAATGCCGGATGACACCGCAATGCGGTGCGCACGGCAATACATCGAAGGAGACAATGCATGAGTTCCTATCAGTCGGCATCCAGCCCCCCGCTAGGAGCGACCGTGGGGCAACCCAGCGCTGATGAAGTCGAGCGTACCTACAAGAAAGTGTTCTGGCGCATCGTGCCGTTCCTGATGCTCTGCTATGTTGTCGCATACCTTGACCGTGTGAATGTCGGTTTTGCAAAACTGCAAATGTCGCAGGACCTCGCATTCAGCGAGACAGTGTTCGGTCTCGGCGCCGGCGTGTTCTTTATCGGCTACTTCCTGTTCGAATTGCCGAGCAACATTCTGATGCACAAGATCGGCGCGCGAATCTGGATCGCGCGGATCATGATTACATGGGGCCTGCTGTCGGCGCTGTTCGTGTTCGTGAAAACGCCAACGCAGTTCTACACCTTGCGTTTTTTGCTGGGTCTGGCCGAAGCGGGTTTCTATCCCGGCGTTATTCTGTATCTGACTTACTGGTTCCCGTCACATCGGCGCGCGAAGATCATTGCCGTGTTCATGTCGGCAATTCCCGTGTCGGGCATATTTGGCAACCCGCTGTCCGGCTGGATCATGCTGCGCTTTCATCACAGCGGTGGTTTCGCCGGCTGGCAATGGATGTTCCTGATCGAAGCGCTGCCCGCCTTGGCAATCGGCATCGCCACGATTCTGTATCTCGACAACGGCATTGCCGGCGCGAAGTGGTTAAGCGAGCGCGAAAAACGCCTGCTCACCGATGAAATCGCCGCCGCGAAACCGCAGGAGAAAGCCGGCTCGCATTCGCTCGGCGCGGTGTTCCGCGATCCGCGCACGTGGTGGATGTCGCTGATCTATTTCGCGTTCGTCACGGGGCAATACGGCTTGACATTCTGGATGCCGACGCTGATCAAATCCACTGGTGTAACTGGCGCATTCAATATTGGGCTGCTGAGCGCAATTCCATTTTTGTGCGCGATCGTCGTGATGAACCTGATGGGACACAGCGCGGATAAGCGCCGTGAACGCCGCTGGCATCTGATCGTGCCGGCGCTATTCGGTGCTGTCGGGTTTACGGTTGCGGCTTCATTCACGCAGAACACCGCGGTGTCGATTACGTTTCTCTCGCTCGCCGCCGCCGGTGTGCTGACTTGCGCGCCGCTGTTCTGGTCGCTGCCCACTGCGTTCATGTCGGGAGCGACCGCTGCGGCCGGCATTGCGATCATCAATTCGATCGGCAATCTTGCCGGTTTTGCGAGCCCTTACATGATCGGTTATCTGAAAGACCTCACGCACAGCACGCAAAGCGGCATGTATGTGCTGGCCGGCATGCTGGTCATCG
>CBIHOQ010000012.1:0-103384 GCA_966212065.1 uncultured Burkholderiaceae bacterium
GGCGTTTGAGCACAGCCCAACGGGATTGAGGCAGCGACGAGTCGGTTCAGTGTCACTCGCGGTACAACGCACGGCTTCGCCACCGTCCGAGAGCCGTCTGTAGGGAAGTCGGGCCGGCCCGCGGCTCCCCAGCGCGCAGCGCCGCCTGGCTGCTCTTTTACTACGCTGCGCTGGCATATCGCTGTCCATATTGCGCGCCGGCTCCTGCGATGTCCGTCTTGTTCCGCGCTCAAATCTAATCTTCGACGGTGTGCATTTCGCCCACCCCTCGCTAAGCCGTCGCCATCAGCGCACCTTCGCAGACAACGGGGCCGCTCGGGCCGTCCGCTCGCCGCGAGCCGCCCATGGGTTCGACCGAGACGGCCAGCTTTACGTAGGCGTTCATGCCGTGCACTTTCATGTCGACGACGGCGCCGGCCGGCAGCATGCCTAGCGACACCATGCGGCCGTCACGCATGACACCCCAAAGCTGCTCGCTCTTGCTGGGCGGCGGTGCGTCGCCGCCGCTCATGCGGTGCACGCTCGCCATGGCGTTCTTATCGTCCCACATCACGAACACCATCGTCGGGCTCTTCGGTTGATCGGGCGGCACGAGCGCCGCGACGTACGCCACGCGCTCGATCTTTGCCCCGCTTGGCGGCGCCGTTTGGGCGGTTTGCTCAGCCGGTGCCCGGCCTTCGGGTGCGAACGGCCGCAGCGTCACAGCCAGCGCAATCGCGGCGGCGAGCGCCACCCCCGTCGCGCCGATCGACCAGCCGCGCCAGAACGTGAGCGACTCCGACCAACGCGCGCGCGCTTTGCCCAGCGCAACGGCCGCAGCCGAAGGCCGCGTCGACGTTGGCCTTGCCGTTGCGGCGGCAGCGCCCGATGCAGCGAAGCCGAGCCTGCGTTCGACGCCTTTCCATACCCCCGCCGGCGGCGCGACGCTTGGCGCGAGCTCTGCCATCGATGCGATGCGCGCCTGCCAGCTTTCGATGGCCGCGCGCACGCGGCTGTCGTTCCGCGCGAGTTGCTCGAAACGCTTGCGCGCGCCGCCGCGCAGCACGCCCAGCGCATATTCGCCTGCAAGACGGTCGACGAGATCGGGATGCCGATGCAGATTCATTTCAGGCTCCCATGCAAATCTTCAGTTTTTCGAGCCCGCGCCGTACCCACGACTTGACCGTGCCGAGCGGCACCGAGAGCTGCTCGGCGATCTCGCTGTGGCTTTGATCGCGCAGATAGGCGAGTGCAACGGCTTGGCGCTGGTTCGCCTCGAGCCGCGACAGGCAGATCTCCAATTGCTTCGCTTGTTCGGACAACAACGCCCAATCGGCCGGGTCGCGCTCGTCGCCGGCAATGACTTCATCGAATGTTTCGCTCCATTCGGTCGTCAGCGACGAACCATCGGACCCGATGGCTTTCTGCCGGCGCAGGCAGTCCAGTGCGCGGTTGCGCACGATCGCGGCCATCCAGGTGACGGGGGCCGCCAGCGCTTCACGGTAGTCGCCCGCGTAGCGCCAGATATTGACGAACGACTCCTGCAAGGCTTCCTCCGCCCATTCGCGCTTCACCAATATACGCAGCGCAACGCCAAACAGTTTCGCGCTCGTGAGCTCGTATAGCGTGCGCAGCGCGCCGGCGTCTTCGGCCGCAACGCGAGCAAGCAGGGCCGCTAGCACGGGCGGCGTGGGTTCGTTGGGCATTGTGGTCATAGGGCGGCGTAGCGGCCGTCGTGAACGTTGGGCGCTATCTTACCGCCAGTGGGCACCGTTTCGCGGGCTATTGCGTGCGTAACATGCGCGCTCGCCGATGCTTGCCGATCAGGCCCGCACCAGCACGACGAGCAGCAAATCCTCGCGATGCGCGGGCCGCAGCGCGATTTGGTCGTAGACGACGTGTCCGTGCAGCGGATGATCGAACGCGCGGGTGCCGCCTTCTCGCTCGCCGACGTCCTGCGACGCCCAGAAACGACCGAATGCCTCGCTTTCCGCGGCGAGTGCATCGATGAGCGCGCGCATGGGACCGTCATTGAGATGACGAATCGAATCGACGCGGAATTCGGCGACAAGGCGGCGTGCCCGCGTTTCCCAATCGACGATCAACGTGCGCGCGGCCGGTTCGGTGAACGTAAAGCGCAGCAGGTTGCGCTCGCGCGCCGGATCGGCCGGCCCATCGAGCCAGCCGACGAACAGCTCCGCCGCATGGGTGTTCCAGGCCAGCGCATTCCACTGACGATCGAGCACGTAAGCGGGCGCACCAACGAGGCCGACCGCGGCAATCAGTGCCGCCGGCGCATCGTTCGATGCGGGCGTGGGCTCGGCCGGGTCGCGCTCGCCGGCCAATTCGAACAAATAACCGCGCTCGGCGCGCGAGAGCCGCAGCGCCACCGCGATGCGCGCGAGGGCGTCGGCCGAGGCCGATACCGGTCGCCCTTGTTCGATCCACGTGTACCAGGTCGGACTCACGCCGCACAACTGGGCCACCTCCTCTCGGCGCAGCCCCGGCGTGCGGCGGCGCGGCCCGGGCGGCAGCCCCACGGCCTGCGGCGAGAGCCGCTCGCGGTGGGCGCGAATGAACTCGCCGAGCGCGCGGGCCGGGCTGGCTTCGAGCGGCGCGCCCACACTTGCGGGCGCGCCCGGCGATACGGGGGCGACGGCAGACGCGCTCGCGCGCGGACGGGACGGCTGGGCGGTAGTCATGGCGGATGATCGGTTCGGTAAAACGAAGCAGTCAGACGAATCGGTTAGACGAAGCGGCAAAGCCCCTAGGTCGATTCAAACCGGGTAGACCTGATACCAGGATAATTGCTTGCCTTGTACCGGTACTGGGCTGGCCCTATTGTAGCGGGGACGCGTGGTCGAAGCGGCTTGTTTTTCGAGCGGCCGAGGGACACGCGGCGCGCGGGCGCGATCGGCCCGCCTTCCCATTTGCCGCTAAGGAGCGTATCGATGAAACACCACGACCAGGTCGCCGACGCATTCGGCTCGACTGCCGCCGCCTATTTGACGAGCCAGACCCATGCAAACGGCGCCGATCTGGAAACGCTGGCCCGCGAGATCGCGTCGACACCGAATGCGGATGTGCTCGATCTCGGCTGCGGCGCGGGCCACGCCAGTTTTGCCGTTGCGCCGCATGTCCGATCGGTCGTGGCTTACGACATCGCCGCGCCGATGCTCGCGACGGTGGCCGCCGCCGCGAGCGATCGCGGGTTGGCCAATGTCCGTACCGAACAGGGAGCGGCCGAGCGCCTGGCGTTCGCCGATGCATCCTTCGATTGGGTCGTAAGCCGCCTGAGCGCGCATCACTGGCACGACGTCCCGCTTGCGCTGGCCGAAGTGCGCCGCGTCTTGAAGCCGGGTGGCCGCGTGCTGTTCATCGATGTGGTGGGCGCCGATCACCCGCTGCTCGATACGCATTTGCAGGCCGTCGAGGTGCTGCGCGACGGCTCGCACGTGCGCAACTACCGGCCGGACGAATGGCTCGCATTCTTTGCGCAGGCGGGGTTCGAAGCGAACGTGCGCGAGCGGTGGCGCTTGTCGATCGAATTTGCGCCGTGGATCGCGCGGATGCGCACGCCTGCCGAGCGCGCGCAGGCGATTCGCTCGCTGTGGGGTAGCGCACCGGACGAGGTGCGCGAGTACTACGGCGTGCAGCCCGACGGCTCGTTCATGCTCGACGTATCGATGATCGCGGCGCACTGAACGGCGCGCCGTTCCGCTTCACTTCACTTCACTTCACTTCACGAAGCCATCGCCGCATACCGGCTCGCCCATGCCTGCGCCCATTGAGGCAGCGCATCGGCGGGCATCGGCGCACCGACGAAGTTGCCTTGCGCGACTTCGCACGACAGGTCGCGCAGCACCTTCCAATCTTCGAGATCGTCGATCCCCTGCGCGATCGTGCGCATGTTCAACTGACGCGCGAGCAGCAGGCTCGCCTTGACGATGGCGTTGAGGGACGCGTCGCGGCTCGCGCCGTGCACGAACGCGCCGTCGAGCTTGAGCTCGTCGAACGGGATGTCGCGCAAGTGCACGAGCGACGATTGCCCGGCGCCGAAATCGTCGATGAGCAGGCTGATGCGCTTCAAGCGCAGGCGCGTCAATATGTCGAGCGAGACGAGGCGATCGCACGTGAGGCGCGTTTCGTTGATTTCGAGCACGAGCCGCGATAACGGAAAGCAAGCGTGCGCGGCCGCATCGACGATGAAATCGGGGAAATCGAGCGCGGCCAAGTCGTCCATCGACAAATTGATGCCGAGGCGAAAATCGTCGCCAAGCGTCTGCCATTGCGCAGCCTGCTCGAGCGTGGACGGCAGCATCTTGCGAGTCAGTTCGTTTTGGACTCCGCTGTACTCGATGCTGCCGAGCAAGCGCTCGGCCGGCACGAGTCCGTCGCGCGGATGCAGCCAGCCGATCATGGCTTCGACGCCCGTCACTTCGCCCGTGGCGAACGCAACTTGCGGTTGATAGCACGTGACGATCTGTCCGGCTGCGATCGCCGAACGAAGCTCGTCGGGCCGATATGCGCTCGGCTCGGCGTCTGCCGGCTCGGTCGGGGTCTCGCTATGCAGGCGCTGTTGCAACTGCTCGCGCGTGGCCGGCTTCGCGAGCGAGCCGAGTACGCGCAGGCCGCGCGAGTAAGCGAGCTTTTCCGCGCTCTTCAAGACGCGCGCGTCCTCGCCGCTAACGAGTACGACCTGTCCGTCGTAACCGCGCTGCACGAGCTGGCGCAGGAACTCGACGCCGTCCATGCCGGGCATCTGCAGATCGGTGAAGACGACGTCGACTTGATGATCCTCGCGTTGCAGCATATCGAGGGCGTCTTGCGCGTGCTCGTACGAGAGGATGTCCTCGTAGCCGAGCTGCGACAGCTGGCGGACGAGGAGCTTGAGAACGAACGGCTCGTCGTCGACGACGAGGATTCGGCGGGGGTGGGTCTGCGGCTCCATGCTTTTACGTCACCTGCTGCGGGTTAATCGTCTTGCGGACCTTCGGAACATGCGTCCTGCTCACGGTAGCGCCAGGGCCGGCAGGAACTGGCGCAGCTTTTCGTGCAGGGTGTTCTTGTCGAACGGCTTGACCAGAAAATCGGCGGCACCGGCTTGCAGGCTCTCGACCACGATGTTGCGCTCGCTATGGCCCGTCACCATCAAAATCGGCACGTGCCCGAATTGCCCGATCGACTTGATCTTACGCGTCGCCTCGACGCCGCTCGTATCGGGCAGGCCGACGTCCATCAGCACGAGGTCGGGCTTGTGCTGCCACATCTGATCGATCGCTTCCGCGCCGGTGCCGGCGAAAAGCACGTTGATGTCGAGGCCGCTCATCAAGCGGCCGATCAACCTCTGCTGGAACCCGTCGTCTTCGACGATCAGCACAGCCAGGCGTTGCGGTGCGGCCCCTGCAGCCTTGCGCATCGGCGGTTGTGCGGGGGCCGCAGTCGTCGAAGCCGCTTGCGCACTGTTCGGCGCGGGGCGCAGGGCCACAGTATCGGTTTCGGCTTCGACCCGCGCAGGCCGTCGCGGCGCGGGTGCGCTCACGCCGGCCGGTGCGGCGCGCGGCGCGAGATCACCGGCGTCGGCCTTGGCCGCCATGATCCGCAGCGCCTGATGAACCGACATGCGGATGCGCGGCGCATCGTTGGTCGCCGGCCAAAACAGCACGTAGTCGTCGAAATGCCCTTTGCTGCAGAGGTCATAGACGGTCCACACATCGTTCTTATTGCACAGGACGACGACGCGGTGGCGCGTTTGATGCACGACCGTGCTAAGCCGGTATAGCCCGATGTAGTAGCTCTGCGCGGCGTCGAGCGTATCGAAGGCGAGCACGAGCACGGTGGGGCGGTGCGTCTCGAAATCGTCGACGGCGAATTCCGCTTTCGTCGATAGCCGCACGTTATGAAACTCATCCTCCAGCAGCTTGCCGACGAGCTCGGCGTCGGCCACCGATTGGCTCGCGACGAGCACCGCCGCGCCCTTGGGAGTCAGATCGGTCTCTTCCGTCATGATTGCTCCGTTCTAGTCATTACGTTGCTCACTATTTCGATTCGACAGCGAGCAGCAGCTCGAGCGAATCCTCGACGGCGGCAAGTGCCGTGTCGAACTGCTTGGCCCAGTTGGCAAGGAGAGCGAGGTCGCCCGCCTTGCCGGCGTTTTCCAATTCGGCGCACAAGTCGCCCAGGGTCAGCGCGCCGACCGAGCGCGACGACGATTTGAGCTTGTGCGCGATCGCCCCCGCTTCGCGTCCGCGGCCCGCTTCGCAATGCGTGCGCAATTCGCCGGCGAGACGCCCGACCGATTGCCGATAGTCGGACAGCAGCTCGCGCACGATCTCCGGGTCGTCGCCGACGATGCCTTTGAGCACGTCGATGTCGACCGCCTGCGCGTGCGCCGGTGGCGGCGGAGCCGCTGGCACCGGCACCGCCGCGGCGGCCGTCTCGTGCGCGGGAAAGTGCGAATCGAGCACGGCTTGTAGGCGAGCGAGTTGCAGCGGCTTGGTCAGATAGCCGTCCATGCCGACTGCCTTGGCGCGCGCCGCTTCTCCCTGTACGGCATTGGCCGTCAGCGCGACGATGGGCAGGCGTGTGCCGGGCGCTTCCTCGCGACGGATCGTCTCGACGAGTTCATAACCGTCCATTTCCGGCATGTGCAGATCGGTGAGCAGCAAGGCGTAACGGTTGGCGCGCCACAGCGCGAGCGCCTCGCGCCCGTCGCCGGCGATTTCGGCGACATGGCCGAGCAGCCCCAGTTGACGCAGGATCACCTTCTGGTTGATCGCATCGTCCTCGGCGACGAGAATCAAACGGCCCAGCTCGCGCGCCTGCGCCACCGACAGGGCGGGGCCGGCCGAGCCGATGCGTTGTGCGCCCCCTGCGCCGGCGTTCCCGTGCCAAAGCGCGCGACCGACCTCGGCGGTCTGTTCGCCGATCTCGAACGGCAGGCTTACGGTGAAGGTGGAGCCTTCGCCTTCCGTGCTCCGCGCCGATACTTCGCCGCCCATCAACTCGCATAGCCGCCGGCAGATCGCAAGGCCCAGGCCCGTGCCGCCGAACCGGCGCGTCGTCGATGCTTCGGCTTGCGTGAACGGTTTGAACAGCTTGGGCAGTATTTCCGCCGACATGCCGATGCCGTTGTCGGCCACATTGAAGCTGACCTGCACACGACGCGGATCGGACGGATGCGGGACGGCCTCGACGGTCACGCTGACGGTGCCCGGCTTGTGGGCGCGTCCGCCCGAGAACTTGATCGCGTTGCCGACGAGGTTGTAGAGCACCTGGCGCAGCCGCGTATCGTCGGAGAGCACGACCTTCGGCGCATCGGGCGACACCGACTTCGTCAGCTTGACGCCCGCGCGCTCGGCCACATGCTTGAGCGAATGACAGAGACCGTCGACGAGGTGCGCGATCGACAGCGGAACGCGCTCGATATGAAGCCGTCCGGCCTCGATCTTCGAGAAGTCGAGAATATCGTCGATCAGGGTGAGCAGCGCGTTCGCCGATTCGCGGATCGTCGTGACCATGTCGCCCTGATCGCCCGAAAGCGGCGTTTGCGAGAGGACCTCAATCATGCCGATGACGCCGTTCATCGGCGTGCGAATCTCGTGGCTCATCGTCGCGAGGAACGCGCTTTTGGTGCGCGAGGCCGCCTCGGCATCGGCGCGCGCCTGCTGGATCTGCTGCGTCGCCCGGCGGCTTTCGGTCACGTCGCGCGCGGTGGCGTAAATGAGCCCTTCCAACTGAATCGCTTTCCACGATAGCCAGCGCGTCCCGCCGTCCTTGCAGGTGTAGCGATTCTCGAATTGATCGATCGGCTCGCCGGGCTTGCGGCTCTCGATTTCATGGACCGTTCGCTCGCGGTCCTCCGGGTGGACGAAATCGATGAACGGGCGCGACAGCAGTTCCTCGGCCGACCAGCCGAGCACTTTCGTAAACGCGGGGTTCACGCGTTTGAACCGGCCGGTCGGATCGGCCAGGCAGGTGAGGTCGAGCGACAAGTCGAACAGGCGGTCCCGCTGCATTTCGGCTTCGCGCCGGCTCGTGACGTCTTGCAGCATGACGAGCGCGCCGCGCACGCCATCGAGTTCGTAGGGGACGGCCGTCATTTCGCCGACGAACGCGCTGCCGTCGAGCCGCCGGCACTTGATCTCGCGCGCCGGCGCGGCCGTATAGCGAAGCAGAAGCCGCCCGATGCGCTCCTCGACCGCTTGGCGATGCTCCGCATGGACGAACTCGACGATCGAAAGCCCGCGGATCTGCGCGGCCGAGTAGGCGCCGAGCATGTCGAGCGCCTTCGGATTGGCGAACGCGATCGTGAATTCCTGGATGAGAAAAACCGCATAGGGCGAGAGCTCGATCAACTGCCGGTAGCGCGCTTCGCTTTGCATCAGCGCCTGCTCGTTGGCATGCTCTCGGCTCACGTCGCGAATGAGGGCGACGACGCCGCTCGAATCCGCGCCGCGCCGCTCGACCCGCATTTCGTAGACGCTGGTGGACGGAGCCTCGAGATGGAATACGGCGCTTGCCGAGCGCTCGAGTTCCTTGCCGCTCAGCATCGCAGCAAAACACTCAACGTTTTCGTCCCGCGCTGGGCTACGGTCGTCGCGGAAGAACGCTTGTGCCACGTGCTGCGGCGTCGCATTCGTTACTTCCTCGCCGTGCCAGCCGAGCAGTTCGAGCAGCCGAGGGTTGTAGCCGTCGATCTGACCACCCGCCGAGAAGCCGAGCGCGGCATCGGGGATCGCTTTGAAGAGCGCATCGGCACGGGTCGCTTCGTGGCTGGTGCGGGCGTGCGCTTCGCGCTCGCGCTCGGAGGCGGCTTGCAGACGGCGGAACAGCCGCCCTTGATGCGCTTCGGCCGCGACGATCAAGCCCGTCAAGATCACGCCCGCCAGCAGGAGCGCGAGCGTGCGCGTGAGAAACGCTTCGTTCAATTCTGTTTTGGCATCCCAGGTCGAAAATGCACCCAGTGCGAGCCAAACGGCCAAAATCAAACCTAACGCGGTCGCGTGATTGACGCGAAACCTGCGCGGCATACGGGCCAGCAATCGATTCAGACGCGAAACGTTAATCATGTTGCAGCAAGCGTTCTCTACCGGTTATGCCTTGTTCGAAGCTCGCGAGCGCCGGTGGCAGTGTAGGCGCGGGTCGACCTATTCGCTTGCGCCTGAAATCATTCGAAAAGGCGAAAAGCGACCTATCGGAACCGGAAAACTAGGTCCTTCCGATTTTTTATCGACCGCAAGACAGGAAAACTTGAATCGAAAAAGAGGGTGTAAACGCTTAGGATGGCGGGCTCGACTATTGCCGGGGCCAAACAAAAGGGCTGCCGCTTTCGCGAACAGCCCTGTTTGCTGCACGGCCGGGTGTGCGGCGCGCCTTAGCCCGTATTGCGCAGGCCGGCGGCGATCCCGTTGATCGTCAAATGAATGCCGCGCCGCAACCTTGCGTTCGTATCGCCTGCTCGGTGGCGTTTCAGCAATTCGACTTGCAAGTGATTGAGCGGGTCCAAATACGGAAAGCGGTTCTTGATCGAGCGCGCGAGCAGCGGGTTGTCGGCCAGCCGCTCCTCCTTGCCCGTGATTTCCGACAGTGCGTGCGACGTGCGCTCCCATTCCGCGACAATGCGCCCGAACACGTGTTTGCGCAGTTTTTTGTCTTGGACGAGTTGCGCGTAGCGCGATGCGACGGCCAGGTCGGTCTTGGCGAGCACCATGTCCATGTTCGAGAGCAGCGTGGAGAAGAACGGCCAGTTCTTGTACATCTTGCGCAGCATCGAAAGCCGCTTGGTGCGCTCGGCTTCGCTCGCCGCACCGTCCAGGTGAGCCGCCACGGCACTGCCGAACCCGTACCAGCCCGTTAGCAGCAAGCGGCATTGCCCCCACGAGAAGCCCCACGGAATCGCCCGCAAGTCTTCGATGCGGCGATGCTTCGGATCTTGCAGCTTGCGCGAAGCCGGCCGGCTGCCGATGTTGAGCTCGGCGATTTCGGCGATCGGCGTCGACGAGAAGAAGTAATCGGTGAAGCCCGGCGTTTCGTAGACGAGCGCGCGGTAGGCCGCCATCGCGCTATCCGACAGCGCCTGCATCGTCGCTTCGAACGCGGCTAGGTTCGTTGGCGCGTTGCCGTGCGGCAGCAGCGACGCTTCCAGCGTGGCCGCGACCACGGTTTCGAGGTTGCGCCGGCCGATCTCGGCGTTGCTGAACTTACTCGCGATGATTTCGCCTTGCTCGGTCAAGCGGATTTGCCCGTTCACGGTCCCCGGCGGCTGCGACAAAATGGCCTGGTAGGTCGGGCCGCCGCCGCGGCCGACCGTGCCGCCGCGGCCGTGGAACAGGCGCAGCGTGATGCGGCGCTCGCGAAAGAGCGCAACGAGCTCAAGCTCGGCGCGATAAAGCTCCCAATTCGAGGTGAGAAAGCCGCCGTCCTTGTTGCTGTCGGAGTAGCCGAGCATGACCTCCTGTTCGCTGCCTTGATGGCTCACGAGCGTATCGACGCCCTGCAGCGTGAAGAATTCGCGCATGATGACGGGCGCGTTGCGCAAATCGGGGATGGTCTCGAACAGCGGAATGACCATCAGCGCGTCCTTCGCGCCGGCGCCGCGCCCGAGGGTGCCTTCAAGCAGGCCCGTTTCCTTTTGCAGCAGCAGGACTTCGACGAGATCGCTGACCGTCTCCGTGTGCGAAATGATGTAGTTGCGCACGGCCCGGGCGCCGAAGCGCTCGCGCGTGGTGCGGGCCGTTTCGAGCACGCGCAGCTCGCTTTGCACGAGCGGCGAGTACTCGAGATAAGGCGAGCGCAAGAGCCGCGGCTGGGCGAGCTCGGCCAGCAGCACGCGCAGCTTCTCCGATTCGGCGAGCGCCGCATAGTCGCGCTCGACGCCCGCGCGGGCGAGCAACTCCGCGATCACCGCTTCATGGACGTCGGAACTTTGACGCAGATCGATCGAAGCGAGATGAAAGCCGAACACCTGGGCCGCGCGCGCGAGCGGCGCGAGACGTGGCGTGGTGAGCGACGCGCCATGATGGGCGGTCAGCGATTCGACCAGCACGTTCAGATCGTGCGCGAAGGCTTGCGCATCTGCGTAGGGCGCCGCGTCGCGATTGACGCCGCTGCGCGCATGGACCGCGCCTTCGCCGAGCAGCGCGCGCGCCGTGGCGGCGAGTCGCGCGTAGACGCCGATCAGCGCACGGCGATACGGCTCGTCCACGCGGTGCGGCGATTGATCGGGCGAGGCGGCAGCGAGCGCCTTCATCGCCTCGCTGGAACCGGCGAGCAGGTTCGAGACCGACAGCTCGGCGCCGAGCGCATGTACTTCCTCGAGGTAGTGTTCGAAGATGACGGCCGCTTGGCGCGTGATGGCATGCTCGAGGGTGTCGGCCGTGACGTTCGGATTGCCGTCGCGGTCGCCGCCGATCCAACTTCCCATTTGGAAAAACGCGGGCAGCCGTGCGGGCGCGCCCGTATGCTCGACAAGCGCCGTCTCGATGTCGTCGTAGAGCGCCGGAATTTCGTTCAAGAACGTGGCGCGGTAGTACGACAACGCGTTTTCGATTTCGTCGGCGACGGTCAGGCGCGAATCGCGCAGCATGCGCGTTTGCCATAGCGTCGTCACGCGCGCGCGCAGCAGCGCTTCGTTGTGCGCGCGCTCGCGCTCGGTCAGCGGCTGGTCGCGCTCGGCCAAAAGGTGCGCGATGTCGTGCTGCGCGTCGAGAATGCTCTTGCGCTGCACTTCGGTGGGATGCGCCGTCAGCACGGGCACGATCAGTGCATCGTCGAAAAAGCGCTGCAGCGCATCGGCGTTGAGGCTGCCGTTCAGCGCGAGGCGGCCGAGCGCATAGGCGATCGTGCCGGCTTGCGGCGCGGAGCCGGCGAGTGCGTGAATGCGCCGGCGGCGGTTGTGGTGGCGATCCTCGGCGATATTGGCCAAGTGCGAGAAAAAGCTGAAGGCGCGCACGACGCTGACTGTCTGCTCGGGCTGCAGCGCGCGAAGCTGCTTCTCTAGCGACTGGGCGGCGCTCGTGTCGTCCTCGCGGCGGAACTTGACGGCGTTTTGGCGAATCGTTTCGACGACGTTAAAGACGGCATCGCCTTCCTGCTCGCGCACCACATCGCCGAGTAGCCGGCCGAGGTAGCGAATGTCTTGGAACAGCGGCTGATCCTTGTCCTCGCGGCCGCGGCCGGCGGGTTTTTCCGGCGCGGCGCGGGTCGCGCCATTGGCGCGCGAACCGGCAGCGGGTTTGGCGGCGGGTGCGGCCGCGCGGGCAGCGGCCGACGCGGCGGGTTTGGCGGGCGAGCGGGGCAATGCATCGTTGCGGCGGGCGGTGCGCGCCGATCCGGAAGACGTCACGGTGTATTCCTCAGTGAAGCCAGAATGAAAGGGAGTGACAGCAAACAGCGATACGTAACTGACGAAACGACTGCAAGGGTGCCAGCGTGCGCCTCACTTCCGGTGGCGCGGCGCTCATGGCGGCTGCGGCCGGATGCCGTCGATGCGCTGTGAGCGCGCCTTACCGCCGGCAAGCGCAAAAAATGGGGCAAGGCGTGCGTGCTACCATTTCTCGATGTTCGATCCCGTCATTCGAAGTGTTGACTCATGAATTCCGAGAAGCTTTCAGCCGCACCGCCCACCGAACTCACGATTGCGTCGCGAGAGAGTCGTCTCGCGATGTGGCAGGCCGAGTTTGTGCGCGATGCGCTGCGGAAATTATATCCATCTTGCGACGTCCGAATTCTCGGCATGACGACGCGCGGCGATCAAATCCTCGATCGCACGCTCTCGAAGGTCGGCGGCAAGGGGCTTTTCGTCAAAGAACTCGAAAACGCGCTGGCCGACGGCCGGGCCGATTTGGCCGTGCATTCGCTCAAGGACGTGCCGATGGCGCTGCCCGAGGGATTTGCGCTCGCCGCCGTGATGGAGCGAGAAGATCCGCGCGATGCATTCGTCTCCAACCATTACGGCTCGGTCGACGCGCTGCCGCCGGGCAGCGTCGTCGGCACCTCCAGCCTGCGGCGCGAGGCCATGCTGCGTGCGCGCTATCCGCAGCTCGTCGTGCAGCCGCTGCGCGGTAACCTCGATACGCGTCTTGCCAAGCTCGACCGCGGCGATTATGCGGCCATCATTCTGGCAGCCGCAGGCCTCAAGCGGCTCGGCCTTGCAGCACGCATTCGCGCTTGCCTCGACATCGAGGACAGCCTGCCCGCCGCGGGGCAAGGTGCGCTTGGCATTGAGATTCGCTCGGGGCGGCCCGAACTCGAGGCATGGCTCGCTCCGCTCAAACACGAGCCGACGCGGCTTGCCGTCGAAGCCGAGCGAGCCGTCTCGCGCGCGCTGGGCGGCAGCTGCGACGTGCCGCTTGCTGCGCACGCGACTTGGGACGGCGAGCGTATGCATCTCGCGAGCCGCGTCTCGATGCCCGACGGCAGCCGAGCGGCGTACGCGCAAGCGTCGGCGCCCGTGACAGGCGATGCCGATGCGCTGGCCCTCGGCGATGCTGTCGCGCGTGCGCTGTTGGCGCAGGGCGCGCGCGCCGTGATGGACGAGCTCGCGGCCGCGCGCGGCGCCGAGCCGGCGGCTTAAGCCGGCGCACGGATCGATGGCGAGCGCCGAGCCCGGATCAATGCAGACGAACGAGCGTGAGCGTGCGCATGCTGCGCGCTTCACGGCGGTGCTCACGCGCCCGGCCGGGCAGTCGGCTGCGCTCGCTGCCGCGCTCGAGCGCGAAGGCATCGCGGCGTTCGACTTTCCGCTGATCGAAATAAGGCCCGCCGAAGACGACGCCCCGCTGCGCGCCGCATTGGCCGCGCTCGAGCGTTTCGCGCTCGTCGTCTTCGTTTCTCCCAACGCGATCGATCGTGCATTAGCCGTCGCACCGGGCCTCGTGTGGCCTGCGACCGTGCCGATCGCGGTCGTGGGGCCCGGCAGCGTTGCAGCGCTGGCTCAGCACGGGATCGCGGCACCCGCCTATCAGGTTATTGCACCGAGAGGGGCGGATGCGTCGAATGCGATGGTTGCCACCGATGCATTCGGCCCGATCGGGGTGGGCAGCGCACTGGCGAAATCGGGCGCCGCCGGTGACGCGCGTGCCGATTCGACGAGCGACGATAACCACGGCGGCAGCAACAACGGCAACAACGGCAACGGCGAATCAGACGCCCGTTTCGATTCCGAAGCACTGCTTGCGGCGCTTTCCGAGCGGCTCGGCCTCGCTTCGCTGAACGGCCGGCCTGTGCTGATTGTGCGCGGGGACGGCGGCCGCGAATGGCTGGGCGACCGCCTGCGCGAGGCGGGCGCGCACGTGCACGCTGTTTGCGCCTATCGGCGTGTCGCGCCGACGCCGTCCGCCGACGCATGGGCTCGCGTTCGTGCGCTGCTGCGAGGCGCGCCGCATGCATGGCTTCTCACGAGCTCCGAGGCGGTGCGTAACCTCGATACGCTCGCGCGTACGGCGCTGACCGAGACCGAACGCGCCGCGCTATTGCACGCGCCGCTCCTCGCCCCGCACCCGCGCATCGCCGAGACGGCGCGGGCAGTGGGTTTTGATACGATTAGGGCATCCGGCCCCGGCGATGCACGTATCCTCGGGGCATTGCGTGTCTTATCCGCGTCGTCCCGCGCCTTCGAACAACCGGCTCAGGCCTTCTCCTCGACCCATCCGCGCATGACCGATACGAACCCAGAATCGTCTTCCGCCCCGTTCCAGCCGGCCGCGACGCCGCCACTGCCCCCTTTCGCGCCGCCCGTCTACGAAGGACCCCGCCGACGTAGAGGGGTCTTCGTCTGGATCGTCGTCGTCCTGCTCGCCGTGGCGACCGGCATTGCGGCATTTGCATTGAACCGCAAGCTCGACCGGCTGGATGCGCGGTTCGGTGTCCGGCAGCAAGCGCTCGACGCCCAGACGGCCGAGTTGCGCGTGAAGACCGAGCAGGCCATCGCCACGGCGCATCAGGCCGACGCCAACCTTTCGCAGCTCGAGGGCAAACTCTCGGATGCGCAGACGGCCCAGCAGGCGCTGCAGCAGCAGTACCAGGATCTGGCGCGCAACCGCGACGATTGGACGCTTGCCGAAGTCGAGCAGATGCTCTCGAGCGCAAGCCAGCAATTGCAGCTGACGGGCAACACGCAGCTCGCGCTGTTCGCGCTGCAGAGCGCCGACACGCGTCTCGCCGCATCGGCGAGCCCGCAGGCGCTCGTCGTACGACGGGCGATCGCGCAGGACATCGACAAGCTGAAGGCGGCGCCGTCCGCCGATCTGACCGGCCTCGCCATCAAGCTCGACGACGCCATCGAGCAGATCGACACTCTGCCGCTGCTCGGCGAAGCGATGACCGGAACCGCAGCGCCGCCCGCCGGCGCATCATCGGCATCGGCATCGGCATCGGCATCATCATCGTCATCCGCATCGGCAGCAGCCGGTCCCGCTGCGGCGCCTGGCGAGTCGCGCTTGGCGCATGGGTGGCGCGTGTTCTCGCAGGCGGCCGGCCACGAGCTCAAGGGCCTCGTGCAAGTGCGCCGGCTCGACAATGCCGATGCGATGCTCAATACGCCGCAGCAGGGCGAGTTCATCCGCGACAACGTGAAGCTGCGTTTGCTCTCGGCTCGCGTGGGGTTGCTCTCGCGTAACCCGGCCACGCTCAAATCGGATCTGCAAGCGGCCGACGCCGCGCTCGCGCGCTACTTCGACGGGGCATCCAAGCGCACGCTGACCGTGCGCGCACTCGTGAAAGACGTGGAGCAAGGTTCCGCGACGGTCGAGGTGCCGAATCTGAACACGAGCCTGCAAGCGGTTCATAACTACAAGAGCCGAGGCTGACGATGGCGCTCCGAGGACTCTTGTGGCTCGCCTTGCTGTTCGTGCTCGCGGTCGCACTGGCCACGCTCGGCCATTTCGACGCCGGGCAGGTGCTCATCGTCTATCCGCCGTATCGCGTCGACGTATCGCTCAACCTCGTCGTCGTCGGCATCATCGTGCTGTTCATCGTCATCTATGCGCTCATTCGCATCGCGCGCAACGTTTGGAGAATGCCGCAGCGCGTTGCCGCCTACCGCACTCGCGCGAAAGAGGCGAAGGCGCACGCGGCATTGCGCGAGGCGATCGGCAATCTTTATGCGGGGCGCTTCTCGCGCGCTGAGAAGGCGGCTCGCGAAGCGTTGTCGCTCGAATCGAACAAGGCCGCGGCGGGCCTCGTCGCCGCCGTTGCCGCGCACCGGATGCGCGAGTACCTGCGCCGCGACGAATGGCTTGCCGCCATCGATGCGCCCGATTGGCAGGACGCACGCCTGATGGCGAGTGCCGACATGCGTGCCGACGGCCGCGATCCCGATGGGGCGCTGACGGCCCTGACCGAGATGCAAGCGCAGGGCACGCGTCGTATCCATGCGCAGCAGATCGCCTTGCGCGCGCAGCAGCAACTGAAGAATTGGGCCGAGGTGCTCAAGCTCGTCAAGACGCTCGAGAAGCGCGAGGCGCTTCATCCGGCCGTCGCGGTGCGGCTGCGTCAGCAGGCGGCCGAGAACCTGCTGCGCGATCGTCGCCATGATCCCGAAGCGCTGCTCGGGCTGTGGAATTCGCTCGCGCCGGTCGAGCGTCAATCGCCGCGCCTGGCCGATCTCGCGGCAGAGCTCTTGCTCGCGCTGGACCGGCATCAGGAGGCGCGCAAGATTGTCGAGGAAGCGCTCGCGCACAACTGGGATGCGCGGCTGCTGCGCCGCTATCCGGAGACGGCGCTACCGGGCGACGCGCTGCCGCTCATCCAGAAGGCCGAGAGTTGGCGCAAAGACCGCCCCGAGGACGCCGACTTGTTGTTCGCGCTCGGCCGCCTGTGTCTGCATCAGCAACTATGGGGCAAGGCGCAGTCGTTCCTCGAGTCGGCACTCAGGCTCGCCGACGACAACGACGCGCTCGTGATTCGCACGCACCGTGCGCTCGCGCGGCTGTTCGAAGAGCTGGGCGATACGGCGCGGGCGAGCGAGCACTATCGAGCGAGCGCGTTGGCGATGAAGATCGTGTAGTTACTTGTTGACGAGCCGCGCTGGGACGCTCAGCGCGAGGACAGCGCCGAGCACCATGAACGCCGCGAGCATGTACATCCCCGAATCGTTGGCCCCGGTGGCTTGCTTGAGCCAGCCGACCGCATAGGGGCTCAGAAAGCCGGCGAGGTTGCCGATCGAGTTCACCATGGCGATGCCGGCCGCGGCGCCCGCGCCGGCGAGGAATGCCGTCGGCAGGCTCCAGAACAGCGGCAGCGAGGTGATGATGCCGGCGGTGGCGAGCGTGAGGGCGGCCATCGCAAGCGCCGTGTCATGTGCCCACGTTACCGACAGCACGAGCCCCAGCGCGCCGGCGAGGCCCGGCAGCGCGATGTGCCAGCGCCGCTCGCGGCGCTTGTCGGCGCTGCGCGCAACGATGACCATCGTGACGACGGCCGCCGCGAACGGAATCGCCGATAGCAACCCGATCGTGAAAGCGTCTTTCACGCCCGTGGCCTTGATGATCGTCGGCAGCCAGAAGCTCACGCCGTACAGGCCCATGACGAACGACAGATAGATCATGCTCATGAGCCAGACGCGTCCGCTTGCGAGCACGGCGAGCAGCGGCATTTCCTCCTTGCCCGCATCTTCCGCGCGGATGTTGCGTTCGAGCAGTTGCTTTTCCTCCGTACTGAGCCAGCTTGCCTTCGCGATGCGGTCGTCGAGCAGGAAGAAGACGGCCACGCCGGCGAGGATCGACGGCAGCCCTTCGAGCAGGAACAGCCACTGCCAGCCCTGCCAGCCGTTCACGCCGTTGAACGCCTTGAGGATGTAGCCCGACACGGGGCCGCCCACAACGCCGGAGAGCGCCACGGCCGTCATGAACCAGGTCGTCATGCGCCCGCGCCGATGGGCCGGGTACCAGTAGGTCAGATAGAGGATGATGCCGGGGAAGAAGCCGGCCTCGGCGAGCCCGAGCAGAAACCGCATCCCATAGAACATCGCCGGTGTCGTGACGAACATCGTCAACGCCGAGATGACGCCCCACGAGACCATGATCCGCGCGATCCAGAGCCGCGCGCCGACACGATGCAGGATCAGGTTGCTCGGAATCTCGAACAGAAAATAGCCGAGGAAGAAAATGCCGGCGCCGAGGCCATACACGGCGTCGCTCAGATGCAGACTGGATGCCATCTGCAGCTTGGCGAAACCGACGTTGACGCGATCGAGATAGGCGACCAGGTAGCAGATGAGCAGAAGCGGCAAGAGCCGCCACGACACTTTGCGGTAAGTCGCTTCTTCGAAGCTCGACGCGGACGACGGCGCGTCTGCGCCGGGCACGACGACTGGGTCGATGGGATTGGGGCTGACCATACGGATTGTCTCCTCTTCGTTATGTGATCGTGGGATGAAACCGGGGTGACTGGGCGTCACGCTCACTCAGACACAGCGTCCGCCGTCGACTTCGAGGCTGACGCCGGTGACGAACGCTGCGTCGTCGGACGCGAGATAGAGCGCGGCATTCGCCACGTCCTGCGGCGTCGAGAAACGCCCAAGCGGAATGCTCGCGAGAAAGCGCTGACGGTTTTCCGGGGTGTCTTCGCAGCCCATGAACTCCGTGAGCAGCGCCGTTGCGCCGATGACGGGGTTCACGCAGTTCACGCGAATGCGGTCGGGGCCGAGTTCAGCCGCGAGCGCCTTGCTGGCGACGATGACGGCTCCTTTGCTGCCGTTGTACCAGACGAGGCCCGGGCGCGGACGTACGCCGGCGGTCGAGGCGATGTTGACGAATACGCCGCCGCCTTGCGCTCGAAAGTAGGGCACGAACGCCTGCACGCTCCAGTAGATGCTTTTCACGTTGACGGCGTAGACGCGATCGAATTCGGCTTCCGTCACCTCCATGACGGGTTTGTTGCGATGCGTCGTGCCGGCATTGTTGACGACGATCTGCACGCTGCCGAAATCGTCGGTCGCCGCGTCTCGCAGGGCATGCCAATCGGCGATCTTCGTCACGTCGCCGGCGACGGCGATCGCCTGCCCGCCCGCGAGGGCAATCTCGCTCGCGACGCGCTCGGCGGCCGTGCCGTTCAAGTCGTTGACGACGACGTGGGCGCCTTCGCGCGCGAACGTCTTCGCGATACCCTCGCCGAATCCGGAGCCTGCGCCCGTGACGATAGCCGTCTTGCCCTGCAATCGCATGATGTCTTCCTCCTGGCCGTGTCGGCCTCTTGTCTTCGTTTAACGGACTTGCGCCGCTCCCGAGCGCATCGGGCTGCAAAGTGACCGTTGTGTTTTTGATCGCAGCGATCTCTGAGATCGATGCCTTACCCGTGTCGAATCGCGATCGTCTTTAGCGTGGTGAAACCGTAAAGCGCCTCGAATCCCTTTTCGCGCCCGTGCCCCGATTGACCGGTGCCGCCGAACGGCAGCTCGACGCCGCCACCCGCGCCGTAGTTATTGACGAAAACCTGCCCCGCGCGCAGCCGTCGTGCAATCCGCAGTTGGCGCGCGCCGTCGCGCGTCCAGACGCCCGCAACGAGGCCGTAGCGCGTCCCGTTGGCGAGCGCGAGCGCGTGGGCTTCGTTTTCGAACGGCATTACTGCCAGCACGGGCCCGAAGATTTCCTCTTGCGCGATGCGATGCTCGCCGGGAACGTCGACGAACAGCGTCGGGGCTTGATAGAAGCCGCCGCGCGGAGCGTCCGTGACGATTTCCCCCTGAGCGGCGAGACGGACGCCGTCTTGCTTGGCCTCGTCGACGAACTGCGCGACGCGTCGATGCTGCTTCGCGTTGATGAGCGGGCCGCAATCGAGGTCGAGGGTGCTGGGTCCCACGCGCAGCGCCCGGAAACCGGCCGATAGCCGCTCGACGAGCGTCGCATAGACGGCGCGCTCGATCAGCACGCGGCTGCCTGCCGAGCACGTTTGCCCGGCGTTTTGCACGATCGCCGACATGAGCATCGGCAAAGCAGCGTCGAGATCCGCATCGGCGAAGACGAGTTGCGGCGATTTACCGCCCAGTTCGAGGGTGACCGGCGCGTGGTGCTCCGCGGCCAGTTGCGAAACGAGCGCCCCAACGCTCGGCGATCCCGTGAACGAAATGTGGTCGACGCCCGGATGGCGCGCGAGCGCCGCGCCGGCTTCGGTGCCGTAACCGGTCACGATGTTGAGCGCTCCCGCGGGCAATCCCGCCTCGGCCGATAGCGCCGCGACGCGCAGCAGCGACAAGCACGCATCCTCGGAGGGCTTGACGACGCAAGCATTGCCGGCGGCAAGTGCCGCACCGACGCTTCGCCCGAAGATTTGCATCGGGTAGTTCCACGGCACGATGTGGCCCGTGACGCCGTGCGGCTCGCGCACGGTCATCACCGTGTAGCCCGATTGGTAGGGAAGAGTGTCGCCGTGGAGCTTGTCGCAGGCGCCTGCGTAGAATTCGAAGTACCGGGCGAGCGCGGCGGCGTCGGCGCGCGCTTCGCGCAGCGGCTTGCCGGTATCGCGGGCTTCGAGGGCCGCGAGGTCCTCGCCGCAAGCCGCGATCAGCATCGAAAGCCGAAAGAGAATACGGCCGCGGTCGGCGGCGCTCGTTTGTCCCCACGTGCCTTCGTAGGCTGCGCGGGCGGCGGCCACGGCCGTTTCGACGTCGGCGGCATTGCCGCGTGCAATGCGCGCGAACGGCTGGCCGTCGGAAGGGTCGATCATTTCGATGGACTCGCCGCTTGCCGGTGCGCTCCAGCCGCCGCCGATGAAGTGCTTCGCTTCTTCCATCCAACGCTCCTAAAGGATGCGTAGGCAATGCGTAGGCAACACGACGCAATGCCTAGGTCAGAACCGTCAGTCCAAACATCGCCTGAGCGATTATGGCCCGATCCGTGCCGAAAGTGCATAGGCGCCGCTCGGCTATAATGGCGCGCAATGCTTGCCGCGTGCAGCGGCGAGCCTCTTTAAGCGTGCATTCACTCGTGCAGTTCCTGCTGCCGATGCCGCGCCTAATGGCGCGAGCCCTACGTTTTCCCGTTTCCATTTCGTCAAGAGAACGCCATGAGCTTCAATCACGTCCCCGCCGGCAAGGACCTTCCGCAAGACTTCAACGTCGTCATCGAAATTCCGGCACAAAGCGATCCGGTCAAGTACGAGGCGGACAAGGAACTCGGCCTGCTCGTCGTCGACCGCTTCATCGGCACTGGCATGCGCTATCCGGTCAACTACGGCTACATTCCGCAAACGCTGTCGGGCGACGGCGATCCCGTCGACGTGCTCGTGATCACGCCGTTTCCGCTGATCCCTGGCTGCGTCGTGCGCTCGCGCGCACTCGGCATGCTGCAGATGACGGACGAGTCGGGCGTCGATGCGAAGCTCGTCGCCGTGCCGCACGATAAGCTGTGCCCGATGACGGCGTACATGAAGTCGATCGACGACGTGCCCGGCTATCTGAAAGATCAGATCAAGCACTTCTTCGAGCAATACAAGGCGCTCGAGAAGGGCAAGTGGGTGAAGGTCGAAGGCTGGGCCGGCATCGACGCCGCGCACAAGGAAATCACCGAAGGCGCCGCGAACTTCAAGAAGTAATATCGCCGGCTGCCGGATCGCACGCGAGCGGCTCCGGCAGCACCGATGCCAGCGTGCGGGTGCCGGCCGCGAGTGCTCGCTTCTCGGCCGCCGTCAGCTGCTTGACCCGGTATTCGGCGCGCAAGGCGCTCGAACGGTCGGCGACTTCGAACGCTGCAAGCAACGCGACAGGCTTGCGCGCACGCGTATAGCGGGCGCCCTTACCAGTCACGTGCTTGGCGTAGCGCGCCTCCACGTCCGTAGCGATGCCCGTGTAGACGCTGCCGTCCGCGCATTCGATCAGGTAGACAAACCAAGTCATCGTCGCATTGTCCGTGCGTTGTCCGTTCTGAGCACCGTTAGCCGTGCTTCTTGAACGGATCGTGCTCGCGCAGCTCGTCGACGTGCGTGTGAATCACGTTCGCCTCGTTCTCGAGAAAGCGCGCGACAGCATCCGAGAACGCAGGATGCGCGAGCCAATGTGCGGAATGCGTGACGGTGGGCATGAAGCCACGCGCCATCTTATGCTCGCCTTGAGCACCGCCTTCGAAAACGGCGAGCTTTTCCTCGATGCAAAATTCGAGCGGCTGATAGTAAGCCGTCTCGAAGTGCAAGCACGGCACGTGTTCGACGGCGCCCCAATAGCGCCCGAATAACGTGCCGCCCGTCGGCGCATCGCGCTGATAGACGAGCAGCGAGCTTGCGATCGGCCGGCCGTCGCGTTCGGCAATGACGAGCAGCAGGTTCTCGGGCATCGCCCTCCCGATCGTACGAAAAAAATCCAAATTCAGGTACGGCGACGAGAAGTGCTCGCGGTACGTTTGCCGGTAGCAGCGGTTGAAGAACCGCCAATCGGCATCGGTGGCGTCCTCGCCGCGCACGCGCCGCAATGCGATGCCCGCCTCGCGCACCTTGCGCCGCTCGGCGCGAATGTTCTTTCGCTTCTTCTGCTCGAGCGTCGATAGGAAATCGTCGAAGTCGCGGTAGCCGTCGTTGAGCCAATGAAATTGGATGCCTTCGCGCCGCATCATGCCGAGCTCGCCGAGCGCATCGCCATCGATCGGTGTGGGGAACAGCACGTGCAGCGACGAGACGTCCGATTGCTCGGCCAGCGCGATGAGCGTAGCCGCGAGCTGGCGCCGCGCGGCATCGTCGACGGCAATGAGCCGCGTGCCTTGCACCGGGGTAAACGGCACGGCGCAGACGAGCTTCGGGTAGTAGGCGAGGCCGTTGCGCTGATAGGCGTCGGCCCAGGCCCAATCGAACACGTACTCGCCGTAAGAATGGGTCTTCACGTAAAGTGGCGCCGCGGCCGCCAACGCGCCCGTTTGCGCTTCGACGAGCGTGACGAAGCGCGGCGCCCAGCCTGTCTCTTCCGTGGCGCATTGCGCGGTGGTCAGCGCGCTTAGGAACTCATGACGCAAGAACGGCGTCGGTTGAGCCTGGCGCGCGACGAGCGCGTTCCACTCGCGCGCGTCGACCTCGAGCGGCGAGGCGAGAAGCCCCATGCGATAATCGATGCGTTCCTGTTTCAACTGTCGTCCGACTGTGTTCTTCGAGACGGTGCGATCCGCAAGCCTTGCGTTCCGCGCCCGTCGTTCTCCGTTCGTTTCGCCGTGTCGTCCGGACATGCCGGCCGCTGCCGCCCAATGCCATGAAGACCCGTATTGCCCTAGCTCAAATCAACGTTACCGTCGGCGATTTCGCCGGCAACATCGCGAAGATCGTCGACGCTGCGCGCGCGGCCCATCGCGATGGCGCCAAGCTCGTCGTTACGCCCGAACTGTCGCTCTCGGGCTATCCGCCCGAAGACTTGTTGCTGCGCCCCGCGTTCTACAAGGCGAGCGCCGCGGCCTTGACCGAACTGGCGGAAAAACTCTCGCCGCTCTCCGGCCTACACGTCGTCGTCGGCCATCCGCACCGCGCGGGCGATACCGGTGGCGACGCCGATGCAAAGCGCGACGCCGGCACGGCGAGCGGTCATGGTAATGCAAACCGGCCGATCGAGCGCGGGGCGGCGCCCATCGATACGTACAACGCGGCTTCGCTGATCGCCGACGGCAAGATCGTCGGCACTTATCTGAAGCAGGATTTGCCCAATACCGAAGTGTTCGACGAAAAGCGTTACTTCGCTTCGGACACGGCGCCCTTCGTCTTCGACCTCGATGGCATTAAGTTCGGCGTCATTATTTGCGAAGATGCCTGGCATGCGTCCGCGGCGCAAGTCGCGAAGGCAGCGGGCGCGCAGGTGCTGTTGATTCCGAACGGCTCGCCGTTTCACCTGAACAAGGAAGCGACGCGCATCGACATCGTGCGGGCCCGCATTGCGGAAACGGGGCTGCCGGTCGTCTACGTCAATCTGGTGGGCGGGCAGGACGAACTCATTTTCGATGGGGGCTCGTTCGTGCTCGATGCGCAGGGAGAAACGGTCGCGCGCATGCCGCAGTTCGTGCAGGGGCACGCGATTGTCGAATTCGACGGGGCGCGTCCGCTCGAAGGCGCAATCGCCGCCACCGATTCCGTCGAAGCGCAGGCGTACGCTGCGCTCGTGCTGGGCGTGCGCGACTACATCGGCAAAAACGGCTTTCCCGGTGCAATCATCGGCCTGTCGGGCGGCGTCGATTCGGCGCTCGTGCTGGCGATCGCCTGCGATGCGCTTGGTGCCGATCGCGTGCGGGCGGTGATGATGCCCTCGCGCTACACCGCGGACATTTCGACGTCGGATGCCGCCGAGATGGCGCGGCGCGTCGGCGTGCGCTACGACGAAATCGCGCTCGCGCCGATGATGGATGCATTTCGTGGCGCGCTCTCGCACGAGTTCGAAGATCTGCCCGAGGATGCGACGGAAGAGAACATCCAGGCGCGGATTCGCGGCACGCTGCTGATGGCGCTGTCGAACAAGTTCGGCTCGCTCGTGCTGACGACAGGCAACAAGAGCGAAATGGCGGTCGGCTACTGCACGCTGTACGGCGATATGGCCGGCGGCTTCGCCGTCATCAAGGACATCGCCAAGACGTTCGTCTATCGCCTGTGCCGCTACCGCAACAGCGCGCCGCTGTTTGCCGCACGCGATGTCATCCCGGAGCGCATCTTGACGCGCGCGCCGTCTGCCGAACTGCGCGATGACCAGACGGATCAAGACAGCCTGCCGCCTTACGAGGTGCTCGACGCGATCATGTGCATGTACATGGAAGAGGACAAGTCGCTCGGCGAGATCGTCGCGGCCGGCTACGCGCGCGAGGATGTCGCGCGCGTCACGCGCCTCATCAAGCTGAACGAATATAAGCGGCGTCAGGCGCCGATCGGCATTCGCGTCACACACCGCGCGTTCGGGCGCGACTGGCGCTATCCGATCACCTCGCGCTATACCGAACCGATTTAGTCAACCGATCGCGCCGCGGCGCCGTCGGCTTGGCGACGGCCGCAGCGTAGAATCGCTCCATCCGATCCGATTGTTCGATTGTTCGTTTCTCAGTTCGTTCGATTCCTACGAGGCATGTCATGAAACGCATTACCGCCATCATCAAACCGTTCAAGCTCGACGAAGTGCGCGAAGCGCTGGCCGACGCCGGCCTCACCGGGCTGACAGTGACCGAGGTCAAAGGCTTCGGCCGTCAGAAGGGGCATACCGAGCTTTATCGCGGTGCCGAGTATGTCGTCGATTTCCTGCCGAAAGTGAAGATCGAGGTGGTCGTCGCGGCCGCGCAGTGCGATCAAGTCATCGATGCCATCGTGGGTGCAGCGCGCACGGGCAAGATCGGCGACGGCAAGATTTTTGTGACGGAAGTCGAGCGCGTGATTCGCATTCGGACTGGCGAGGAGAACGAAGCGGCGGTTTAAGTTCCGGGCGCGTCGAAAGAGGACGCGAAAGGGGCGAGCGCCGCATGGAGTTGGCGCGATCGCCTCTGCCGGTTTAGATGGGCCGGCTGCACCGATAGCGTCGAAGCAAAACCGTAGGGACAAAAAAAAGGTGCGACGCCCTGACGGGACATCGCACCGATACGCGCCTCTCGCAGCAGCGTGAAAGGGTAGAGCTTTAACTCTGTTCTTTTAGGCTACACCGCTCGTTTAGAACGAGTGTTGAATACCGGCGTAGACGCCCGATTGGCTGTGACCGGCCACCGGGTTTTCGATGTTGCTCGTGCCCGTGCTCGGCTGGTTCGCGTTCAGGCTGAAGTTCGCGTTCTTGCTGTTGCGGACCGTTGCGATCTGAAGGTCGAGCAGCGTGCGCTTGGACAGGTTATACGTGCCGCCGATCGTGTAGATCGTCGCGTTGCCTGCACCGTTGTTGCCGTTCACGTGATAGACGGCAGCGATAGCGGCGGCAGCCGGCGTCGCTTGCCACGTGATGCCACCCCATTCGTGATCGAGCGTCGACGGAACGCCGGGGACCGTGGCCGAGATACCCGAGGTGCGGATCGCTTGATAAGCACCCTGGATCTTGAACTGACCCAGGAACACGTTCACAGCCGCCGTGTATTCACGCGAGTAGTTGAATGCACCGGTGTTCGCTGCATTGCCGCCCGCAGCAACCGTGCCGTTGAGCTGACCGTTCGCCGGATCGCGAATTTCGTCATACATGCCGCGCACTTGGAACAGGGAGTTCGTGTACGTGAGCTGCAGACCGGCTTCACGACCTTGGCCGTTCGCGTTGTTGCCGTTCCAGTTCGTTGCGTTCGACAGCGCGTATTGACCGTACAGGTCGAAGCCGTTCCAATTCGGCGATTGGTACGCGAAGTTGTTGCTCGACTGCGGCCAGTTGCGGCCACGCACGAGCGATGCCGACGACCAGTTCGATTGACCGAACGGATCGAAGTCCCACACGCCGTTCGAGATATACAGCATGCGGCCCATCGAGAACGTACCGTAGTTCGCATTGGCCAGGCCGATCGTCGCCCAACGATTGAACAGGCCGCCGCCGCCAGGGCCCGTGCCGTTCATCGTGTTGAAGCTGCCTTCCAACTTGAACAGGACCTGATTGCCACCGCCGATATCTTCGGTGCCCTTCATGCCCCACAGGCTCGTACCCCAGTCACCGCTTTCCGCGCGCCAACGCGAAGTGGAACCGCCGGCACCGTTTTGCAGGCCCGTCTGGTACTCTAGACCCGCGTCGAGGCGGCCATACAGCGTCACGCTGCTTTGAGCGTGGGCGATGACACCAGCCGACATGAGTGCCGCGGCGAGCAAAGCTTTCTTCATTTTCTCCTCCATACCCTGTCAAAAGTAAAGCCACTACTGCGATAGCGCTCGGGCGAGAGCATCGTCCGAGCGGGAATCCTTTGTTCTGGGGAGAACCATCAGAACGCTCGATGACCCGCTGCGGGCCTGGTGGGCCTTACGCGCTGCGCTCGGGTTCGAGGCCGCTCGTCGGGCGGCGTCTCCTCGTTTGAAGTAAAACTACATTTGCAGAACTTTGTTTTGCTACTTTGGTTACTAATTTAGCAAAAATACATCCTAGTCGCCAAGCAAATCGTAGTCTAGCTAGCCGGTGTCTCTAAATTGCCATATTCACATGCTGGGACGGGCGGTGGGGGCCGCCCGCAGGGCCTTGCAGCGTGTAGTGCACAACGCGCTCACAGCTTGTGTAAAGCTGTTGTCCAGGATTTCGGGTATTGACAGGGAATATTGGCGACGATAGGCGTCATGATGACGATCGCGCCATGCTGTTCGTCGATTGTGCGAGCCAAGGTGCAAAGCGTCGACGCGATCAATGTTTGCCGGTTGACTGCCGGATTCGACACATTGCGCGCTTATGCGTGAGTTACTTGCCTTGCGGGCGCAGGTAGGCGAGCCAGCGGCTCTCGGCGCGGCGAAACAGCGCGACGAGCGCGAACGAGACGCCGAGATAGAGCAGCGCCGCGATCCCGAATGCCTGAAACGACATATAGGTGGCGGAGTTTGCGTCGCGCGCGATCTTCAAGATATCGGGCACGGTGGCCGTAAATGCGACCGTCGTCGCGTGCAGCATCAAAATGACTTCGTTGCTATAGAGCGGCAGCGCGCGCCGCAGCGCTGAAGGCAGAATCACGCGCCGATAGAGGGTGAACGTCGACATGCCGTAGGCCCGCGCCGCTTCGATCTCGCCGTAGGCTGTCGCTTTGATCGAGCCGGCGAAGATCTCCGTGGTGTACGCGCACGTATTGAGCGCAAACGCGAGCAGCGTGCAGTTCATGCCGTTGCGGAAGAACGCATTCAGCAATTCGTGATGGCGGACGACTTCGAGGCTGTAGAGCCCCGTGTAGCAGAGCAGCAACTGCACATAAAGCGGCGTGCCGCGAAAAATATACGTGTAAAGCCAGACGGCGCCGGACAGCACTTTATTACGCGAGACGCGTGCAACGGCCAGCGGCACCGACAAGCAAAAGCCGATGCCGATCGACACGACGAGCAGCCACATCGTGATGGCAAGCCCCGTGACCCGATAGCCGTCGGTGAAAAGATAGTTGCGCCAGTAGTCGTGAATCAGCTCGATCATGGTGTTATTTCACTGACCTTATAGCTCGGCCTTGCGTACGCCGATCGAGTAGCGTTTCTCGAGCCATAGCAGCACGAGATTCGAAATGGTCGTGATCGCGAGATAAATCGCCCCCGCAATCAGCGTGAAGAAGAAAAAGCGCAGCGTGCCCTTGCCGGCATCCTGGCTCGCCTTGACCACATCGGCCAGCCCGATGATCGAGACGAGCGCGGTGGCCTTCACCATCACCTGCCAGTTGTTGCCGATCCCCGGCAGCGCAAAGCGCATCATTTGCGGGAACATGATGCGCGAGAAGGCCTGCCAGTTCGTCATCCCGTAGGCCGCGCCCGCTTCGAGCTGGCCGCGCGGCACCGACTGGAACGCACCGCGGAACGTTTCGGTGAAATAGGCGCCGTAGATGAAGCCGAGCACGATGACGCCCGCGACGAACGGGTCGATGTTGATTTCGTCCCAGCCGAGAAAGTCGGTCAAATTGTTGAGCCAAATCTGGATGCTGTAGAACAGCAGCAGCATCAGCACGAGATCGGGCACGCCGCGCACGAGCGTCGTATAGACGGTGCCGACGCCTTTGGTCAGCGGGTTCTTCGAGAGCTTCGCCGACGCGCCGACGAGGCCCAGGACGAAGGCCAACGCAAGCGACAGCAACGAGAGCTTGACGGTCTGCCAAGTGCCGGCGAGGATCAGCGGGCCGTAGCCTTGTAAAAGCATGGTAGGAAGTGCGGTCCTTGACGGCGCGCAAAGGAGCGCGCCGCGAAATTCTAGGCGGACAAAAAATAGCGTGCCGTATAGCGTCCGGGCAAAAGCGCGGTATTTTAACCGAACGGGCGGTCGGCGCTAGTGCAGCGAACCCGAGGCGAGGGAAGTTAGGCTTGGCAACGTGGCGATCCCGCGCGTTGCGGGCTCGATGTTCACCGTTACGGTCCGTTACGCGCTGCTTCGGCGGTAACGTCCGGTAACCCTTCCGGCGCGCGCGCTCATCGTTTTATCGGCGGCTGGCGTTAAACTTCGCCCCATGGCTACCCAAATCCTTGTCGTCGACGACGACGCCGAACTGCGCGACTTGCTGCGCGACTATCTCGTCCGTCAAGGCATCGAGGTTTCGGTGCTGCACGATGCCGCGACGCTCGAGCGCCGGCTCGAACGCGAGCGCCCCGATCTCATCGTCCTCGATCTCATGATGCCGGGCGTGGACGGGCTCACGGCGCTGCGCAAGCTGCGCGCAACGGGCGACGACATCCCCGTCATCATGTTGACGGCGCGCGCCGAAGACGTCGATCGCATCGTTGGCCTCGAACTGGGCGCCGACGACTACCTCGGCAAGCCGTTCAATCCACGCGAACTGCTCGCCCGCGTGCAGGCGGTGCTGCGCCGGCGCCGGACCGTTCCGTCGGCGGCTC
Organism: uncultured Burkholderiaceae bacterium; assembly: GCA_966212065.1. Lineage (GTDB taxonomy): Bacteria > Pseudomonadota > Gammaproteobacteria > Burkholderiales > Burkholderiaceae > Trinickia. The sequence goes on from CBIHOQ010000012.1 coordinate 29,362, forward strand.
CCGAGCAGCGCGAGCCGTTCGCATTCGGCCGCTTCCAGCTCGATTTTCAAGCGCGCCTGCTCAACCAGGAGGGCAGGCCGCTTACGCTGTCGGGCAGCGAGTTCGCACTGCTCAAGATCTTCGTGAACCACCCGATGCGTACGCTCACGCGCGAGCGGCTGCTCGAGCTGCTGCACGGACCCGAGTACGACGGCACCGACCGCGGCATCGACGTACAAGTCTGGCGGCTGCGGCGCATCCTCGAGACCGATCCTTCGACCCCGCGCTTCATTCAAACCGTTCGCGGCCGCGGATACGTGTTCGTTCCCAACGGCGACCCCAATGCGGCGTCCAATTGATTCGTTGTTCGGCCGGCTCGCGCTGCTCGTCGTCGCGGTCCTGCTGATCTCCCACTTCGCTTGGTTTGTGCTGATTCGCGTCGAGCGCAGTCAGTCGCAGGCGCGTTATGCGGTGGAGGAGGCCGTTTTTCTGATCGAAGCCGTGCGCCAACACGTCGAGCGCACGCCGCAGGTGCCGCTGCCTTCGCGCGTGCGCCTCGTCGATCCCGCCAGCCCCGAGGTGCCGCCTGCCGACGGCGACCTGACCGATCCGATCAAACGTTTCGTGGACGACGTGCGCGATCGCCTGCCGCCGGGCTCGCTGGTCCGGGTCGGGCCGCCGCAGCGGCCGCCGATTCTCTGGGTGCACGAGGCGGTAGACCGGGACTGGATTGTCGTACCGATGCTCGCGCTGCATCCGCCGCGTCCGCGCGACCAGATGCTGGCCTGGCTCGGGATCATTTTCACCGCCGCCGTCATGTGCGCGCTGTTCGTGGCATGGCGCCTGCAGCAGCCGCTGACGGCGCTCGCCGAAGCAGTCGTGCGTTTCGGCCGCGGGGACAGCGTGCCGCCACTCGTCGAGCGCGGGCCGCGCGAGCTGCGCGAACTCACGCGCGGCTTCAATCAAATGGTGCGCGAGGTCTCGCGCACGGAGCAGGATCGCGCCGTTATGCTTGCCGGCGTGGCGCACGACTTGAAGACGCCGCTCGCACGGCTGCGCTTGCGCGCGGAAATGATGGAAGACGCCAAGCTGCGCAACGGCGTCGTGCGCGATGTCGATTCGCTCGCGCATATCGTCGATCAGTTCCTCGTCTTTGCGCACGACGGTATGGATCGCAGCGAGCCCGTCGAGGTCGACGAGCAATGCGAGCGCATCGCGCGCACCTACCGTGCCGTCGCTCCGGGCAATCCCGCCGTTCAAACTGAGCTTTCGGCGGGGCCGGGGTTTCGTTTGCCGACGGCGACACTCGAGCGCATTCTCTCGAATCTGCTCGACAACGCGCATGCCTACGGCGCGCCCCCCGTCGTCGTTACGACGGTACGCACACAAACGGGTTTTGAGCTTTCCGTCAGCGATCACGGCCGCGGGATCTCGCCACAGGACCTCGTCAATGCCAGCCGGCCGTTCGTGCGGCTTGATCCGGCGCGCGGCGGGAACGGCCATAGCGGCCTTGGCCTTGCGATCGTCGAGCGGCTCGTGCGGCGGCTGGGCGGCGCTTGCGAGATCGGCAATGCGCCGGACCGCGGCCTGTGCGTGACGATGAAGTTCCCGTTTGCCGCCACCGCCCGTGCGTCCGTGCAATCCGAGAGCGCCTGGTAAGCGCGGCCCGGCCGCCCGCATGTCGATCCGCGGTGATCAGGCCTCGTTCTCGGCGTCAAGCCGAGCCGTCAATCCGCGCCGCCAACGGGGCGTCAGCAGGTTTTCATTCGGCGAAGAGCGCGTCGAGCGCCGCGGCGGCGTCGCTGTCGACCGTGTTGTAGGTGACGCTGTTCGCCTCGAAAATGTAATGCGTGGTGTATTTGCCGAGCCGGGCGAGGATTTCTTCCTGAATATCCTCGGGCGGACTGTCAAGCTTTAGGTACCACGCCGTGGACGACAGCCTGGTCTGAAATGCGCCGTATTCGGCCATGAGTTCGTCGAAGGCGGCCGCATCCTGGTCGCGACAGACGATGACCACATTTCCTTTCATGCCATTCTCCCGGTAGATCGGTAGGTTCATTCGCCACGAGGAACCGATGATACCCGCTCTTGCCGAAAGACCGTTTCTTCTCCGCTTTCGAGGCGCGCGGGCGTAGGTCCGATAGCGGTATAGGTTTCCGTCGCGCCCGCTTCACGGCATAATTTCGCGTTCGCCGGCCCTGCCGAGCGGCGTGCCACGCGCCCTCGAACAGCAATCCGCGGGCCTCGCCGATATTTTGTCGCCGGCGCGGTTGTGCCTGTTACACGGGTTGTAGTAGTGTCGCGCATCACCGAACCCTACGCTTCGCCATGCTCGTATTTCGTGTCTCGGATCGTTCCGCCGCCCCGCGCGCGCCCGTTAGCGGCAGCTCGTCGGCTACGCACCGGCTTGCTGCGGGCACCCCGGCCTTGGCCGCTAATCGATCGCCGCACGGTCTGAAGGGGGCCTAATGGATTTCGGCTTCAACTTGAACCGCACCGCGAACGCGTCGGCGTGGAGACTCGCGCCGAACCGGTGGGATTTCGTCGCATTCCCGCTCATCATCTGTGCGATCGCGATGGCGGCGATCGGCTTTCACCAGACGATGGCGCCGATCTCGACGCTCAAGACGCAGGTCATCTCGCTGAACCCGGCGATGCTGCCCGAGTATGCGCTGCGCACGACGCTGCGCATGCTGGCCGCCATGGTCGCATCGCTGGCCTTCACGCTCGGCTACGGGACGCTCGCGGCCAAGAGCCGTCGCGCGGGCATGGTGCTGGTGCCGATCCTCGACATCCTGCAGTCCGTCCCGGTGCTGGGCTATATTTCGTTCACTGTCACGTTCTTTCTCGCGCTCTTTCCGGCTCGCGTGCTCGGCGCCGAGCTCGCCGCGATCTTCGCGATCTTCACGAGCCAGGCTTGGAACATGACGTTCAGCTTCTACCAGTCGCTGCGCACGGTGCCGCGGGATCTGGACGAAGTCTCGCGCGGCTTTCACCTAACGGCGTGGCAGCGCTTCTGGAAGCTCGAGGTGCCGTTCTCGATGCCCGGCCTCATCTGGAACATGATGATGTCGATGTCGGGCGGTTGGTTCTTCGTCGTCGCCTCCGAGGCGATCACGGTCGGCAACAGCACGATCACGCTGCCCGGTATCGGCGCGTATCTCGCGCAAGCGATCGCCGCAAAGGACCTCGCGGCGATCGGCTGGGTGATCGTTGCGATGTCGATCGTCATCCTCGCCTACGATCAGTTGATGTTCCGGCCGCTCGTGGCTTGGGCCGACAAATTCCGCATGGAGACGACGAGTTCGGGCGATGCCCCCGAATCGTGGCTGCTCGACCTCGTGCGCCGCACGCGGCTCATTCATTTGCTGCTGGTGCCCGCGGGCTGGATCTTCGCGAAGCTCGCGCGGCTGCCGCTGCGGCTGCCGCGCCTGAACGTCGCGCCGTTCGCCCGCGTCGTCCGCGGCGGCAAACGACGCTCGCGGGCCGGCGACATTGCCTGGGCGTTGCTCCTGCTGATCGCCACGGTCTACGTTGTATGGCGCGTCGTCGCGTACGTGCGCACGGGCGTGACGGGTTCGGAGGTCGGCCACGTCGTCGTGCTGGGCTTCATCACGCTCTTGCGCGTCGTGATTCTGATCGCCGTATCGTCGCTCGTCTGGGTTCCGATCGGCGTGAAGATCGGCCTGCGGCCGGCCATTGCCGAGAAGGCGCAGCCCATCGCGCAATTTCTCGCCGCGTTTCCGGCGAACCTGCTGTTCCCCGTGTTCGTGATCGCCATCGTACGGTTTCATTTGAACCCCGATATATGGCTGTCCCCGCTGATCGTGCTCGGCACGCAGTGGTATATCCTGTTCAACGTCATTGCCGGGACGATGGCCTATCCCAACGACTACCGCGAGGCTGCGACCAATTTCCGCATTCGCGGGTGGCAATGGTGGCGGCAGGCCATGCTGCCGGGTATCTTCCCGTACTACGTGACGGGCGCGATCACCGCTTCGGGCGGCGCGTGGAACGCGAGCATCGTGGCCGAATTCGTCCAGTGGGGCGATACCAAGGTCGCCGCGCATGGGCTCGGCGCCTACATCGCGGAAAATACCGCGGCCGGCGATTTTCCGAAGATCATTCTCGGCATCGCCGTGATGTCGTTATTCGTGACGCTGTTCAACCGCCTGCTTTGGCGTCCGCTGTATGCCTATGCGGAAGCGAAGCTGCGGCTCGACTGATCGACGTGACCGATCGAGATTCAAGGCCGTTCAGGTGCGCCGCGATGGCGCGCCGATCGACAGCTCAATCCAAGAGTGAAGCGCATGCAAAATCCCAAAGCTGACCTAAGCGCCCCATCGTTCGCCAGCGCCGCGGTGGCCGCTCCGCGTTCGGGCGAGGAAGTCCTCGACGTCAAGGGCGTGCGCCGTGGCTTCGCTAAGGCGCAAGGCGAGTTGCTCGTGCTCGACGACGTCAATCTGACGCTGCGCGAAGGCGAGATCGTCGGGCTGCTCGGGCGTTCGGGCTCCGGCAAATCCACGCTCCTTCGCATCATCGCCGGCCTCATCGAGCCGACCGCCGGCGAAGTCCGCTACCTTGGCAAGCCGTTGTCGGGCCCGGCCGAGGGCGTGGCGATGGTGTTTCAGACTTTCGCGCTGTTTCCGTGGCTCACCGTGCTGCAAAACGTGGAAGCGGGGCTCGAAGCCCAAGGCGTTGCGGCGCGCGAGCGCCGCGAGCGGGCGCTGGCCGCGATCGACCTGATCGGTCTCGACGGCTTTGAAAACGCCTATCCGCGCGAGCTTTCGGGCGGCATGCGCCAGCGCGTGGGGTTCGCGCGCGCGCTCGTCGTCGATCCGACGTTGTTGCTCATGGACGAGCCGTTCTCGGCGCTCGACGTGCTGACCGCCGAGACGCTGCGGACGGACTTGCTCGATCTGTGGACGCAGCGGCGCATGCCGATCAAATCGGTGCTGATCGTGACGCACAACATCGAAGAAGCGGTGTTCATGTGCGACCGCATTCTCGTGCTTTCGTCGAACCCAGGGCGCGTGCTGGCCGAGATCAAGGTGCCGTTCCCGCATCCGCGCAACCGTCTCGATCCCGCGTTTCGGCGCCTGGTCGACGACATCTACGCGAAGATGACCGCCCGACGCACCGACGAGGCGACGAAGAAGGGGCTCGAGCTCGGCAGCTGGCTGCCGAGCGTGTCGACGAACTTGATGGCCGGTTTGATCGAAACGCTGGCCGCGCCGCCGTACCACGGCCGCGCCGACATGCCTGAAATTGCGCGCTCGCTGCATCTCGAAGTGGACGATCTGTTCCCGATCGCCGAAGTGCTGCAGCACCTTGGCTTCGCCGACGTGCGCGAGGGCGACATCTTCCTCACGCCCCCCGCGCGCGTGTTCGCCGAGTTCGGCACGCAAGAGCGCAAGATGATGTTCGCCGAGCATCTGCTGCGGCACGTGCCGCTTGCCGCGCGTATCAAGAAAGTGCTGAACGAGCGGCCCGGCCATCGCGCGCCGCGCGTGCGCTTCGAGCAGGAACTCGAGGATTTCTTGTCCGACAGCGCCGCCGAAGAGACGCTCGATGCGGTCATCAACTGGGGCCGCTACGGCGAAATCTTTTCGTACAACGACCAGACCGAAATCTTCAGTCTCGAGGACGTCGAGTCCTAAACGCGGAACAACACTGACGGCGACAGGCGTAAAAACGCGCCGTACACGCGCCCGCGTATCGGCCAACTGCGATCGGCCACCTACGATCGGGCAGCTGCGGCACGTTGCGACTTACGCCTCGGACGCCGGGTTGCCGTCGTCTTCGTAGGTGCCGAGGCGGTTATAGAGCGTCTTGAGGCTCACGCCGAGCGCTTTTGCTGCCCGGCGCTTGTCGCCGCCGCAAAACTTGAGCGTGCCGAGGATAATCTGGCGCTGAGCTTCGGCGAGCGGCGTGCCGACCCAGATGCTCATCGCATCGCCCTGCGTCACGGCTTTTTTCGAGCGGGCGGCCAGGCGCGGATGCTCGATCTCGACGGTCTTCTCGGCCAGGATGAACGCGCGATAGACGCTGTTTTTGAGCTCGCGCACGTTGCCCGGCCACGAGTAAGTGCGCAGCGTTTCCCTCGCGCGCTTGCTGAACACTTTGTTCGTGCCTTCCTGCGCGTTGAGTTCGGCGAGGAAGTGCTGAGCGAGCAGTTCTCGGTCGCCTTCGCGCTCGCGCAGCGGGGGCGCGCGCAGCGGGAATACGGCGAGCCGATACATCAAGTCTTCGCGCAAGCCGTTTTCCTTGACGGCCACGAGCGGATCGCGATTGGTTGCGGCGACGACGCGCACGTCGCTGTGCAGGAGTTCGTTGCCGCCGATCCGATAGAACGTGCCGGTCTCCAGCGCACGCAGCAGCTTGACCTGCCGCACCGGCATCATCTCGGTGACTTCGTCGAGAAACAGGGTGCCGCCGTTCGCATGCTCGAAATAGCCGGCGCGGCCTTGCACCGCGCCCGTAAAGCTGCCGCGTTCGTGTCCGAATAGCTCGGCTTCGATGAGGCTGTCGGGGATCGCGCCGCAGTTGACGGCCACGAACGGACCGCTCTTGCGGGCGCTGCGATCGTGGATCGTACGAGCGACCAGCTCCTTGCCGGTGCCTGACTCGCCGACGATCAGCACCGTGGCGTCGGTGGCGGCGACGCGTTCGATCTGCTCGTACAGCTCCAGCATCGACGGCGAAGAGCCGTAGAGCATGCCGTACGATTCGAGCCCGGCCGCGTCGCGCGCTAGGTTCTTCGCGAATCGTGCCGCCGCGTTGTTCTCGGGCGAAGCGGCCGCAGTTTCGATGTCGGTAGGCTCGGCCATATGGGTTGTGCTGTCCGTAAAGCGTCGTTACGCTGAAAAGAGAAAAAAGAGAAGGTGTGTTCCCTTCGGCGCCCACGCGCTCGTGTAGTTCAGTTCCAAAAGAGTATTTAACCACGCAAACCGCGCCGGACGTAGCCGGACGCGGCCCTGCCTCTGGCATGAAAGCTGCGTACCAACGAATTTGTCGGTGTGCGGAACTCGGCGCGCCCGGATCGATCGGAAAGGTGTTCGGGCGGCGCGCGAGCGTCGCGTCACCTCGCATTCATGAATGAACCGAGCAATGCAAGGGGGATCAGATGGCTCGTCCGAAAATCGGCATGTTTGGCGCGCTGGTCGCGGTCGGCGGCATGATCGCGTGGCGCTGGAGCCAAAAACATCGCGCGTCGCAGGCGCGGCTCGCTGGCGAGTTGAACCGGTGGGAGGGCGAAGGGGGCGCGGTCGCGGCCTCTTCGGCTCAGGCGGCCGCGGCCCAGTCGGCGGCGGCCGGCCCCGGGCACGAGGTCATGCCCGATGGCGCAGGCCCCGGCGCTCTCGGGCATGTCGGCGGCACGCGCGACGCATGGATTTTTCCTCACGGGCATAGCTAAGCCGCTTCTTGCACGCCGGTTTGTGCGCTGGTCTGCCTAACGCGCCGTCCCCCTCGGCGGCGCCCGTTTCACCGTTTCACATTGAAAAGTGCCGAATCGCTCGCCTCTATCCTCGCGTCTAGGCAAAATGATGCGACGATCGAAGCGGGCCGGAGGCGCTTACACGAATGTGCCGTCTCTCGCTTTTTTCCAACCCTAACTCATTACGGATTCGCTAACCCAGATGTCACATGTGCTGATAGTCGACGATGACCCCGAAACTCGCGAAGCCCTCGTATCGATCATTGCCGCCGACGGCTTGACGACCGCGACGGCCGGCGATTTGCGCGAGGCTCGCATTCAGCTCGTGCGGCAAACGCCCGACGTGGTGTTTACGGACTTGCAGTTGCCGGACGGCAGCGGTGTCGACTTGTTCGAAGATCTCGATCCGCGCTCGGGCGTCGAGATCATCGTCATCACCGGTCATGCGACGGTGGAGTCGGCTGTGACGGCACTCAAGATGGGTGCGACGGACTATCTCGTGAAGCCGATCAACATGCAGCGCGTGAAGGCCGTGCTCGATCGGCTACCGCGCGCGGGCGATCTCAAAGCGCAGATCGGCACGCTGCGCGGCGAATTGCGGCGCATGGGGCGCTTTGGCCTCATGCTCGGCAACTCGCCGGCGATGCAATCGGTCTACGACCAAATCGGCCGTGTCGCGCCCACGGCTGCTTCGGTGCTGCTTGTCGGCGAATCGGGCACGGGCAAGGAAGTCGCGGCGCAGACCATTCACGAGTTGAGCCTGCGCCGAAAGCACGCATTCTTGGCCGTGAACTGCGGCGCGATCTCGCCGAACCTGATCGAATCGGAGATGTTCGGCCACGAACGCGGCTCGTTCACCGGTGCGGACCGTCAGCACAAGGGCTATTTCGAGCGGGCGAGCGGCGGCACGATCTTTCTCGACGAGATCACCGAAATGCCGGCTGAGTTGCAGGTGAAGTTTCTGCGAGTGCTTGAAACGGGTATGTTCATGCGGGTCGGTACGACCAAGGAGATCGAGACCGACGTGCGCGTGATCGCGGCGACGAACCGCGATCCGGAAGAGGCGGTGCTGGAAGGCAAGCTGCGGCTCGACCTCTATCATCGGCTCAACGTCTTTCCGATCAGCCTGCCGCCGCTACGCGAGCGCGGCAACGACGTGTGGCTGCTCGCCCAAGCGTTCCTCGACGAGCTCAATGAACGCCACGGCAGCCCCAAGCAATTCCCGCCCGCGGTGAAGGACATGATGCTGTCGTATCCGTGGCCCGGCAACGTGCGCGAGTTGAAGAACTACGTGCAGCGCGCGTTCATCATGGCCGGCCCGGACGCGCAAAGTACGGCGGCGGTGCCGCTGCAGATCTCCTTGTCTAAGCCTTCGACGGGCACGGCCGTCACGATTCCGTTCGGGACATCGCTCGCGATGGCCGATCGCCAACTGATTCTCGCGACGCTCGAGCAATGCGGCGGCGTCAAGACGCGCGCGGCCGAGATTCTCGGCATCAGCTTGAAGACGCTCTACAACCGGCTCGTCGAGTATGGCGAGGATGCGAAATCGGCGGCAGGCGAGGGCGATACGGCGGGCGAAACGGGCGAAACGGGCGAAGCCGCCGCCGGCAAGTGAAGTTGACGAAGTGAGCCGCGGCGCGTGCGAGCCGTTGCGCCCGGCCGTGGCCTGTGCGCGAAACGGTCACTGCTTGAGCCCGACAAGCGTGGATCATGCACGGTTTTATCGACGTACGATTCGTGCAGGATTCGCGCAGGGTTCGTCGCAGGGTTCGTTGATGGCAGAGCATTTGCTGGTTAGTGCTCGTCACATTGGTTGACCAACGAGGTTCCTTTCGATGTCCGAATTAGGCAGCGAGCCCTTTCGCTTGCATACCCCCGAGCCCGATCCGCCCTTTCAACCGCCCGAAGAGCCGCCCTCTCCGGGCCCCATACCCGAGCGCGATCCTCCCGTGCCGAGCGAACCACCTATTGGCGATCCGCCGCGCACGCCGCCGAATGGGCCGCCAATGCACTGACGAATAGCAAGGTCTCGCCAGTGTATCGGTTACAAATCTGACGCAATTGTTACCGCGCGAAGATCGACCTCGGCGTCTAGACTTAGATGTCGGCATTGCCGCCCCCGGCATTCGCCTGCTCTTGGAGATCGTTCCATGAGACACCCAGCCTTGAGGCGCTCGCCGCGCCATACGCTCAAGCGCGAAGCGAAGAACAACGGCGGCGTTCCCGAACGATCGCCGTCGTCGCAAGACCCTTCCGCACAGAATCGCGCCGCGCTCGACGCTCCCCTCGACGGCGAGCATAACCAGGGCGGCGCTCGCGCCGAAGGGCTCGATTATCAGCGCGATCTAGGCGCCGAGCAGGACGCCTAGGGCCCGCTCGAAAGGGGCGGGCACCGCCCGCCGCCGCCCTATGCCCGTTCGTGTGTTCGGTCGGGGGGGCGGTACGTTCGCATTGCGCGCGCACTTCGTCTTCACCCTTCGTCTTCAGCGCGGTGCGCGCATTCGGCGTTGGTCCATTGCGGCTCGCATCGGCCCCACGAATGCCGGCGATATTCGTCTGATGTTTGGGAGGCACGCGCCTTGCATGCAACTAACACATGTAGCGGCGGCGAGACGGTTCGCCGCGCAAGAATGCCAATCGAACTGGTGGAGCCCCAATGAGCAGACTTATCGTGGTGTCAAACCGCGTCGCGCCGACGCAGGAGGGCCGCCCCGCGGCGGGGGGCCTTGCGATCGGCGTGCTGGACGCCCTCAAGGAAACGGGAGGCGTCTGGTTCGGGTGGAGCGGGGAAATCGTAGGCGAACCGCATGCGCCCGTCATCGACAAGCAAGGCAAGGTCACCTATGCGACCGTAGGCCTCACCCGGCGTGATTACGATCAGTACTACAGAGGATTTTCGAACGCGACGTTGTGGCCGACGTTCCACTATCGCACCGACTTGTCGCGCTACGACCGGCAAGAGTACGCCGGATACCTCCGGGTGAACGCAATGCTCGCTAAGCAACTGAAGGCCATGCTGGAGCCGAGCGACATCATCTGGGTACACGACTATCACCTGCTGCCCTTCGCTCAGGCGCTGCGCGACATCGGCGTCACCAATCCGATTGGGTTCTTCCTACACATTCCGTTTCCGGTGCCCGAAATGCTGCGCACGGTGCCGCCGCACGAAGCGCTCGTCAAAGCGATGTGCAGCTACGACGTGCTCGGTTTCCAGACGGAGGTCGATCGTCAATCGTTCGTCGACTATATCGAGCGCGGCGGCTTTGGGACCGCGAGCGATGACGGCATGATTCACGCATTCGGCCGCGTGCTCAAGATCGGCGCGTATCCGATCGGCATCTACCCCGATGCCATCGCGAAGGCGGCCGAACAGTTTTCCGATCGTAAGCCTGTCGGCACGCTGCGCGAGGCGATGCGTGGCCGCAAGATCATCATGAGCGTCGACCGCCTCGATTATTCGAAGGGGCTGGTGGAGCGCTTCCAGGCGTTCGAACGTCTGCTGCTGAGTACGCCGCATTGGCACGGGCGTGTGTCGCTCGTCCAGGTGGCGCCGCCGACTCGCTCCGATGTGCAGACCTATCAGCGCATCCGTCAGACGCTCGAAGGCGAAGCGGGCCGCATCAACGGGCGTTTCGCGCAGCTCGATTGGACGCCGATTCAGTACCTGAACCGCAAGTACGAGCGCAATGTGCTGATGGCGCTGTTCCGCCTCTCGCAAGTGGGCTACGTTACGCCGCTGCGCGACGGAATGAATCTCGTTGCTAAGGAGTACGTAGCATCGCAAGACCCCGAGGATCCGGGCGTACTCGTGCTCTCGCAATTCGCAGGCGCGGCCGAGCAGTTGCCGGGCGCGCTCGTTGTCAATCCATTCGATCTAACGCAAATGGCCGAAGCGCTCGAGCGGGCGCTCTCGATGCCGCTCGAAGACCGCAAGGCACGGCACGCCGATATGATGGCGCGGCTGCGCGCCAACGATCTATCGACATGGCGCGACGCGTTCTTGGCCGACTTGCGCAATGTCACGTCGGCGGCATCGGTGACGCGCAAAGCCGTCAAGCTCGCCGATATCGCAGCGTGAATCGCCGCCGGCCGCTTCCCTACGAACGCTAACGAACTCACCAAACGACATCAAAAGACACCAGAAGACACAAACGATAAGGCCGGCTTCTCGCCGGCCTTATGTCTTATGGTCGCGGTCTTACGGTCACGCCTGGCGCCGCAATTGCGCCGGCGGCACTTTCAGCAAATTGCGGTATTTGGCAACGGTGCGGCGCGCGACGATCATGCCTTCCTGCGCGAGCATCTTCGCAAGCGCGACATCGGAGAGCGGATTGCGCACGTCTTCCTGCTCGATGATCTCCTTGATCAGCGCGCGCACGGCGGCGGCGGAGCAGCGGCCGCCCGTTTCCGTGGCGAGTTCGCGCGGGAAGAAATGGCGGAACTCGAAGATGCCGCGCGGCGTCGCCATGTACTTGTTGCTCGATGCCCGCGAGACGGTCGATTCGTGCAGCCCCAGTTCTTCGGCCAGTTTGCTCAGGACGAGCGGCTTCAACGCGATTTCGCCGTAGTCGAAGAACGCTTTCTGGTAGGAGACGATGCACTGCGCGACACGCTGGATGGTCGTGAAGCGCTGCTCGGCATTGCGCAGCAGCCAACGCGCTTCTTGCAGTTGCTGCCCGAGCGGCGAGCCAGCCCCGCCCGATTGCGCGAACAATTCGGCGTAGACACGATGAATGCGCGCACGCGGCAGCACGGCGGGATTGATCGTCGCGACCCAGCGTCCCTTTACGCGCCGCACGATGACGTCGGGGATAACGTAGTTGTCGTCGACACGCGTATAGAACTGGCCGGGCTTCGGGTCTAGCCGCCGCACGAGCGCGCACGCGCGGCGCAACTCTTCGGCGGAGCAACCTAGCTGCTTTTGCAACTCGGCATGTTCGCGGCGCGCGAGCCGTTCCAGGTGATGCGCGACGATCGCGCGTGCAGCCGCGCGCCCCGGCGTCTCCGCGGGCATCGCATCGAGCTGCAGCCCCAGGCATTCGGAAAGAGACCGTGCCCCGACGCCGGGGCGATCGAGCGTCTGCACGAGCCGCAACGCCACGCGCAGTTCCTCTTCGCTGAGCGGTGGATCGGCTTCGAACGCGCTCGCCAACTCATCGAGCGGCTCGCGCAGGTAACCGTCGTCGTCGAGCGCTTCGATGACGATTTGCGCCGCCGCGTGATCGCGCTCTCCGAGTGGGTAAAGCTGCAGCAACTCGTGCAGATGCTCGTGCATCGTCGGCTGCGCATGCGCCCAGGCGCCCGGATCCACGTCGTCCGAGTCGTTGTTGCGCGAGGCGCCGCGCGTCGTCCAGTCTTGGCCGAAATCGCCGATGGGGTCGTCGGCCGGCGCGGTGCTCACGACATCGGGACTCGCCACGCCGTCGTAGGGATCGGCGGCCTCCGCTGGCGCCGGCGCATCCGCTGCGACGCTGGGCTCGAGCACCGTGCCGTCGCGATCGTGCGCGCCGTTTGCGGGGGGCAATTCGGTTTCTTCCGCTGCCGGGTCGTCGTACTCGAGAAAGGGGTTGTTATCGAGCGCCTGACGCAATTCGTGCTGAAACTCCAGCGAGGACAACTGCAGCAGCCGCACCGATTGTTGCAAACGCGGCGTGAGCGCGACATGTTGTTTGCTGCGCAGTTCGAGAGTGGGCGGCATGACGAAACGTCCAGTGGAATAGTCCTGGCTTTTAAGCAACCCCCGTACCAAGCGTTGCCACGCACGCCTGCGCCCGATTCGCGCCTTGCATGCGGCGTGCCGCGGCGGCGCGAACGCAGCAGCTTTTACAGGCGCAGTGCAAAAGCGCGGCGCCGTTTGCTGCCTATGCGCCAGCCAGATGCCGAGGACGCGGCCGGCCACGACGAATGCTGTGCGACGGCACGAGGCTTGCGACCCCAGGTACGGGCGGAAACGCGGCCTGTATCGCTTCCCGCTTTCAGCCGTGCCGGTTAGGCAATTTCTTTTCCATCTTTGAGCAGGAGAAAACGTGAAATCACTCCCAGTCCTCAAAATTGCGACGATTGTTGCTTCGCTTTCGTTTGCCGCGGGCGTGACGGCACAGACCATGGGTTCGTCGGCCGCTTCATCGACCGAAACCTCGACGACGGCATCGGGAAGTTCCGAATCGGTCGGTCAACATCTCAGCGACGGCACCATCACGACGAAAGTCAAGACGGCCCTGATGACGGCAAAGGACGTCAAGTCGACACATATTCACGTGAAGACGCGACGCGGGACTGTCTGGCTGACGGGTACGGTGCCGACGAGCGATGAAAAGACCCGCGCTCAGCAGGTGGTCGAAGGCGTCGGCGGCGTGCACGAAGTGAAGAACCGCCTCAAGGTGAGCGAGGCGCAGTGAACTGAGCAGGAGGCGGCGGGCGCTAGCGCGTGAAACTGGTCGCCGGGGCGGGCGCGCGCAGTCGCATGAAGCTGACGACCGAGGCGAGGCCGGCCACGACAGCCGCGACGACCAGCGCGATCGTTGGACCGCGGCTCGGCGCAACGCCGAAAATGAGCGCGACGAGCGCCGCGCCGACCGTTTGCCCTGTTAGCCGTGCGGTGCCGAGCATGCCGCTTGCGCCGCCGCTGCGCTCGCGCGGCGCTGCCGCCAACATTTGCCGATTATTCGGCGACTGAAAAATCCCGAACCCCGCGCCGCACAACGCCATGCGCCAGGTCACATCGAACGCCGTAGGATGCGAGCCGACCGTCGCCAGCAAGGCGAGCCCCAGCGTGAGCGTCATGAGCCCGATGCCGCCCAGCATTCCCGCGGAATAGCGATCCGAGAGCACGCCCGCGAGCGGCGCGGCGAAGATGATCGCGAACGGCCAGGGCGAGATCAACAAGCCCGTCTGCACTTGGTCGAAGCCAAAGACGTTCTGGAACAGAAACGGCAGCGAGACGTAGGCCAGCATTTGCGCGCAGAACGAACAAACGGACGTCGCGATGGACAGCGCGAAGATCGGGATCTTCATGAGATCGATCGGCAAGAGCGGCGCCGTGCGCGTCAGTTGGCGACGCACGAACACGTAGCCGACGAGGACGAGGCCCAGCGTTTGAGCGACGAGCCAGACGGTGCCCTCGCCGTGACCTAAGCCGTCGATCGTGAAGATGAGCAGGCCGAACACGACCGCGTTCATCGCTGCGCTCAAGAGATCGTACGGGGCGTCGTGTCCCGGATTCGTCGGCAATGCGCGCAATGCGCCGATGACCGCTGCGATGCCGATCGGCACGTTGATCGCAAAGAGCCACGGCCACGACCCGACGGACAAGACAGCGGAAGCGACGGTCGGCCCTACGGCGGATGACACCGCGACGACCATCGCGTTGATTGCGATGCCCCTGCCGAGCAGGTTTGCCGGGTAGATCGTGCGCACGAGCGCTGTGTTGACGCTCATGATGCCGGCCGCGCCAAAGCCTTGCACGACGCGCACCAGCGCGAGTGTCGGCAGCGAACCCGCGAGCGCGCAGCCGAGCGAAGCGACGGTGAACAGAGCGAGGCCCGCCGTATAGACGCGCCGATAGCCGATCCGGTCGCCCAGCGACGCAAGCGGCAGCAGCGAGATCGTGATGGAGAGTTGGTAGGCGTTGACGACCCAGATCGAAGCTGAGGCGCTGGCGTGCAGGTCGCGTGCGATGGTGGGCAATGCGACGTTGGCGATGGCGCCGTCGAGAACCGCGAGGGTGATACCGAGCGCGATGACGACGATGGCCCAATAGCGCTGCGGGACGGGAATGCCTTGGTCTGCTTCCATCGGCGACAAACTCGGGTAGCGGGCGGTGGGGACGAACCTCGCATTCTAAGCGCACAAGCTTCGATGCGCTTGCGGGCGCAGTCGTCGCGCGGAGGGCGATTTAGTTGCGCCCGCAACCATTATGCCTGACCTGTGCCGAAAGGGAACCCGGCGGCGCGCCTGGCCCGCGGCGCCGGAGACACTCGCGTTACTTCAGTTCGTAAAGGCCTGTGTAGGTGGTCGAATCGATCTCGT
This sequence comes from uncultured Burkholderiaceae bacterium, assembly GCA_966212065.1. GTDB lineage: Bacteria > Pseudomonadota > Gammaproteobacteria > Burkholderiales > Burkholderiaceae > Trinickia. The sequence continues at coordinate 44,810 of CBIHOQ010000012.1, forward strand.
TCAAATGCGTCATGAAGCGGGCGACGGCATTCGTCGTTTCGGGCGTGATCGGCAGCCGATCGACGTTCAACGCATGCAGCCGGAAGACGTAGCGGTGGGGCGTGTCGCCGCGCGGCGGCGCCGCACCGCCAAAACCTAGCGTGCCGTAATCGTTGCGAACTTGGATAGCGCCGGACGGCAGCAGGCTGCCGTCGGGTTTGCCTGCACCGAGCGGCAGGGAGCGGACGTCTGGGGGAATATTGACGACGACCCAGTGCCAGAAACCGCTGCCCGTCGGAGCGTCGGGATCGTAGAGCGTCAGCGCAAAGCTTTTAGTGTCTTCGGGCGGCCCTTCCCACTGCAAGGCGGGCGACTGGTTGCCCCCGTCGCCGTCTACGCCGAACGCCTTATCGTTGCATTCCTGTGCCTTCGGCATGAAGCCGTTGACGGGAAAGTCGTCTGACCAGATTCTGAATTCAGCCATCGGATGCCTCCTTCTTCTTAACGGGTTCAACGATGCAGCGCGAGGTGCCGCCATGCGCCGTGCGGCATGCGAACCGAGTTTATCACCGCGAGTGGCGTTACCCGCGTTCGCGTAGTTTGCGCAGGCGCCAAATCAGGCTCGAGGTATCGAAGCGGTTGCCGCCGGATGCTTGCACGTCGCCGTAGAACTGATCGACGAGCGCGGTGATCGGCAGAGCCGCTCCGTTGCGCTTCGCTTCTTCGAGGCAGAAGCCGAGGTCTTTACGCATCCAATCGACGGCGAAGCCGAAGTCGAATTTGTTTTCGATCATCGTTTTGCCGCGGTTGTCCATTTGCCAACTCGCGGCGGCGCCTTTGCCGATCACTTCGAGGACGCGCGGCATGTCGAGCCCGGCGCGCTCGCCGAAGTGGATCGCTTCGGCGAGGCCTTGCACGAGGCCGGCGATGCATATCTGATTGACCATCTTCGTCAACTGGCCGGCGCCAGCCGGCCCCAGACGCGTGACGGCGACAGCGTAATGTTTGAGAACGGCCGCCGCGCGTTCGAACGCTGCCGCGTCATCGCTGCCGCACATGATTGTCAGTTTGCCGTTTTGCGCGCCGGCTTGGCCGCCGGAGACGGGTGCGTCGATGAACGCGATGCCGCGCGGGCTGGCCGCCTGCGCGAGTTCGCGGGCGATACCGGCGGATGCAGTCGTGTGATCGGCGAACAGCGTGCCGCTTGCCATCCCGGCGAACGCGCCGTGCTCGCCCAGCGTGACGCTGCGCAGATCGTCGTCGTTGCCGACGCAGGCGAGCACGAGTTCGGCGCCTCGCGCGGCTTCGCGCGGCGTGCGTTCCGCCTGTCCGCCGTACTCGGCGACCCACTGTTGGGCTTTCGCATAGGTGCGGTTGTAGACGGTGATGTCGAATCCGGCCTTGGCCAAATGGCCGGCCATCGGATAGCCCATGACGCCTAGGCCGATGAAGGCGACACGTTTGATTGCGCTGGCGGGAGAGGAAGTCGGCTCGCTCACGGCGGCTCCTTTCAGTGATTGAGTGGGGTGGGGGCCCTAATTATCGCAGCGATGGGCGAGTTCGGCGGCGGACGCGAATGCGTGCGGCGGTGCACATTCGCGAATGCGAGTTATGCGCCTAGAATGAGCTTATCGGAGCGATCGCGGAGACTGTCATGTTCGATTCGTCGACCGGGTTCATGCTGGTGCTGGCGCTATTTGCCTGCGCCGCACTTGCAGTGGCGACGCGCTACCGCACCGACCATCCTCTTGCCGATCTCGTGCGTTGGATCGAGGCGCATCACTGGTTCGATCGGCTTCATCATCGGCACTGATGCTGCGTTTTGCCGGTCATCCTTCGAGATCGAGATTGCCTAGCAGGACGACCGGTTCGGCTTGCGAGCGCGTGACCAAATCGAAATCGCGCGCCATTCGCCAACCGCGGAGCTTGCGCGGCAACGCTTCCAGGTAATGGGTGAACCGCCGCGAGCCGTTTTCGTCCATCAGCGAGGCGCCTGACAATGGAAGGGTTCGATTTCGTTTCTGGCCGGTACTTCGCTCAATTTCATGGCGATCGGATGACAAGGCTGTCGTGAGTACTCGTGAATGGCGAGCATTCAGTTCGCTAAGGGTGTTCAACTACCGATTGTGGGCCACCGGTGCGCTCGTATCGAACGTCGGCACCTGGATGCAGCGCACGGCGCAGGACTGGCTTGTACTGACGCAGCTAACCCACCACAACGCATCGGCGGTCGGAACGGTCATGGCGCTTCAGTTCGGGCCGCAGATGATATTGCTGCCGTGGACGGGCTACGCCGCGGATCATTACAACCAGCGCAAGCTCCTGATGGTCACGCAGGCGACGATGGGAGCGCTTGCCCTGGCCCTAGGCATTCTCACGGTCACGGGCGTCGTCCGGTTGTGGCATGTCTACATTTTTGCGCTGCTGTTTGGATGCACATCCGCATTCGATGGGCCGGTTCGGCAGACCTTCGTGGGGGCACTGGTAGGCGCTGCCGATCTGCACAATGCCGTCGCGCTGAACTCGACCTCGTTCAACGCGGGGCGAATGATCGGGCCGGCGGTGGCCGGGGTCGTGATTGCTTCGATTGGTACGGGTTACGCGTTTCTGATCAACGGCGTCAGCTTTGTTGCCGTGCTCGTATCGATGTCATTCTTCCGGAAGTCGGAACTGAGCGAAAGCGCGAGGGCGCATCGTTCCCCGCACGCAATGACCGAAGGGTTCCGCTACGCATGGTCCCGCCCCGATCTCAGGGCGATTCTGGTCATGCTGTTTTTGATCGGGACATTCGGGCTCAACTTCCCGATCTTTATTTCGACGATGGCCGTCGGCGTTTTTCGTACCGATGCGCGCGGCTATGGCGTTCTGTCCTCGATCATGGCGATTGGGACGATGTCGGGGGCCTTGCTCGCTGCAGGCCGTAGTCGACCGGGGCTCATGACCATTCTGATCGGAGCGGGCATGTTCGGGCTGGGTTGCACTCTGGCTGCCATAGCTCCGAGTTACTGGCTTTTCGCCGGCGCACTGGTAGTCATCGGCGTGGCGGCTTTGACGTTCACGAACACGACGAACAGTCTCATGCAGGTCTCGATCGAACCCGCGATGCGAGGGCGTGTCATGGCGCTGCGTCTCGCAATTGCACTGGGAGGCACGCCGATCGGCGCACCTATCGTGGGATGGGTCGCGAATCACTTTGGCCCACGCTGGGCGCTGGGGATTGGCGCAGCGTCGGGAATTGCGGCCGCGTCGATCGGCGTGTATGCGCTGTCCCGATCTAGGGCTGGTCCCCCACAATAGGCGACGTTCGCTCCGGATGCTCTTTTAGTTTTACGATCGAGCATCGGATGAAGCGAAGCGTGTTGATTTGCACGGAATCCTGACCCCCTTAGGTCGAGCACCTCCGCGAGCGGGTGTGCTTCGTCGTCGCCGACCTTGTCGATTAGGGCTATCGCCCTTGCGTACTCGGCGGCGGTGCGGATAGGCATCACGCGGCTATCGCGAACCAGCCGGCGTCGGTGTCGTGGAACACCATTTTTTCGCTGTCTTTCCGGTCGAGGTCGGCGGTACGCTCGATCATCTCTTTGAGCTTGACGTTGCCGTCGATGGTCTCGAGATAGATCGCACGAAGCATGCGGTCGGCGGTCTTCGGGATCTTGCCGTGCCTCTCCCATAGCGCGACCGTCTGCTCCGTCGTACCGATCAGATCAGCCAGGCGGTGCTGCGACAGGTCGAGCTCTTTGCGCAGGAACCTGAATTCTGCGCCGGTGAGATGGCCCTTAAGGGCGAGCGCGCGGCCGATCACCTTGTGCAGGCCGTCGACGTCCTGAATAGACGTCGACACGCCGTACGCCGTCTTGCGCTGGGTGACGCCGTTTTCGAGCCACACGTTACGCAGCCCACTTTCCGTGTAGTGATACATGGTGGTATCTCTCAAAAAACAGTGATCACAGCGATCCAATCGCCATCTTCAGCCCGCTCGAGCGCCGCAGCGACGCGCACCTCGTCGCCAGCGTTGCGGCGCGTCATCGTGCATTGCCAGTGCCCATGCACGTTCGTATGCGCCGGTTCCGATACCAGTCCGTTGCGCAGGCAGTCCAGCACCTGCGGCAGCGTGATCTTTCGCTCACGCATCCGTTGCTTGGCATGCGGCGTAATGAACACTCGTCCCGAGTCCTTGGCCGTGTCGCTTATCAGGCGACGCAGGTTCTGGTCGTTCAGGCGGAACGGCATCGGTTCGGGAGGCATACCCATAATTATTATGGGTTATTGGAGAGAAGGCAAGCGGAGTCTGCCGGTTCACCCATTGCTCGACGCGTCGGTCGCGTCCGGCAATACGTTCGCGGCTCGCAGGCGTGGCGCAGGCGTCGCGCAGGACGGCGCGGCGGAGTGTCGGCAATGGCTGGGGACGTGGGCGCCGATCGCCGGATGGCTACTGGCGCGCTTACGGGACACGAGCGTTGCCGGCGATTGCCATCCGGCGGGGTCGGTTGTTTTTGGTCCCCGACAGAATATGCTTGTTTGCCATGATGTGCGACTCCATTCGCAATAAAACCTAAGCCTTCCTGATCTGGCTCAGTCGGTCCTTCGCCAGAGCCAGATCATCTTTCGGCGTGCCTGCGACTTCTTGATGAAGCCGTGCAGAAGGACCATGTCGTTGCCGACGGACGGTGAACAGGACGCGAGCAATGCGCCTGTGCAGGTGGATCCGGACCTCCCACATCTCCTTACCCATCTTGCGAACCAGCGGCATGCCAAGCGGCCAGCCGATCTGCACCGTCTTGACGTCCTCGCCGATCGTTTTTCGATCCTGCGGTTCCAGCTCTTTGAGCCAGTCGCGGACAGGTTCGTTATCGGTTGCCGTTCGAAAAAAGCGAACGGTGAGGACCACCTTGACGGGTTGGACCATTCGGAAATGCGGGAGATTGGGATGGCAGAGGCGTACCAATTTTGATACGTCTTTGCAAGCTGTTTTTGCGCCTGCCCTGCTCGGCGTGTCGGTCGGATACGCCGACAGGCGCACGGGACGCGGCGCAGGTCGGCGACGGAGCCGCATGGGCGTACGGCTGAGGCAGGATGTCTCGCCAGGCGCTTAGATCGCGTTTTAGGTGGCGATCGCCGCCGCCAACCGGCTGCCGTGCACGACGATCGTATGCGGCTCGGGGATGACCGTCATTTGAGTGAGCAGAAAGACCGGCGCCTATAGTCGGGTACGCGGCCGGAGGCACCGAAGGTCAGCGACATGTTGCACGGGCAAGAGAACAAACACTGAACGCCGCTACGCCAAAATTACGCCAAATTGGACAAGATGCTTTGCTGAATAAGGCTTTGCGGTCTTTCTCTGGTCCCCCCGACAGGAATCGAACCTGTATCTAGCGCTTAGGAGGCACTTGTTCTATCCATTGAACTACGGGGAGGATCTGCTGCTCGGGCGGTGAACCCGAATGTACCGGCGCGCGCAGAGTATACCAAAGCGCGCGCCGTTCCCGGCGCAATCGCGTGGCCGCCGCTACAACAGACGGGTCAAAACTCCACGACGGCGAAGTCGCCCTTGCCGACATCGCACAGCGGACAGCGCCAATCGTCCGGAATATCGGCGAAGCGCGTGCCTGCCGGAATGCCTTCGCCGGGCAACCCTTCTTCTTCGTTAAATATCCAGCCGCAAATCAGGCAAACCCAGCTCTTGTATTCGATAACGTCGCTCACGGCGTCCCTACCCTAATTTATTTCAGAAAGTCGCTGCCTTGCCCCGCACGTCGAGTCCCCCCGACAAGCAAGCGCCTAGGCGCAGCGCGTCGGTGCACGGCGAGGCCGGACGAATTGTCGCAGCCGCGCGCGCGGGCCTTTCGGCGGTGCCGCACAGCCCGCGATTGTACCGAATGGCCAATGCGGGCAGGCTCCCGCGCCGTCGCCGGTACAATGGACGTTTCGGCTCTTTCGCAGGCGCCTTCCTCCATGTCGCTTTACTCCATCGTCGGCGCACAGCTCGCATTCGGTCACGTCGCACTGCTCGATCACGCCGACTTTTCGCTGGAAGCCGGCGAACGCGTCGGCCTCATCGGCCGCAACGGCGCGGGCAAGTCTTCCCTCCTCAAGATCGTCGCGGGGCTCATGCCTGCCGACGACGGGCTCATCACGCGTCAGCAGGAATTGTCCACGGTCTATGTGCCGCAAGAACCCGAGTTCGATGCCGGCGCTTCCGTCTTCGATACGGTCGCAGGCGGTCTGGCGCAGGCGCGCGCCGCGCTCGACGAATACGACGCTGTCGCCCACGCGCTCGCCGCCACGCCCGAGGGTGCCGAGCACGACGCGCTGCTTGCGCGTATGAATGCGCTCCAATCGGCGCTCGACATGACCGACGCATGGAGCTGGCGCACCCGTGTCGCCACGACGCTAGCGCAGTTGAACCTTGACGGCGAAGCGCGGGTCGGCGCGCTGTCGGGCGGGATGCAAAAGCGCGTCGCGCTCGCGCAAGCGCTTGTCGCCGATCCCGACATCCTGCTGCTCGACGAGCCCACGAACCACCTCGATTTCGACGGCATTCGCTGGCTCGAGGAGTTGCTCGTCGGCTCACGCTCCGGCCTGTTCTTCATCACGCACGATCGCGCATTCCTCGATCGTGTCGCCACGCGTATCGTCGAGCTCGATCGAGGCCGATTGCTCTCGTATCCGGGCAATTTCTCAGCTTATCAAGCGCGCAAGGCGCAGCAGCTCGAGGTCGAGCGTGTGGAAAACGACAAGTTCGACAAGCTGCTGGCGCAAGAGGAAGTGTGGATCCGCAAAGGCGTCGAGGCACGCCGAACCCGTAGTGTCGGGCGCATCTCGCGGCTCGTCGAAATGCGGCAGCAGCGGGCCGAGCGCCGCAACGTCCAAGGCAACGTGAAGCTCGACGTCGGACAGGGCGAGCGCTCGGGGAAGATCGTGGCCGAACTCGTCGATGTCACCAAGCGATTCGGCGAGCGCACCGTCGTCGATCATTTTTCGACGACGGTCATGCGCGGCGACAAGATCGGCTTCATCGGGCCGAATGGCGCCGGCAAGACCACGCTGCTCAAGCTCATCCTCGGCGAGATCAAGCCCGACGAAGGCACGGTGCGCGTCGGCACGAATCCGCAAGTGGCCTATTTCGATCAGATGCGCGCGCAGCTCGATTCCGATAAGAGCTTGGCCGATACGATCAGCCCCGGCAGCGATTGGATCGAGGTCAACGGCACGCGCAAGCACGTGATGAGCTACCTCGGCGATTTCCTGTTCGCGCCGGAGCGAGCGCGCTCGCCTGTGAAGTCGCTGTCGGGCGGCGAGCGCAATCGGCTGCTGCTCGCGCGCTTGTTCGCACGGCCGGCCAACGTGCTCGTGCTAGACGAGCCCACGAACGATCTCGACATTCCCACGCTGGAGTTGCTCGAAGAACTGCTGTCCGACTATGACGGGACGGTGCTGCTCGTGAGTCACGATCGTGCGTTTCTGGACAACGTCGTTACATCGGTGATTGCGTCCGAAGGCGCGGGGCAGTGGCGCGACTACGTCGGCGGTTTCACCGATTGGCAAACGCAAAGCGAGCGCGCGCAGCGCCTCGCACAGGCCGCCGCGAAGGACGCGGCCAAGCCCGCGGCGCGCGAGTCCCTGCCCAAGGAAAGCGCGGCCGGCCGTAACGCTCAGCGCACCGTCAAGCTCTCGTTCAAGGAACAGCGCGAACTGGACACGCTGCCCGAGACGATCGCGGCGCTCGAGGCCGAGCAGAAGGCCATCGGCGCGCAACTCGAAGACGGCTCCATCTTCGCGCGCGACGCGCAGGAGGGCGCGCAGCTGACCGAGCGCTACGCTGCCATCGACGACGAACTGCTCGCCGCATTGGAGCGCTGGGAGGCGCTCGAAGCCAAGCGGAAATGACACTGCCCTGCGCCAAGGCCGCGAGACGGATAGGCCGGCCGACGGATAGGCCGTCCTGCCAAATTGCCGCGCGAAACGAAACCAGTAAAATACGCCGCGACTACGGCTGACGACGATTCTCGCGCCACCGGTCGCGCTCGCTTTGCGGGCACGCTGGCCGCAGTCATTGTTTCAATTCGCATTTTTTAAACTTTCAACGCTTTGTCCACGCGGATACCCACACGCGCGGTGGACAACGACCTACACGAGACCATGTCCACGAAAAAGCCAAGCGCCGCATACAGCGAGGCGTCGATCAAGGTGCTCAAAGGCCTCGAGCCGGTCAAGCAGCGGCCGGGCATGTACACGCGCACCGAGAATCCGCTGCACATCATTCAAGAAGCCATCGACAACGCGTCGGACGAAGCGCTCGGCGGATACGGCCGGCAAATCACCGTTACGCTGCATGCCGATCAGTCGGTTTCCGTCGACGACGACGGGCGCGGTATTCCGTTCGGCATGCATCCAGACGAAGGCGTGCCCGTTGTCGAAATCGTGTTTACCCGCCTGCATGCGGGCGGCAAGTTCGACAAAGCGGCTGGCGGCGCCTATACGTTCTCGGGCGGCTTGCATGGCGTCGGCGTGTCCGTAACCAACGCCTTGTCGTCTCGGCTCGATGTGACCGTCTGGCGTGAGGGCAAGGTCGCAGAGGTCGGCTTCTCGCACGGCGATGTCGTGCGCCCGCTTACCGTGCGACCCGCCGCGAAGGGCGAGAAGCGCTCCGGCACGCGCGTGACGGCACTGCCCGATCCCAAGTACTTCGATTCGGCGAACCTGCCGCTTGGCGAACTGCAGCGTCTTTTACGTTCGAAAGCCGTCCTGCTGCCCGGTGTCGAAGTCGTACTCGTCAACGAAAAATCGGGCGAGCGGCAAAGCTGGAAGTACGAGGACGGCCTGCGCGGCTATCTGCTCGAGGGCATGGGCGGCAGCGAGCTTTTGATTCCGCTGTTCGAAGGCGAACGTTATGCCGGCAGCGCGCGCACGAGCGAGGACACGTTCGCCGAAGGCGAGGGCGCGGCATGGGTCGTCGCCTGGAGCGAGGAAGGCCCGCTGCAGCGCGAATCGTATGTGAATCTCATTCCGACGCCGGCGGGCGGCACGCACGAATCGGGTTTGCGAGATGGGCTGTTCCAAGCGGTCAAGAGTTTCGTCGAACTGCACAGCCTCCAACCCAAGGGCGTCAAACTGTTGGCGGAAGACGTCTTCGCCCGCGTGTCGTTCGTGCTTTCGGCGAAGGTGCTCGATCCGCAGTTCCAAGGGCAGATCAAAGAGCGGTTGAACAGCCGCGATGCCGTCAAGCTGATCTCTTCGTTTACGCGGCCCGCGCTGGAGCTTTGGCTCAATCAGCATGTGGAGCACGGCAAGAAGCTCGCCGAGCTCGTCATCAAGCAGGCGCAGGCGCGCACGCGGGCCGGGCAGAAAGTCGAAAAGCGCAAGAGCTCGGGCGTGGCCGTGCTGCCGGGCAAGCTGACCGATTGCGAATCGACCGATATTTCGCGCAACGAGCTGTTTCTCGTCGAAGGCGATTCGGCGGGCGGCTCGGCCAAGATGGGCCGCGACAAGGAATTCCAGGCAATCCTGCCGCTGCGCGGCAAAGTGCTCAATACCTGGGAAACCGAACGCGACCGGCTGTTCGCGAACAATGAGGTGCACGACATCTCGGTGGCGATCGGCGTGGATCCGCACAGCCCGGACGACCGCGTCGATCTGTCGAATCTGCGATACGGCAAGATCTGCATCTTGTCCGATGCGGACGTCGACGGCGCGCACATTCAGGTGCTCTTGCTCACGCTGTTCTTCAAGCATTTTCCGCAGTTGATCGAACGTGGGCACGTCCATGTCGCGCGGCCTCCGCTATTTCGAGTCGATGCGCCTGCGCGCGGCAAGAAGCCCGCGCAAAAGCTTTACGCACTCGACGAGGGCGAGCTCGAAGCGACGCTCGACAAGCTGCGCAAGGATGGCGTGCGCGAAACGCAATGGTCGATCAGCCGCTTCAAAGGGCTCGGCGAAATGAGCGCCGAGCAGCTGTGGGATACGACGATGAACCCGGACACGCGGCGGCTCATGCCGATCGAACTCGGCGAGCTCGAGTACGAGGGTACCGTCTCGCGCATGACGATGCTGATGGGCAAGGGTGAAGCAGCGGCGCGCCGCAGTTGGCTCGAAGAGAAAGGCAACGAAGTCGAAGCCGATATCTGAGCTTCGATTTCCTGAACACGGACATTATTCTTGATGGATCAACAAGACGATCTCTTCGCACCCGCTACCGCGCCCGACGGCGAGTCGCTGACGCTCGGCCACTACGCCGAACGGGCCTACCTCGACTATGCCGTGAGCGTCGTCAAGGGCCGAGCGCTGCCCGATGTGCGCGACGGACAAAAGCCCGTGCAGCGCCGCATTCTCTTCGCGATGAACGAGATGGGGCTTGCCTCGGACGCAAAGCCGGTGAAGTCGGCGCGCGTCGTAGGCGACGTGCTCGGCAAATATCACCCGCACGGCGACCAATCGGCCTACGACGCACTCGTTCGCCTCGCGCAAGACTTTTCGATGCGCTATCCGCTCATCGACGGTCAGGGCAATTTCGGCTCGCGCGACGGCGACGGCGCAGCGGCCATGCGATACACCGAAGCGCGCTTGACGCCGATCGCCAAGCTGCTGCTTGACGAGATCAACGAAGGCACGGTCGAATTCGCACCGAACTACGACGGCTCGTTCCAAGAGCCGAAGCTGTTGCCCGCCCGCTTGCCGTTCCTGCTGCTGAACGGCGCATCCGGTATCGCAGTGGGTCTGGCAACCGAAATGCCTTCGCATAATTTGCGCGAGGTGGCGGCGGCGGCCGTGGCGATGATTCGTCATCCGAAGATGACCCACGCGGAGTTGATGGAGATTCTGCCGGGCCCCGATTTTCCCGGCGGCGGTCAGATCATCTCCAGCGCCGCCGAGATCTCGGCGGCTTACGAGACGGGGCGTGGCAGCTTGAAGGTGCGGGCGCGCTGGAAGATCGAAGAGCTCGCGCGCGGGCAGTGGCAGCTCGTCGTGAACGAGTTGCCGCCCAATACGTCGTGCCAGAAGGTGCTCGAGGAAATCGAGGAACTCACGAATCCGAAGATCAAGCTCGGCAAGAAGACACTGACGCCGGAGCAATTGCAGACGAAGCAGACCTTGCTGGCGCTGCTCGACGCCGTGCGCGACGAGTCGGGCAAGGACGCGCCTGTGCGGATCGTGTTCGAGCCTAAGTCGAGCCGTATCGATCAAACGGAATTCGTTCACTCGCTGCTGGCTCACACGAGCCTCGAATCGAATGCGGCACTGAACCTCGTCATGATCGGCGCCGACGGCCGGCCTCGGCAAAAGGGCCTGCTCGACATTCTGCAGGAGTGGGTCGGCTTTCGCTTTGCGACGGTCACGCGGCGCACGCGGCACCGGCTGTCGAAGGTCGACGATCGTATCCACATCCTCGAAGGGCGGATGATCGTCTTCCTCAATATCGACGAGGTCATCCGGATCATCCGCGAGTCGGACGAGCCAAAGGCCGCGCTGATGAGCGCGTTTGGCTTAAGCGAGCGGCAAGCCGATGACATTCTCGAAATCCGGCTGCGTCAGCTTGCGCGGCTCGAAAAAATCAAGATCGAGAAAGAGCTAGAAACGCTGAGCGACGAGAAGTCGAAGCTCGAAGATCTGCTCGCGAACGAATCGACGATGAAGCGTCAAATCGTCAAGGAGATCGAAGCCGACGCGAAGCAATGCGGCGACGACCGACGCACGCTGATCCAGCAGGAGAAGCGCGCGACATTCGAGGCGCGCGTAGTCGACGAACCGGTGACCGTCGTCGTGTCGCAGCGCGGCTGGGTGCGGGCGCTCAAGGGCCACGGCCTGGACGTTGCCGGCTTCACGTTCAAGGACGGCGACAGTCTCTACGCCGCCTTCCAATGCCGCACGCCCGATATGCTGATTGCATGGGGCAGCAAGGGCCGCGTCTATTCGGTGCCCGTCTCGACGCTGCCCGGCGGGCGCGGCGACGGCGTACCCGTGACGTCCCTGATCGAACTGGAGCGCGGGACCCATCTCATGCATTACTTCGCGGCGAACGCGGAGCAGCCGTTGCTGCTCGCGTCCAGCAACGGCTATGGATTCATCGCACGCGTCGGCGACATGGTGAGCCGCGTCAAGGCCGGCAAGTCGTTCATGACGATCGATCCAGGCGCCGAGCCGCTCGCTCCCATGCCTGTGCTGCCGCAGGCGGAGCAGGTAGCCTGTCTGTCGGGTACGGGCCGGCTCGCCGTCTTCGGTCTCGACGAAATGAAAACGCTGGCTGCAGGCGGGCGCGGCATCATCTTGATGGGGCTCGACGACGGCGAAAAGCTCGTGCAGGCGTTGGCGATCGGGCCGGCCGGCGTCGTGCTGCTCGGGACGGGCCGCGGCGGCAAGCCGCAAGAGGAAACGCTGCGCGCCGCGGCGCTCGAGCCCCACACGGCCAAGCGTGCGCGCCGTGGGCGCGCACCCGATACACGTTTGAAAATCACGGCATTGCGGCCCGCGCTCGGTTGATGCGCGAGCCGGAGTGTAATCAATCGGCGCTCGCGCGGGCAGCAAGCCGCGAGCGCCGATCGTTCGGACGCCCGCTCGACAACCGCTGGAATGACCGCTCTTTGGAGAATCCTATGTCCCCTTTGTCGCTCGCGATGGACGTTGCTTTATTCGCGCATTTAGTCGCTGTCGTCGTTTGGGTCGGCGGCATGGTGTTCGCGCATTTCTGCTTGCGCCCTGCGTTCGGCGATCTTTCCCCGCAGCTTCGGCTACCGCTGATCGAGTCCGTATTCGGACGTTTTTTCAATTGGATCGGCGCGTCCATCATCGCGATCCTGATATCCGGGGGCTTCTTGATGTCGCGCTTCGGCGGTGCGCATGCGCCGTGGCAGGTGACGCTGATGGCCGCGCTCGGCGTGGCGATGATGCTGATCTTCGGCCACGTACGATTCGCCGTGTTTCCGCGCATCCGCCGGGCCGTTCAGGCGCAACGCTGGCCCGACGGCGCGCGCGCCGTCGATACGATGCGCCGGCTCGTGCTGGTCAATCTGCTGCTCGGTCTCGTGGCGATCGTCGCTGCCGTGCTCGCGCGCGGGTTCTAGCGGGGCGCTCGTTGCGCACGCAACGATTACGGTTTGTTGCCGACGAGCCGTTTGCAAGCCAAATTGCGCGATACTGCGGGCTTTAGGGCAATGAGACGATGATCCCCTCCGATTCGTCCGCGGACGGGCCCGTTGAGGCACGTCGTGCGCAGCGCCTGTCGCCCGCGGATCTCTTTCGCACGTTTGCCGAAATGAGCCTCTATGGCTTCGGTGGCGTCATGCCATGGGCGCGCCGCGTGCTCGTCGACCGGCGGCGCTGGGTGGACGATCGCGAATTCGCCGAACTGCTTGCGATCGGTCAGATTCTTCCGGGCCCGAATATCTGCAACATCGCCGTCATCGTCGGCTATCGATACTGCGGCTGGCGCGGCTCGCTCGCGGCGGCCATGGGGTTGCTGTCGGGGCCGTTCGTCATCGTGCTCGTGCTCGGCGCGCTCTACCATCGCTTCGGCGGCCTCGCTACTGTACAAGGTGGGCTGCGCGGCATGACGGCGGTGGCCGCGGGGCTCGTGCTCATGACCGGCATTAAGCTCGCACAGAGTCAGCCGCGCACGATGCGCGGGCTCGTTTTCGGGTTGCTGTCGCTGACGGCCGTGGGCATCCTTCATTTGCCGCTCGGGTGGGCGATGCTCGTGCTGATTCCGTCGGCGCTCGCGGTGGAGTGGAGCGCGCGGCGATGATTCTGCTGGAACTCGCATGGCGCTTCGCGCTGGTGTCGGCCATGGCGTTCGGCGGGGCGACGGCCGTCATCCCCGAAATGCACCGCTTCCTTGTCGATCAACATCACTGGATCGACGATACGACGTTCGCAGCGCTGTTTGCCATCTCGCAAGCATCGCCGGGCCCCAACGTGCTGTTCGTCGCGCTGTTCGGCTGGCAAGTCGCCGGGCTGGCGGGCGCGCTGGTGTCGACATTGGCGATGTGCGGCCCGTCGTCGGTGTTTGCCCTAGCATTCGAGCATTACACCGGCGCGCACCGCGATGCGCGCTGGATGACGACCATTCGCCGGGCGCTAGCACCGGTCACGATCGGGTTGCTGATGGCGACCGGGGCCACGCTGGCCCAAGGCGCCGACCATTCGATCGCCACGATCGCTTTGACGATCGCGACGGTTGCCGTGGGGCTTCGCACAAAATTCAATCCGCTTTGGCTGATCGCCGCCGGCGCGCTGATCGGCGTGCTCGGTTACGCATAGGGAAGCCCGGCGGGTGCGCGTTTCAACGATAGCCAGCCAGACGCGCAGCGCTGAATACGGCGGCGACGATGGCATAGACGGCGTAGACGGGCATCTTGAGCCGCGCGAGGCACACGAGCGCGAACGCGGCCGTCACTAGATAGGCGGGTTCGTGCGGCGCGCGGTCCCCGATATGCACGACTGCCGTCAGCAGAAATGCCGTCGTCGCTGCGCGTAGCGCGCGCATGCCATCCTCGAATCGTGCGTTCGCTTCGAGGTGGTGCAAGTGGCGGCGCGCGAATACGATCAATATCCCCGACGGAACGAACATCGAGCACGTGGCAGCGACGGCGCCGATCCACCCATGCACGAGATACCCGAGAAACGGCAGCACGTTCAAGAGGGGGCCCGGCGAGACCGGGGAGAGCGCGAACGCGAGCGTGAATTCGCGCGAGGTGATGCCGAGCTCGGGCGTTTCGAACAGGGCTTTGAAGACAGGCAGCGCAGAAAAGCCGCCGCCGAACAACGTCACGCTGGCGCCGGCAAGGCGCGGCCAGATCAAGCGAGCTGCATCGTCGGGGGGCAACGGAATGGCGAAAAGCGCGATGAGCGTCAAGAGCGCCAGCACGACGAGCTTGTCGGTCAGCCCGAGCGAGACTCGCAATTTTCCGCCGCGCGCGGGGCTGGCGATCCAGCCCGCCATGAACGAGCCGGCGAGCAGAAGGACGAATGCAGCCGTGCCCTGCATCGTCAGCAGAACGACGAACGCGATGGCGGCGACGGCCCATTCGAGCGGCTCGTGCACGAGCGCACGCGTTTGCCGATACCACGTGATGCCGATGAGGACCGCTAGCACGACGGCGAAGTGATCGATCAGGCCGGGCGCCGCCAGTGCGCGAATAAACGGCGCTTGATAGAACGTGGCGAGCGCGGTCATCGTGCAGAAGAAGGGCAGCACGCTGGCGGCGCCCGCGACGCAGGCGCCGATGCGCCCGCGCAGCGCGTAGCCTACTTGCACCGCGACGTTGCAGCCCACCGCCCCCGGGATCATCCATGAAAGCGCGATGAAATCGGAGTATTGGACGTGCGTGAAGCGCCGCTCGCGCTCGACGTAGTGCAGTTCGAGCTGCGCCATCAGCGCGAGCCCGCCCCAAGAGAGCGCCGAGAGCGCGAAGACGACGCGAAAGAGCGTCCACAACGACTCGGGCTCGGTTGGCTGCGTGGATGTGCCATGCGCATGCGCTCGCTCGTCGCCGGCTACAGTGGCGCTTGCTGCGCGCGTAGCGGTGCCCATGGTGCGCGCAGCCGGTCTCCTTTGCGTGCGTGCATCGTTCATTGGATCGGTCCTTCTCTTCGCTTTTGCGCCGATCGTCGTCGCACCGGCGTCTTTATGCCGATTGTTTACTGGGATTCTTCTGAGTCCTGCCATAGGTACTGAGCAGCTCGCGGGCGCCGCAGACGCCGAAGCGCTCCAGCAGCGCGGCAATGCCGTCCGCGGGCACTGGGCGCGAGAATAGGAAGCCCTGCGCTTGGATACTGCCGAGCGCCGAGAGCCAGGCGATCTGCTCTTCGGTCTCGGTGCCTTCGACGACGACGGTCAGCCCGAGCGAGCGCGCGAGGTTGACGATCGCCGACACCATCACGCAGACGCTGCGGTCGGCTGGAATCGCTTGCACGAACGAGCGGTCGACCTTCAGCGTGTCGACTGAGAAACGGTTCAGGTACGACAGCGAGGAGTAGCCGGTGCCGAAATCGTCGAGCGCAATGCTGACACCGAGCTGCTTCAGCGCGACGATCTTCTCCGACACGAGATCGGGATATTCCATCATCGCCGTTTCGGTGATCTCGAGCTCGAGCCGATGGGCCGCGATGCCCGTTTCCACAATGGCACGCGAGATCGTTTCGTAAAGATCGCCGCGCCAGAATTGCACGGCCGAAATATTGACGGCGAGCGAAAGCGTGTCGTGGCCGTCGCGCTGCCATGCCGCGAGTTGGCGGCAGGCCGTTTGAATCACGAAATCGCCGATGGGAACGATGAGGCCCGTGGATTCAGCCACCGGAATGAACTCGCTGGCGGAGATGACGCCTTGCTGCGGATGGTTCCAGCGCGCGAGGGCTTCGAAGCCGGTAATGCAGCGGCGCTCGAGATCGATCTTCGGCTGGTAGACGAGAAACAATTGATTCTCGGCGAGTGCCACGCGCAATTGCTGCTCCCACTGCATCAGGTGATCGGCCCGGTGCGACAGCTGCGGCGAGTAGAACTGATAGCAGTTCTTGCCGGCATCTTTTGCGCTGTACATCGCGAGATCGGCCTTCTTGAGCAGATCGATCTCGCTTTCGCTGCCGACCGAATACAGCGCGATACCGATGCTCGCATGCAGAACGAACGCGCTGCCGCGCACGTCGAACGGATGCTCGAAGGTCTTGCGCACGCTTTCGGCCAACTGCACGGCCTGTCGTTCGACGTCGCCGCCCTTGAGCACGACCACGAATTCGTCGCCGCCGATGCGCGAGAGCACGCCGGCGCCCCCGACGGCATCCGAGAGCCGCGAGGCTGTCATTTGCAGCACGATGTCGCCGGCGTTGTGGCCGAGCGTGTCGTTGACGGTCTTGAAGTTGTCGAGGTCGATGAAAAGAATCGCGAGCCGCCCTACGTTGGCTGGGTCGCCGACATCTTGCCGCAAGCCTTGCAGCGTAGCGTACCGATTGCGCAGGCCCGTGAGCAAATCGTACTCGACGAGGTGCGTCATCTCGCGCTCGCGCCCGAGCAGCTTGCCGATCAGGCCCGTGGCGACGGCGAAGAAGGCGAGCATCGCGAGCGAGATGAAGCCCGCCATCAAGAGGTAAACGTTGCGCGTGTGGTTGTAGTCGGCGAATTCTTCCGCTTGCGACAGTCCGACGAGTACCCCCATCGGATAGCCGTCGATGTGCCGGTACGAGACGATGCGCTTGATGTGATCGATCGGATCGACCATCGTCCCCGAGACATGTTCGGAAATCGGGTAGCTGCCGCTCGCCGAAAATGTGCCGGCCAGCGTGCGTGCTATGCCGGTCCGGCGCGCAAGCACGGCGCCGTTGTCGGCGACGACGGCGATGACGCCGTCCTTGCCGATTGCCGCGTTGTTGTAGAAGTCGCTCGTGAAGTAGCCCGGATCCTCGGAGACGACCACGACGCCCGCGAAAGAGCCGTCGGGATGGTTCAAGCGGCGCGTCATCTGCAGCGTCCACTGATGCGAGACACGGCCGAGCACGGGCTTGCTGATATAGAGCTGGTCGTCGTTCTCGTGCTCATGCACTTTGAAGTGCTCGCGGTCGGACAGATCGATCGGCGTCGGATTGGACTCGGCGGTGCTGGCGATCAAGATCCCGCGCTCGTCGATCAGCGCGACTTGCACGAGCGTATCGCTTTGCACGACGCCTTTTTCGACGGTATTGGACAAATCGAAGCGTTCCGGGCTCTTTTCGAACTCGTACTTGACGAAACGCGTGATCTGATCGACCTGGTGAATGGCCTTGACGGTGTGCTGCTCGAGCGCGGACGAGAGAATCGCAGCCGAGGCCGTCGCTTCGCGGTAGGTCGACTCCCGCTCGACCGACAGGCGCGCCGAGATGACCGTCCATAGCAGTGCGAGTACGAGCACACCGAGCGCCGGGATCGCGATCAGGGCGCGACGGCGCGAGCCCGCGGCATCGCGCCGTGTGCGGGTGTCCTTCGTGGAATGAAGCCTGGCAAAAGTCATCGGTGCAGTGAGTTATGGAGGGCTTCGCGAACGACAGACGTTCCTCATCGAGGATAGTACTGAATGGATAAAAATTAAGATAGCGTATGTTTATCGGGTAAACGTTTGTCGCATCCGGCACGATTTCGGTAAATGCTATTCGCATTTCGCGGGTCAAGGCGGCGGCGGGGTGGCGGGCGGCCGCGCCGTGCGACGATGCGCTACGCCGCACGGCGGAGTGTCAGCGATATTAGCGACGTTGGGAATGGGTGCAAGCCGTGGTCCCGCAAGGCCCGATTAGCCGAACGGATATTCCAGGTGGCGGAAACGACAGGAATACGAAGGGTAGCAGCAATGAGTGCGCATGCGCCGCGTGGTGCGGCGTCGTGCGCGCCTCAGTTAGGGGGTGTTGTCGCTTTTAGCTTAGGCGAGTAGAACGGTGCCGTCGATGATCGTAGTCGAGTGGCCGCCTATCCAAATCTTGCCGTCGTCGTGGTAATCGACGGTCACCCGGCCCTCGCGTGCGATAGCCGTGCCTTGGCGTACGGTGTAATGGGTACCGGGCCGGCGGTTGCGCGCCGCGAACAGCGCAGCGAGGGCCGCGTTCGCACTGCCGGTCACCGGGTCTTCGTAGGCGGCGAGCGCGCCCTCGACGACGATGCAGCGAACCTCGATCGTTGCCGGCCCCCCTGGCGCGTGCGCTGAATAAAAAGCGAACCCTGTCATGCCCGTCTTCCGCATCAGTTGCCAGGCCGCAGTTGGATCGGGGGTGATCGACAGGCAACGCTGCGGCGAATCGACGCCGATTACAAGCCATGGCGCGCCGTTGTCGACGCAGCACGGCGGCAGCACGCTGAAATCGATCCCATCGCACAGAAGCGCGGCTTTCAGCGTCTGCAGTTCGTCGGCATCGAGCGGCTCGATGCGGGCGGCCGGCGCGGCGAAGGCTAGCGAGCCATCGTCGCGCACCGCAACTTCGACGAGCCCGACGCCGCATTGCTGAACGAGTTGCCCCGCTCGGCGCGGCAGATAGCCGCTGTCGAGCAGCGCGTGCGCCGTGCCGAGCGTCGGATGTCCCGCGAACGGCAACTCGTAGGCCGGCGTGAAAATCCGAACGAGGTAATCCGCGTCCGGGTTCGTCGGCCGGCAGACGAACGTCGTTTCAGAGAGGTTCGTCCAGCGGGCGATTGCCTGCATCTCGTCATCGGTCAGGCCGTCCGCCTCGAGCACCACGGCGAGCGCGTTGCCTTTGAACGGCACGTCGGAAAAGACGTCGACTTGCTTGAAGCGAACTTCGCGCGCGCTCATCTTTGCGCTCCGCTTGGATTAGGCGACTTCGGCGATCAGTTCGATCTCGACGCACGAGCCCGTCGGGATCTGCGCGACGCCGAAAGCCGAACGAGCATGCTTGCCCGCATCGCCGAAAACCTCGACGAAGAATTCCGAGGCGCCGTTCGTCACGAGATGCTGCTCCGTGAATTCGAGCGTGGAGTTCACGAGGCTCATCACTTTAACGATGCGCTTGACGCGGTTCAGGTCGCCCGTATGCGCATGCAGCGTGGCGAGCAGATCGATCGCGATCGAGCGAGCCGCCACCTTTCCTTCGTCGGTCGTCATGTTCGCGCCGAGCTTGCCGACCCACGGCTTGCCGTCCTTCTTCGCGATATGACCGGACAGAAAGACGGTGTTGCCCGTCTGCGCGCTCATGACGTAGGCCGCGGCCGGTGCGCCGGCGCTGGGCAGTTCGATGCCCAGTTGCTTGAGCGTGTCGTAAACATTGGAATTTGCCATGTCAGTTCCTTGAACGTTGAAGGAGATAGGTTGTGAGAATGAGAACCGGCCGTTGATCGTGTCCGGGGCGCCCCGGCGGCCCTGCAGCAGCAGGGGCCGAGGCTGCAGCGCCGGTTACAGGCGCTCGCGGATGAGCTTCGCCAAGCGCGCGATGCCTTCGTCGATGCGGGCCGGCGGCACCGTGACGAACGACAGCCGCAGCGCGCTGTGGTCGGCATCGTTCGCGTAGAACGGGCCGCCCGGCACGAACGCGACATTATCGGCGACGGCGGCCTCGAGCAGCTTCATGGTGTCGATGCGCTTCGGCAGATTGACCCAAACGAACATGCCGCCCTCGGGGCGATTCCAACTGACCCCCTCGGGCATGTACCGCTCGAGCGACGAGAGCATCGCCGCGCACTGATCGCGATAGAGCGCGCGGATCATCGGCACGTGCTCATCGAGGAAGCCGTCCTTGACGACCTCATGCACGATGCGCTGCGTGAGCGTGGGCGTATGTAAATCGGTGGCTTGCTTGGCCTGGACGAGTTTGAAGTGCAGCTCCTCGGGCGCGATGAGGTAGCCCAAGCGCAGGCCCGGTGCGAGCAGCTTCGAGAACGAGCCGCAGTGGACGATGTGCTCGGGCGCCATCGACAGGAGCGTCGGCAGCGGGGCGCCGGCGTAGTCGAGCGCACCATAGGGGTCGTCCTCGATCACCGGAAACGGGCAGGTGCGCGCGAACTCGGCAAGGGAGCGGCGCCGCTCGAGCGGCAGACGGCGGCCCGTGGGGTTTTGGAAGTTCGGCTGGGCGTACAGCAGACGCGCGTCGTGAGTCAGCGCCGGTGTCAGGGCCTCGGGGATAAGCCCGTTGTCATCGGTCGGCACCTGCACGTAGCGCGGTTCGTACATTGAGAACGATTGCAGCGCGCCGAGATAGGTCGGCGTTTCCACGAGCACGGGGCTTGCCGGATCGATCAGCACCTTGCCGAGCAGATCGAGCGCCTGCTGAGAGCCCGTGGTGACGAGCACTTGCGTCGCGCGGATTGTTACGCCGTCTTTCGAGTAACGCGCCGCGATCCATTCGCGCAGCGGGGCGTAGCCCTCGGTCGCGCTGTACTGCAGCGCGGCGGCCGGGGCGTCGCGCAGGACACGTTCCGACGCTTCGCGCATGCGCTCGGCCGGGAATGTGGCCGGCGAGGGCAGGCCGCCCGCGAACGAGATCACCTCGGGACGTTCGGTGACTTTCAGGATCTCGCGGATGGCGGAGCTCGTGAGTTTTTGTGCGCGCTCGGAGATGCGCCAGTTCGTGTGCGGCAAATCGCTGTGATCCATGAAACGTCTCCTAATCCTCGATGGGTGGTTGAGTGGGTTCCGTCGTCGCGGCGAAACACGGGTAATGTTTCGAGACGAGAAGCGCGATTATCGCGCGAGTCGTTCCGCAGCGCGAGCCGGTGTTGCGGCCGTATGAACGGCCGCCTTGCGCCCGAGCACGACGGTGGCGATGACGGCGGCGGCGAACAGCCACGTGGAGGGCGCGACGGTTTCCCCAAAAAACAGTGCGGCAAACGCGATCGTGAAGAATATCTGCAAAAGCTGCACTTGTCCCACCCGCGCGGTGCCGCCCTTTGCCAGCCCGGCATACCAGGCGAAAAAGCCGATGAACTGCGAGAACAACGACACGTAGCCGAACGCGAGCCACGTGCGCAGCCCGACGGGACCCGGATGGTGCAGGTGCTGCTCCCAACCGAGCCAGCCTACGGGAATCAAGAGGAACGGCGCCGCGAGCACGAGCGCCCAGCAGATGACTTGCCAGCCGCCGAGATCGCGCGCGAGGCGGGCGCCTTCGGCATAGCCGAGCGCGCCCACGGCCACGGCGGCGAGCATGAAGAGATCGCCCGCTTGCAGGGCGCCGCCGCCGGCGCGCAGCGCGTAAGCGACGACGAGCGCGCTGCCTACAGCCGCGCTCACCCAAAACGCGGGCGTGGGCCGCTCGCGCGAGAGCCACGCGGCATAGATCGCGACGAACAGCGGCTGCAGGCCGTTGACGAGCGCGCCGTGCGAGGAGGGTACCGTCTTCATCGCCCATGCGGAAAACACAGGGAAAGCGACGATGACGCCGAGCGCCGTCACCGCTAGGCCCTTGATCTGCGCGCGCGTCGGCAGGCGTTCGCGCCGCCAGGCGAGCAGCGCGGCGGCGGGGATGGAGGCCGCCAGTGCGCGGCCGAGGCCGTTCAATAGCGGGTGAAACTCCTGAACGACGATGTGCGTCATCGGCAGCGTCAAGCTGAAGATGATCACGCCGACGAGACCGAGCAGCATGCCTTGCGTTTCGTGCGACTTGGCCACGAGCGACTCCTTCCTATTGGTTTGTCTTGTGCGTCTTATGCGTTAAGCGCGATGCGCGATGGGTCCGCTGTTGCCCGCCGGTCATGCGAGCGTCCGTACGCCCGATGGCGTTTCGATCTCGGCCATGAGGGTCGTCGTGCCGTCCTCGCTAGGCTCGATCTCGATCAAATGGGCCGCGCCGAGCCATTGAAGTTGGGCGCGGAGATCGTCTGCGCGCGGATGCCGCGCTTTGAGCGTCTTGAGCGCGAGGCCGGTTTCCGGTAGCCGCGCGCTCGGGTGTTCGGGGGTGTCCCATTGAATCAGCGTCGGCACGATGCCTTCGCCGGCGCCTTGCCAACTCGGGAAAGCACCGTCTTCGGGCACCGTCAGCCGCCACGTGAGCGCGCCGCGCGCCATCGGCACGACACGGGGGATGCGCGCCGGGTACTGCGCTTGCCAGCGCCCGAGATCCTTCGGGCGCGGCACGCGTGCGACCCAGTGCGCGAGATACGGGCCGCGCTCGAGCCGCTCGTGCATTGCCGGATCGTCGAGCGCGAACCAGCGTGGCCGCGCGGGCGAAGCGGTGCCGTCACCGAGCGTGCGAGCGCGCTCGGCTTCCGGATCGATGGCGATGACTTCGAGGTACGCGCCGCCCCACAGCCCGAGCAGGCGGTTATGCGTGCCCATCGCGACGTGCGTGCCGCCTGGGCCGGGTTCGATGCCAAGCGCGTCGGCGACGAACCGCGCCCCTGCTTCGAGCGTACGGGCAGCGACGACGAGATGATCGAGATGAAGCGCGGAAGCGTTTTTCATTGGAGTGAGACGGGTTGCACGGATCGCGCCTGGGCGTCGATTTCGGCGATCGGGATGCGCCGAGAATCCACTTTAATCGCCCGGTCCGGCACAGTAACGGTACAATCGACGCGATACTATTCGGTACAGTTTGACTCGCCGCCATGTCTACTGCCCTCGACCTCATTCCCGCGCCGCACGGCGCTTCGCAGCTGACGCTCGTCGAGCAGCTCGTCCAATGGGCGCGCCGCCGCATCGAAGAACGCGTGTTCCGTCCCGGCATGCGTATGCCGTCGATCCGCAAGCTCGCGCAGGACAAAGGCGTCTCCCGGTTCACCGTCGTCGAGGCCTACGAGCGGCTCGTCGCGCAGGGCTATCTGGATTCGAGGCGCGGCTCGGGATTCTACGTGCGCGAGCGCGTCGGCGGCTCGCCCGGCGAGCGGCAGGCGGCCGGCGCAGCCCAGCCGGGGCAGACGGCGGCTGCGCCCCAGCGCCCGATCGACGTTGTCTGGCTCGTGCGCAATACCCTGCAGACCGGCGTGCCCGAAAAAGGTCCGGGCCTCGGCTATCTGCCGAGCCGGTGGCTCGACGGCGAACTCGTCGCAGGCGCATTGCGCACGCTTGGCCGGCAAAGCAGCGGGCAATGGCTCGGCAGCGGCACCGCGCAAGGTTTCTTGCCGTTGCGGCAACAGTTGCAAACGCGGCTCGAAGAATTCGAAATCGGCGCGACGCCCGAGCAGATCGTGCTGGTATCGGGCATTACCCAGGCAATCGACCTCATCGCACGGCTTTACGTGCAGCCGGGCGATGCCGTGATCGTCGGCGATCCGGCCTGGTTCCAGATGTTCGGCCGCTTTGCCGCTCAAGGCGCACGGCTCGTCGGCCTGCCTTATACCCCGAACGGTCCGGACCTCGACGCGCTCGAGACCCTGGTCAAGACCTGGCGACCGAAGATGCTCGTCATCAATTCCGTGCTGCAGAACCCGACGGGCACGTCGCTGTCGCCCGCACAGGCGTTCCGCATCCTGCGCTTGGCCGAGGAGTACGACTTCATCGTGGTCGAAGACGATATTTACGGCGATCTGTGCCCGCCGAGCTATCCGGTCACGCGGCTTGCGAGTCTCGATCAGCTCGGGCGCGTGATCTACCTCGGCAGTTTCTCGAAGACGCTGACGGCGAACCTACGGGTCGGCTTCGTCGCGTGCGCGCCGGAGGTGGCTCAGGGCATCGCCGATCAAAAGGTGCTCGTCGGCATGGCTACCCCGGAGCTCAACGAGCGCCTGCTCTACAAGATCTTGACCGAAGGGCACTATCGACGGCATGTCGAGCGCCTGCGCGCGCGGCTCGACGGTGTGCGCGACAAATCCGCGCGTATGCTCGAGCAAGCGGGATTCACGCTCTTCTCGATGCCGGCCGCGGGGATGTTCCTATGGGTCGACGCCGGCGTCGACGCCGATGGGCTGGCCGCCGCCGGGCAGGAGGCCGGTTTCTTGCTCGCTCCCGGCAGTCTGTTTTCCCCGCATCAGTCGCCCACCACTTGGATGCGCTTTAACGTCGCCAATTGCGGCGATCCGGAGCTTCCGAGCTTTCTGGCCGGCTATCTGCAAACGCAGCACCGCGCCGCGCGGCACTTGAAAACGTCCGAGAGCGCCCCTATTTGACGATTTTGCGCGCGCCCGTGCCGTCCGTGCC
Source organism: uncultured Burkholderiaceae bacterium (assembly GCA_966212065.1). Lineage (GTDB taxonomy): Bacteria > Pseudomonadota > Gammaproteobacteria > Burkholderiales > Burkholderiaceae > Trinickia. Next base: position 69,316 of record CBIHOQ010000012.1, read on the forward strand.
GCCCGTGCTGGCCGAGGCGGCGCGCGGGCATCGGCGCTTTTCCCTATTTTCCGTCTCTCACGAACGCAACGAGGAACCGAAGACCATGGCACAAGAAACCATGAGCTTTCAGGCAGAAGTGAAGCAGCTTCTGCAACTGATGATTCATTCGCTCTATAGCAACAAGGAAATCTTCCTACGCGAGCTGATCTCGAACGCGTCGGATGCCGCGGACAAGCTGCGGTTCGAAGCGATCGCCAAAAGCGAGCTGTACGAGAACGATCCGAACTTGCGCATCCGCATGTCGTACGACAAAACGGCGCGCACGATCACGATCGACGACAACGGCATTGGCATGAGCCGCGATGAAGCCGTCTCGCACCTGGGCACGATCGCGCGTTCAGGCACGAAAGAGTTCTTCGCGCAGCTCTCGGGCGACCAGCAAAAGGATGCGGCGTTGATCGGCCAGTTCGGCGTGGGCTTCTACTCGGGCTTCATCGTCGCCGATAAAATCACCGTGGAGACGCGTCGCGCGGGGTTGCCGGCTGGCGAGGGCGTGCGCTGGATCAGCGCGGGCGAGGGCGATTTCTCCGTCGAAACGATCGAACGCGCACAGCGCGGCACGACCATCACGCTGCATCTGCGTGCCGATGAAGACGAACTGCTGTCCTCATATCGGCTTCAGTCCATCATCCGCAAATACTCGGATCACGTTGCGCTGCCCATCTTCATGAAGAAAGAGGAATGGGATGCGGAGAAGGGCGAGATGGTGGTCAAGGACGAGGACGAGACCGTCAACCAAGCGAGCGCGCTTTGGACTCGGTCCAAGAACGAGATCGAAGAAGAGCAGTACAAGCAGTTCTATCACCATCTCGCGCACGACGAACAAGACCCGCTCGCGTGGACGCACAACCGTGTCGAAGGCCGCAGCGAGTATACGCAGTTGCTCTACCTGCCTGCGCGCGCGCCGTTCGATCTGTGGAACCGCGAGCATCGCGGGGGGCTCAAGCTCTACGTGAAGCGGGTCTTTATCATGGACGACGCCGAGCAGTTGCTGCCGTCGTATCTGCGTTTCGTGAAGGGTGTCGTCGATTCGGCGGACTTGCCGCTGAACGTCTCGCGCGAAATCTTGCAGGAGAGCCGCGACGTCAAGGCGATCCGCGAGGGCGTGACCAAGCGCGTGCTGTCGATGCTCGAAGAATTGGCGGGCGCCGAGACTGAAGAAGGCAAGGCCAAGTACGTGACGTTCTGGAAAGCGTTCGGCCAAGTGTTCAAGGAAGGGCTCGGCGAAGATTTCGCGAACCGCGAGCGCATCGGCAAGCTCGTGCGTTTTGCCTCGACGCATACCGATTCGGCGGAGCAGACGGTATCGCTGGCCGACTATGTCGCGCGCATGAAGCCCGAGCAGACGAAGATTTATTACGTTACGGCCGATACGTGGCAGGCGGCGACCCACAGCCCGCATCTCGAGGTATTCCGCAAGAAGGGTATCGAAGTGCTGCTGCTGACCGACCGCGTCGACGAGTGGGCGCTTGCCTACTTCACCGAGTTCGACGGCAAGCCGCTTGCGAGCGTGGCGCGCGGGGATCTTGACCTGAATGCGTTCAACGACGAAGAGAAGAAAGCGCACGAGGCCATCGGCGAATCGATGAAGCCGCTCGTCGAGAAGATGAAAGAGGTGCTCAAGGATAAGGCGAAGGATGTCCGACTGACATTCCGGTTGACCGATTCGCCGTCGTGTCTCGTTGCCGATGAAGGGGACATGACGGGGTATCTACAGCGCATGCTGAAGGCTGCGGGGCAGAAGGCGCCCGATTCTCATCCGATCCTCGAGATCAATCCCGAGCATGCGCTCGTGAAAGCGCTCACGCCCGAGCAGGGACAGTTCGACGATTGGTGTCATCTGCTGTTCGACCAGGCGATGCTTGCGGAAGGTGGCGCGCTCGAAGATCCGGCCAGCTTCGTCAAGCGCACGAACGCGCTGCTACTGGCGCGGTGATGCGCGCGGCGCGTCTGCGACACGATGCGGCGGGCCGCGCTTGGCGCGTGCTCCAGCGTCCCGTTTTGACGTTCGATCAGAAGGACTGGCTCACGCGCGGGGGATCGTTGACCGCGCATTTGCGCACGCTCGGCGAGGTGCGTGTGCGCGTGACGCGCGAGGCTGTCGACTGCGCATGGCCCGACGAGTGCGCGGCGTTGCGCGTCGCGCCGCGCACGCGCGTTTGGGTGCGTGAAGTCGTACTGGACGTGGACGGCGTGCCGTTCGTCGCGGCGCACAGCGTTGCACCGCTCGCTGCCAGCCGCGGCGTTTGGCAGGCGATGCGGCGGCTTTCCACGCGCCCACTCGCCGAGTTGCTCTATGCGGACAGCACCGTTGCGCGCTCGGTGCTGGTCAGCACCCGGCTTGCGCCGCGGCATCCGCTGGCCGTGCTCGCACGGCGGCAGATCGAGGGACGCGCGCCGCATGGGCTGCTTGCGCGCCGCTCGGTATTCGTGCGTCATCGCGCGCCGCTCATGGTGACCGAGTGCATGCTGCCCGCGCTGTGGCAGCGCCTCGATGCGCGAGCCGGTGCTATTCATTCGTTCGTTCTTCGCCACGATAGAGGCGGGCGGCCTGCTCGGCCTTCTCATGCGGGACAAGGGCCGGGCCGTGCGGCCGAGCGAGCGGCGCTTACACGGCGCGTTGTAGCGCCGTCGTCATCGTCATCGTCGTCGTGACTTTCAAGCATTCGTTTGCGCCTGTCGTGAACGAGCATACCCGCGTGCTCGTGCTAGGTAGCTTGCCCGGCGAGGCGTCGCTCGCGCAAAGCCAGTATTACGCGCATCGGCAGAACCGGTTCTGGCATTTGGTTGGGGATTTGATCGGTGAGAATTTGCCGAGCATGGAGTACGAGGCGCGGCTGCAAGCGCTGCTCGATCATCGCCTGGGGCTGTGGGATGTGATCGCTAAGGCTCGGCGCGAAGGGAGTCTCGATAGCCGCATTCGCGATCACGCGACGAATGATTTGGCCGCGCTCGTGGCTGGGCTGCCGAATCTCGCCGCGGTGGCGTTTAACGGCGGTACCGCGGCGAAGATCGGGATGCAGGCGTTGGCGCAGAGCCGTATGTCGCTCGATCTCGTTCGGTTGCCGTCGAGCAGTCCGGCGTATGCGTCCGTGCCTTATGCCGAGAAGTTAAGAGCGTGGGAAGCGCTGCGCAAGTGGTTAGCGGTGACATAGGGCGATCAGCGCATCAAGACCGGGATTGTGCACCTTGCCTGCCCATCAGTCTCCGGCCCCGAGGTTTCCTGCCCCCGCTTCGGCCAGCACAATCGATGCGACCTGATTCGATGCATCCAGGTGGGTGATCCCGCCCGCTCCAGGTCCGGATCCCGTGGGGGACGACGAGAGATCGACCTGCTTGCCGTTCACAAGCGAACCGCTATCGGTCAGATGGCCGGACGTGCCGAAACGCTTGACCAGTTGCTGTTCGCTAATGCCATTCGTCTCGAACGCATTGTTTTGCGAGGTCACGTTCGAATCGACGCCTATACCGAGGTTGTACTGAAACCGGTTCGCCTGCGTCGAACTATCCTGATAGAGGTTGTTGGCTACCTCGACGTTGCCGAAGCGCACACGCGGATCGCGCTGCGAGACACCCGAGAAAAGATTGTGATCGATCGTGACGTTGAGCTTGCCCTTGTCGCTCGTCATACCGTCGCTCGATCCGATCAGGATCGATTTGTCGTGGCTCAGGAACTGATTGTAGGAGACCGTGCCGTAGTTGGCGCCATCGGTAAAGTCGAGTTGATCGCCGGAGATTGAGCCGGCCGGTGTCGGGCCGTCCTTGAACGTGTTGTGATCCACCCAAAGGTTTTGCGTGCCTTTCGCTTCAATGCTGTAGACGCGCCCATGCGGGTTGCCCTGGGCGTCCTTGCCGGGGAAGAAATCGTACGGCGAGGTCATCGTCAAATTGCGGACGATAACGTTGTGCGAATTGCTGACGTTGAAGCCACCGCCGGAAATTCCAGCGTTATTTCCAACACCGATGAGCGTCGTGTTCGAGCCAACATTGATCATGTCGTGATTCAGTTGCGCTTTCTCGTTGGCGAAATCGCCTTTTGTCAGTTCCTTGCCGTTGCTGTCCGCGTTCAGATTGATGTTCCCTTCAATCCGGATGATCTTTGGCGTTGAATTCGAACCGTTCGTCGCATTGTTCCCGCCAAGCGCTTGGATGAGTTGATCGCGGTTCGTTACCGTATAGACATGTGAAGTGTCAGCCTTCGAGCCTCCCGTCACGCCACCGTTTTGCGCCCCCCAACCGTGCCCGGCAGCCAGCGTCTCCCGGGAATGGTCGCCGCCGGTGCCGGCGGAAGACGTCACGGTTGTCGTGGTGCTTTTTGAGGAACTGCCGGTGACGTTGCTGCCGTGCTGCGTCTGATGGACGGGGGGCGGATTGCTCGAATAACTCGGCGCAGGCGTGCTCGAGGAGTCGTGGTGCGAATGCTTGCTGCGGTGATGACCGGCCGCGGATTTGTGCGTTCCGCCGCGATTTTTCATGGATTTTTCGACGTTCTGGCGAATTGTTGCCAGATAGCTCTGTAGATCGTGGTCGAGCGACTTCAGCTGTTCTTGGCGGCTAGAGTTAGGCTGCGTCGACCGGGACGATGGCAATACAGTGGAAAGACTGCATGAGTTTACGGTTGTCATCGCATGCTCCCGGGTTCGAGAAACGGGACGGGCAATGGCGCCCCACGTGAACTAGATTAGGGTGCCGGAGCACGAGCAAATCCGACAGTGCGAAATCGTGTCTTCGGGCGCGAAGTTCAGTCGTCAGACGATTTGGCTGGCACCGCGCGCATCGGCTAGTGATGGCCGACGCTGGGCTTCGTCGAGGTGCATCCATACGTGACGAGGCGATTCAGCATCAAGGCCAAGTCCGTATTAGCGATGCACCACTTGCCGAAAAGATTCGATGCATCTTGCGACGCGATGCCGACGGTCCGTTGCCCGCCGGCTTCAGTTACGGCCCCGCATCGTCCGGCTTGGCGCTGCTCGCCTGAGCAAAGCGGCTTTGTACCGCGACGAGTTGTTCATCAGTGGTTGCCACCAGCCACAACCGTGCGTGCTCCGCGATTTGGCGGTTGTGGTCCTTCAACGGGCCCATTGCCGCAGCCGACTTCCAGACCACGGGGCCAATTCGGCTGCTCCTACCCGACGGCGCACCTACCAGCAGGCAGTATGGCCCAAGAGGCAGCGAGACAAACGGAAGAGCCGGACTAGCGCGTACGCGCCAGTCGATGAACGGCGCCTCGCTGATGAGCAAGGGCATAGGCAAGCCATAAAGCACACTGAAATCGTACAGCGCCAATTGCTCGCGCATGCCCGCGTAGATACGCCGGATATCGTCGACGACCGCAGCGCGGATTTCATCCTCGAACATGGGTTCCTGCGCATAGCGTGCGAAGGCCTCCTGGGCGTCCGACTGATAGGCGCTGAACAGGCCGAGATCCACGCAATCCTGCGCAGCGCGCTGGACCTCCACGATAGTGCCGGCTTCCTCGGGCTTGCCTAACTGCGCGGCCCTCAAAAACCGGGCAAGCCCCGCTTCCTGGGTCGCAGGACCTTCCATAGACGCATCGTCGTCAGCATCCTTGTCGAGCGGCACGTAAATGTATTCTTCGGCCGCGAAGCGCGACTTCTTCCCTTCGTCAAACTTGATTTCACCGTCGGTGCAGTCCAGATATCGAGTACCGATTCGGCCATGCTCCCACACCCAATTCTTCAGGAGCGGGCGGAGCGGATGCTGCCTGTCATGATTAGCCATTGGGAGTCTCCAGGTGCATCAGTATAGGTCCACGCGGCCGCTTGCTCCGTTCGGTGTTTCTGGCTTAACGGTTCATTACGGCCATTTCCCAATGGCTCCATTCCCGCCCAACGCGCGATGCCGAGCGTCGTCGTTGTCTTTGGCTGCAAGCCTTTCTTTAACGTTGGCCGCGATTAACGCCAGTACCTACTATCTCGAGCACACCGCGCCGCGTGTCGGCACCTCTACTTCGACGCGTTGACCATTGACCAGGATGTCTCGAAGTCGCGGCTCAACGAGTTGAAAAGTGCCCTTCGCCAAGGCATCGCGAACCGCAGCGCAGTGCGGTGCGATCGAAAACTGGCCCACCAGTTGCCAATCTCCATCGCTGGCCTGGTCAAACACAAATCCAATACTTCCGCTGTTCGGGAAGAGCACAACGTTAGACTTGTGACCGCCAGTCAGGTCAACGAGGTAAGCGTCACACTTCACCGAGCCAAAGTTCAGGCAGCCCGGGAGCGTCCACGTTTGCGTGACCCGCTTCCAGTCCTTCGAGAAAAATGACGCCGGAACCGGCTGCCCGGGAGTGCGCGAGACGATGTTGAGGGCGAGCGTCGCGGCATCCGGACGGGCTGCGCCCGCAAGGCCTCGATCGGGCTGACGTGCAGCCTGGGTGCTCAGTTCGCGAACGGTCGCGGCATTAGGTGCCTCAGTCGTTCCCTGCAGGCGCGCGAGCGCCTGCAGTCCGTATCTCCCGGATTTGTACCGCAAGAAGTTGTAATCGAATTTCCTGGGCTCAACCTTACCCGCGAGGAGACGGTCTACTTGGCTGTCCACTGACAGACGTGCCGGGTCAGCCAGTGGCGTGAATATAGCAACGAGGACAGCGACTGATACCCACGCCGCGATCACGTTCACGGGCGCGATCCTCGCGAGAGTGTCAGTGCGAGCGAGCGCTGCCCATGTATAACCGATGGCATAGAAGTAAGCGACGACCGTTCCTGCACAAGCCAAAATGCGGTCCGGCGTGAACCCATACTGCTTGATGCGCAGCGCGAGCGCGTAGGTCGCAAGGATCACCAGCACGGGAAGCATCAGACACGAAATTCTCATACAGACACGCAGTACTCGCGGTGCGGGATCGAACCCTGGGCCGCCCTTGAAAACAGCATTCACGAAGACTATTTTTAGCGCCGCGACACCCAACAAGATCCAGGTAGCGGCGCGTGTGGCCCATAGCAATCCGAGGCCGGCGAGCGGCAGGGATGCGAGGAATCCGCCAACGATGACAACGAGGACCAGGAGCAGCCACGAGAGTAGCGACAGGACAAGCGTGCGCGAGCCCCGGATGATGTCTGGCCTCACATCGGTGATGTGCAGGGCCGACGCAAACGCCAACGCGCTCACGGGAATGTTGAACCACGATTCGCGCAGGAGTTGCTCGAGGAAATGCAGCTTCAGCAATAGGAAGAGAGCGGCTCCCAGCCAGAGCAGAAGAAAGAGCGCACATACGAATAGTCCGGACAAGCAGACCTGGAGCCCGAGTTTCCAGCTGAATTCGAAGTACGACTCGTAGGGGGCAAACCACGACCTTGCGGCCTCGCCGGCGAGTGCCAGACAATAAGCGATAAATACAATCACGCCGCTGTAGAAGGTTACTGCCATTGACGGCAGCGGGCCTGCGCCGCTGGACGGTGACATTCTTATCATTTCAGCGCCTGCCGATCGCCACGCGTCGTGATAACCAAGGATTGCCACAATCGCAGCGAGCACGGCGGCCCACATCGCGAGCCGTGCAACCATCATTCGAGGCAGGCCCACAATAAGCGTTGGCGGGATGAACAGCGTAATAAGAAGCAGTGGAAAAAACAGAGCCGGGATAGTTGCGATGCCACTGCGATGCTGCGCGGCGTTTATGAGCAAATACAGCGCCACTCCCTGGAAAATACCGGTCAGCAGCCGCAACGCGAAAAGATCTCGACCTGGAGCAACCTGCAGTGTCCCTTGCTGATTATCTTGCATCTCAAACCCGCCTTCCCGAATATGTTTTGTTTTACGGGCGGGCTACGCGCCGGCCAGTCCGCTCCACCCGATGCGGTTGTAGCGCCGACGCCCGGCAGGCCCATGGGCTTACGTCCGTCCCATGGCGTCGCGCGCAACCGACGTGTTTGAGTTCCGAACCATTATATGCGACGGATTTGGCCCACGCCGCCCATAGATAGCGACAAGATATGTTTCCCGACGTGGTTGAACGAGGAAGAGCGTGGGGACGATGTCCATCGTCGGCGTCCATCATCGGCATTAGAGCGATCCGCAATTGAAGATCTTTTCTATTCATTCTTCGGGGCTCGGAATGTCGCGGCATTGATGAGCGCGTCCGATCGGATTCCAGCTGTTGATCTTACATTGATCGTACAGCGCCAATTGCTCGTGCATGCCCGCGTAGAAACGCCGGATATCGTCGACAACTGCAGCGCGGATTTCCTGCGCAGCGCGCCGGACCTCCGCGATAGTGCCGGCTTCCTCGGGCTTGCCTAGCTGCGCTGCGCTCAAAAACCGGGCAAGCCCCGCCTGGATCGCAGGACCCTCCGTTGGGGAGGGACATACGCAAATTACGGCGCGGCAAATACGTCCGTACGGTTGGATGTATCACCGGAGTTCGTTTGCACGAAGAACGGCAGGAATGCCGTCCCTCTCGCGTCCAACCCTTGATAGTCCCCGACGAAGAAGCCCTCGGCATTCGGCGCGGTCTTGAGGTCGAACGAGCCAGCTAAATGCAATTCGCTGCTGAAGTTCTTTCCGCCGTCCGTCGACGTGGTTTGCCAGTAGTCCGTTGGCAGCGTCGACGTATTGCCCGCTAAGAGCGTGCGGAAGTCGTAGTACGTCACAGCAACAGTCCCGGCAGAATTGACGCGAACCCCAGGATTGAACGCCGGCCGTCCTTTGGGCGTATTGACACGGACAGGCGCGCTCCAGCTCTGTCCACCGTCCGTGGACGTCGATAGTGCGATCTCATCGTACTGGCCGCCATTGAATCGCGAATCCTGCCATACGACGTAGAGTTGCCCTGTCGCCGAATCAATCGCGGGCTCGGGGATGATGTCGCCCGTGCGCACAGGCTCACCCGTGTTGGGATCCGTGACGGGCACCGTTTGCAAACCGGCGATGACGTGCGGTTCGGTCCACGTGGCGCCGTCGTCGGTCGACTTGATGAACGCGACCTTGCCGGCCGCTTTGCTGAACGGCGGATTGATCAGGTCGAAGAAGTCATAGAGCGTCCCGTCCTGAGCGTTGACTACGATCTGGTTGCCGATCGTCTGCTGTCGCGACGGCACGTTCACGATAACCGACGGCGAACTCCACGCGAGACCGCCGTCGACGGTCTTTGAGAACATCGACGGGCCCCGGAACGCGGCCGTGTGCAAGTTCGCGTACGGATTACCGTTCGGCAATTCGAGCCGGTCCCATACCGCGTATGCGACACCCGCCTTCGTGGGATTTGCTGTCACCGATTCCTTATCGTTGAAGAACTGCAGCGTCGGCTCGTTGTCGGCGATGAGAACAGTCAGGTTTTCCCAGCTTATGCCGCCGTCCTTTGAAACAGCGGCGGCCACTGCATTGTTGTTGTTCGATTGATTGAATGAGATGGAAACAGAGTACGCGGTGCCATCCGGCCCAATGGATACCCAGGGATCGGAGGCTCGCTCATACCCGAGTCCATTGGCGCATGCGCTGAAAGGCAGATTCGTTTGTTTCCACGTAGTACCGCCATCAAACGAAGACGCGGCAACCAGGCCATGGGCGCCGCCGTTGGACCAGCGGTCCTGCTGCCATACGCCGATGAGATTCGAGGGATTAAGCGGGTTCACGGCCAGCCAGGGTTCGACCTCCGCATTCACATAGATTGTGCCGGGTCCGCCAATGGCGCAGTTGGCAAACGGACTGGGACCCGATACGAGGGTTGGCGCCGCCCAGCTTGCTGTGCTGGCCGCCAACGCTACTGCGACGGGGATTCCGATTAGAAGTGCACCGGGCTTGTTGCAGGGCATAGAAGACTCCTCATTCATATGCGACCCGTAACCGGTAGATCGATAGCATCCCGGCACTGCCAAATGACGCGGCGGCATCGCGCATTCCAGCCTGAGGTCGTAACGAAGGCATCGGCGCTCCTTATTCGTGTCATTCTTTTGCTCGCCAGACTGACTACCGCTCCACTCGCTACAGGCCGCTAGCGCTGGTGACCGCCAGCGCGTCGGCTACGACTGCTCCACCAGCGCCAGCCTCTGATGGCTGTCCGCATGGTTCCCACCACCAAGATGAATGCAATGGAATTTAGGTCGTACGAAACGAGGCTGCGTGAGATTTTTGTAACAGACGCCATCGGTACGGGCTGCTGTTCATGCTGCGACAAGTCACGATGGACAGACTAAGTAAGCGGATGGAACGCTTCGCGATTACGATTTTTTGATCCGGACGGCGCGAAAGGTTTGGGCGTCGTGCACTGCAAGCGGGAGAAGAGTGCCTCACCGAGTTGAGTCATGTGCTAACTATTAGCGCGATCGAGCTAAAATCTGGCACGCGCTTGCCGCGTCGAGAAGTTGCAGGCACGGGAAGGGCGGTACGCCTTATCCGTTCGTTACAGCGCCGCGTCCACCGCACGGCGGGCAGGTAGAATCCTGTGCATTGTGCTCAATGCCTCATACGAACCGACCGAACCCGCAATGACCGATACGCCCATTTCACCGCCCCACGCCGCAACCGATCTCGCCGCCGCCGATTCCGCGGCCGAAAGCCACGTCGCCGAGGTTTCCGAAACGCTTCACGAGGACCGTCTGTGGCGCGACAGCGGCTGGACCGCACGCGTGATCAAAAACGGGGACGACGACGGATGGGCCGTCGAAATGATCAAAGACGGTGAAGCTGAGCCCGCACTGGTCGGTCCGTGGACCATGGGCCGTAACAAGAAGGATCCGAAGCCGCTCGATAGTTCGGCCTTCAATACCCTCGTGAAAACAGCGTCCGAGGTGTTGCGCCGGCATGAGCAGCAACTGCACGCGCAGTTGCATAAGCGCGTCACAGTCGCGGCGGTAACCGGCAACGGCGACTTGGAGATCACGCTCGACATCGTGCCCGAAGAGGACGAACCCTATGCACTGCTGACCGCTCGCGACGCCTTCGGCGAGCAACTCGCGCAGGTGCAGGTCGCGGCGAACTTCAAATTCAGCCGGGCTAGCGCCGAGCGCTGGGTCGAAAACGAGTTCCGTCGTCCAAGCTGAGTTCGCCCCCCGAACCTCGGTGGGTTCGAGCAGGCATAGGGGTTGCTGCTGTCGTGACACGACGCGGGTGCGTTGTTAAAACGCCTGCCTCCAAAATGGCCCGTCCTGCCAAGGGAGATGTCTCATGACACGACTCATCGCGCTGTTCTTGCTCGGAGGTACTGTCCTACTGACCGCTTGCAACACAGTTGCCGGCGCTGGGCAGGACATTTCGAAAGGTGGCCATGCCATCACCAATTCGGCGGAAAAGCATTCCGACTAGTGGTCCGCGTTGCTTTCGGGCTTGTCGTCTTTGCCCACGGCTCTGCGAATCGCATGTTTCGTAGCGTAGTATCCGCTGCGCGCGCCGCTCGCGACCGCATGGCCGGCGGCCTTCGCCGTCCTCCCGACCCCGTGCGCCGCTTCGCGCGCGTCCTCGCCCATCTTCTTGCCGGCGGCTTTGACGTTCTCCTTCGCTTCGTGTGCTGTTTCCTTGACGTCCGCATGAACCGCGGGACTTAGGACCGCAGAAATCAATGCGGCGAGCAGCAAGCGGCGAGCTTTTTTCATTGGTTTTCTCCTTTTATGCATCGTGAGATTGGGCGGTTGACGCGTGAGCTTGAGCGTCGAGAATCACCGTGGCACGTCCCTCGAGCAGCGTTTGCGTAAGGCAGCGCACGGCGAAACGATACAGGACGGTGTTGACGTCGCCACTGATGCGCTCGGCCGTCACGACTAGCGGCGTGTCGAGCGTATCAAGCCGCGCGAGATGCGTTTCTACGTTGCGCAAGCTCGCGAGGAATCCCGCGCGTGGCCGCCCGGACGCCGCGGCCAGGACGGCGCCGTGCACGGCCATCGCTTGGGCCGCGTACTCAATACCGCAGACGGCATCGAGGCGATCGTTCATGCGCAGCGGGTTGTGCCGATCGCGATGACTGGTCGCGACACACTCGATGGTTTCGTCGTCCCATTGCACCACTTGGTCGAGCAGACACATTGCACCGCCGTGCGGAATATGCGCGGCGATCCATGCATGATCGAGCGGCGGGGTGAGCCGATGGTTCGAGTTCATGGCTGTCCGGGTGCCGGGCGAGCGTCCGTGGGCGTGACATCCGTGACATCGATGCGCAGACGCAGACCGTCGAGATAGTCGAGCACGACGGTCCCGGCACGTCGCGCCGCCAGCGTTTCGAGCAACGGCAGCGCACGTGCCGCCGGGTTGCCGAGGCGCAGCGCCTCCAGCGCCGGGAATGGAGTCGTCGTCGCGGGCGCGTCGGTCAGTTGTACCTCGATGCGGGCTAGCGAACGCAAGCTTGCGCTCGGCGCGAGCACGAGGGCAACACCGAATGCATCGTGCACAGGGCGCGCGCCGCTCAGCGGATGCGGGTACTCGGTATCCAATGCAATGAGCATCGAGTCGTGCACATCGACCACGACTTGGCACAGGCTTTCGAGCAGGCCGGCGGCGAAGCTGCCGTCGTGCGCGCAGAGCACATTCGACGCCGCCATTGCGCTCGCGGCGATGCTCCAATACCCGGCCGGCGCGTTGTGCACCGAGTTGTGAAAGCGGGTAGGGGAGATGTACCGATCCTCACCGGCAAGCATGTCGCAGATCGCATGGCAATTCTCCCCATCGCCGCCCGATGCGGCGAACACGGCGCAGAGCTTCGCGGCATCCCGATCGGCGGCTTGCACGGCCTCGGCGCCAACGGCCAGTGCGAGCTTGACTGGCCTGCTCGTGCGGCGGCGCTCGGCGGCCGGCAGTGCGGCGGGCGGCGGAAGGACAGCAGGCGCATGCACATAGGGGGCCGCGCCCGTCAGGACATCGACAGTGTGCGGCCAGTTGGCAAGACCCGGGCCGATCACGCCGATACCGTCGACATAGGCACTCAACGTGGTCATCGTCCGGCGCTCCTTTCGTGGGCGAGATCGGCGCGGCCTAAAATCAGGCTGCAATTGGTGCCGCCGAAGCCGAACGAATTGCTCAAAACCGCTCGCAGCGGGGCGTCGCGGCTTTCCAGGACGTAGTGTAGGTTCAAGGCCGGGTCTGGCTGGCGCGTTCCGATGCCGGCCGGCATGAACTGATGACGCAGCGCCAGCGCCGAGATCACCGCTTCGAGGGCCCCGGCCGCGCCCAGCGTATGGCCTGTCGCGCCCTTGGTCGAGCTGCAAGGCGTTCCATCGAAGAGCGCATTGATCGCGAGGCTTTCCGACGCATCGTTGCCCGGGGTCGCCGTGCCGTGCAGGTTGATGTAGTCAATGTCGCCCGGGGCGAGGCCGGCTGCCGATAGCGCGCCTTCGACGGCTAATCGCGCGCCGAGTCCTTCCGGATGCGGGCTCGACATATGGTGCGCATCGCTCGACTCGCCAATGCCGAGCAGCACGATCGCGTCGGCGTCGGCGTGCTGCGGACGCTCGAGTAGCGCGAATGCGGCCGCCTCGCCGATCGAAATTCCGCGGCGCTCCACGTCGAACGGCCGGCACGGCTCGCGTGAAAGCAACTCGAGCGCATTGAACCCGTACAAGGTCGTCAGGCAGAGCGAATCGACTCCGCCGACGACGGCGGCATCGATGAGTCCCGCCTCGATCATGCGGCGCGCCGAGCCGAACACCTTGGCCCCCGACGAGCATGCGGACGAAATCGACGCGGCCGGCCCTTCCAGCGCGAAGTAAGCACGCACGAATGCGGCGAGCGAGTAGCAGTTGTGCGTGTGCGCATAGTGGAAGTCCGCCGGCAACGCGCCGCTTTCTGGGGCGCGTTGCCGATAGGCCAACTCGGTCTCCAGGATGCCGGACGTGCTGGTGCCGAGAAATACGCCGATGCGCGCCGCGCCGTAGCGCGCTGCGGCCGCTGCGACGGCATCCGCGAAGCCGTCTTGCCTAAAGCCTAGCTGCGCCAGCCGATGATTGCGGCAATCGAATTCGCGAAGATCGGCCCGCACGGGCTCGTCATCGACACCGGCGACCGCGCCTATCCATGTTTGAAGTTCGGCGCGCTCGAAATGGCAGGGTGCAAGCCCGCCGCGCCGCTCGCGCAACGCTTGCAGCGTTGGAGCGAGTCCTCGTCCGATACAGCTCGTCGCGGTGAAGTGAGTGAGTTGCAGTGGGTTCACGGCAGTCGATTCAGCGATCAATGAGGTTCAAGGGATTCGGGGCGGTCGCTCCCGACGCCGTTTCGGCGGCCGTCGCAAGCGCACCCGTACCCGTGCTCGTACTCGTACTCGTGAGCGCCGCGCGCAGCGTCGTGCAGCGAAGACCCGCCTCGTGGGCGGCCTGCAAGACGATTTCGAGCGCATCGATGACGACGGGTTGCCCCCGCTCGTCGCGCGCGGCGTGACCGTCGTGCAGCAGCAGGATGTCGCGCGCCGCGAGCGTGTGCAGCAGGCGCTTGGCGACGAGTGCCGCATCGTGCGTACGTGTGTCGAACCCGCGCCGCGTCCAGCTGGCGAGCTGCAGGCCGAGCCTACACAGCACGGGCTCGAGAAACGGATTGCGCAACCCGGCCGGAGCGCGAAAGAAGAGCGGCGCCATGCCGGACAATTCGGTCAGCGTGCGTTGTCCGGCTTCGATCTCGCGCCGCAGCGCACGCGGCCCGAACAGCGAAAAGTGATGGCGATGATGCTGGCTGTGGTTTTCTACCGCGTGGCCCCGTGTCACGATCGCTTCGACCAAATGAGGATGACGCCTGGCGACTTCACCGATGCAAAAGAATGTTGCGCGGGCATGGTAACGATCGAGCATATCCAGCACACGGGGCGTGACTTCGGGATCGGGGCCGTCGTCGATTGTGATCGCGATCTGCGCGCCGGCCTGGGCAGGCAATCGGGTCCAGTTGGGACCGAGCAACGCACTGCGCGGCCAGAGCCCCGCCGCCGCCAACACCGCATGCGATGCGGCCACGGCGCCGACGGCATAGGGCCAGCAAGACGGTTGCACGACCGTCAACGCCGCGGCACCGGCGTGCAAGGCGACCGTGCCTGAGACGACCGGTGCAGGCCGCCAGCGGCGGGGGGCGCCGGCGAGCGAGTCGTGGAGCTGCGAGGCAGGCAGCAGCGGCGTGTGACTCATGGGGTATTCCTTGTGCATTGAGTGGCTGCGGTCGCTGCCGACGTGAGCGTCTGCCGTGCTCGTGGCGCGAGGATCGCGGAAAACAGCAGCGCGAGCATGGCGCCTGGGCCGACTGTCAGCCCGAACGATTCGAGCATCGGCACGTGCGACAGGGCAAGCAAGCCAAAGCCCGCGACGGTGGCAAGATTCGCGATCAGCAGCGATGCGAGCGTTTGCGGGTCGATGTCTTGCGATGGCCCAACCGAATCTACATTCGACACGGCTTTGGGCCGGTTGAAAAACAGCGCGTAGTTCGAGCCGATCGCGACGATCAGCAGGAGTCCGACCAGATGCAGAATCGTCAGCGGCTCGTGCGCCAAAGCGAAGCTCGCTGTCACGACGAGTACGGCCGCCAGCAGCGGGGCGAGCGTGCCGATGACCCGTCCAGCGTCGCGTAACGCAGCGAACAGCAGCGCGACGATGACGGCGAGCCCCACGAGCGACAACCGGATGTCTTCGCGCACGTAATTGATATAGAGCGCATCGGCCTCGTGTTTCAGATCGACGAAGAGCGCACCGCGTACGCCGGCATCGGCGACGGCCGCTTCGATACGGCCGGCGTCGAGGCTCGATTCGTTTGCGTGTGCTGCTTGCTCCGCACGCGGGGCATTCGCCGCGTTTGGCGCGCGCAGTGACAGCATGGCTTGCCAGCGGCCCGCGCGCTGGGTCAGCAGCGCATCGACAGCCAGTCCCATCGACGTTCCTCGCAGGTCGGCGTGGGTGAGCAGCGGTGCGCTGCGCGTCTGCTCGACATCGGCAATGAACGGCGCAAAGACGCTCGGTTTAACATCGATCGCCTGATTTGCAAGGGCCGAGCGCATCCGAGCTTCGAGTACGTCCGCCGGCGGCAGGCTCGCGAGGCGTGCGCGCTGTGTGGCGTCGCTCGGCAGGTAGCGCGAGGGACTCTCGACACCGGCGAGCACCCCCGAATCGACGAGCGGTTGCAGCCGGGCAGCGATTTTTTCCGCGCCTTCGAGTACCGCTTGCTCGCTCGTATCCGACACGACGATAAGGTAGCGCACGTCGGGCGCGCCGACGTCGGCGCGCAATTGCGCATCGAGTGCTTGGCTCGCGGCCGACACCGGGCTCAGTGCGGATAACTCGTGGCTCCAAAGCCGGTCGCGATGCAACACCAGCGCCGCGACGGCGCCGAACATCAGCGCGACGAGCGGCCAGCGCAAGCGCGGCGCAATGTGCGCGGCGTATGAAAGGATTGCGCCGACTCGCGAAAGGTCGCGCACGGCGATGAGGCGAGGGTGCAGATGGGGCAGCACATGTCGCGTGACCGCCGCTGCCGCGACGAGTCCCGCAATCGAGTACACGCCGAGTTGCACGAGGCCCGGAAAGCCGGAAAACAGCATCGACGCGAAACCGCAGACCGATGTCAGCATGCCGAGCCGGATCGTCGGCCAATAGGCGGCGATCCAGGCACGGACCGAATCGTTCGTCTGCGTGGACGTTCCGGGGCGCGCTGATTGAACGAACAAATAGATCGAATAGTCGACGGCTTCTCCGATGAGCGTGGTGCCGAATCCGAGCGTCAGTCCGTGCACGGTGCCGAAAATGAGGCTCACGGCCGCGAGGCCCGCGGCAACGCCCGAGAGGACGGGAACGAGGCCGAGCGCAAGCGTGCGCGCCGAGCGATAGACGAGCAGCAGCAAGCCGACGACGAGCGCGAGACTGATTGCGGACAATCGCTCGACATCGTGCTTGATGGTGTCGCGCGTCTCTACCGAAAACACGCCGGGACCGGTGAGCAGAAGCCGGTACGAGGTGGCGTGCGGCTTGCCGCTCGAGGCGGCGTTGAATGCGGCGCGTACCGCGGCGATTGCTTTTTCCTGCGCGTCCGTATCGGAGCCCGCACCCGCTGTTTGAGCAACGAGCACTGCGCGCGTGCCGTCGCGCGAAGCCCAGACGCCGTCTTTCGATACCGGTTGCGATTCGCCATCGAATTGGCCGACGATCGCCGTGACTTCACCGGTCGGATCGCGCGGCAGCAGTGCCTTCGTCATGAGTCCCGCCGATGAACTCAGCAAGTCCAGGCTGTCGCCGAGTGCACGATGGAGTCCGTCCGCGGAAAACCGCTGCGGCGTCACGGCGGGACTCAGCAAGTACCGGTGGTCGAAGACGAACCGCTCGTCGCGCGCTTGCGTGACGGGCTCGCCGTTGTGCACGGAGATGAAGCGCGGATCGCGGCGCAGCGCCGCGGCCATGCCGCGTGAGATATCGGCACGTGTTGCCGCGTCGCCGCCTTCGATACCCACGAGGATAAGGCGCGAGACGATGCCTTCGCGCAATTGATCGACGAGCAGGCGCTGCTGTGCGGTTGGCGCGCGCGGCAGAAACGCCGATAGATCGGCGGTGAAATGCGCGTGCTGAACGACGATTGCGCAGCCGACTAGAAACAGCAGCCAGACCTGAACCGCGCGTCGTCCCAGCAGCGAGCGAAGCGAGGTGGCGGATCGATTCGGCATGTCGTCGCGCATCACTGTCCGGCAACATCGTGAAGCTGCATCACGGAATGGTCGCCATCGGCCTGCTCGATGACGACGGTGCGCAGCACGTCGCGTGTTCCGTCGAGCTTGATCGTGCGGACAGCCTTGAGCATGCGCGAGTCGAGCGGCGTGAGCGTCAACGTCCAATCGTCGCCATGCCCGCCGACCGACGCCTTATAGATTCGTTCGAGTGCCGGGCGATCGCCGGCGAGTGTCGCGCGAATGCTTTCGATAAATGCTTCGAGCTCCGGATAGTGCGTGAGCGCGACCGTGTACTTGCGCGCGTTGCGCTCCACCGTCAGCATGTCGCCGTCGACCACGAGCCGTTCGGGCTTCGGGCTGTCGGTGCGCTTCTCCAGGTGATCGGGTGCGGCGAAGGCGAGTTCGCCCCTCGATTCGATCGGTTTCGCCGCGATCGAGAGGTATTTCGTTTCCACGAAGCTCGCCTGTCCGGATTTCTTTTGCGCGAGCGTAGACATGAGCCGGTCGAGGGTCCAACTCGATTCGGCGGCGGCGGCGGTTACGGCTGCGGCTGCGGCTGTGCCTGACAGCAGCATCCCGAAGCAAAGGCCGGTCAGCAGTAGCGCAGTCAGCCGTTTACGCCACCGCGGCGCGCGCAGCACGATAAATGGCAACGATGGCGTCATGCGTCGAACGTCCTTGCCGAGGACGAAGCGCCCTGTGCCGGCTGCAAACCCGCGTGATGAGTCGTTTGCGCGTTGTCGCGCCAGAAATCGAAGAAGTTGAACCAGTTATACGGTGCGCTGCGGCAATGCTTCTCGAGCAAGCGGACATAGCGTTGCACCGCGGCTTCGATTTGCGTCGCGCGATCGCCGCGTGCGGTATCGGAAAAATCGGCGAGTGCTTCGAAATGGATGTCGTAGCGGTTGCCGCCGCGATAGACGCCCGTGAGAAAAATAACGGGACGCCCGAGAATTGCGGCCATTCGCATGGGACCGAGCGGAAACCCTACGCGAGCGCCGAGCATGTCGACCGGCAGCAGCGTATCGTCGCCTTCCTGTCGCAGCGTGCGGTCGACCAGCATGCCGATCATTGCGCCGCTGTCGAGATAGTCGCGCGCCTCGAGCATGGCCTCGGGGCGGCCAAGACTGATGACGTCCTGTTTGACGGCGGGATTGACCGTGGCGAGGACCGCGTTGACGTTGCTTGCGTCGGCTTCGTACATCATGATCGCGACGCGCAAGTTTGGCCGCGTCCGTCCGATGGCGCGCAGCACCTCGAAGCTGCCGAAATGCGCGCCGACGAGAAAGGCGCCGCGCCCTGCCGCCAGCGCCGCATCGACGAGCTCGGCGCCTTGTACGCGGATATCGAACAGATCGAAGCGTTCGCTGAGCAAGTAGACGCGATCGTGGATTGTCGAGCCGAAGACGAACAGATGTCGATAGACCTCATGCCACCGTGCCGGTCTGCCGAGCACGCGTGCGAGATAGGCGCGCGAGGCTCGCCGCGCCGCCGGCGCGAGCAGCAGGAAATAGAGGACGATGCCGCGCAGCAAGACACGGCCGAGCGGCCTGCCGAGGCGCAGCGAGGTCCACGTCATGATCCTCAGCAGCGCGAAGTTGCCGCGCTCTTCGCGCTGCGCCCAGATGGCCCGGTCGGAGTGCATACGGGTGCTCATGACGTGGGCCGCTCCGTCAGCACGCCGACGGCCGCCGTGCGCCCGCCCGCGCTGATGGTAAAGCGGATCGCGCCGCGCTCGTCGCAGCGGAAGGAAAGCGCGAGCGACTCGCCGGGCATGGCCGGCGAAGTGAACTTCGTCGATGCGATGTGGCAGATGCCGAGCGGCCGCTCGAGAATCGAGCCGATCTGCGCTATCGCGTAGTCGAGCAGTACGACGCCGGGAATGATCGCCCGGCCCGGAAAGTGGCCGGGCAGAGCCGGGTGGTCGGCGGGAATCTCGAGCGCGATCGGTCCATGCTGCTCGCCGTCCTCGCGTGGGCGAGGCGTGTGGGCGTCGCCGGCGCTGGGGCGCGCGTCATCGGAGGGCGAAGCGGCCGGCCCGTTCGTCAAGGCCGCAACGAGGCGGGCAAGCGTGTCGCGAGGTAGTTTGCCCGTACCGTTGCGCGGCAACGCATCGACGAACAGGAGCGGGCGCGGCATGAATGCGGGATCGATGCGCTCGCGCAGGCTCCGGTGCAGCGCTGCGGGAGAAAGCTTGGGCGCGACGACGAGTGCGACGAGCCGTTTGACAGGCGGTCTACCGTTTGCATCGTGTCCCGGCAGCGCCGCCTCGGCGTCGTCGGGCATGAAGAACGCGCCGTCGTCGACGCCCGCAATCGCGGTCAACTGATGGTTCAGATGCGCGAGCGACGTGCGCTTGCCGGCAATGTTGACGAGATCGGCTTTGCGTCCGTGCAAGAGGAAATGCGTGTCGTCGATGAGCTCCAGCGCGTCGCCCATCTGGATCGGAGTTTCCACGTGGCCGCCGGCTGCCCACACTTGCGGGCCGTCGTCGTCTTCGCCGGCCGCGGGCGCGCCGGCCGCGAGCGTCACTTCGGGAAAGAGTTCCCAAGCGGTCCCATGCGCCGTGCGGCGCGTGGCGATCTGGCCTGTCTCGGTGCTGCCGTAAATCTCGATCAGCGGTGCCTGCAGGCGCGCTTCGGCCTGGACCGCGAGCTTCTCGGAGAGCGGCGCCGTCGCGGACAGAATCAGTGCCGCGGCCGGTAACGCCGCCTCGGACGCGAGCAGCGCTCGCAAGTGAATCGGCGAAGTGACGAGGACGCGCGGCGCCGGCACGGCTTCGAGCTCGCCGCGGATGTCCGCGGGGTAGAACGGTTGCCTGTTGCTGAACGCCAGCCCGCCGATCAATGCGAGCAGCACGGTCGATTCGAAACCGTACATGTGCTGGGGCGGCACGGTGCCGACGAGCGCACTGTCCGCGGCATCGAGCAAGCCGAGTCGCGCCGCGGCCGCCTGCACATTCTTGACGAGGAATCCCCAGGTCTTTCGATGGGGCACCGGCATGCCCGTCGAGCCCGAGGTAAAGACGTAGGCCATCACGCGTTCGCCCTCGATCTGCGGTACGGCGGCATCATCGTCTGACGTGGTGGCGCACCGGGGCGGGTCGATGTAACGCAAGCGGGGCAGGTCGATCGTACAGTCGTCGGTATCGTGCAGGCAGAAGGCATCGGGCGCGAACATCTGCAGTTGGCGCACTGTCTGCGGCGTATAGCTGGACGGCAAGAGGCTCACTTTGCCGGCGACCAATGCCGCGCAGAGCCCGACCGTGAAACGGTATCGATCCTTGCAGACGTTGAAGACATGCCGCCGCGCGGGCAGGGTGGCCGCGAGGGCGCTCACATCCGCGAGAAACTCGCGCACCGTCACCGGCGCGCCGTCGCGCCAGGCGATCGTTTGATCGGGCGAAGGATGAGAGACCAGCGGAAAACTCGGCATAGCGTATAGCGTGGGCGAACAAGTTGGCGAAAGCGAATGCGTGCGAGCGAGCCGTGCCGATTGGGTCGATTCGACGATTATCGAAGCTGGACGGCTCGCGCGCCGGTCGAACGCCGGTAGGCGCGGATGCTATCGAGCATGCCCGAGCTTTCGATACCGGGCAGCGCGAACCGCCGACAGGCGTGCTCGACGACGAACATTAGCGCAACAAGCGGCAGCGTCAGATAGTTGGCGAACGTCGACCATGTTTGGAGGGAAGCCGTGGCGAACAGCAGGGTCGAGACGGCGACGACGACCGCGAAGAAAATCGTCCAAGCGGCAGTGATGCGCCGCGTGTAAGCGGCGATCTCCGGCGCTAAAGGCCTGCCGCGCACCATGGCGGCGAACTGGCTGCACAGCGGCTCCCGGCCGGGTGCGAGGGTACGGCCGAACAGGTAGCCGAGCGCGCCGTTGAACAGTGCGTGTTCGAGGAACAACCCCCATTCGTAGTGGCGCGCGAGCGGGCCGTGCAACACCCAGAGCAGAGCGGCAACCGCAGCGAGCACAGGCAGAAGCACGGCACGGTACGGCGAGCGCAGCGCGAGGCCGAACGCCACGATTGCCGCGGGCGTGAGGACAAGCGCAAGCCCCAGGCCGACCCAGCCCGGCGTGGCCACGGCATGGTGGGCCCCGATTTCATAGGCGAGCACGAACGCCGCGCCGGCGGCCTTGCGTGCCATCGAGCCGAAACGATTCACTCGACCCCTCCCCGCGTCGTACTATGCTTCATGACACCCGACCCGAGCGAACCGAGCGAAAGAAATAGACATCAATACCATTCGAATTATGACCGTCGGCAACGCCCGGCGGGAGTCTCTATTGCTGAGTTCGATGGATCATACGGAGTTCGCGTCGCGCGGGTGAGCCGTTTTGTAACCTTTTTATACAGTCCAGCCCGCGGGTCGCGCCCGCGACGCGCGGCGGCGGCGCCCGCATAGTCAAGCGCGGTCAAGCGCGGCGCCTCTAATCCGGTCGCCCTCCGAGGGCCGGCGGGCCGTTGCGATGCTTCATTCAGTAACCTTTCCGGTATAGGCGCCATGAAAGGCTTCCTCTAGAATCGCTCGAACTCGAACGGGCCCCTTTTTGCCAGGGCTGACTTTGCGAGCCCGACGCATTGCGAGGCTACGGCCCATTGCGTCGCGCGCTTGTCCGTTCCAGGCCGCCATTATCAACAGTCAGTCGGTTGTAAGTATGATGAATGAATTGGAAAGAGAACTCGCCGAACTGATGATCCGCGAATTGAACCTCGAGGATGTCCGGATTGCCGATGTGTCTGGCGATACGGTCCTTTACGGCGAGGGGTTTGGCCTCGATTCGATCGACATTCTCGAAATCGCGCTCCTGATTTCTAAGAAGTATGGATTCGAGTTGCGGTCGGACAATCCGGACAACAAACGGATCTTCTCGACGCTCGGTGCATTGGCCGGATACGTGGCCGAGCATCGCGTTCGCTAACCCGCGGCCAGCGGTTGCGGCGTAATGCAAGCGACGCTGCGCGGGCTCGCTCAACCTGCTGCGAGGAGAAAGCTGTGACGAATGAATTCCCCGACGCCGATCTGCCCAGTTGGGATGTCGTCGTGATCGGCGGCGGTCCAGCCGGCTCGACGGTGGCCACCTTGCTGGCCGATAACGGGTACCGCGTGCACCTGATCGAGAAGGCGCGCCACCCGCGCTTTCATATCGGCGAATCGCTGTTGCCGGCGAACTTGCGGTTGTTCGAGCAACTAGGGGTAGGGGATGCTGTGCGGGCGATCGGCATGGTTAAGCCCGCAGCCGAATTCATTTCGCCGCAGCATGGCCACCGGATGGAACGATTCCGCTTCGCCGATGCGTGGGACAAGTCGATGCCCTACGCCTATCAGGTGCGGCGCTCGGAACTCGATGACATTTTGCTGCGCAATGCGGTGGCGCATGGCGCCGATGTCGTACAAGGATGTCAGGTTCGCGATATCGAATTCCTCGATGGCGACGAGGGCGTCGTCGTGAGTGCGGCGCACGACGATGGGCGGCCGCACCGGTGCCGCGCGCGATTTCTCGTCGACGCCTCCGGCCGCGATACGTTGCTCGCCAATCGGCTGCGCACGAAGCGGCGCAACGAGAAGCACAACAGCAGCGCGTTGTACGGTCACTTCCGCGGCGCACGGCGTCATGCCGGTCCGGACGAAGGAAACATCAGCATTTACTGGTTCGAGCACGGCTGGTTCTGGTTCATTCCGCTGGCCGACGGCGCGACGAGCGTCGGCGCCGTCGTCTGGCCGCACTACCTCAAGCAGCGCAGACGCGGCACGTCGATCGAGGCGTTCTTCCTCGAGACGATCGCAATGTGTCCTCCGCTTGCCGAGCGGCTTGCCGATGCGCAACTGACGACGGGCGTCGAGGCGACCGGCAACTATTCGTACTCGGGCGACATCACGCACGGGCGCAACTTCGTGCTGCTCGGCGATGCGTTCGCTTTCATCGATCCGGTGTTCTCGTCCGGCGTGATGCTCGCGATGCAAAGTGGGTTCGTCGGTGCACAAGCCATCGATGTGTGTTTGCGCGATCCGTCTAGCGCCGCGGCCGCGCTAGCTAAATTCGATCGCGACGTGCGCCATGGGCCCAGGCAATTCTCCTGGTTCATCTATCGGATGAGTTCGCCGACGATGAGGAATCTGTTCATGAAGCCGCGCAACATGTTCCGTGCGAGGGAAGCGGTGTTGTCGCTAGTTGCCGGCGACATCTTCGGTAACACGCCGATCTGGCCGTCGCTGCGTGCGTTCAAAATCATTTACTACCTGTCGGCCGTGTTCGATGCGCGCAATTCGCTGCGTGCGTGGCATGCTCGCCGCCGCATGCTGCGGCAGGCCGACGAGGCGGGGATGGCGGCAGGGTGAGGCTTTAATGTCCGTGGCTTTCCTCAAATTGACTCGTCTCGAATACGCGCGGTTGGCGGCGCTGCTGCAAGGCATGCCCGCACCCGCTCGACGCGCAGCGTTCGACCGAGCCTTTCCGGGCGCGCTAGGCGCCGCCTGTTTCGGCGATGCCGCATGTTGGCCGCATTTCGCCGATGCGGCGCCGGATTTGCCGCTCGCGCTCGGGCGCATGGCGAGGCTCGTTTCTGCATCGGCGTCCGAACGCGCCGATGCCCCGGCCGACGACGCCTGCTTCGAAATCTGGCAGTGCACTGCGGCCGATCTCGTGAGCGGCGGCGAGGGGCCGCTTCGTTATCGGTTCAGCGAATCGGCCGGCGTCGTCTTCGGCAGCGCCTTAGTGCTCGAAGCGCAGGTCGGCATCGAGCAGGCACCCGGCACGACCCCGCTGGAGCGCGCCACGTATGTGGCGTACGAAGCGATGTTTCGTGTGCTCGATAGGCTCGACCTACGGCATCCGCTGCGGATCTGGAACGTGGTGCCGGCCATCAACGCCGAGCAATTCGGCAGCGAGCGCTATCGTCAGTTCAACCGCGGGCGCCAGCGGGCTTTCGAGGCCTGTGGCCGCCCCGTCGTCGAGAGCGTTCCGGCCGCGAGTGCGCTCGGCGCACCGGTCCGGATCGCGGGCGACGCGGCCCCGGCGATGCCGCTCGTCGTCTCATTCTTGGCGACACGGTCGGCGGCCGATGCGATCGAAAACCCGCGCCAGGTCAGCGCCTATCGCTATCCGGCCAAGTACGGTCCGAGCGCGCCGACGTTCGCGCGCGCGGCCGTATGGCACGACGTGCGTCAGCCGGATGCCGCGCCGATGCTGTTCGTTTCGGGTACGGCGAGTATCGTGGGGCATGAAACCGTCCATGGCGGCGATGTCATGGCGCAATTGAGCGAGACGCTCGTCAATATCGATGCCGTGCTCAGGGAAGCGGCGCGTAAGCATCACGGCCATTTCGCGTTGCCGGATTTGACCTACACGGTTTACATGCGCGATCCACATAATGCCGAAATGCTTGCCGCCATCGACCAAGCGTTGCGTGCGCAGTGCGGCTCGCCGTTGCGTGTGCTGTACTTGCACGCCGATATCTGCCGCGCCGATCTGCTGCTCGAAGTGGAGGCCAGCGCGGGGCACGGCATGGAGGTGCTCGCATGAGCGATATCGCCTTTCCATCGATTCACAAGCGCGATAGCCATTATCGAAACCTAAGCCAATGCCGCACCGCTATGCCGATGTCCTTCGCCTCGACCACTCATCTCGTTCTCATCCCGAGCTTCAACCCGGGACTGAAGGTCGATGACACCGTGCGCCGCGCACGCGCGCAATGGACGCCCGTATGGATCGTCGTGGACGGCAGCACCGACGGCAGCACCGCGCGCCTCGAGGCCATGGCGCAGGACGATCCAGGCCTGCGCGTCATCGTCTTGCCGCGCAACGCAGGCAAGGGCGCGGCGGTGCTCGCGGGGGTGGACGAAGCGGCCAAGCAAGGTTTCACGCACGTTCTGACGATGGATTCCGACGGGCAGCATCCCGCCGAGCTGATCGGCGCGTTCATGGCTGCATCGATGTCTCGGCCCAAGGGCATGGTGCTCGGGCGGCCGAAGTTCGACGCGAGCGCGCCGCGCATTCGCGTCCTCGGCCGGCAACTGTCGAATTTTTGGACCCACGTGGAGACGCTCTGGGCCGGAGTGGGCGATTCGTTGTACGGCTTCCGCGTTTATCCGATCGCGCCGCTGCGCATGCTGATGTCCAAGCAGCCATGGATGCGACGCTTCGATTTCGATCCGGAGGCGGCCGTACGCTTGTGCTGGTGCGGCGTCGAGCCGATCAACGTCGATGCGCCGGTGCGCTACTTCAAGCGCGAAGAGGGCGGCGTTTCGCATTTCCGCTACTGCCGCGACAACCTATTGCTGAGCTGGATGCACTTGCGGCTTCTATTGGAGTTCCTGTTGAGGTTGCCGCAGCTCGTCGCGCGCCGCCTAGCTTCCGAGCGTGGACGCTAGCGGCATACCGCGGTGACCGTCGTGCCTAGCGTGCCTAGCGTGCCTGGCACGGGCCGCGGCGAGCGAGCGTGACGGCATCGAAAGCCGGTCGACGCTCGCCTTTTCGGGCGCGCATGGTCGGCGGTGCTATCCTCTCGTCCGATTCAACCTAGCGCCTATACGCGCAACACCTTTCCATGACTGACCTCATCAAGCGCGCTTCTGCCGAAGCGCGCGCTTTCGCGCGTGGCGAGCGCGCCGATCGCACCCGCCGTGCGCAGGCCGCCTCTTCCAAACGCGCCTCGCGCGCCGACGCATTCGACGACGCGGACGGCCGCGCCGCCCCCCGCATCGAATTGCCGCGCAAGCCGCGCTTTGCGCCCGTGACATTTTCGGAAGAGCGCGGCGTGCGCTATCTGCATTTCGGCACCGAGTGGGTACAGGGCGCGATGCGCATCGGCAAACCCGATCGGCTCGAACTCGAGTACGCGCAGCAAATGATGGCATGGCTGCTGTTTCTCGAAACGCCGAAGCGCATCGTTCAGCTCGGGCTTGGCGCCGCGGCGCTGACGAAGTTCGCCCACCGCTTTTTGCGGCGTGCAACGGTGGACGCGGTCGAGCTCAACCCGGCCGTCGTCGTCGCGGCGCGCACGATGTTCGCGCTGCCCGCCGACGACGCGCGCCTCACCGTCCACGAAGCCGATGCCTGGGATTTCGTGAACGACCGCGCGAACCACGGCACGATCGGCGCGCTGCAGATCGATCTCTACGACGCGACGGCGCGCGGGCCCGTGCTCGACAGTCTGGCGTTCTATCGCGCCGCGCGCGCGTGCTTAAGCGGTGCGGGCATGGCGACGATCAATCTCTTTGGCGATCATCCGAGCTTCGTGCGAAATATGAAGCAGTTGAACGCGGCCTTCGATGGCCGGGTGATTGCGCTGCCCGAAGTGCATGACGGCAATCGCATCGCGTTGGCGTTCTCGGGGCCGGCGCTGGATGTGCCGTACTCGGCGCTCTCGCGCCGCGCCAAGGTCGTCGAGGACCGGCTCGACTTGCCCGCCCGGCGCTGGGTCAAGGCACTGCGCGAAGCGGACGCGGCGCGCACCCGGCGACCTTCGTCGGCGCTGTCCGATGCGTTCGCAATCTGAGCGCATCGATGCATTTTGTCCGCCGCCCGCGGCGGGGGCGGGCTCGCGAAGGGTTCTGGCCCCGGGTCTGTCCCGCTTGACCGCTTGCGCAGCGCTCTTATACTCTTGCGAGGCTTAACAAGCTGAAGGATGCCGGCCGCTCCGCATGATGCTTGCGCGCCGGCCAAGATACGGGTCGCCTCGCACGAGGCTTCCCTCGGGGCAAAGAAGAGTAAAAGGTAAAAGAGGAGACGTCATGGCTCACAACGCCGACGCCAATAGAGCCGCCAAACGCTGGCTCTGGCTACTGGTCATACCCTGGATCGCCATGATCTGGGTGCCGTCGTACAACAAGATCGACCCGCAACTGTGGGGTTTCCCGTTCTTCTACTGGTACCAGTTGCTCTGGGTACTGATCAGCGCGGTCATTACGGCCATCGTCTACTTCAAGACAAAATCGCGTTCGACGCCGGGCGCCTCTGCCGGGGGTGCGCGATGAACGCCACAGCAACATTCGTTTTCGTCCTATTCTTCATCGGGGTAACGATCCTCGGCTTCGTCGCAGCGCATTGGCGCCGCGGCGATCTCGCTCACCTCGAAGAGTGGGGCCTCGGCGGCCGCCGCTTCGGCACGGTCGTCACGTGGTTCCTGCTCGGCGGCGACCTTTATACGGCCTACACCTTCGTGGCCGTGCCCGCGCTCGTCTTCGGCGCCGGCTCGATGGGCTTTTTCGCGCTGCCGTACACGATCCTCATCTATCCGTTCGCGTTCGTCGTGTTCCCGAAGCTGTGGGCTGTCGCGAAACGTCACGGCTATGTGACCTCGGCCGATTTCGTCGGTGCGCGCTACGGTAGCCGCATGCTGGCGCTCGCCGTGGCCGTGACGGGTATCCTCGCGACGATGCCCTATATCGCGCTGCAGCTCGTGGGGATCGAAGTGGTGATCGGCGGCCTGGGCTTCGATACGTCGGGCTTCATGGGCGATATACCGCTCATCATCGCGTTTGCGATTCTCGCGGCGTACACCTACACGTCGGGCCTGCGCGCGCCGGCCATGATTGCCGTCGTCAAAGATTTGCTGATCTACATCACGATCATCGCGGCGATCATCGTCATCCCGGCGCAGCTTGGCGGTTTCGGGCATATCTTCAGCGCCGTGCCGCCCGCGAAGCTGCTGCTCAAGGCGCCCGATGCCGCAAGCATGAACGGCTATAGCGCGTATGCGACGCTCGCCGTCGGCTCGGCGCTCGCGCTGTTCCTGTACCCGCACTCGGTGACGGCCATCCTGTCGTCCTCCTCGGGCAACACGATTCGCCGCAATATGGCGATGCTGCCGGCATACTCGCTTGTGCTTGGCCTGCTGGCGCTGCTCGGCTACATGGCGCTTGCCTCGGGCGTGAAGGACATGCCTGAGTTCGCGCCGTACTTCAAGGCGTTCGGGCCGAACTTCGCCGTGCCGGCGCTGTTCCTGCACTTCTTCCCGTCGTGGTTCGTCGGCGTCGCATTCGCTGCGATCGGCATCGGCGCGCTGGTTCCCGCGGCGATCATGTCGATCGCAGCATCGAACCTATACACCCGCAACATCCACCGCGAGTTCATCAACCGCAACATGTCGCCCGCGCAGGAAACGAACGTTGCCAAGCTCGTTTCGCTGATCGTCAAGGTCGGTGCCGTCGCGTTCATTCTCGGCCTGCCGCTCACCTATGCGATTCAACTGCAGCTGCTCGGCGGGATCTGGATCATTCAGACGCTGCCGGCGATCGTGCTGGGCCTGTACACGCGCAAGCTCGATTCGCGAGGCCTCTTGGCCGGCTGGGCGGTCGGCATCGGTGTCGGCACCTGGATGGCCGCTTCGCTGCAGCTGAAGAGCTCGATCTACACGATCCATTTCGCGGGCCACGCGATCCCCGGTTATGCCGCCGTGTGGTCGCTCGCCGTGAACATCGTCGTGGCGGTGATCGTCAGCGTCGCCGTGCGCGCGATCGGCATGAGCCGGGCCGAAGACCGCACGCGTCCGGAAGATTATCTGGACGTGGTGGAAGGTTGATGCCTGGCGCGTAAGACGCGTAAGCGTCGAAAGCGAACAAGGGCGGCCGCGTGCCGCCCTTTTTTTTAAGGCAAGCCGTGACCCTATCCTTCCGTTCTCTCCGATCCCTGATGCCGTCGTTCCTGCGCGTTGTCGTTTCGCCGTACTACCGATACCGGCATGCGCGCGCGCTGCATGCCGTGCGCGTCGGTCTCGCGATGCTCGTCTCTATCCTCGTGACTACCGGCATCAACGTGCCGAACGGCATCTGGGCTTCCGTGACTGTGCTCGTCGTCATCGGCGGTTTGCAGCATCACGGCAACATCCGCAAGAAAGCAGCCGATCGTGCGCTCGGGACGATGCTTGGCGCATTGGTCGGGCTGATGCTGATCGCGCAGCTGCACCTGATCGGATCGATGCCGCTCACCTACTTGCTGATGTCGATCGCGGCCGGCGTGTGCGGCTATTACGCCATCAGCAGCGCCGGGTACATCGCCTTGCTCACGGCCATCACAATTTGCATCGTGGCCGGTCACGGCGACAGCACGATCGATACGGGCTTGTGGCGCACCCTGAACGTCTTGATCGGCATCGTCGTCGCACTCGCGTTCTCGTTCGCGCTGCCGCTGCATGCGACTTACTCGTGGCGCTATCTGCTTGCACGCAATCTGCGCGATTGCGCGCGCATCCGTGCTCGCATCGCACGCGCCCAGCCGCTCGACATAGAGACTCACGTTGCGGCTTTCGCGGCGTTGAACAGCCGGCTCGTCAAACTGCGCTCGTTGATGCCGTCCGTCGCGAAAGAGGTCGACATTCCGCTCAAACGGCTGGAGGCGATCCAGCGCGTGCATCGCTCCATGCTGAGCACGCTCGAAATGATGTCGACGAGCGCGGCCGCGCACCCGTTGGTGGGACAAGATGCCGCCGACGATACCCCTGCGGTGCGGGCATCGCTGATCCGGATGGCGCGCGCATTGCGATTCGGTTCCGAATCGCGGGCGGGACTGCGCTTGCAGATACCGCTTGCCGGGGCGGGCGGGCAAGCGGTAAGCGCGTCGCGCGGCACGCCGGACACCGGCTTGCCGGGGCCGCGCTGGGTCGCTCAGTGGTTCGCCGAGCAGACCGATGCGCTACGTGCGCTGCTTGCGGACACGGAATCGCAGTGGCACATCGAAGGCGATGCCGCGGCCCGCGCGCAGATGCATCGGGCCGCTTGATTCAGGGTTCTTTATTCTCGACGTTGACCATCCATGGCACCCCGAACTTGTCGGTGACCATGCCGAAGCCTTTGGCCCAGAACGTGGGCTGCCACGGCATGCGCACCTCGCCGCCTTGCGCGAGCGCATTGAAGATCTTTTCGCCCTTCGCCGTGCTGTCGAGCGAGATTGAAATGCTGAAGCCGGAGTAGCCGGGCGCCGCGGTGTCGCCGGGCATGCCGTCGGTCGCCATCAGCGTGGTCTGGCCCACCTTGAACGACGCATGCATGATGCGCTCGTCCGCTTCGCCCTCGGCCGCATACTCGGCGGGGGCCTCCTTGTTGCGAATCTTGAACGTGACTTCAGCGCCGAGCGCCTGCTCGTAGAATGCAAGCGCTTCGTCGCAGCGCCCGTAGAAGTACAGATAAGGTTGAACAACCATCATCGTCTCCTTGGTCTGCGGTTATGGCATCGCTCAACGCAGTGCGTCGATCAGCTTCTCCAGCTTGATGGCGTCGGCCGCGAATGCGCGAATGCCTTCGGCCAGCTTCTCGGTCGCCATCGCATCGTCGTTGAGTTGAAAGCGGAACGAGGGCTCATCGACGGCAATGCGTTCGATCGCTTCGCTCGTCACCGTTTCGGGCGAAAGCTTGCGCTCGACCTTTTCATCGCTGTCGTGCAGCTTTTGCAACAGATCGGGGCTGATCGTCAGCAAGTCGCAGCCGGCCAGTTCGACGATTTGGCTCGTCGTGCGGAAGCTCGCGCCCATCACCTCGGTGTTATAGCCGAAATGCTTGTAGTAGGCATAGATGCGGCGCACCGACTGCACGCCGGGATCGTTCGCGCCGCCCATGGTGGCCTCGTCCCACTCGCTGCCGGCCTGCTTCTTGTACCAGTCGTAGATGCGGCCGACGAACGGCGAGATCAGCTTCGCGCCCGCGTCGGCGCAAGCCGCCGCTTGCACGGGCGAGAACAGCAGCGTCATATTGCAGTTGACGCCTTCCTTTTGTAGCGCCTCTGCCGCGCGCACGCCTTCCCACGTCGATGCGAGCTTGATCAGTACGCGCTCGGGTTTGACGCCTTGCGCTTCGTACAGCTTGATGAGCTCATGTGCTTTGTCGATCGAACGGCCGGTGTCGAACGAGAGCCGTGCGTCGACTTCGGTCGACACGCGGCCCGGGATGATCTTGAGAATTTCGCAGCCGAAGGCGATCAGCAACTGGTCGATGATTGCCGCAGCGGGCTTGCTCGCATGCGCGCGCACCGTTTTTTCGAGCAGCGGCTTGTAGGCGTCCTTTTGGACGGCCTTGAGGATCAGCGACGGATTCGTCGTGGCATCGCGCGGTTTGTATTGCACGAATTGCTGGAAGTCGCCGGTGTCCACGACGACGGTCGTATATTGCTTCAGTTGGTCGAGAGCATGGGTCATGGCAGAGTTGCGACGCGAAGCGCCTCCGGTTTGGGTTCAGATGAGGGTCGCACCGCTTAAACGGCGCGCCCGGCTGCAAA
Organism: uncultured Burkholderiaceae bacterium; assembly: GCA_966212065.1. Classification (GTDB taxonomy): domain Bacteria; phylum Pseudomonadota; class Gammaproteobacteria; order Burkholderiales; family Burkholderiaceae; genus Trinickia. The sequence goes on from CBIHOQ010000012.1 coordinate 101,132, forward strand.
CGTCACTATTTTAGGCCCCGTCGCGTTCGCGCAGAAACATGTCGGTGCAGCGAGCCTGCCGCGGCGTGCAAGGATCGATCGAAACAGGGCGGGCTATTTGCTGAGTTGGCGCGTCGCAGCTTCGAGCCCGGCGAGCGTGAGCGGATACATGCGATTGCCGAGCAACTGACGGATGACCGATACGGACTGCCGATACTCCCATAGGCCCTCCGGCTCGGGATTGAGCCATGCGTGGCGAGGAAAGTGATCGGCGAGGCGGCGCAGCCAGACGGCACCGGCCTCGGGATTGTTGTATTCGACCGAGCCGCCCGCCTGCAGCACTTCGTATGGACTCATCGTCGCGTCGCCGACGAAGATGAGCTTGTAGTCGGGCGTGAACTTATGCAGTACGTCCCAGGTGGGCATGCGCTCGACGTGCCGGCGGCGGTTGTTCTTCCACACGTGGTCGTACACGCAGTTATGGAAGTAGTAGAACTCGAGGTGCTTGAACTCGGTCTTGGCTGCGGAGAAAAGCTCCTCCGTGCGCAAGATGTGATCGTCCATCGAGCCGCCCACGTCGAGCAACATCAGCACCTTCACTGTGTTGTGCCGCTCGGGCACCATCTTGAGGTCGAGCCAGCCGGCGTTCGCGGCCGTGCTGCGTATCGTGTCGGGCAGATCGAGTTCTTCGATCGCGCCTTCGCGGGCGAAGCGCCGCAGCCGCCGCAAAGCGATCTTGATGTTGCGCGTGCCGATTTCAACCTGATCGTCGTAATCGCGATAGCCGCGCGCCTCCCATACCTTGACGGCGGTGCGATTGCCGGCCGACTCCCCGCCGATCCGAACGCCTTCGGGGTGGTAGCCGCCGTTGCCGAACGGCGACGTGCCGCCCGTGCCGATCCACTTGCTGCCGCCTTCGTGGCGCGCCTTCTGTTCGTCGAAGAGCGCCTTGAGCCGTTCCATCAGCTTGTCGAGCCCGCCCATCGCTTCGATCTGCGCCTTCTCCTCGGGCGTGATCTCGCGGCGCAGGCGCTTCTCGAGCCAATCGAGCGGAAGCTCGAAAGCCGCGTCGGTCGATTGCTGCACCCCGCGGAAATAGGCGCCGAACGCTTGATCGAACTTGTCGAAGTAGCGCTCGTCCTTGATCAGCGTGAGCCGCGCGAGGTAGTAGAACTCGTCGAGCGACGGTGCGATCACGGCTTCGCGCAGCGCCTCGACGAGCGTCAAATATTCCTTGACCGATACCGGCAATCGAGCCGCGCGCAGCGTGTAGAAGAAGTCGATCAGCATGCCGATGCCTTCGAGAAGCGGCGAGCGCTAGCGGTTGTGACGATTCATGTAGACGAGCCGCTCGAACAAGGCGAGATCCTGCTCGTTCTTGAGCAGCGCGCCGGCCAGCGGCGGCACCGTCTGCTTTTGGTCGGGCGAGCGCAGCGCCTCGGGCGGGAGGTCTTCGGCGAGCAGCAGCTTGAGCCAGTCGAGCAGCTCGGACGTCGATGGCTTCTTCTTCAGGCCCGATACGCCGCGCAGATCGAAGAAGCTCGCCAGCGCCGCGCGCAGCAAGTCCTCGCGGATGCCCGGGTAATGAACGTCGACGATCCGCTGCATCGTGGCCGGATCCGGGAATTGGATGTAGTGGAAGAAGCAGCGGCGCAGGAACGCATCGGGCAGCTCCTTCTCGTTGTTCGACGTAATGACGACGAGCGGCCGATGCTTCGCCCGCACGATCTCCCGCGTCTCGTAGACGTGAAACTCCATGCGGTCGAGTTCGCGCAGCAAGTCGTTCGGGAACTCGATGTCGGCCTTGTCGACTTCGTCGATGAGCAGGACGGCCGGGACTTCCGATTCGAACGCCTGCCAAAGCACGCCCTTGACGATGTAGTTCGCGATGTCGTTCACGCGCGCATCGCCGAGCTGCGAATCGCGCAGCCGCGAGACGGCGTCGTATTCGTACAGGCCTTGCTGCGCCTTGGTCGTCGATTTGATGTGCCACTGATAGAGCGGCATGCCGAGCGAGGCCGCGACTTCCTCGGCGAGCATCGTCTTGCCTGTGCCCGGCTCGCCCTTGATCAACAGGGGGCGCTTGAGCGTGATGGCGGCGTTGACGGCGAGTTTGAGATCGTCCGTGGCGACATACTGCGACGAGCCTTCGAAACGCATGGCGGCTTGCTCTTGTCGAAAAAAAACCAGTATAAGTCAGAAGGGCTAGCCGCTTTGCGCCGGGGGCATTATCGTGTCGGGTCGGATTGCTCGATTGGCGGCTCGATCGGCGGC
>CBIHOQ010000013.1:0-101683 GCA_966212065.1 uncultured Burkholderiaceae bacterium
CGATCGCCATCGTCTCGACGACCGCAGCCGCTATGTCCTCGGCTGGAGCAACGCCGCCAAGCTCGCCGCGCTCGAAGGGCAACTGCATGGGCTCGAGCTGCGCCTTGGTAGCGTCGCTAGCCAGATCGCCAAAGCGCAGGGCGATCAGACGAAGCTGCGACAGCAGTTGGAGGTGTTGGCGGCGCTCAATGAGTTCAACGATTTTCGTGAACTGGATTGGCAGAGCTGCGCGGCCACGATCGCTCGCCTGCAGGATGAGAAAGCGCGTCTGGAGGCGGCCAGCAATGCATTGCTGGAACTAGCCGCGCAGCTCGAGTCGGTGCAGGGGGCGCTGAAGGAGAGCGAGACGGCATTGTCGGACGTCAACCGGGCGTTAGGCGGTATCGATGCCAGACGCGAAGCGGCCGAAGCATTGCGGAAGCAAACCGCGGCATGGCTGGTCGGGATCGCCCTCGATACCCGCGAGCGGCTGGACGTGCTGCACGCGCAGATTCTGGCCGAGCATCAGCTTTCGGTCGAGTCATGCGACAACCGTGAACGCGAACTGCGCGACGCGTTGCAGGCACAGATGGACGCGGAGGTCAAGCGCCTGGATCGTCTCACCGAGCGCATCATCAAGAGCATGTCGACGTTCAAGGACACATACAAGCTCGACACGGCCGACTTCGACGCCAGTCTCGAAGCCGCGTTCGAGTATCGCCAACTGCTGGCTCGCCTGAATACCGACGATCTTCCGCGCTTCGAGGCTCGCTTCAAGGAGCTATTGAACATCAACACGATCAACGAGATTGCCAACTTCAACGGGCAACTGGCGCGGGAACGCGAAACGATCAAGGAGCGCATCGCCCGCATCAACGAATCGCTGGCTCAAATCGACTACGACCCAGGTCGTTATATCGTGCTCGAATCTCAGGCGAGCCCCGACGCAGACATCCGCGATTTCCAGGCGGAGTTGCGAGCCTGCACGGAGGGTACGCTGACCGGTTCGGACGATACGCAGTATTCGGAAGCCAAGTTTCTGCAGGTCAAGGCGATTATCGACCGGTTTCGCGGTCGCGAAGGCCTGACGGATCAGGACCGCCGATGGACGACGAAGGTCACCGACGTGCGCAACTGGTTCCTGTTTGCCGCAAGCGAGCGCTGGCGCGAAGACGATACCGAATACGAGCACTATTCGGATTCGGGCGGTAAGTCGGGCGGGCAGAAGGAAAAGCTGGCCTACACGATTCTTGCGGCAAGCCTTGCGTATCAGTTTGGTCTGGAATGGGGCGCGGTACGGTCACGCTCGTTCCGCTTCGTGGTCATCGACGAAGCGTTCGGACGCGGCTCGGACGAATCCGCGCAATACGGGCTCAAGTTATTCAGGCAGCTCAATCTGCAACTGCTGATCGTTACGCCGCTGCAGAAGATCCATATCATCGAGCCGTTCGTTTCCAGCGTAGGCTTTGTGCACAACGATGAGGGGCGTGCTTCGAAGCTGCGCAATCTGACGATCGAAGAGCATCTTGCGCGCAAGGCGGAGGGCTCGATGTGAGCTGGACAACGGCCAGCGACCTGAAAGCGCAAGTGCGCCGCTTGTGGGAGCGAGGTGAACTGTTGCGCAGCATGGTGAGCGACGCCTCCGACGCGCCGCCGAATGCTGCGCTTACCGTTCGCGACGAAAAGGTTGGCGTGCGCTCTGGCTGCGCGTTCCCATTGCGACTCGTCTTGAAGGGACCCGCTTCGGCGGAACTTACCGAACGTTTTCAGGCTGTGCGTGAATGGATTGCCGAGCTTGCCGCGCTCGCGCAGATTCGGATCGAATGGCGCGAGTTCAATCATCGTCTCCTCGGTGTTCAGCGTGTGCCGCAGGCGGTCTGGATCGATGATCTGGACAGTGCGCTGGCGATGATCGGCAAGTGTGGCGACGCGGCACATTTCGGCCGTTTGCTCGCCCTCGTGCGCGCGCGGCAGCCGGCGCTACTGGTATGGTTTCGCCGGCGTCCGCTACAGGCGCTCGAGCTAGCTGACGAATGCGAACGTTTACTGGCCGTGGTCGGCTGGATCGTCCGGCATCCACGTCCCGGCATTTACCTGAGACAAGTGAACATTGCGGGTGTGCACAGCAAGTTCATCGAAAACTGGCGCGGTGTGCTGGCAGAATGGCTTGATCTTGTACTTCCGCTAGACGCTGTCGCGGTAGAAAGAAGCGGCGGCGCGCACTTCGCGGCCCGCTACGGCTTTCTCGACAAGCCTGCTCGTATCCGGTTTCGGGTGCTCGACGCGCACCTACCCGTGCTTCCCGGCGCAACGCTTCCCGATATCGCAGTCGATGCGGACAGCTTTGCCTCGCTGGCCGTGCCGATTCGCAGGGTTTTCATCACTGAGAACGAGACGAACTTCCTCGCGTTCCCGCCGCTAGCCGATACGATCGTCGTCTTCGGTGCAGGCTATGGATGGGACGCGTTGTCAAAGGCCGCATGGATTTCCCGCTGCAGCATTCACTACTGGGGAGATATCGACACGCATGGCTTCGCCATCCTCGACCAGTTGCGCAGCCGCTTCGAGCACGTCGAGTCTTTCCTGATGGACCGGGCGACGCTGATCGCGCACGAAGCTCAATGGGGCGAGGAGCATGATCAGGTGCTCCGCGATTTGCCGCGGCTCGACGATGCGGAGCAGGCGCTGTTCAACGACCTGCGCGATAACCGGCTTCGCAAGAATCTTCGGCTCGAGCAGGAACATATTGGCTTCCATTGGGTTGAAACCGCGCTCGCCGCGCATGCAAGACAGTGAAATAGCCTCTCTGCTGTGCCGGGCGAATATACCGAGAATGTGCCGTCGCAAACCCACCTGCTTTGACCCAATTTGGACGACAGAGGAGCTCGCTAGACATTCAAAGCGTCGTTGAACCGCTGACCGATGCGCGCTTTCGGCATGCCTACAGCATTAGAGGTGGCCTCACCGGCTTCACGGCTTGAACAGGCGGGCAGTCGCGGCAGGGTTCGATGGGAAGTAGGCGTGCAGATAGCTCGCGACGATGCTGCCGTGGCGGTAAAGCGCTTCGCCCGGGGCGGTGGTACCGGCGCGACGCGCGTGGAGAAGCGGCGCGAGGGGCGTGTCCAGGCTCGAATAATGGAAAGTGTGGCCGCGGATCTCGCCACCTAAGTCGACCGACTGCAGGCCCAGACCCATAAGACGGTCGCGCAGCGTGGCAGTACCGGGCATGAGGCCGAGCATCGCGCCGGTGCGGCCGCCTGAGTCGGTCAGCGCATCGGTCAGATAGAGCATGCCGCCGCATTCGGCGTACAGCGATTTGCCGGCCCCGACGTGTGCGTGCAGCGCTGCCCGGATAGCCGCGTTGGCCGACAGCTCGCGTAGGAACAGCTCCGGGTAGCCGCCCGGCAGGTACACCGCATCGGCTTCAGGCAGCGCCGAGTCGGCGAGCGGCGAGAAAAAAGCCAGACTTGCCCCGAGTGCGGTGAGCAACTCCAGGTTGGCGGGGTAGATAAACGAGAACGCGGCGTCGCGCGCGATCGCAATGCGCACGCCGGCGAGCAGCGGCGGCACCGGCCCGACCGGCGCCGGCCGGAATTCGACGGGCGGAGGCAACTCAGTCAGACCGGTGGTGCCAATCTGCGCGGCGGCGCTCTGCAGTCGCTGTTCGAGGTCGGTGATCTCCCACGCCATTGCCAGCCCCAGGTGGCGCTCCGGCAAAGTCATGGCCGCGTTGCGTGCGACGGCGCCGAGGTAGCGAAGCCCGGCAGGTAGCGCGGCGGTAAGCAGTTCGCCGTGGCGCGCACTCGCGACCTGGTTGGCCAGCACCCCGTAGAACGGCAGCGTCGGACGAAAACTCGCCAGCCCATGCGCGATAGCGGCGAAAGTCTGCGCCATCGCCGTGGCATCGATCAGCACCAGCACGGGTACGCCGAACGTCTCGGCCAGGTCGGCGCTCGAGGGGGTGCCGTCAAACAACCCCATGCTCCCTTCGATCAGGATAAGGTCGGCGTCGCCGGCCGCCGCGAATAGCCGCTGCCGGCAGTCGGCTTCACCGGTCATCCACAAGTCCAGCGAGTAGACGGGCCCTCCAGACGCGTGCTCCAGGATGTAGGGGTCCAGATAGTCCGGTCCTGTCTTGAACACGCGCACCTTGCGACCCTGATCGCGATGGTAGCGTGCGAGGCCGGCGGTCAGCGTGGTCTTGCCCTGGTGCGAAGCCGGCGCGGACAGGAACAGAGCCGGACAGCGGCGCGCGGCGCCTGGATTGGATGGCATGGTCAGTACTCCACACCCTGTTGTGCCTTGATACCTTGCTCTCGGTAGGGGTGTTTGACAAGGCGCATCTCGGTGACGAGATCAGCCGCCTCGATCAACGCCTCCGGCGCGTGGCGCCCGGTAACCACGACGTGCAGGCTGGCCGGCCGCGCGGCGAATACCGCCAACACCTCGTCGAGCGGCAGGTATTCGTACTTAAGCACTGCGTTGAGTTCGTCGAGGATCACCATGTCGTAGTCACCGCTTTCCATCATCCGGCGGGCCTCGTGCCAGCCCTTGCGCGCCGTGGCGATATCGGCTGCTCGGTCCTGCGTGTTCCAGGTATAGCCGTCGCCCATCGTCAGGAAGTCGCAATTGTCGAAGCGCTCCAGCAGATCGCGCTCGGCGGTGTGGAGGGCACCCTTGATGAACTGAACGACACCGAGGCGCATGCCGTGCCCGACCACGCGCAGCCCCATCCCGAAGGCGGCGCTGCTCTTGCCTTTGCCATTGCCTGTGTTGACGATCAAAAGGCCCTTTTCTTTGGTCGCCGCAGCCTTCTTCTTCTCGAAACCGGCCTTACGCCGTTCGGCCATCCGCTGATGGGCGGCGGGATCGGGATTCATCGCATTGTCCTCACATTGTCCTCATTAATTTGCGGGGCGCTCAGCGCCACGTTGTGCCGGTCAATTGCCCCAGCAGTTCGATCAGGCGCTGCCGGCTCGGGTGATAGCCGATGAATATCAGTTCTGCTTGCCGAACGGACGGGGCGTCCGGCTCGAACTTGGCCTCCACCCGGGTGCGTACCGCCTGGATCAGCATTCGGCCGGTGCCGGTATTCGCAAAGCCCTTGACCCGCAGGATCGGCTCGTTGTGCGTGATCGCGACGACTGCCTGGCGCAACGTCTCGACGTCCTGGTTGTCCCGGCTCGCAATCATGAATGACTGCCAGCCCGGGTCCCGCTCGTGAAAATGCTTGTGCGTGGCCAGCCCGTGACTGTGCGCGCCCAGACTTCCGTGGCTATGGCCGTCGAGCAGCCGCTGATTGGCTAGCGGCCGCAGGCTCAGCCCCGATGTGATCGCAATTGGGGCATCGTGGCGGTGTTTCGTGCTGACTGGCTCGTGCAGGCGCAGGCCGAGCGTCAGCCGCGCGTCGAGCCTGGCCTCGTACGCAAGTTCGATGAAACGGACGGACGGGGCCAGTTCGCGCACGCGCGTCTCGGCCTCGAGCAGGGCGTCGTCGCCGAGCGCGTCAATCTTGTTGAGAACGACGACATCGGCGTGGGAGATCTGCTGTTCGAAGAGGCTGGCGATCGATGCATCGACAGCAGGCTCGGCGCCATTCGAAGCCGCGCTGAAACCACCCGATAGCAAGAGCGGCGTGTCTACCACGGCCAAGGTCGCGTCGAGCACGAAATACGGCGCCAGCGCCTCGTCCTGCAGGCGGGCCATCACCGCACTCGGCAATGCAAGGCCGGACGTTTCGATCAACACATGGTCGATCAGGCTGCGGCGTTGCCGCAGAGCATGCATCGTCGGCAGGAAGTCCTCGTCGTCGTCGTAGGCGACCAATCCATTGGACAACTCGTGGATCTCGACTTCGTTGGGTCTGCCTTCGCCGCGCAGCACGGCGCCGTCGATCGATACTTCGCCGAACTCGTTAACCAGGATGGCCAAGTGACGCCGTTTGCCGTCCCGGATCAGGTTGGACAGTAGCGTGGTCTTGCCGGCGCCAAGGTAGCCGGTGACGATGGTGACAGGGATGCGTTGGGTCATCGGGTAAAGCCTTCTGAGTTGCCGTTAGCTTTTCAAATGCGCAAGCCGGGACAGCATGGAGCCAAAGTCCTGCGCCAATGCCGGGTAGTCGAGCGCCGGACGGTCGATCACGATGAGCGGGATGCCGAGCGCTGCGGCGGCCGCGGCCTTCGCGCGGTAGCCGCCGGCGTCACCCGAATCCTTCGTGACCACGCAGTCGATGCCCCAGTCCCGCCACAGCGCTTCGTTGGCCGCTTGCGAGAACGGCCCTTGCATTGCCACCAGTCGTGCGCGCGGAATACCCGCGTCGAGCGCGCGCTGCAGGTGCAGCGGTTCGGGCGCGAGGCGCACGAACCACTGGTGATGCTCGGCGCCGTCGGCGCCGATGAAGCTCGCCAGGTCCTTGGAGCCGGTGCCAAGGAAGATCCGCCGGCCGTGCTGCATCGCGAGTTGGGCTGCGTCCTCGATCGACGCGGCGTGCTCGGCCGAGTGCGCCTGAGCCACGCTCGGGCGTTCGTAGCGCAAATACGGCAGCGCCAGTTCGCGCGCAAGCTGGATCAGTTGCTGCGAAATCTCTGTCGCATAAGGGTGCGTGGCGTCCACGATCGCGCGTGCGCCGCCCTGGCGCAGCAATTCGCGGCGGCGCTCGATGCCCAGCCGGCCCGCAATCACCGCCAACCCCTGGCAATTCTGCTCGACGAGCTCGGCACCGTAGTCGCTCGCCGTCGATACGACGACAGCATGTCCGGCCGAGGCGATCTCACACGCGAGCGCATTGCCGTCGCTCGTGCCAGAGAACACCCAGATCGCGCCCGGGGGCAAGTTGGCCGCAGTGACAGTGTCGGGCGTGTCGTCCCAGTTGCCGTAGCCTCGCGGGGTGAAGATCCAGTCGCGTTTGCGCTTGGTAAAGCGGTTGCCGATCACCAGCGAAGTGAGCATGTCGAAACGGCGCGTGCGCAGTTCGGCGAGCGTCACGATGTCTACCGTCTGACCTTCGCGGTAGGCGTTGTACACGATGCCGCACAGCGTCTCGGGGCGCTTGTGTTCAAGCATGATGTCGAGGATGCGGTACACACCCTCCTGGCGCTGCCGACTCTGCACGTTGTAGAGCACGGCTGCCAGGTCGGCCTGTGCAATGTGGCGCGCACGCGTTTCAATCCAGTGCCACGGGCAGAGCAGATCGGACAGGCTTAGCGTGGCGAAGTCATGCGACAGCGGTGAGCCCAGCAACGAAGCACACGCGTTGGCCGAGGTAATGCCGGGTATCACCTGAACGTCGTAGGCGTCGTCCTCGGTCATGTCCTCGAACGCCAGCGCGGCCATTGCGTAGATGCCGATATCTCCGCTGGATATCAGCGCGACGGTCCTGCCGGAACGGGCCTCGCCGATCGCCAACCGGGCGCGTTCACGTTCCTGCGTCAGCGGCAGCGTGCGGATGTCTTTGCCGATGATCCACGGCATGACCCAGGTCAGGTAAAGGTCGTAAGCGACGATCACGTCGCTGGCTTCCAGCGCGGTCTTCGCCATCGGCGCGATCAGTTCGCGGGTGCCCGGTCCGACGGAGACCAAGTAGAGTTTGCCGCTCATGGATGAATCATTCCTCTTCAATTCAATTCAATGCTGTTCGATGCGGTCTTCGACGACGGCGACAGTCACGCCGTCGAGCACGGTCTTGGGCACAATCAGCGCCCCGCGGGGGCTGGCGATCAAGGCGCACGGTTCGCACACGCCGCTTACGCCGACGCTTTGCTGCACCCAGTCGGAAGGCTTGCTTACCCAGGGCCGCGCGCGGACGTCGGCGCAAGCGATCACACGCAAGGGCAGGGCGTGGCGCGCGCAGAACGCAAGCAGGCCTGGTTCCGTGGCCTTGATATCGATCGTGGCGACCTCGCGCACCTCAGCCAACCGGTGTTCCCCCAGCGCAGCTTCGACTGCGCGCTCGATCGCCTCGATCGACTTGCCGCGCCGGCAGCCGATTCCGAGCGTCAACGGTTTCAGCGCCTCGGTGGCCGTGGTGACGGCAGGCATGGCGCAGGTGATCTGCGCGATTTCGTAGGCAAGCGCGTTGGCGCCCCCCTCGTGACCGGACAGCAGCGGGATGGCAAAGCGTGCCGCCTCGTCCAGCACGACCACTGCCGGATCGACGTGTTTGTTCTCGGGCAGGCCGTCGAGGTAGCGCACCGCGATGCCGCTTGCCATCACCATCACCCAGCGTCGGTGCAGCGCGAAGGCGCGCTGGAACTGCTCGCGTGGCGACTCCCGCGGGTTCCGCCACGGCTGATACAAATCGGCATCGAGTGCATCGGCCAACCTTTGCCCCAGCGGCAGCGCGTCCGCGCGCACGAGCCAGATCGCCGTGGGTTTCACGCCGGTTCCTTCGCGCTCTTCTGCTTGCCCGCGCGTACCCGCTTGCGATCGGTGCCGTCGCGAAAAATGTGGGTGAAGCCGGCCGCGTACAGGCTCGACTCGACGCCCCCTTCACGCGATAAAGCGGCGCCGACCAGCAGCAAGGTCGTGAGCAGCCAGTCCTTGTTCTTCACTTCCGATCGCAACTGGCCCAGCGTGCTGCGGTGGATCGCCTGGTCGGGCCAGCTGGCGCGGCGAACCAGCGCCACCGGCGTGTCAGCCGGGTAGTGCAGAAGCAGCTCGGCAACAGTCTGCTTGAGCCGCTGGCCGGACAGGAAGATGCACATCGTCGCCAGGTGGGTGGCAAAGGCCCCGATCGATTCCCGCTCCGGTACCGCCGATGCGCGGCCCGAGACCCGGGTCAGGATGATCGATTGCGACACAGCCGGACGGGTCAGTTCGCTGCCGAGCGCAGCGGCTGCGGCAGTGAAGGACGACACGCCGGGCACGATCTCGTACTCGATGCCAAGCTTTTCGAGGCGGCGCATCTGCTCGGCCGTGGCGCCATAGATTGCCGGATCACCCGAATGCAGCCTCGCCACGTCCTTATTCTCCGCCTGCGCGCGGCGGTAGCAGGCCTCCTGCTCGTCGAGCGACAGCGAAGCGGTGTCGAGGATTTCGGCGTCGGCGCGGCAATGCTGCAACATTTCGGTGGGCACCAGGGAGCCTGCATACAGCACCATCGGGACGTTGCCGAGGACGCGGCTGCCTCGCAGCGTGATCAGATCGGCGGCGCCGGGGCCGGCGCCGATAAAATAGACTCTCATGGGTGGCGCTTCTCTCTCGGGGTGCGGCGAATCAGCATCGTCGCGAGGTAGCCGCTCGCGTCCGGCGTCAAGGTGCTCACATCGTCGCACAGCACTTCGCCCGGCAGGCCGATGCGGCGGGCGAACGCGCACTGATGCCCGATGCCCATCTCGTTCAACAGGTCGATCACGGCCGGCAGCCGGGCACCAATCTTCATCAGTACCACGACGTCATGACCGACGATGTCGGCGCGCAACTCGGCCATGTCGTCCGGGCACGGCAATATCAAGATCCGCTCCTTGCCTTCCCCGAGCGGCCATGACAGTGCCGATGCCGTGGCGGCGAAGCTAGTCACGCCGGGGAAGGTGGTGTGTGCCAGCCCGGGCAGCTTGTCGCGCAGCGCGGCGAGCAGATAGCCGTAGGTCGAATACGTCAGCGAGTCGCCGATGGTCAGGTAGGCGACGTTGCGCCCGGCACGCAGCTCGGCGGCGAGCGTTTCGGCCAATTCGCCATAGTGGCCTGATAGCACGCTGCGGTCGGAATCCATTTGAAACTCGATCTCGCGGAATTTTTCTTCCGCAATCGCCAACCCGGCCAGGCACTGGCGTGCCACCGATACCTCGCTGCTGCGCGCGCGCGGCAGGTAGATCACATCGGCGCGCTCGAGCACGCCGAGTGCGGCCACCGGGATTAAACCGGCAGGACCTGGGCCGACGCCGATGCCGGTGAATCGACCGAGCGCGCTCATGCCGCCGCTCCGACGGCTTCACCGAGTGGCGAGCCATCCATCGCGAACATGCGGACCGCCACGTGCTCGACGCGCGGCACCTTCGGTTGAATCAGCGCGGCGATGCGCCGTTCGATGTCCATCCAGAACGCTTGCGCGCCCGGTTTGTCTCGCAAAATCTGTACGACGTTTTCCACGGTATTGGCCTTCTCTATCTGTTCCACGAGCGTGGCGTCCAATTCGAGTTCAGCGGCTACGGCCGCGACCGCGCCCATCGCCATCTCGCTCTTGCTTGAGTGGGTGTCCCACACGCAGTCGAGCAGCTTGGCTAGCTTGCCGGGGTGGCCGAGCAGCCACAGCGTCCCCAAGCGGCTCTGTTGTTCTTCCAATGTCGCCTGCGTGTAATCGAGCGAGACACCGATGAAGTTGGCGATCTGCACCACCTGTTTCTTTGGCAGCGCCAGCGTGCGGGCGGCATAGCCGCGTCCGATCTTTCCCGGGGTGAGCGCAATCGCGTCCGGCTGCTCGCCCAGCGCCACACGGATATACACCTCGATCGACGCCATCCACGCGGCGAGCGACATCGGCTCGACGATGCCGCTCGTGCCAAGGATCGAGATCCCGCCGACAATGCCGAGCATCGGGTTGAAGGTGCGGCGAGCAATCAATTCGCCATTGATACAGCCGATCGCAAGATCGAAGCCGGGGCTGGGGCTGCCTGCGAGTACCTCTTCCATCGCCATCAGCATCATCTGGCGCGGCACCGGGTTGATCGCCGGCTCGCCGGGCGGTATGCGCAGCCCCGGCTGCGTGACGGTGCCGACGCCCTCGGCGGCGAAATAACGTAGCACACCCGTGTGATTGACGGACACCTCGGCGAAGATCGTCGCGCCATCGGTGTTATCCGGGTCGTCGCCGGCGTACTTGACGACTTCGGCCCGCACGGCGCCGCTTGTCAGCCGCTCGACCTTTTGGACCGGCACCACCAGGTAGTAGTCGGGGTCGGGCAAGCTCACGTCGACCTCATCGGCATGCTCGTCGTGCACTAGCATCAGCAGCGCAGCCTTGACCGCAGCGGTGGCGCAACTGCCGGTGGTGCGGCCGCGGCGCAGGCCGTTCGGCGCTACGGTCGCGAGGTCGTAGGGGCGGCGGGCCGGCTCGCTCATTGCATCTCTTGGTTCTGCCGATACACCTGGTCGATTGCGGCAATCATCAGCGCGTTGACCGCCGACGCCGCCCAGGGCGACCCGCCGCGCGTGCCCCGATTGGTGATGCGCGGGACCTGCGCCAATCGGCGCAGCTCATCCTTGCACTCGCGCGTGCCGACAAAGCCGACAGGCAGGCCGATAACGAGCTGCGGTCGCCAGCCTTGCTCGCGCACGAGCCGGATCACCTCCATGATCGCGGTTGGCGCGTCGCCGATCGCGATCACCAGGTCGTTGCCGAACTTCTGCCACGCCCGGCGGATACCGGCGGCAGAACGGGTGATGCCGTTCGCTTCAGCTAAGAGATGGGTCTCTTTGTCGTGAACACCACACCAGGTCTCCATGTCCAGCTGGTCCAGCACCGCACGCTTGAGGCCGCTTTGCACCATGGTCACGTCGGCAACGACGCGGCGGCAACGCAGCAGCGCGCGAATGCCTGTCTCGACCGCACCGGGCGAGAAGTATAGGTCGTCGACGATGTCGAAGTCGCCGCTGGTATGCACGAGACGTTTCAGCACGATTTGACGGTCCGCCGGCACGTCGGACCAGTCCCGCCCCGCGTCGATGATGCGCATGCTCGCGGCTTCGATCGGGTGCGGCACGTAGGCCGGCCATTCCGCCGGCGGCGGTGTCGCTGCACCGGCGCTGCGCCCGAGCAGACCCCGCACGCGTCCATGGTGGCCTTGTTGCGGCATGCCGACCTGCTCTTCGAAGCCGACGATCTGGACGCGGTACTTGCACAGCGCGCAGTTCATCGTCGAGCGGCCCTCGACGCCTTCATGCGCGCGTTCGAGGAACACATCCGCGACGTGCGGGTGCGCGCCCAGATATTGCGCGGGCAGCGCCTCGATCTCGGGATGGCGTGCCTGCAGGTCGTCCACCGCGGCGTAGATGCGCTTGACCAGCACACCGTCGAATAGGAAGTAGGGCAGCACGACGATGCGCTCGTGGCCGAGCCGTGCAGCGGCCTTCAATCCGTCCGCGACCAACGGTTTTGCGGTGCCCGAATAGCAGACGTAGGAGGCGCCGAAGCCCATGCCCTCCTCCAGCATACGTGCCAGCTTCGAGATCTCGGAATTGGCGTCCGGATCCGAGGTCCCGCGCCCGACTATCACCAAGCACGTATCGGCACGCGACACGGTTCGAGCAGAGCACGCCTCGGCCTCGATAATGCGCTGCCGGCATAGCTCCAGCAGCAGCGGATGAAGATCCATCGCCGCGCCGAAATGAAATTCGACGCCGGGATGCGAGCGCTGCAGCGCCAGCAGTTCGCTCGGCATGTCATTCTTGGCGTGGCTCGCGGCCAGCAGTACGCCCGGCAACATGACGACTCGCTTCACCCCATCGGCGATCACGGCGTCGACCGCCTGATCGATCGTCGGCGTGGCGAATTCGAGGAAGCCGTGTTCGATGCGGCGCCCGCCCGCCCTTTCGCGCAAGAGCTCGACTAGCGCGATGAATTCGTTCACGCCGTCCGGGTCGCGGCTGCCGTGGCCGGCCAGCACAATGGCGTAATCGTCAATCGGAGTCATACCGGCTCCGGCGGCGGTTCGATCTGGCTGTCCATCGGCCTAAGCGTGCGGATCAACATGATGCTCATGTCGGAGAAGCGCTGATCCACGCAATCGGCCAGTGTGCCTTGCCACTCAGCTTCGTTGCGGGTGAGGTTTTCCCACACCTGCACGGGGTGCTCGGGCGCGATGTCGTTTTCCAGCAGATAGGCGGCGATGTGCCAGGGCATGAACGAGCGCGCCGCGTCCCATGGGCACGGGATCACGATGGCGTTGCGGGCGTCTTGCAGCACGTGCACCAGGTGGCGCTTGAACGGCGTCAGATCGCCGCGTCGGTGGAAGGTAATGAAGGTGGTCTCGTCGAAACACACCTTGGCGCGTGACGCCAGGACCTGCGCGGACGAGATGCCCGGAATGGTCTCGACCGGGTGGCCGCAGGCGCGCTCGACGCGCTCCAAGTACTGAAAGCCGCTGAAGTGAATGTCACCCATGAACACGACAACGCAGCGCTTGCCTGCGTGATGCAGCTTGGCCACTTCGTCGAGCTGGGCGACCTGGTCGCGATAGCCCATCAGCACCGTTTGGGCGCTGTCCGGAATGAGTGGGCGAACGACGTCGACGACGGCGTTGAAGCCGGCGACCACGTCAGCGTTGCGGATCAGATCGGCCGAGCGCTGCGGCAGGTAGCCGATGTCGCCAGGGCCGGCGCCGATGCAGATAATCATTCACGTTCCTTTGTGTGTACGTTCCCGGACGAATTGCCGATCAGATACACCTTGCCGTTGCGGTTCATCGCGGCAACCTTTCCCGAATGGTCAGAGTCAATTGTTCGCCGGTCAGATGATCGAGTGGCAGGTACTCGGCGTGCAGCGCCTGGGCAAGCTCTCGGGCGCGTCCGAGCCGGACCCAGTCCCGCTCGGTGTCGAGCACGAGCGCCGGTGTACCGCGTGCGGCGAGTTCGGCGGCCAGAGCAAGCGCCTCGTGCCATGGGTCCTGGCGCTCGTCCAGCGCAATATTGGCGCGGCCGTCGCTGAGCACCACCAACAGCGGCGTCAACGTGTCCTGTTGCGCCAGCAGCGTCTGTGCAGCCAGTTGCAGGGCGTGCGCGAGCGGGGTTCGTCCGCCGGTCGGCAGTTCCGCCAGCGCGCGCTCGGCCTGCTCGACCTGGCGTGTCGGTGCCAGCACCAGCTCGGCGCGTTCGCCACGGAAGGCGATCACTGCGACTTGGTCACGGCGTTGATAAGCGTCCTGCAGCAGACCCAGGACGCTGGCCTTGACCGTTTCCATGCGGCGGCGAGCGGCCATCGAGCCGGAGGCGTCCAAGACGATCAAGATGAGGTTGGCCTGGCGGCCGGCGCGTACCTTGTCGTGCAGGTCGGCGCGGGTGACGCCGAATTCGGTCGGGTTGCGCAACAGCGCGTGGCGCAAGGTGGCATCGACCGCCAGTTGGACGGGCGCCTCGTTCGGTACCGAGCCGATGGCGTGGCCGCGCCGCGTGCCGGCCACGCTGCTGCGCCGGCCGCTGATCTCGTGCGCCTGGCGTGCGGCAACTGCAATGCGAGCCACTTCTGCAACGGGGCCGGCTGCAAACCGCTGTTCGGCCGCGCCGCCCGATTGCTCATTGCCGCTTACATTGCAGTCGGCGGTGTCGGGTTCAGGCGAGTCTGTGCCGGACTCGGCATTGGCCTGAGCGGGAGGGGGCGGGGCGGCCTGCTGCATCAGCTCATCGAGCCGCTCGCGGTCGAGGCCGGTCTGCTCGAATGGCTTGCGCCGGCGCCGGTGTGGCAGCACGAGTTCGGCCGCGTCGCGCACATCTTCGGCTGTGACTTCGCTTCGGCTGTCCAGCGCGGCGAGTGCGCGCGCCGCCTTGTGCATGACGATGTCGGCACGCAGGCTCGCCACTTCGAACTCGCAGCACAGCTGACTGATAAAGACAAAGAGCGACTCGGGTAGAACGACGCACGCAATGTTCTGCTGGGCCGTGCGGATCGTCGCGCGCAACGCGTCGGTGTCGCCCTGCCAGGTGGCGATGAAGCCGGCCGGATCGGACTCGAATGCCAGGCGGCGGCGCACCACCTCGGTACGAATCGCGGCATCGCGCGGTGCAGTGACTTCTACCATCATGCCGAAGCGGTCCAGGAGTTGGGGCCGCAGTTCGCCTTCTTCCAGGTTCATGGTGCCGAGCAGCGTGATGCGCGCCGGGTGACTGATCGCCAGTCCCTCGCGCTCGACCGTGTTGCGCCCCATCGCCGAGACGTCGAGCAGCACGTCGACCAGGTGATCGGCGAGCAGGTTGACCTCGTCGATGTACAAGACGCCGCGGTGCGCGGAGGCCAGTAGACCCGGCTGGAACACCTTTTTGCCGTCCTGCAGCGCCCGTGCAAAGTCGAGGCTGCCGAGCACCCGATCTTCGGTTGCGCCAAGCGGCAGGTTGACGAAGGGCACCGGCGCACACCTGTGTTCGGCCGTGCCGGACTGGCAGGGTTCGCATTCCGCCAGCGGCGTATCCGGCGCGCAGTTGAACGCGCAGCCCGCCACCCGGCTGATCGGCGGCAGGATGTCGGTCAGGCCGCGCGCGGCGGTACTCTTGGCGGTGCCTTTATCACCGCGAATCAGCACGCCGCCGAGGGTGGGGTCGACCGCGCACAGTAAAAGCGCGCGCTTCAATTGTTCCTGGCCGACGATGGCGGCGAACGGGTAGTGGTATCTCATCGTTCCGAGTTCTCCCCGCGCGCTTCCAGCATGGCTTCGCTGCTCAAGTGCAGCGCCTTCAGCGCGGCCAGCGTCTCTGGCTTCGGTTCGGCCCACAGCTGGCGCTGCGCTGCCTCCAGGAGGCGTTCGGTGATCGCATTGAGGGCCCACGGATTGCTCTCGGCGAAGAACGTTTGCATGGCCGGGTCGAAAGCATAGGTATCGGCCAGCTGCTCGTACACCCAGTCGTCCACCACGTGGGCGGTGGCGTCGTAGCCGAACAGGTAGTCGACGGTGGCGGTTAGCTCCAGCCCGCCCTTGTAGCCGTGTTTCCGGATGCCGGCGATCCATTTCGGGTTGGCCACGCGCGAACGGAATACGCGCAGAACTTCCTCCTTCAAACCTCGCACCGTCGGGCTGTCCGGGTTGTGGCTGTCGCCGAAGTAGTGGCGTGGCTGGCGGCCGGCCAGGCTGCGGATGGTAGCGATCATGCCGCCGTGGTATTGCAGGTAGTCGTCGCTGTCGAAGATGTCATGCTCACGGTTGTCTTGGTTGTGCAGCGCGACTTCGACGCCGCACAGCCGGTGCCGAAACGTGGCGCGAGCGTCGGTGCCGTTGTCGCGCCGGCCATACGCGTAGCCGCCCCAGTTGACATAGGCCTTGGCGAAGTCGGCATCGTCCTGCCAGTTCTGCTCATTGATCAGCGGCAGGATGCCCGCGCCATAGGTGCCGGGCTTGGACCCGAACACGCGGTAGAGTGCGCGTTGCTCCGCTGTCTCGCGCGGCAGTTGGCCGAACAGTTGGTCCTTGAGGTCGGCCAGGTAGTGCTTGCGCACGAAGTTCTGCTCCACCGGTTCATCGAGCTGCGCCACGGCGTGCACGGCCTCGTCGAGTAGATGGATCACGTGTGGGAATGCATCGCGGAAGAATCCGCTGATGCGCACCGTCACATCGACGCGCGGGCGGCCCAGCTCAGCAAGCGGGATAACGTCGACGCCGACGACCCGGCCGCTCTCGGCCTGCCAGCGAGGCCGCACGCCTAGGAGCGCCAGGATTTGCGCGATGTCGTCGCCGTGGGTGCGCATCGCGCTCGTGCCCCACACACTCAGGCTGACCGACTCGGGCGCGTGGCCGGTTTCCTTGCGGTGGCGCGTCAGCACCTCGATGGCCAAGTTGGACCCGATGCGCCATGCCGCATGCGAGGGCAGGCTGCGTGGGTCGAGCGAATAGAAGTTGCGTCCGGTCGGCAAGATGTGCGCCATGCCGCGCGTCGGGGCGCCGCTTGGCCCGGCCGGCACGTAGCCCCCTGCCAGCGCGTGCAACAGGTTGTCTATCTCTTCCGAGGTGCGAGCAAGGTTCGGTACCAGTTCGCGGCAGACGAAGCCGAGCGTGCGCTTGATCGCGTCGATATGGGCGACGCCGGGCAGCACTTCGTTCAACGCCGCGTCCACTGTGGCGGCGTCAAAGCCGCGCTCGGCCAGCCTTGCAATCAGCTTGCGGCCCAAGGCGGCGATGGCATCGAATGCATCCGCGCGAGTGACGAGCGGTTGATCCGCGAGCCGCTGCAAGCTTGCCGGCACCTGCTCCAGGCGCCGGCCTTTGTCGTCCTGCAGTCCTTCCCAGCGGACGCCGAGCGCCTCGGCTACGCCGGCCGGTAAGCTCGGGATCGCCAGATTGGACAGGCGCACCAGCGCGCACACCATGTCGATCAGCGCGGAATCCGCCGGCATTCGGCCGAGCACATGCAAGCCGTCGCGAATCTGCGCCGCGCCCAACTCGCAGAGGTAGCCGTCGATGTCCTCGATCAGATGGGCGACATCGGCGCCCTCCATTTTGGCCAGCGTTCGAGGTACGCCATCCTCGTTTAGCGTGGCATCCCACTCATGGTCGTGCTCGTGCTCGTGCTCGTGGTCATGGTCATGCTCATGGTCAGGGTCATGGTCATGCTCGTGCTCATGGTCATAAGCGTGACCATGAGCACGAGCGTGATCATGGTCTTGGGCGTGCTCATGTTCATGTTCGTGCTCATGACCGTGGTCATGTTTCAGCATCGCCGCGAGGTCGCTATCGAGCTTGGTTTCCTTAATCAGATCCCAGATCTGCTGCTGCAGCAGTGGCAGCTTGGCCGGGTCCAGCATCTCGACCTGGTAGTACTCGTCGACCAGTTGCGTCAGTTGCGCCAGCGGCCCGTAAGTGTCGGCGGTGGTCATCGGCGGGGTCAGGTGGTCGATGATCACCGAGTGCGCGCGACGTTTCGCTTGCGAACCTTCGCCTGGGTCGTTCAGGATGAAAGGGTAGAACATCGGCAGTTCGCCGAGCAGCGCGTCGGGAAAGCAGTGTTTCGACATGCCCACACCCTTGCCCGGCAGCCATTCCAGCGTACCGTGCTTGCCGACGTGGACGATGGCGTCGGCCTGCCAGTCGTCGCGCAGCCAGCAATAGAGTGCGTAGTAGTGGTGCGTCGGTGGCAGGTCAGGGGTGTGGTAGATCGCGTCCGGGTCCATGCCGTAGCCTCGCGGCGGTTGCAGCGCGACGAACGCGTTACCGTATTCGAGACCGGCGAACACCAAGTTGCCGTCGTGCACATAGGCGCTGCCCGGGGCTTCGCCCCAGCGCTTCACCATGGATTCCTGCAGGACTTCGGGCAACTGCGCGAACCATTCGGCGTAGCGCGCTGCGCCCACCCGAGCGATGGCGCGCCTGAGCTGATCGGCGCTCAGGTAGTCCTCGTCATAGGCACCGCGATCGATTAGCTCATGAATCAACGCGTCGCTGGACGCGGGCAGGCCGGTGACGCGATAGCCCTGGACCTTCATCGCGTGCAGCAGGGCGAGCAGCGAGGCAGGCGAATCCAGCCCGACCGCGTTGCCAATTTGGGAGGCCTTGCTGTTGGAGTTGGTGAAAATGAAGGCGATGCGCTTGTCCGCGGCCGGCTTGCGGCGCAGCGCCACCAGACGCGCAGCAATGCCGGCCACGCGCCGCACCCGGTCGGGCAACGGCGCGTAGTAGGTCTCCTCTTGCTCGTGCTTGAACGATATCGGCACGGTGACGATGCGGCCGTCGAATTCCGGTAGCGCGACGTTCATCGCCGTGTCGAGCGGGTTGAGGCCGCGTTCGGACGCTTCCCACTGTTGCTGCGTCATGCTGCTGGTGATTGCCTGGATCACCGGGGCATCCAACTGCTCGAACGCCGCCACCGACCAGCCCGGCGCGGTCGGACCATCGGCGTTGACGTCGCCCATCGCGAACGAGGTGGTGTTGATCAGCGCGTCGATGCGATGCATCGGGTCAGCGGTAAAAAAGCCGAGCGCGGCCGGCATGCCGGTTTCGTCAAGCGTGCGCAGCGAGGCGGTGTACACGGGCAGCGCGTTGAGCTGCCGTTCGGCCAGCACGTCCACCAGCAAATCGATGAAGCGGGTATTGCCGCTCAGCCAGTGCGCGCGGTAGAAAGTGATGCCGACGGTCGGCCAGTCCGGCTTGCGGATTTCCGCCCAGTCATCCAACGTGGCGAGGGTCGTCAGTTCCGGATGGTAGATGCCGTGCTCCGGCAAGGGCGTGGGCGGCAGGTAGCTGAAGCCGGACATCAGCAATCGGTCGGCGAGATAGCGCAGCAGTTGCACCATGTTGCCGGTGCCGCCGGCCTGGAGGTAGGCGGCGACCTCATGTTGCACTGCCGGGGGCACGGTCGACAGCGCGGCGAGTTCGGGGTCCGGCTCGCCGGTGCCGCTGACCACGATCAAGGAGCGGCCGTGCACTTGGGCGTCTTTCAGCAGCGCGTCAAAGCCGGGGATGGCCTGGGCGCGACCCAGCACACGAACCACCACGATGCGCGCGGTGGCAATCGGTTCGGCGACGAGTGCGCTCATGCCATCGGCGCTGTCCACGGTTTGCAGGTTGATGCCGGCGACCGGCCCGAAGCCTTCCGGCAGTTCGGACTCGGCGCGATGCAATGCGGAGAGGTCGGTGCCCGCGTGAGTCAGCAGCACAATACCCCGGTGAGAGACCGTGCTCATGGCTGCTTTCCCGCGCCGACGTTGACGTCGCCGGTGCCAAGGCGATGGAAGACCAACTCGTCGACCGGTTGGTCTCCGGCCAGATGCTCGTCGACAATACGCCGAAGCGCCGTCGCATCGACCTTGTGATACCAGACCCCCTCTGGGTATACGGCCATGATCGGGCCGTGCTTGCATACCGCGAAGCAGTGCGTCCGGGTACGCTTGACACGCAGGCCGTCGCGGGCGTCGATTGCCTCGCCCAGCAGTTTGAACAACGCTTCGGCCTCGGCACCGTTCTCGGTGCAGCGCGGTCCGGTGCACATCAACACATGTTTGAAATGGAGTCTCATCAGTTTGCTTTCCGTTAGACCCGGCCCGGCAGGCGGTCGTAGCCTTTCCACTTGTAGATGCCGAACGAGACAGCCCAACTTAGGATGAAGACCCCGATCACCAGATAGCCGAAGTGGGCCATCGCCTCGTTGAGCGAGGACACCCGATCCCAAAACTCGCCGCTCAGTTTCAATTGCCTGACCAGGAGCCCGAGCGCTTCGATGCCGCCTATCAGGAGGGCGACCAGCACCGATGCCGACGTGATGGTGAGGTTGTACCAAATCTTGCGGAGCGGATTGACGAACGCCCAGCCGTAGGCGCCGACCATCAGCACGCTGTCGAGCGTGTCGATCAGCGCCATGCCCGCTGTGAACAGGACCGGGAACGTCATCACGGACCAAAGCGAGAGCCCCTTGGACGCGTGCCCTGCGGTAACGGAAAACAGGCCGACCTCCGTCGCGGTATCGAAGCCGAGGCCAAACAGAAATCCGAGCGGAAACATATGCCAGCTCTTCGTCACGACACGGAACATCGGGCGGAACAGTCGCGCGAGCAGCCCATTGCCGGATATGAGCATGTCGATATCCTCGTCACTGACCGCTTCGCCGTTTCTGAGGCGACGGAAGCTCTTCCACACCTGTCCCAGGATGACGAGATTGGTGATGGCGACGGCAAACAGGAAGAAGGCCGAGATCGCAGTCGAAATCACATCGCCGATCTCCTTGAACGCGTCGACGCGATGTTCCAGCACCGAGGTCGTGGTGACGATGACGGCGACGGCAACGACGATCAGCGTTGAATGGCCGACTGAAAAGAAGAAGCCGACTGAAAACGGGCGCCCGCCCTGCCGCATTAGCTTGCGCACCACATTGTCGATCGCGGCGATGTGATCGGCGTCGACGGCGTGGCGCAGGCCGAACAGGTAGGCGAGCAGCGCGGTGCCGAGCAACGCTGGATGATCGGCGAAGGCGATCAGTGCCCAGGCCCAGGCAAGCAGATTGAGGGCGACCAGCAGCAAAAGCAGGCTGATCGGTGCGCGGTGCGCGACTGCGCAGCGCGGAAGCGGCGATGACATGCGTGTGCCCTTTACGAGGTACATCGCCGCGAGCAAGGACGAAACGGCTAAGCCGCTCACCATGATCCCCCGGCACACCCCGTCCGGTTTCAACCCACGTCGACAAGAGATGATGGCCGGTCTCCTGGCTCGCGCGTCATCGCCTTGCGTCGCCTTCCCGGAACGTTCCAGTGGCGCCGTGACGCGAGGCTCGTCGCTTACAGTTGCGGGGGCAGCCGCGGCATTGCACCGTGTTCCCGTTTCACCCGGTCAAGGGCACCATCATTGCTGCGGTGGATGATACGCGGAGGAGGGCGGCTTGTGAACCCTGCCGCTACAGGGCATTGCCCCGGAACGCCGCGAGTGCGACGCGCAGCCTTTGCCATCCTGAGTCGTCGGCCGGAAGACCGAAACGCACGCTGTGCGACTCGGCGAAATGACGGCACAGGATGCCGCGGCGGGCGAGAAAATCGTGCAACGCGCTCGCGTGCGGGTGGGCAAGCCACTGGAACAGCGGGGTGCCGCCGGTCGGCGTCAGTCCATGTTCGCCAAGGAGCGCCGCAAGCCGGGCACTGTCGCGGACGAGGCGCCGACGCGCGCTCTGCTGCCAGTCCGTGTCGCGCAGTGCCGCTGATGCCGCGCGGCGGGCTGGCCCCGCCAGCGTCCACGGCCCGAGTTCCTCGTGTACTTGGTCCAATAATTGGCGCCACGCGAACACGAAGCCGACCCGCGCGCCGGCCAGGCCGAAGAATTTGCCGATCGAGCGCAACACCACCAGCCCAGGCGCGCCGGCCAGTGGCACAAGACTGTGCTCGGGCGTGCAGTCCATATACGCTTCGTCGACGATGAGCCAGCCATTGCGCGCGGCCAGCCTTTCATGCCAGGCGATCAGCGTGGGTGCCGACGCGCGCCAGCCGGTCGGGTTGTTCGGGTTGACCAACAGCAACACGTCGAGCGTATCCAGGGCAGCTTCGAGCCCGCTCGGCTCCAGGCGTTCCACCCGGTGGCCGCGCCGCGCCCACGCGTGCGCGTGCTCGGCATAGCTGGTCGCCAGCAGGCCGACCGTTCCTGCGGGACGCAGCCGTGGCAGCGCCTGGATGGCCGGCTGCGAACCGGCGACCGGCAAAAGTAAGTCGCTGCCGTAATACGCCTGCGCAGCGTCTTCCAAGCCGTCATTTTCCTCCGGCAGACGTTGCCAGACGCTGGAGGGCAACTCGGGTACCGGCCAACCGAGAGGATTCAGGCCGGTCGACAGGTCCAGCCATTGCTCAGCCGCGATGCCGTAGCGACGTGCCGCCGTCAGGATGCCGCCACCATGATCAAGCATGAAGCCATCCTCCGAGCAGCGCGAGCGCGACCCATAGCCATAGGCCGCGGTCGACCAGGCGGAGCGCGCGGCGAATGTCGTCGATTCGGGGCACACGGCCGAGGCCCAACGTCGGGCGTTGCTTCAACGTGCCGTGGTAGCGAGCCGCGCCCCCCAACGCGACGCCGAGCGATCCGGCGCCGGCGGCCATCACCGGCCCCGCGTTCGGGCTATACCAGGTTGGGGCCTGCTCGCGCCAGCAGCGCCAGCCCGCGCGGAGGTCGCCCAGGACGATATAGGTCAGCGCGGTCAGCCGTGCCGGGATGTAGTTCATGACATCGTCGAAGCGCGCCGCCGCCCAGCCGAAATGCAGGTAGCGCTCGTTTTTGTAGCCCCACATCGCGTCCAGCGTGTTGGCGAGCCGGTACAGCACAACGCCCGGCGCACCCAAGAGCAAAAACCAGAACACTGCCGAGAACACGGCGTCGCCGCCGTTTTCCAGCACGGATTCGATGGTGGCGCGGACGACATCGGATTCGGACAACGCCGAGGTATCGCGGCTGACGATCATGGCGACGCTTTGCCTTGCGAGCACGAGGTCTCCTTGCTCCAGTGCATTGATTACTGCCCGGGCGTGTTGGCTCAGACTCGTTGCGCCGATGGCAAGGTAAAGCAGCAACACCGAGGCAAGCGGACCGGCGACCGGGAGCGCGGCGAGGCCGGCCGCCGCCAGCGTGGGCGGAGCGAGCAGAAGCGCGATTCCCAAGAGGCCGCGCAGTCGAAGACGCCAGCCTGGTTCGCTCTCGGGATGGGCCGGATAGCACGCCGCCTCCATTCTGGACACGAGCGTGCCGAAGCCGACCAAGGGGTGCCAGCGGCGCGGTTCGCCCAACAGCTTGTCGAGCACGACGGCGAGAAAGAGAACCAGGGAAGAAGTCACAACGAGCGCCTCTATAATGGCCAGGTCCTGTTTGATGAGGTTGGCTTGCCAGGTCGCAAAACCGATTCGAAAGGCGCGATTTTAGAACCGCGGACCAAAAAGCGCATCCGGAGTGCAGCCATGCCAGCCAAAACCATCATGATCCAGGGCACGACGTCCGACGCGGGAAAGAGCACGCTGGCGACCGGCCTGTGCCGTCTCATGGCTCGCCGCGGCGTGCACGTCGCGCCGTTCAAGCCGCAGAACATGGCGCTCAATAGCGCGGTCACCGTCGATGGCGGCGAGATCGGCCGCTCTCAAGCCGTGCAGGCGCTGGCCTGCCGTATCGAGCCGCACACCGACATGAACCCGATCCTGCTCAAGCCAAACAGTAGCGTCGGCTCGCAGGTGATCGTGCAAGGCCGGGTCATCGGCAATATGGAGGCAGGAGCCTACCACCGATACAAGCCCGAGGCGATGAAGGCGGTGCTGGCATCGCACCGAAGGTTGGCCGAGCAGTATGACTGCATCGTCGTCGAGGGCGCGGGCAGTCCGGCCGAGATCAATCTGCGCGATGGGGACGTGGCCAACATGGGTTTCGCCGAGGCCATCGACTGTCCGGTGGTGCTGATTGGGGACATCGACCGCGGTGGCGTATTTGCGCACTTGGTCGGCACGCTTGCGCTGTTGTCGGACTCGGAGCGGCGCCGTGTCGTAGGTTTTGTCATCAATCGGTTCCGTGGCGACATGGCCTTACTGCAGCCGGGGATAGCATGGCTCGAAAAGTACACCGGCAAACCGGTGCTCGGCGTACTTCCCTACCTGCAAGGGCTGCATATCGAGGCGGAGGATAGCCTAAGCCAAAGCAGCCATGGCCCGAGCAACACGAGTGCGCAGACCTTGCGGGTCGCGGCGCCGGCTTTTCCCCGCTTGAGCAACCACACCGACTTTGATCCATTGCGCCTTCATCCGCAGGTCGACTTTACCCTGGTCGCTGCCGGCCAACCGATCCCTGCGGCGGATCTGATCATTCTGCCCGGCAGCAAGAATGTTAGAGACGATCTCGACTGGTTGCGCGCTAACGGCTGGGAGCCGGCCATCTCGCGCCACTTGCGGTTTGGGGGGCGCCTGCTCGGCATATGTGGCGGCTTCCAAATGCTGGGGGCCCTGCTGCATGACCCGCTCGGCCTTGAGAGTTCCCCGGGGAGCACGGCAGGACTTGGCTTGCTGGACATGGAAACGACTTTGACCACGCACAAGCGCCTGGAGCGGCAGGAAGGCGCCTTGGTGGGGCATGATGCGGCGGTAAGCGGTTATGAAATCCACATGGGCGTATCGCACGGCCCGGCACTCGATAGGCCTGCCATTCGGCTCGCCGATCGGACGGATGGAGCGATATCGATCGATGGCCAGATCATGGGCAGCTATCTGCACGGACTGTTCGATCATCCGGAGGCGTGTCTTGCACTGCTGCGTTGGGCCGGGTTGATCTTTTGTACACCGCTCGATTACCCGGCCCTGCGGGAAGCGCATATCGAGCGCTTGGCCGACGCGATCGAGCAACACCTCGATCTGGAACCGATCGCTGCATGCCTTCCGGTTCCTCCAATATTCGCTTGACCTTCCAATCGTGGTAAGGATGACGATACCGGCGTATTGGAAGGACAAACGAACTGGAGAGCGTCATCGACACCTTCGATTCATCGACTGCGCCCGTGGACGATGCCGTCCGCAAGGCCGGGTATGAGATCCGCGCCCGCCAAATCGAGCTTCAAATCGAAGGCATGACTTGCGCGTCGTGCGTGGGCCGGGTAGAGAAAGCGCTGCTGAAAGTCCCGGGCGTATCGGCCGCATCGATCAACCTTGCGACCGAGAAGGCCAGCGTCACGGTGCTGTCCGGCGTGTCGTTCGCAACGCTGGCTGCTGCCGTCGACAAGGCTGGCTACGTGGCCAAACCGGTGGAAGCGGCTCGCGCGACACCGTCTGCGAGCGGCCTTGGCCTTCCGCCGTGGTGGCCCGTGCTCGTCGGCGCGCTGCTGACGCTGCCGCTCCTACTGCCGATGCTGCTACAGCCGTTCGGAGTGAATTGGATGCTGGGAGGCTGGGCGCAACTGGCGCTGGCAACGCCGGTGCAGTTCTGGCTTGGCGCGCGCTTTTACCGCGCCGGTTGGAAGGCGCTCAGGGCCGGAACCGGCAACATGGATTTACTGATCGCGCTCGGCACGAGTGCCGCGTATGGGCTGTCGCTTTACTTGCTCGGCACCCGCGCCGAGCACGGCATGCCGCATCTGTATTTCGAGGCCTCGGCGGCGGTCATCACGCTCGTGCTGCTCGGTAAATGGCTCGAATTGCGTGCGAAGCGGCAGACCGCCGATGCCATCCGTGCGCTCAATGCCTTGCGGCCGACTGTCGCGCGGGTCCTGGTGGATGACGTCGAAGTCTCCACGCCGGTCGAACAAGTCGCCGTGGGCGACATCGTTGTCATCCGTCCCGGCGAGCGCGTGCCGGTGGACGGCGAAGTCATCGACGGCCGCAGTCACGTCGACGAGTCGCTCATCACGGGCGAGAGCCTGCCGGTAGCCAAGGCCGTCGGCGGCAAACTCACCGGCGGCTCGGTCAACGCGGAGGGCTTGTTGCGGGCCCGCACCACGGCCATCGGCGCCGAGACCACGCTCGCCAGGATCATTCGCATGGTCGAATCGGCGCAGGCGGCGAAGGCCCCGATTCAGCGCATTGTCGATCGGGTAAGCGCCGTCTTCGTCCCTATCGTGCTCGGCATTGCCGCGTTGACCTTCGTCGGCTGGCTCCTATACGGCGGCAACGCAGAGCACGCCGTGATCAGCGCAGTGGCGGTCCTCGTCATAGCGTGTCCCTGCGCACTCGGTCTTGCCACGCCGACGGCCATCATGGCGGGCACCGGCGTCGCCGCGCGCCGGGGTATCTTGATCAAGGATGCGCAGGCGCTCGAAGTGGCGCATTCGGTGACTGTGGTGGCGTTCGACAAAACGGGCACGCTGACCGAAGGCAAGCCGTCGCTGGTCGCGACCGAGCCGGCCGCCGGGGGGGATTCCGACGAGGTGCTACGGCTCGCCGCCGCACTGCAAAAGAACAGCGACCACCCGCTCGCGCATGCGGTGATGGAGAAGATCGGCGAGCAACGCACTGCCGTGCCGCCGGCATACGATGCTCAAGCCCTGCCGGGGCGCGGCGTGCGGGCGGTCGTCGGCGGCCGGCGCCTGCTGCTGGGCAGCACGCGACTGTTGCACGAGGAGGGCGCCGATGCCGGCGCGTTGCTGCCCGTCGCGCTGTGTCTTGAAGACGAGGGGCGGACGATCTCGTGGCTCATGGTCAGGCAGGAGAGCGCGACTAGCGTGCTAGGTCTGCTGGCGTTCGGCGACACCGTCAAGCCGGCATCGCGTGCCGCCGTTGCACGGCTGCACGAGTTGGGCATCCGGACCGTGATGCTGACCGGCGATAACGCGGGTAGCGCCAACGCCGTGGCGCGCGAGCTTGGCATCGACGAAGTCCGCGCGCAATTGCTGCCGGGCGACAAGGCTGCCGTCGTGCAGGAATTGCGCAAGCAAGGGCACATCGTGGCGATGGTGGGCGACGGGTTGAATGACGCGCCTTCTCTCGTGGCGGCGGACGTCGGGTTGTCGATGTCGACGGGCACCGATGTCGCGATGGAGGCGGCGGGCATTACGCTCATGCGTGGCGATCCTCGCCTCGTGGCGGATTCGTTCGACGTTTCCCGCCGGACTTACTCGAAAATCAAACAAGGGCTGTTTTGGGCGTTCGCGTACAACGTGCTGGGCATTCCGCTGGCAGCGTTCGGCATGCTGAGCCCAGTCGTGGCGGGAGCGGCCATGGCCTTCAGCAGCGTGAGCGTGGTCACTAATGCGCTGATGCTGCGCCGCTGGCGCGGCACTGGGTCGCGCAGGGACGGCAATAGAGTCGCCGTTTAAGCATGGTAGCGTGGCCGTAACCGCATCGGCAGTCAAACGCTCGGCGCCACCGAGCCGCCCGCAATGGCGTGCCGCTTCAGCGCGTCCGCCACGAAGCCGGACGCCTTCATCTCTTCGACGAACTCGCTGAGCGCCGTCGCGGATGGCGCCGTCGTTGTCGGTGCGGACGTTGGCCGTTGGGACGGCTATCAACCGAGGTATGCGGCCGCCCACAATGGAAGCCCATATAGCGGCGAGAGTGGTCCATGACGCGTGAATCAAGACAAAACGGCAGTGCTGATAGCGGTGCCGGGGGGCGCCAACGGTCTGGACGGACGGTGGTAGTGGCATCGCTCCGGGGCGCACGCTGTTCCGGTTCCACCGGCGGGTGGTGCGAGCCCGGGTTGCCACGCTTGCAATCATTGATTAAAATGCCATCAATGACTAACGGAGGGCTACGACATGGCAAGTATGACGATCCGCAATATCGACGAACAACTGAAATCCCGCCTGCGCGTTCAGGCGGCGCACCACGGACGATCAATGGAGGACGAAGCGCGGGACATCCTGCGGGGCGCACTGTCGACGGAGGGCGAAACGAGTGGGCAAAATCTGATCGAATCCATTCGCCGTCGCATTACGCCGCTTGGCGGCATCGACTTGGAATTGCCGGTTCGGGATCCGATTCCGAACCGAGTGGATTTCGGCGCATGATCGTCCTCGACACGAATGTCCTTTCGGAAACGTTGAGAGCAGCCCCGGATCCGCGGGTGCTGGCATGGTTCGGCGCGCAGCGACGCGCCGCGCTTTTCACCACGACGATCACGCACGCGGAGATACGCTACGGTCTCGAACTTTTGGACGACGGCTCTCGCAAGCAGGCGCTGTCGATCGCGATCAACGCCATCTTCGAACAGGACTTCGCCGGCCGGCTTTTGAGCTTCGACAGCGATGCTGCCGACGTCTATGCCGAAATCGCCGCGATGCGTAAGAACGCCGGTCGTCCGATCAGCCAGTCCGATGCGATGATCGCTGCGGTGGCGCGGTCCAGAGGGGCGACGCTGGCGACGCGAAATGTAAAGGATTTCGTCGATTGCGGCATTGCAGTCATCGATCCTTGGTCCAATTGAACGCGCCGGGCCCGGCCTACAGGCCGCGCCAACGCGCGACCGGCGAAAACCGCCGCGCGATCCAATCCTCTTCGCGATCATGACGAAGGAGTTGAACGTGAAAGGCAATACGACAGGGTCCGTAGCGGATTTGCGCGACGCTGCGCGCGCTGTTGCGGCAAGCAAAATCGCCCCTGTCATCGATACGACGTTCTCAATAGGCGAAACGCCTCAGGCCTATGCCTACCTTGCGCAAGGCGGACAGCATTTCGGCAAGATTGCGATCGCGCACGAACGCGCTAAAGCGCGGCGGCCGATCGGCAGTAGACGATGATCGCGGCCCGGTATATAAGAGTTGGGACGAGGCGGGTGCCGCAACCGAGCTGCACGGGCCTCGACAGCATAGACCGATAGGAACGCCCATCATGACCCCCGATCCCAAAAGGCCGAAGCAAGAGCCCAGCCGTCCCGAGCTCGATAATCTCAACGACGCGCTCGATCACGTCGATACGCTGCTCTCGTCGGGCAATATCGCGGTCAGTGCCGCAAAGGGCATTCTCTACAGCCTAATCGAGACGCTCGGCGCACTCGTGGGCGATCCGGATCTGCCCGAACACAGCCGCGCGGGTTACGAAGGCTTGCTTGAGACGGCGCGTGAGTTGAGAGCGAAAATCGGCAAGTGACGCCGCGCTAGGCGCCAAGGCGAGCTTGCAAGGGCGCGCGCCGGCTGGTGCCGTCAGCAAGCCCGAACGGCGGGGCGAGCGGCCCGCGCGCATTTTCCGAGCGTCGGCTCCAGAAAACGGAACGCGACTCCCTGCTAGAATGCGCTCGCCGCAATGTAGTGGATCGCAGATGAAATTGCTTGATGCCTTGGTCGAACAGCGCATTGCCGCTGCTGCCGCGCGTGGCGAATTCGACGATTTGCCGGGCGCGGGCGCGCCGCAGGAATTCAACGACGACTTGCTCGTGCCCGAGGAGGTCCGCGTCGCCAATCGCATATTGAAAAACGCAGGTTTCGTGCCGCCGGCAGTCGAGCAGTTGCGCTCGCTGCGGCACCTGCAAGACGAACTGGCCGCCGCGGGCGATCGCGCAACGCGCGGCCGGCTGCAGGCCAAGCTGCTCGCGCTCGACATGGCGCTCGAATCGCTTCGCGGAGAACCTACTGCCGTTCCTCGCGAGTATTGCCGCCGTATCGCGGAGCGGATGTTCGAGCGCGTTGAAGGCGACGAACGCGAAACGGCCGCGGGGCGCTCGTGACCGGATCGATACCGCAGCCGGCTGCGCCGCGGGAGCCGAGCGGCCACGGTGAAAAAGCGGCGGCCGGGGAAACCGCCACGGCGGAGACGGGCACTGGCGAAACGGCCACTGCGCAGGCGAGCGCCGCCGCCTCGGAGCGTGATTGCCGCTATATGGCGCAAGCACTCGACGCTGCGCAGTCCGCGCGCGCGGCGGGCGAGGTCCCGGTCGGCGCGGTGCTCGTGTGCGGCGACGATGTCATCGCGACCGGCTTCAATCATCCGATCGGCGCTCACGATCCTTCCGCCCATGCCGAGATGGTCGCGCTGCGCGCGGCCGCTCGATCGTTGCAGAATTACCGATTGCCCGGCTGCGAACTCTATGTGACGCTCGAACCGTGCCTAATGTGTGCCGGCGCCATCATGCACGCGCGAATTGCGCGCGTCGTCTTCGGCGCCCGCGATCCAAAGACGGGCGCTTGCGGCAGTGTCGTCGACGCATTCGCCGATCCTCGACTCAATCACCATACCCAAGTCGCGGGCGGCGTGCTCGAGGCCGAATGCGGCGATGCACTCAGGTCGTTCTTTGCGCATCGGCGGCAGGCCATTCGTGCCGAGCGCGCGGCCGCCGCAGGCGCTGCGCAGGCCTGTGCGCCCGACCAGCCCGTTTGACCGCCATCACCCGCACCTGTCCACCTCGCTCTAAAAACATCGACCATGACCCGTTCGCGCGCCATCGAGATCGTCGCCCCTTCCGGCTATCCGCCCGATCAAGCCGCAGTCGAACGCGGCCTCGCTCGACTACGCGCGGCCGGTCACCGGGTCATCGGTGACGAAGTCGCGCAGCGGCGCTATCTGCGCTTCGGCGGCACGGACGCGCAGCGCGCGGGCGACCTCAATCGCCTTGCCGATCCATCGCATCCGCTACCCGACATCGTGCTGGCGCTGCGGGGCAGCTACGGCGCGGTGCGCATCCTCGAATCGCTCGACTATGAGGGCCTAGGACGTCGCCTTGCCGGTGCGCCCGTCGCGATCTGCGGACACAGCGATTTCACCGCGATTCAATTGGCGCTGTTTGAGCGGGCCGGGCTCGTCACGTTCGGCAGCCCCATGCTCGCGGCTAACTTCGGGGCAGAGACGATCAGCGATTTCACGACCGAGTGGTTCTGGACGGCGCTCGAATCGCCCGAATTCACCGTGCGCGAGCTCGCTGCACAGGCCCAGAACACCGACGTGAGCGGCACGCTCTGGGGCGGCAATCTGGCAATGATCGCCGCGCTGGTCGGCACGCCTTATATGCCGCAGATCGACGGCGGGATCTTGTTCGTCGAAGACATCAATGAACATCCGTTCCGCATCGAGCGGATGCTCTACCAGCTTCACTTGGCCGGTATCCTTGCGCGTCAGCAGGCCATCGTGTTCGGCGATTTCATCGGGAGCAAGCCCGCGCCGATCGATAACGGCTACGATTTTGCGACGATGCTCGAGCACATGGGTGCTGTCACGGGCCTGCCGATGGTGACTGGTTTGCGCTTCGGCCACGGCAGCGAGCTGGTCACGCTACCGTTCGGCGCTCACGCGCGGCTGCACGCGGGACCCGATGGGTTCTCATTGACCGTCAGCGGGCATCCCACGCTCGCTTGACGCACCGTGGTTGCGCTGCGCTTGCAACCTGACTGACTAAGATTGTCAACAATCTTGCGATGCGAACTGGCGCCCATGGGCAGTGCGTGTTTTTCTTCGAATGCACTTAGCTGGCGCATTTACGCACCAACATGCGGATTATTCAGTGAAAGCAGTGCATGAGCGCGCTGCGCTTTTTTGCGCTCGTTCGCCGATAAAATTGTTGACAATCTTTATGTCGAATCTACTATACCCAACATGCCGACGCCGACATCATCCGACGCAGCACCGCCCGCGGCGATCGCCGAACGCATCCGCGACGCGATTCTCGAGCACCGCCTAGAGCCTGGCGCGAAGCTCACGGAGGCCCAACTGTGCGATGTCTTCGGCGTCAAGCGCGGAACGGTGCGCCAAGCGCTCTCGCTGCTAGCCTCCGAGCGTCTCGTCGACTTGGAGCCGAATCGAGGCGCCTTCGTCGCCAGTCCGTCGCTGCGCGAGGTGCATGAGGTGTTCGAGATGCGCCGCATCGTCGAGGCCGCGGTGATCGAACGTGTGTGCAGCGATCAAGAGGGGCAGGGCACAGGTCATCTGAAGGCGATCGCCAAGATGATCGAACGCGAACGAAGCGCGTTTGAGCGCCGCGATTTCCGCTCGTGGATTCGCCTCTCGGGCGAATTTCACACCGAACTCGCGGGGTTGACGGGAAACCGCGTGCTCTGCGATTGCCTGTCGGGTCTCGTCGTACGCTCGACGCTGATCTCGGCGCTGTACGAATCGCTCGGGCGCAGCCCGTGTTCGTTCGACGAGCACGCTCAGATCGTCGATGCGATCGAAGCCGGCGATACGGCGCGCGCGTCGGATCTGATGGCGCGGCACTTGCAGACGGTGGAGTTGAAGATGCTCGATCGCCCGGCGCGCGGAGCAGCGGATTTGCGCGAAGTCTTCGGCTAGGCGGCAAACGTCTCGAAGGCTCGAAGGTTGGAGGGCGGCGGTTCAATCGAATTAT
Source organism: uncultured Burkholderiaceae bacterium (assembly GCA_966212065.1). GTDB lineage: Bacteria > Pseudomonadota > Gammaproteobacteria > Burkholderiales > Burkholderiaceae > Trinickia. The sequence goes on from CBIHOQ010000013.1 coordinate 31,797, forward strand.
TTAGGACCACTAAATAAAAATGGCCGCGGATTGCGCCGACTGCGGCCGCGCATACAACAGGTGCTCGATGTTGCGTCGGCATCGAACATGTCGCGCAGCAGCGTTTTTCCTTTACCGGAGCCGCTTATGCCTGATTTAACCGTACCCACCTCCGCGGGCGAAGTCGGCCCATCGTCCCCCGCTATCGATGCGGGATTGCCCGACGGCTACAGCGAGCGTCTATGCAATGCCGATCTCGCACCGCTGCGCGATCAGCACTGGGGCACTTACAACATTTTTGCGTTTTGGATGTCGGATGTGCACAGCGTCGGCGGCTATGTGTTCGCCGGCAGCCTGTTCGCCCTTGGTCTCACGAGTTGGCAGGTGCTGATCGCGCTGCTCGTCGGTATCGGCATTGTCAATGTCTTCGCCAACTTGATCGCGAAATCGAGCCAACGCGCCGGCGTACCGTATCCCGTCATCTGCCGTGCGACGTTCGGCGTGCTGGGCGCCAATATCCCTGCTGTGATTCGAGGCCTCATCGCCGTTGCTTGGTATGGAATCCAGACCTACCTCGCTTCGAGTGCGTTCGTCATCGTGCTGCTGAAGTTCGCGCCGCAACTGATGCCGTACGCAGACGTTCACCAGCATGGATGGCTCGGATTGTCGACGCTCGGGTGGGCCGGCTTCATGGTGCTTTGGGTCCTTCAAGCCCTCGTGTTCTGGAACGGGATGGAGACGATCAAGAAGTTCATCGACTTCGCCGGTCCCGCGGTGTACGTGGTCATGTTCATCTTGGCCGCTTACATGGTTGCTCGTGCGGGCGTGTCGAACATCAGCCTCAATCTCGGCACAGTGAAATATCACGGGTGGGAAGCCTTGCCCGTCACGATCACCGCCATCTCGCTCGTTGTCTCGTACTTCTCGGGGCCGATGCTGAACTTCGGTGATTTCTCGCGCTACTGCAAGAGCTATACGAGCGTGAAACGCGGCAACTTTTGGGGCCTGCCGGTCAACTTCCTTGCCTTTTCGCTCGTCACCGTCATTACGACCTCGGCCACCCTGCCGGTGTTTGGCGAACTCATTACCGATCCGGTGACAACGGTCGGGCGCATCGATCAGCCGTTCGCCGTCGTGCTAGGCGCGCTCACCTTCATGATCGCGACGATCGGCATCAATATCGTCGCCAACTTTGTCTCGCCTGCGTTCGACTTTTCGAACGTCGCGCCGAAGCACATCAGTTGGCGTGCGGGCGGCATGTTCGCGGCCGCGGCTTCGGTGTTCATCACGCCGTGGAATCTATTCAACAACCCGGCCGTGATTCACTACACGCTCGACGTGCTGGGCTCCTTTATCGGCCCCTTGTATGGCGTGCTGATCGTCGACTACTTCATCGTCAAACGGCAGCAGGTCGTGGTTGCCGATCTCTACTCGATGTCGAAGCAAGGCGCGTATTGGTATCGAGGCGGCGTCAATTGGCGCGCGGTCGCAGCCATCCTGCCGGCGGCCGCCATTGCCGTGCTCTGCGTCATGACGCCCGCGCTCGCATCGCTTGCGAACTTTTCTTGGTTTATCGGCGTCGCGCTCGCAGCGTTGTTCTACTGGCTGGCGACGCGTTCCGCACGCGCCTGAGGCGCGCCGTTCAGGCATCGGAGGAACGCAGCAATGAAGATCAAAATCATCAACCCGAACACCACGCGGCGCATGACCGATACGATGGCCGAATGCGCGCGCGTCGTGGCCGCGGCGCAGACAGAGATCGTCGCGGCCACGTCGACCATGGGGCCGCCATCGATCGAAAGCTGGTATGACGAGTCGCTCGCGCTGCCCGGACTGCTCGCCGAAGTGGAGGCCGGCGAACGGCAGGGGATCGACGGCTACGTGATCGCCTGTTTCGGCGATCCGGGACTCTACGCGGCGCGCGAGCTGGCTCGAGGCCCCGTCATCGGAATTGCGGAGGCTGCGATGCATGCCGCAAGCGTCATCGCACCGAGCTTTTCCGTGGTGACGACACTCGCTCGGACGACGGGAATGGCATGGCACCTGGCCGAGCGCTATGGGATGAAGCGGTTTTGCAAAAGCGTGCGGGCAACCGATGTCGCGGTGCTCGATCTCGATCGGCCCGGTAGCGGCGCGCGTCGGCTCATCATCGACGAGTGCCGCCGCGCACTCGAAGACGATGCCGCCGATGCCATCGTGCTCGGCTGCGCCGGCATGGCCGATCTCTGTCGCGCGATCGAGGATGCGATCGGCGCACCCGTCGTGGAAGGCGTGACGGCCGCCGTCAAATGGGCCGAGGCACTGGTCTCGCTGAAGCTCTCGACGGCCAAAAAAGGCGAGTATGCGCGCCCGCTCGCCAAGCGCTACGACGGCCCATTGGCCGACTTCAGCCCGCGCGACACCCCGTCGTAGGCCCGCGTTCCCGAAACGGCGGCCGCGGCGGTGGCCGGGCGCCGGAGGACATACGTGGGCGGTGACCCCGGTTATCGGCCTGCTTGTATGGGCGCGCACGGGCGTTTTCTATACACTGATCCGAACGTTTGCAACCTTCGCCGTGCATCGCGCGCGTGCCCTGGCGCCGCGGCCGCGTTATCCCATGGTTACCTTTGCCAAGACGAGTCTTTGCCATGACTTTTGACTCCCGCTCGTTTGACTCACGCTATCCGCGCGATCTGATCGGCTACGGCCGCCAACCGGTCCATGCCGATTGGCCGGGGCACGCGCGCGTTGCCGTGCAGTTTGTCCTCAATTACGAAGAGGGCAGCGAGAATTGCGTCCTGCATGGCGATCCCGGCTCGGAGCAATTTCTTTCCGAAATCGTAGGCGCGGCCGCCTATCCGGCTCGGCACATGAGTATGGAGTCGATCTACGAATACGGCTCGCGGGTAGGCGTGTGGCGCATCCTGCGCGAGTTCGAAAAGCGCGATTTGCCGCTGACGATATTCGGTGTCGGCATGGCGATCGAGCGCAACCCCGATGTCGCGCGCGCGTTCGTCGAACTGGGGCACGAAATTGCCTGTCACGGCTGGCGCTGGATTCACTACCAGGATATGCCGCCGGAGCGCGAGGCGGAGCATATGCGGCTTGGCATGGAGGCGATCGAGCGCGTGACGGGTGTGCGGCCGCTCGGCTGGTATACCGGGCGCGACAGCCCGAACACGCGCCGGCTCGTCGCTGAATACGGCGGTTTCCTCTACGACTCCGATTATTACGGCGACGATCTGCCGTTTTGGTCGGAAGTCGAGGTGACAAGCGGCGAGCGGCGAGCGCAACTGATCGTGCCGTACACGCTCGATACGAACGACATGCGCTTTGCGACGCCGCAAGGATTCAATACGGGCGATCACTTTTTCACGTATCTGCGCGACGCATTCGATGTGCTCTACGAGGAAGGTGCCGAAACGCCGAAGATGCTGTCGATCGGCATGCATTGCAGGCTGCTCGGGCGGCCTGGGCGCTTGCGCGGGCTGCAGCGGTTCCTCGACCATATCGAGGGGCACGATCGCGTTTGGATAGCGCGCCGTGTCGACATCGCGCGCCATTGGCGCGACCGTCATCCCTATCAGCCTCATACCGACCGCGCTCGCGCATGAAGCCGATGCAATACACGCTGGAACAGCTCAATACCATGCCGCCCGACGCCTTCGAGGCCGCACTCTCGGGCATCTTCGAGCATTCGCCTTGGGTGGCGGCGCAAGCTGCGCAAGCGCGGCCGTTCGCGAGCATCGATGCGCTTTATTGCGCGATGCGCGAGATCGTCGCTAACGCGGGCGAGGCTCGCCAGCTTGCGCTCATCAATGCCCACCCGGAACTCGCCGGCAAGGCCGCCGTACGCGGCGAGCTGACGGCCGAATCGACGCGAGAGCAAGGCGGCGCGGGCCTTGCTCAGTGCTCGCAAGAAGAGTTCGACAAACTGCAGCGTCTGAACCATGCCTACCGCGAGCAGTTCGGATTTCCTTTCATCCTCGCGGTGCGCGGCTACGACCGCGCGGGCATCATCGCGAATTTCGAGGCCCGCGTGCGCAACGCGCGCGCCGAAGAACTGCGTGCGAGCCTCGAGCAGATCTACCGTATCGCGCGGTTTCGCATCGACGATCTCGTGACCCCATGAATGCGGAGCAGCAACGCGTTGTGCCGGCAATGAATCGCCGATGCGGCAATACGATATGCGATGTGCGATAAGCGCTATGCGATGAGCGGTTGGCAATACAAACGAATTGATAGACAAAGGACGACAACGATGGCTCTCCCGATTCTCGACCCGAACGCCCCCGAGTTCACACGCCGCTATGTCAATCTGGCCGATCCGCGGCTGGGTGCGCAGGCCCTCGAGGCGAGCGACGATTTCTTCGCGCCGAAGGAGCGCATGCTCAACCCCGAGCCGGCTGTGTTCATTCCCGGCAAGTACGACGACCACGGCAAGTGGATGGACGGTTGGGAGACGCGCCGCAAGCGCACGACCGGATACGACTGGTGCATCGTGAAGCTTGCGCGAGCGGGCGTCTTGAAGGGCTTCGACATTGATACGAGCCACTTCACCGGCAACTTCCCGCCGGCGGCATCGGTCGAAGCCGCCTATATGCCGGGCGGCGCGCAGCCGGACAGTTCGACGCAGTGGACTGAGATCGTCCCTTCGACGACGTTGCAGGGAAACAGCCATCACTACCTCGAGACGGCCGATACGCAGGCGTTCACGCACATCCGCTTGAACCTGTACCCCGACGGCGGCGTCGCGCGCCTGCGCGTGTACGGCCAGCCGCAAGTCGATTGGGCCGGCGCGAGCCGCACCGCGCCTGTTGATCTCGCCGCGATGGAAAACGGCGCATATATCGTGGCGGCAAACAATCAGCACTTCGGCGCGGCCTCGAATCTTTTGATGCCGGGCCGGGGCGTGAACATGGGCGACGGCTGGGAGACCCGGCGCCGGCGCGAACCGGGCAACGACTGGACGATCATTGCGCTTGCGCGGCCCGGTACGGTGACGAAGATTGAGGTGGACACCGCTCACTTCAAAGGCAACTACCCCGATCGCTGCTCGATTCAAGCCGCTTACGTCAAGGGCGGCACGGACAGCTCGCTCGTCACGCAAGCGATGTTCTGGCCGACGCTGCTCGGCGAGCAGAAGCTGCAAATGGACAAACAGCATTTCTTCGAACCGGAGCTCGCGTCGATCGGCCCTGTCACGCACCTGCGACTGAACATCATTCCCGATGGCGGCGTGTCGCGCTTGCGCACATGGGGCATCCTCGAATGAATGGCGCACGCATGAAGGTTTTGCCGGTCGAACCGCTGACTCGTGCGGCGTTTGCCCCGTTCGGCGACGTGATCGAACTCGAAGGCGCACGCCAGATCCCGATCAACCTTGGGACGACGACGCGCTTTCACGACCTGGCGCGCATCGACGTCGCCGATGGGGGCGGACGGCCGCTCGTTAGCCTATTCCGCGGCCAGCCCCGCCTGCTGCCGTTCGAGGTCACGATGCTCGAGCGTCATCCGCTCGGTTCGCAGGCGTTCGTGCCGTTGACGGATAAACCCTACCTGGTCGTTGCCGCGCCCGCGGGTCCCCTCGCATCCGATGGCGTCCGCGCGTTCGTCACGCGAGGCTGGCAGGGCGTCAATTACGCGAAAGGGGTCTGGCACCATCCGCTGATCGCACTCGGTGAAATCAGCGATTTCATCGTGATCGACCGCGGCGGGGAAGGGCCGAACTGCGACGAACAAATGCTCCCCGAATCGCTATGGCTAACCGCTGAACGCTTGATCGAGGCTCAGCGCTAGGCTGCCCAACCTCTTTTTCACGAACGCCCGTATGAATCCATGCGGGCGTTTTTACTTGTTTTTTTCGCCCTTTTTCACGGGCGGCGTAGCCCGTGCGCACATACGTCGTAGGAAAACGCTGACAAGTGCCCCGCCAGGTATTACGCGAGGTTCAGCGGCGGCTGATTTGTTTTGACCAGGCGCTAGCCGATACTTTGGTCATAGGAAAACGTCTCCTGCGAAGCATCGACAGCCAGAGGCGTTTAAGCCAGACCCACGGAGAATCGCCATGAGCCGCTATGCCAAAGACCTCCTCGAACTACAACGCCTGTGCCTCGGAGGCTCCGGTGCGCTTACGCAACACCTGTTGCGCGAGATCGCTTGCAGCTTGATCGCCGCCGGTGTTGCGGACGAACGCTGCGGTTGCTGACTTCATCGCAGCATTCGCGCAAACGTTTGCGTGTGAGTGTTTTTCGGCGACGGAAGCCGGCCCCAAGGTACTCGGGCATGTTTGGTCGATCCGTCAATTTTTAGTTGGAATCACGACGCCCGAGGCAGAAACAGTCATGAACGGTAGCGAGACAATCCAATCGATCCGCGAGATCAACTTGTCGTATCTTTCACTTGTGCAGCGTCTGCTGCGCGCCGACCGGACGGAAGGGATGCAGCGGCTCGGACTGTCGACGCACGTGGCGGATATCATCGCCGACCTGTCCGGGCCTCAGTTGCTCAAGTTGGCGGGTTGCGATCAGCTCGTTTGCTTCTTCCGCTTCAACGATCGCTCGATGTTCTCCGCGCTGTCCGTGCCCGCTGCGCGCACGCCGCAGAGTGTGCCGCAAGCCGACGTGTCGTCGGCGCAAGCGGCGTAAAGAAAATCCTGCTCGTTACTATTGGGTGCGCGCGTTGAACCACGCCGCCACTTTCTCGCGCTCCGCGCTCGTCATCTGCGTGACGTTGCCGAGCGGCATGGCCTTGAGCACGACGGCCTGTTGATAGAGCCGCGCGGCATTCTTGGAAATTTCATCGGGCGTGTCGAACAGCACGCCGGCCGGCGCACTTCCCATCATCGTCGGATGGGCCGAGTGGCAAGCGGCGCAACGCTGCTGCAGGATCGGCTCAATGTCCGCGAGTTTCACGACCGGCCTATTGGCCGCTTGGGCTTGCGGTGCGATCGGCCTGGGCAGCGTGACGGCCAGCGACACACCGAGCAGGGCGACGCCGGCGGCGGGCAGATACCAAAGCACCCGGCCGCGATGGCGCATGACGAAGAACTGACGGATCAGCGCGCCCGCGAGCATGATGATGACGAGCACGGCCCAGTTATACGGATGCGTGTACGTCATTGCATAGTGGTTCGACAGCATCGCGAACACAACGGGTAGCGTGAAGTACGTGTTGTGCATCGAGCGCTGCTTCCCGCGCTTGCCGTAGATCGGATTGGGCGCCTCGCCCTTGAGCATCGCGTCCACCATCTTGCGCTGGCCCGGAATGATGACGAAGAATACGTTGGCCGACATGATCGTCGCGAGCATGGCGCCGACGATCAAATAGGCGGCGCGTCCGGCGAAGATGTGGCAGGCGAGCCAAGCGGCCACGAGCACATAAAGGCCGACGACGATGCCGAGGAGCCGATCTTTCGTGCCGAGTACGCGGCACAGCGTGTCATAGACGATCCAACCCACTGCCAAGAAGCCCAGCGCCGAGGCGATCGCCACCACGGGGCCCATGTCGAGCACGTTCTTGTCGATGAGGTACGTCTCGGGCGAGCAGAGATAAAGCACCGTGAACAGGCCGAAGCCCGACATCCACGTGGTGTACGACGGCCATTTCGACCAGTGCAGATCTTCTGGCATCTGCGCGGGCGCGACCATGTACTTCTGCATGTTGTAGAAACCGCCGCCGTGCACGTGCCAAAGCTCGCCGAACACGCCGCGCGCTGTCAGCGCCGGGTCGCTAGGTTTTTTCAAGCTGTTATCGAGCGCAACGAAATAAAACGATTCGCCGATCCAGGCGATCGCGACGATGACATGCAGCCAACGAATCGAAAGACTGAGCCAGTCGGTGATAAAACCTTCCATGAAACGCCTCCGAACGCCTGATTTCCGATCGCTGTTATGTGGGGGTATTCGTGCTCAGCTGCCGCGATAGGTGCTGTAAGCCCACGGCGAGACAAGTAGCGGCACGTGATAGTGCTCGGCGGCATCGGCGATGCCGAAACGCAGCACGACGCAATCGATGAAGCGCGGCTCGGGCAGGCGCACGCCGGCCGCGGCAAAGTAGTCGCCCACACGGAAGACGAGTTCGTATTCGCCGACGCTTAATGCGTCGCCTTCGAGAAGCGGCTTGTCGCAGCGGCCGTCATCGTTGGTGACGGTTCGCGCGAGCGAGCGCCGCGCATCGCCGTCGAACTTGAATAACTCGACCGCAATGCCGGCGCCGGGGCGGCCGTGCGCCGTGTCCAGCACGTGGGTAGTCAGCTTGCCCATTCGCAGTTTTCCTTTTTGATGAATGCGAAAAGTGGAAGCGGCAACTCGATCCAATACGCTAGCGGCGGATCGAGGCTCCACGTTTGTGGCTACATACCCGTCGGCGATTCAAAACGAGCGCCGTGCCATCATTCTAAGAAGTCGGCGGCCGCTCCAGCGCGCGCGATAGGAAAGATAAGAGCGGCCGCATGAGCCTGCGATCCGAACGGCGATCCCCCGGCTCAACGAAATCGAACCGATATATCGAAACCGTGAAGGTGAGTATGGCAACAGCGTACATTGCCAGCGCTATTTTGGCTCCTGATCGTTACGTCATGACGCGTCGCAGGTCTCGCTGAGCGTGATCGACGGCAAGATCGTCGTGCAGGACGGACGCATGACGACGCTCGAACGGGCGCCCTGGCCGTCAGGCTCGATCGACCAGGCTGTGCGTTGCATCGGCGATGAGGCTGCGCAGCCACCGCACTTCATCGGAATAATGGCAGCGCTCGTGCCAGAGCTGGTAGTACTGCATCGGCGGGAAATCGAGCGGGGCGGGCAGGACCGTCAACGGCAGGAACTTGGCGTAGTAATCGGCGAACAGCCGGGTCGTCGTGAAGATGAGATCGGACTTGACGAGCACGTATGGCGCGAGATTGAAGTACGGCAGCGTAACAATGACGTGGCGCTTGAGCCGCTCGCGCGCCAGATGCATATCGATCGCCCCGCGCTGGCCGACCGAGTAGGGGGAGGGTGCGAGGTGCGGTGCGTTCAGATATTGATCGAGCGTAAGCGCGCCGCGCTTGGCGAACGGGTGCGCGTTGCTCATCAGGCAGACGATCTCGTCGACGAAAAGGTTCGACAAATGCAGCTGCTCCGGCGGCTCGGGCCAGTTGCCGACCACGACGTCGAGCTTGCCGTCCTCGAGTGCGAGCTCATAGTCGAAAGAGGGCCCAAGGGAATGGAATTCGAGTTGCGCATTGGGAGCCGCCTGTCGGAAGCGTTCGACGACGGTCGGCACGAACAAGACGTTCAGATAGTCGGGGCAGCCGATTCGATAGCAGCGAATCGACGTAGCGGGATCGAAGTTGTGCTGCTGGAAGCGGATGCGTTCGATTTCGCGCAAAGCGTTCTGTACGGGCTCGAGCAGGCGCAGACCGTACTCGGTCGGCACCATCCCGGACTTTCCGCGTACGAGCAGCGGATCGCCCGTGACGTCGCGCAGGCGGCGCAGCGCGGCGCTGATGGCGGGCTGCGATTGGTTGAGCTTGACGGCCGCGCGCGTCACGCTGCGCTCCATCAACAGGGTGTGCAAGACGCGCAAAAGATACGTGTCGATCGCCTCGCGTTGCTGACTCATGATTGCTCCAATATATGTTGAGGCTGATCGAACGGGTGTGCGGGTATCAGATTTTTAATATGAGCGTGAATGCGCGTCAAGGCCGCACATACCCGTGTGGCGCGTCCGCCAAACCGAGCGCCGGCACGATATTGTCGGCTCGACGCTTGCCCGCGATTTGGGTATTGTCAGGCCACGGCGCCGCCGCAGGCGGGTCGAAAGCGGCGTACGACAGGGTTGAGCAAAACGCGACGGCGGGGGGCGCGACGAGCGTTAAAGGTGCATCGCGGTGGAACGGGCAAGAACGAAAGATTCGACGACGGATTTCATGAGCGACCAATCCATTCACGGCGGCGCGGCGGGCGGTGCCGCCCCGATCGTGCCGCGGCTCGCGCTGAGCGGCATCAGCAAGCAATATCCATCGGTGCGCGCCAACGACGACGTCCATCTCGTCGTCGCGCCGGGCGAGATTCACGCCGTGCTGGGCGAGAACGGCGCCGGCAAGAGCACGCTGATGAAGATCATTTACGGCTCCGTGCGCCCCGATGCGGGTGAAATCCGATGGGAGGGCGATCTCGTCGAAATCGGCAGTCCGGCGCAGGCGCGCAAGCTCGGGATCGGCATGGTCTTCCAGCACTTCTCGTTGTTCGAGACACTGACCGTCGGGGAGAACATCGCGCTCGCGGTCGATGAGCCGTTCGATCTCGCCGCGCTCGGCAAACGCATTCGGGAGGTATCGGCCGAATACGGGCTCGACATCGATCCGCAGCGGCACGTGCACAGCCTGACCGTCGGCGAGCGCCAGCGCGTCGAGATCGTGCGCTGCCTGCTGCAGCACCCGCGGCTGCTCATCATGGACGAGCCCACCTCCGTGTTGACGCCGCAGGCCGTTCGCAAGCTGTTCGAGACGCTCAAGCGATTGGCGGCTCAAGGCTGCAGCGTGCTGTATATCAGCCACAAGCTCGACGAAATCCAAGCCCTCTGCGATACGGCCACGGTCATGCGCGGGGGCCGCGTCACGGGTCGCGTCTCACCCCGCGAACAAACGCATGCTTCGCTCGCGCAACTCATGGTGGGCCATGCGTTGCCCGACTACACGCGCCGGCCGCATTCGCCGGGCGAGGCCCTGCTGCGCGTCAAGCAGTTGTCGGTGGCGAGCGACGATCCGTTCGGCACGTCGCTCGAGAACGTGACGTTCGACGTACATGCCGGCGAGATATTCGGAATCGCGGGAGTGTCGGGAAACGGTCAGGCGGAGTTGCTCGCGGCGCTATCGGGCGAAAAGCGCTACCCGGGGCAGGCCGATGCCGTGACGATATGCGGCCGGGCTGCCGCGCGGCTTTCGGCCGGCGCGCGCCGCGGGCTCGGTTTCGCCTTCGTTCCGGAGGAGCGGCTAGGGCGCGGTGCGGTGCCGGCTATGTCGCTCGCCGACAACGCGTTGCTTACGGCGCATCGTCAACCGGGCATGGTTCGGCACGGCTGGATCGGCACTCGTACCATGCGTGCGTTCGCGGCGCGTTGCATCGAAGCGTTCGACGTGCGCTGCGGCGGACCGGACGCGCTCGCGCAATCGCTCTCGGGCGGCAATTTGCAAAAGTACATCGTCGGCCGCGAACTGCTGCAGGCACCGAAGGTGCTCATCGTCGCGCAGCCGACTTGGGGCGTCGACGTCGGCGCATCGGCGTTCATTCGCCAGCAACTACTTGATCTATCGGTGAGGGGCGTGGCCGTGCTCGTGATTTCCGAGGAACTCGACGAGCTCTTCGATATTAGCGACCGCATCGCCGTGCTCGCGCGCGGACGATTGTCGCCGGCACGCAAGACAGGCGAGACGAACGCCGAGGAAATCGGTTTGTGGATGGCGGGCCTCTTCGGCGATCGCGGTGCCGCACCGCCCACGGAGCGGCCGATGCACGCTTGAGCGCATCGATGCATGCGCCGGGGGTTCGACCCATAAGGTCGACGCAAGGGGTGCCGGCGACACGATGCCGGCGCTGACATTCGAACAGAACATCCGACGCTCCTATCCTATTCACCATGTATTTTCCTTACCGACTCGAAGCCCGCCCAACCCCCTCGCGCACGATGCAGCTCGCCGTACCGTTGATTGCGGCGCTCTTGACGCTTGCCATCGGTTTCGTGATCTTCAGCCTGGTCGGGCGCGACCCCGCACAAGCGATGCGCGCATTTTTCATCGATCCGCTCGCCAGCGCGAACGGCTGGTCCGAGTTGCTGCTCAAGGCGTCTCCGCTGTGTTTGATTGGGTTGGGCCTTGCGATCGGCTATCGCGCCAACGTTTGGAATATCGGCGCGGAGGGACAGATGCTGGCGGGCGGCATCGCGGCGAGCGGTATTGCGATTCACTTCGACCAGACGAGCGGCGCGTGGATCTTGTTGCTGATGATGGGGGCGGGCGTCGTGGGCGGCATGCTGTGGGCTGCGATCCCGGCGTTTTTGAAAACGCGGTTCAACACCAACGAGATTTTGACGAGTCTCATGTTGACCTACGTGGCGGCGCAGTTGTTGATCTACCTCGTGAGCGGCCCGTGGCGCGATCCGCAAGGGATGAACTTTCCGATTTCGGAGATGTTCTCAGGCGACGCGCTCTATCCGACTTTCGGCGGCGATTGGCAGTGGCATGGGTTTCGCGGTACGCGGCTCAATGCTTCGATCTTCGTCACGATGGCCGCCGTGCCGTTGGCGTGGCTCTTCATGCGCAAGAGCTTCGCCGGCTTTCGCATGGACGTAGGCGGGCTCGCGCCGCTCGCTGCCCGCTATGCGGGCTTCTCCGATACGCGCACGGTATGGACGTCGCTGCTCATCAGCGGGGCGCTCGCCGGCCTAGCCGGCATGGGCGAGATCGCCGGCCCGATCGGGCAGTTGCAAGCGACGTGGTCGCCCGGCTATGGCTTCACGGCGATCATCGTTGTGTTCGTCGGCCGGCTGCATCCCGTGGGCATCATTCTCGCAAGTTTGCTGATGGCGCTGCTTTATCTGGGCGGCGAAGCCGTGCAGACGTCGATGCAGTTGCCGCAGGCGCTCTCGGGCGTGTTCCAAGGGCTGCTGCTTTTCTGTCTGCTCGGCGCCGATCTTTTCGTCAACTACCGTCTGCGCGGCGCGTCGAGCGTCGCGCATGGGTGATCGTATGACGCGCACGCCGATGCATTGCGCGATCGGATCACCTGCCAACCGAGATCCGAAATAGAACGAATCATGGATATTCAACAAGCCGGGACGCTTACTTCGAGCGCGGTCGTTGCCGCGATTCCGCTGATGCTTGCCGGCGTCGGCGAGCTCGTCACCGAAAAGTCAGGCGTGCTCAACCTCGGCGTCGAAGGGATGATGCTGATGGGCGCCGTGACGGGGTATGCCGTTACGGTCGCGACCGGGCACCCCTGGCTCGGCGTTGCGGCGTCGATTGCCGCGGGCGTCGCCATGGCGCTGCTGTTCGGCTTTCTCACGCTGACGATGCTCGCCAATCAAGTCGCAACGGGGCTTTCGCTGACGATCTTCGGCATTGGTTTGTCGGCATATGTCGGCAAGCCCTATACATCGGCGTCGGTCAGCGCGACGATCGAGGCCTGGCCGATCCCGGGGCTCGCCGAAATCCCCGTGCTGGGTCCCTCGCTCTTCGCGCTGACGCCCGTCGGCTATTTCTCCTTCGCAGCCTTCGGGCTCGTGGCTTGGTTCCTCTATCGCACGCGCGCAGGTCTCGTGTTGCGCTCGGTCGGCGAATCGCCCGCCGTCGCTCATTCGGTCGGCTTTCCCGTGATCGGCGTGCGCTACGGCGCGACGCTGTTCGGCGGGGGCATGGCGGGGCTCGCGGGCGGCTACTACTCGATCGTCTATCTGCATCTGTGGCAAGAGCAACTGACGTCGGGGCGCGGCTGGATCGCGCTCGCGCTCGTCGTGTTCGCCACGTGGCGCCCGTGGCGTCTGCTGCTCGGCGCGCTGCTGTTCGGTGCTGTCACGGGGCTGCAGTTCTATGCGCAGGCCGTAGGCATACCGGTGCCGACGCAGTTTCTCGCGATGCTGCCGTACCTGGCGACGATCGTCGTGCTGGCCGCCATCTCGCGCAACCCGAATACGATCAAGCTCAATGCGCCTGCTTCGCTCGGCAAGCCGTTTTTCGCCACGAGCTGAGCGCGCGCCGGTTTGCCCCCCGCTTCCCCCCGTTTCCCCCAACACCACTGGAGAAGTTCGATGAGAAAAAAAACCTTGACGTTGTTCGCCGCGGGGGTCGCACTTGCGCTCGGCGCCACGCTCTCGCCCGCTGCGCAAGCGGCCGATGCGCCCGGTGTCGCGTTCGTCTATCTCGGCAATCCCGGCGATGCGGGCTGGACCTACGCGCACGATCAAGGGTCGAAGGAAGCCGAAGCGAAGTTCGGCAGCAAGATCAAGGTGATGCGCGTCGAGAACGTGCCTGAGTCGGCGGATTCCGAGCGGGTGTTCCGCGATCTCGCGAACAAGGGCAATAAGATCATTTTCGGCTCGAGCTTCGGCTATCAAGATTTCGAATTGAAGGTTGCGAAAGACTTCCCCGATACCGTCTTCCTGCATGCGACGGGCTACAAGAAGGCCAAGAATTTCGGCACCTACGACGTGCGCATGTATCAGGGCGCCTACCTCGCCGGCATCGTCGCGGGACATATGACTAAGACGAATACGCTCGGCTTCGTCGCATCGGTGCCGATTCCCGAGGTCGTGCGCAACGTCAACGCCTATACGCTGGGCGCGCGCTCGGTCAACCCGAAGGTGCATACGAAGGTCATCTGGATCAACAGCTGGTTCGACCCGGGCAAGGAAAAGCAGGCGGCCGAAACGCTGATCGGGCAGGGCGCGGATGTGTTGCTGCAGAACACGGATTCGAGCGCGACGCTCGCGACAGCTCAAGAGAAGAAGGTGCACGCGTTTGGCTGGGATTCCGATATGAAAAAGTTCGGGCCCGATGCCGCGCTGGGTTCCGTCGTCGCGCACTGGGGCGTCTATTACATGGCCGCGATCCAGCAGGTGCTCGACGGCAAGTGGAAGAACGATCCCGTTTGGTGGGGCTTGCCTCAGCGTGCGGTCGATCTGGAGGACTTGAACTCGAGTGTGCCGGCCGACGCGCGCGCCGACGAAAAGAAGGCGCACGATGCGATCGCCAGCGGCAGCCGCGACGTCTTCACGGGGCCGATCAAGGATCAAACGGGCGCGGTCAAGGTGCCGGCAGGCAAGACGCTGTCCGACGCCGAGCTTCAACGCTTGAACTGGTACGTCGAAGGCGTGGACGGCGCATTGCCGAAGTAAGGCTCGCGCCCGTTCGAAGGACGGGACGAGGGGCGGCGCGCGACCGAGCGCCGCCCGGGGGATCATTCGTCCAGGCGCATCCCCACCTTCAGCGTCACCTGCCAATGCACCACGCTGCCGTTCTCGATATGCCCGCGCGTGTCGGTCACCTCGAACCAGTGCAAGTTGCGTAGTGTTTTCGAGGCACGCTCGATCGCACACCGGATCGCATCGTCGCTCGATTTCGTCGAAGATCCGGTGAGTTCGATTTGCTTATAGACGTGATCGCTCATGAATCGTCTCCGTTTTTCGTCGAGAATGGAACAACCAGTATAGGCAACGATGCTCGAGCGTGCGGGCGCGGCGGGTGTCATGCGGGCGGATGCGCGCGTACGCGCCGGGCCGCCCCCTGTTTTTTTTGTCGAAGAGAGGGTTGAACGATGGAACTCGGATTTTGCGGGCCGGGCCTCATGGGCGCGCCTATGGTTCGACATCTGCTGCGTGCGGGCCATCCTGTGTCGGTGTGGAACCGAACGCGCGCGAAGGCGCAAGCGCTCGTCGCGGACGGCGCACAAGTTGTCGATGCGCCGCGCGATCTTGCAGCCCATGCGCAGGCGGTCTTCCTATGCGTCGCCGATACGCATGCGGTCGAGGAAGTGGTGTTCGGCCCCGGCGGGGTGCTGGGCGAGCCTGCGGCCGCCGGCCATGCCGGGCGCCTGCGCTGGATCGTCGATCATTCGAGCATCGCGCCGGCGGCCACGCGTGAATTTGCCGCGCGCGCGGCGAAGCACGGCATAGGCTGGATCGATGCGCCGGTGTCGGGCGGCGTGCCGGGCGCCCAGGCCGGCACGCTTGCCGTCATGGCCGGTGGAAGCGCGGCCGACGTCGCGGCCCTCGAGCCCGTCATCCGCGCCTATGCCGCGTGCGTGACGCATATGGGCGAAGCGGGGGCGGGGCAAATGACGAAGCTATGCAATCAGGCGATCGTCTGCGCGACGGTGGCGGGCATCGCGGAAGCGGTCGGGCTCGCGCAAGCCGCCGGGATCGACGCGGCGCGGCTGCCGCAGGCGCTGGCAGGCGGCTGGGCCGATTCGGCCTTGCTGCGTACCTTTGTGCCGCGCATGGTCGAGCCGGGGCACGAGCCCCTCGGCTCGCTCAAGACGTTTCAGAAGGACATCGACACGGTTGCCGACGCAGCACGGAGCGCGGGTGCGGCGATGCCGGTCGTGGGTGTCGTGCAGCAGTTGTTGCGGCTGGGCTTGACGATGGGGCTCGGGGAAGCCGATCTGGCGGCCTTTATCGACATCGTGCGCCCGCAAGCCAGCGCGGCCAAACGCGGAGGATAGAGAAGGGACGACAAGGGGACGACGACGCCCCAACGTCAGCGTTGCAGCGCCGTCTCATGCCGCTTGCGACCGTCAACGAAACGAGCGCGGTGCGGCATCCCCGGCGTTTTGCCGGCGTGTGCCGCGCACAGCGACGCCTGCACCGAATTCGGGCAAAATCTTCGCACGTGCACGGCTTGCGAACACGAGAAAGCCAAAACCGTTCGTCTCGTACCAATAGCCGCCGTTCTCGAGTCCTTCGAGCGGCTGCTCGAGCGCATTGGCGATCGATTCGATGCAGCGCCGGTGCAACTCGTCGACGTCCGGATACGGCGGCTGGGCACCGCGAATCGTACACAGCAGAACGTCGAGCCCCGGCAGGACATGCTCATAGAGCACGGGCTCGTCCTGCGAGCGTGCTCGAGCGATCTTCGTATCGAGCTGGACGAAAAGTTTGAACTGGCGCAGCACGGCAAGAAACGACTCCTTGCTGTCCACACTTGCGCGCCTGCGCTTTCTCGGGAAGGACATAAACATTCGCCTGAAAAAGAATTGCAAGAAACACAGCGTCCTCATGCGACCACTCCCGGCTTTCGCGCGCCGCACGTCCGATCTTTTATAGCATACGAAATCGTCGACTTCACGACCGCGCATTCGTCGGCTCGCATCCTCAACGCTCGTATGCAGTCATGCCGGAGCGAGGGCGGAGCCTGCCGCACGACACTCGACATCTATGGCAATAATAGGCCCGAGTTTCGTCGGCGTGCTGATCGAACAGATAAAAAAAGCCATTTTCCGTGTGCGTAGGCACCCATCTCGTCCGTTGAAATATCTCGGAACAGCACGGATAATGGTTCGGTTTCACCTTTGCACGTCGTGCGATGCAAGCCCCGTGCCGCGCTTGTAGCCCTGCGGTGCGGCTCGCGGGAGCCGCACGACCCCGCGCGACCCTCAAGCGGCCAAGGACGCATGAAACTATTCCCGAAGGGGCTGCTACTGATTGCCGTGCCGAGCCTGGTCGAGCTCGCACTCATCGGCATGCTGTCGAAGACGCAGGAGCAGTCGACGCAGGCGGCGCAATGGGCATCGCACAGCAAGCAGGTGCTTTATCAAGCGGCGGCCATCGCCGATCCGCTGTTGCGCGAGGCGTCGCGCGTGCGCGCGGGGCTCATCGTCGGCGATCCGTCCTTCATCGATCGGCATGTCGTCTGGGTGGATCTCGGCGATCGGCTGTCGCGGCTCGAGACGCTCGTTGCCGACGATCCCCTTCAAGTCGAGCGCGTGCGCCGCATGCAGGAAGCCGTCAACGCTTATCGCGCGCAGACGGAACAGATTTATATCGCGCTGAGCGAAGGGCAGCCCATGCAGTTGGTATCGCTCGTCGACGGCGCGCCGCTGCCGGTGGCGATCCAAGCGTTTCGCGACGAACTGGGTGCCTTCGTCGCCGACGAATCGCGGCTCGATGCCGAGCGCAGCGAGCAACTGGCAGCCACGCGCGAGCAGCAGCGCTATGCGTTGTTCGCGGCGATCGCCGGCTCGATGCTGACCTGGGCGATCGCGGCACTCGCATTCGTCGGCAACATTGGGCGGCGTTTGCGTACGCTGACGGCCAACGCCCAACGGCTGGGGCGCTCGCAGGCGCTGGGCGCGCCGCTGGCCGGCGACGACGAGCTCGCCCAGCTCGATGCGGCGCTGCATCGCACGAGCGTCCGGCTGACCGAATCGGAGCGCGATCAGGCCGCGCTGCAGGCAACATTGGAAACGCGCGCGCAGGAGCTGACGCAGGTCAACGACAATTTGCGTCAGCAAAAACAGGACAACGACATGTTCATCTACAGCGTGTCGCACGATTTGCGCTCGCCGCTCGTGAACTTGCAAGGGTTCTCGCGCGAGCTGCAAGTGTCGTGCGACGAGTTGCGCACGATGCTCGATGCTGCGCGGCTGCCCGAGGCCGAGCGCACGCGCATCACGATCGTGCTCGACGGCAATCTGAACGAAGCGTTGCACTATTTGCGCACAGCCGTCGCACGTTCGGCATCGATCATCGACGCATTGCTGCGGATTTCGCGTGCGGGGCGGCTCGAATACCAGTGGCAGCGCGTGAGCGTGGCGCGCGCGGTGGCGCGCGTCGTCGAATCGCTGCACCAGGCGATCGTCGAGCGCAACGTTACGGTGTCGGTGGGCGAATTGCCGCCCGTGTGGGGCGATCCGACCGCGATCGAACAGATCTTTGCCAACCTGATCGGCAATGCTGTCAATTATCTTGATAACTCACGCTCTGGCCGCATCGAGATCGGGACGCTCGAACAGCCGCCGCGCGAGAGTGGCGAGCAAGCGCCTAGAATGCGGACATACTACGTTCGCGACAACGGGCTCGGGATTCCCGATGCTTGCATGCCGAAGATGTTCAGCGCGTTTCAACGGCTGCACGGCGATCGCGCCACGGGGGACGGCATCGGGCTCGCGCTCGTGCGCCGCGTGACCGAGCGGCACGGCGGCCGCGCATGGGTCGAGTCGACGGAAGGCGTCGGCTCGACGTTTTACGTGACGCTGCCCGAGCAGCCGTTGCGAATGACTTGATGCACGACGCCTCGCGCCGAATGAACCAAACTACATAGCATGACCGAAAGTTCTATCCGGGAGCCTGCCCGCGTCCTCGTCGTCGACGACGACGAGGGGATCTTGCGGCTCGCGCGAAAATCACTCGAGCGCGCGGGGTGCAGGGTATTCGCCTATCCGAGTGCGAACGCGGCGCACGCCCAACTCGCGGCGGATGCCCCTGATCTGCTCGTGCTCGACTATCAGCTCAATAGCGCTGAAACGGGGCTCGATTTCTTCCGCCGCCTGCGTGCCGAGGGGACGGCGCTGCCCGCAATTCTCGTCACGGGCTTTACCGATGAATCGCGCGTGATCGAGGCGCTGCGCGCGGGCATTTCGGATGTGGTGCCGAAATCGGCCGGCTACCTCGACTACCTGCCGGAAGCCGTCGAGCGCGTGCTGACGCAAATTAGGCTACAGCGCGCCTCGGCTGAGGCGCTGTTGCTGCGCGACCGCGAGGCCCATTACCGTAGCCTTTCGGAGGCGTTGCCGCACCTCGTTTTCACGAGCAATGCGCAGGGCGAGTGCGATTTCTGTTCGAAGCAGTGGTATGCGTATACGGGGCTCGACGAAAGCGCTTCGCGCGGGCTCGGCTGGTTAGATGCCGTCCATCCCGACGATCGCGATGCCCTGCGTCGATCGTGGCTCGATGCCGCGAGCGGTACGGCCGGCGCCGACTACCGCCACGAGTTGCGGCTGCGTGCGGCCGACGGCACCTATCGTTGGTTCGACATCCGGATGGCGGCGGTGCTTGGTGCGAGCGGTGGCGTCGGCAGGTGGTTCGCCAGTTGCACCGATATTCAGTCGCAGCGCGAAGCAATGGAAGAACGCGAACGGCTGCTGGCCGCGGAGCAAAGCGCGCGTCAGACGGCCGAGGAGGCCAATCGCGCAAAAGACCGATTCCTCGCGATGCTCTCTCACGAACTGCGCACGCCGCTTACGCCGGTCCTCGCCGGCACGCGGGTGCTTGAAACGATGCCCGAGTTGCCCGCGGCCGCACAGTCGAGCATCAAGATGATCCGGCGCAACATCGAGCTCGAGGCGCGGCTCATCGACGACTTGCTCGATTTGACGCGGGTGGCCAACGGCAAGCTGCGGCTGGCGCTCGAAACCGTCGACGTGCACGACGTTGTCGACAGCGTGCTCGAGCTCTTTCGCGCCGAGATTCAGGTCAAGGCGCTGGACGTGCATATCGAAAAGCATGCCGAGCATCATCATGTGCTGGCCGATCCTGCGCGGCTGCAGCAAATGCTCTGGAACCTCGTGCGTAACGCGGCTAAATTCACGCCCGACGGCGGCCACATTTACGTGCGTACGCGCGATGCCCGTATGCGCATCGAAATCGAGATCGAAGACACCGGCATCGGCATCGCGCCCGAACAGATCGGCAAGCTGTTCAATGCGTTCGAGCAGGGCAGCCAGCGGATGACGCAGCAATTCGGCGGGCTCGGCCTCGGGCTCGCGATCACGAAAGCGTTGACCGATGCGCATGGCGGCACGGTCGGCGCGCGCAGCCCGGGGCCCCACTGCGGCGCGACGTTTGCGATCGCGCTGCCGACGACGGCCGCGCCCGCATCGGAGCCCGCGCCGGCCGCATCGGCGAAGGCAGCGGGCGACGAGCGCATTGCGATTTTGCTCGTCGAAGATCACGTCGACACGGCCGACGTCATGGCGCATTTGATGCGCTCGCTCGGGCACGATGTGGCGGTTGCCGCATCGGTGGCCGAAGCGCTAGCGGCCACGCGCACACGGGCGTTCGACCTGATCGTCAGCGATGTCGGCTTGCCCGACGGCACGGGCCTCGAGTTCGTGAGCGCGGTGCGCCGGTATTCGCAGGTGCCCGCGATTGCGCTGACGGGATACGGAACGGACGAAGACGTGCAGCGCTGCCTGGGTGCGGGATTCACGGCTCATCTGACCAAGCCCGTCAATTTCTCGCAACTCGAAGTGCTGATACAGCGCGCGGCCGAGGGGAAGGCGCAGGGCGACGCGCCGCAGCGCGCGCGCTAGGGGGGAGGGCAGGACAGGTTAGGAGGGGCACGCAAAAGCGTGCCGGCGCCGACCCTTGGCGCGCGGCCTTGGGCTCGTCGGTGCGCTCAATGCCGCATCAACGCGGTTGTTGCTTGAGCGAGTCGCGGATCTCTCGCAGCAGGACGACGTCTTCCGGCGGAGGTGGGGGTTCGGCGGGCGCCGCCTCGTGCTCCGGCCTGCGCAGCGAGTTCATGAACTTGACGATCGCGAACACGATCAGTGCGAGGATGATGAAGTTGATGACGGCCGTGATGAACGAGCCGTAACCGAACACGGCCACGCCGGCGGTTTGCAAATCCTTGAAAGAACCGGGATTGCCCTTGAATGAGGGCGGAATGTCCCCGAGGCGCAAGAACTTGTTCGAAAAATCGAGGCCGCCCGTGGCGGTGCCGACGATCGGCATGATGAGATCCTTGACGATCGAATTGACGATTGTCGAAAACGCGCCGCCGATGATAACGCCGACGGCCAGGTCCATCACGTTGCCCTTGACTGCGAACTCCCTGAATTCCTTGACGAAGCCCATATTGTTGTTCCTCCTTTGTTGGGACATATGCGCGACCCGCAACGGTGCAACGCGCATGCCATCGCGGCCATGATAGCGAACGGCCGGTCGATACGGGAGGGGTTTTCACGCCGACATTCGTCGTAGGCGTGCCGCCGACGCGCTCGGCAGCGGGCCTTCCCTTGTGTTAACGGACGACGCTCGGCTCGACTTAAGGGGGGAAGACGATAGTATGACTATAGTGCTTCCAGCCATTGCGCAATCGCAACGAAACGCTTAGATTGCGCGAGAACCTTCGCACGCACGACGCGCCCGATCAACCGCTCGCAGCAGGCCGGGTCATTCAGACGCTCCGCAAGAAGAGCCGAATGTGCGCGCATTACCACCACTACGGAGGGGCCGTGTCGCGCTTTGTCACGAGCGCGCGCACGACGATGCCATGTTTAAACGCTTCACGATTCGCGGCGGGCTCACGCTCACGATCGCGGGCTATACGCTCGCGCTGATGGCCGCTATGGCGGCCGGTATGCTAGGCCTGCAAAAGAGCAATGACGCTCTTCAGCAGATGTACGCGACCGATACGGCCGCGCTCACGCATTTGAAGACGAGCTCCGAGCGCATGCTCCAAGTGCGGCTCGCACTCGGCAGCTATGAAACGCTGTTTTCGATGGGTAAGGCCGGCGACGACCTACTTCCCAAAGCGCATGGCGTGCTCAAAGACAGCGACGCGCAGTGGGCCGACTATCTGAAGAAGCCGCGCGACGCGAACGAATCGCGCGTGGCCGATGCTGTTACCGCGGTGCGCACGGCGCTCGTGCAGCAGGCCATCAACCCGGAGTTCCAGGCGCTCGAGCAGAACGACTTCAATTCGTTCCGTACGCTCCAAGGCGAAACGGCGAACGAGCTATACAAGCGCTACGAGACGGCGATGGGCGAACTCGAGGCGTTGCAGGTCGCACACCAGGAAGCGCGCTACGCTGCGTCTCAAACGACGTTCCATACGCTCGCGACGGGCGCGGCAGTCATCGCCGCGATCGCCTTCATCATCGGTTGGATTGCACGCGCGGCGCTCGTCTCGGCTGTCGTGCGGCCTATCGATGCGGTCGTTCGCCATTGCGAACGTATCGCGTCGGGCGACCTGACGGGCACGATCGCCGCCGACAGCAAGAACGAAATGGGGCGGCTGCTCCTCGGCCTGCAGCGCATGCAGGCCGCGCTGGTTGCGACGGTCTCGCGCGTGCGTACCGGTTCAGAAGCGATCATGCATGGCGCGCGCGAAATCGCGACGGGCAATGCCGATTTGTCGCAGCGGACGGAACAGCAAGCCGCTTCGCTGCAGGAAACAGCGTCGAGCATGGAGCAGTTGACGTCGACGGTGAAGCTCAACGCCCAGCATGCGGTCGAAGCAAGCGGCCTCGCGCGCGACGCGTCGGATACGGCGGCGCGCGGCGGGGAAGTCGTCGGCGACGTCGTGCGCACGATGGAGGACATCGCGTCGAGTTCGAACCAGATCGGCGACATCATCGGTGTCATCGAAGGCATCGCGTTCCAGACGAACATCCTTGCGCTGAATGCGGCCGTGGAAGCGGCGCGGGCGGGCGAGCAGGGCCGCGGCTTTGCCGTCGTGGCCGGCGAAGTGCGCAGCCTCGCCCAGCGCAGTGCGAGCGCGGCCAAGGAGATCAAGTCGCTGATCGCGGCATCGGCCGATAAGGTACAGGCGGGCAGCCAGCTCGTGGGCCGGGCCGGCAAAACGATGGATCAGGTCGTGGCCTCCGTGCATCGCGTGAACGACATCATCGGCAAAATCAGCGCAGCGTCGAGCGAGCAGTCGACGGGGATCGAGCAGATCAACCTCGCTGTGGTGCAGATGGATTCGGTGACACAGCAAAACGCCGCGCTCGTCGAGCAGGCGGCTGCGGCCGCGGCTTCGCTGGAGGAGCAGGCCGCGCAGCTCGATGCGGCCGTCGCCGCGTTCCGTGTCGAAGCGCGCTCGATCGAGCGCGCTTCGCGCGCGCCTACGGCTCGGCCCTCCGGTCGGCTCGCCGCCGAACCGGCATTGGCGAGCTAAGGGGCCCATAGGCGAGGCGGCAACCGAGCGAGCGGCAGCCGCCGCCGTTACGTTAGTCGCCGTTAATCGACGAACTGATAGTCCTCGGCCCGCACCCGTCGCGTGAGCCGCCGAAAGGCGAACGCGAAACCGGGCCAAAGCACCGTATTCCTACCGCTTTTCGACAGATACCAACTGCGGCAGCCGCTCATCCAGACGGTTCGTCGAAAAGCGTTCTGTACCCGTTCGTTGAACGCGCCCTGCACCTCGTCGCGGACTTCCATCGTGCGCGCGCCGCGCTGGCACAACACGCGCAGACAGCTTGCGATGTAGGCGATGTGCGACTCGATCATGTAGACCATCGAGTTATGGCCGAGCCCCGTGTTGGGCCCGATCATCATGAAGAAATTCGGAAAGCCGGCGATGCTCGCGCCGAGATGGGCCTGCGGGCCCTCGCTGCGCCAGCGCGCGTCCAGATCCGCCCCGCCTGCGCCGATAACCGGAAACGGCGCACCGGCATCGGCTACGTCAAAGCCCGTGCCGCAGATGATGGCATCGACGCGATAGCAGTGCCCGTCTTCGGTAACGACGCCATCGTCGACGATTTCGCGAATCGGCGTCGTTACGACTTCGACGTTCGGCTGCGTGAGCGTGGGATAGTAGTCGCTCGAGAGCAGCACTCGTTTGCAGCCGAGTAGGTAATCGGGGGTGAGCTTCGCGCGCAGGATCGGGTCCGGCACCCGGCGCTCGAGGTAGCTCGCGGCGAAGCGCATCGGCGCCTTCATCCACTTCGGATTGACGATGAAGCCGAGGGCGCGCGCTTCGTGGCGCCAATAGATCGCCCAGCGCGCGAGCCGCTGCGCGAGCGGCATCAGACGAAAGAGGCGCTGCGCATTAACGCCGATGGCACGATCCGGCCGTGGCATGACCCACGGCGGTGTGCGCTGAAATACAAGCAGGCGCGCGACACTTGGCTGAATGCGGGGGATGAACTGCACGGCGCTCGCGCCCGTCCCGATCACGGCCACCGTCTTTCCTTCGAACGGATAGGCGCGATCCCAGCGAGCGGAATGAAAGAGTGTGCCCCGGAAGCGCTCGAGGCCGGCAATGGCCGGCAACGCCGGCCGCGACAATGGGCCACTCGCGGCGATGACGACATCGACTTCTACCGTTTCGCGTGTTTCGCCGCTTTCATCGGCTTCGCTAGTTTCGGCGCTGTCGCCGCTTCGATTCCCACGGGCCGCACGGCCCGGCTCGCGTAGCGTCGACACGATCTCGAGCCGCCATACGCGAGCATCGTCGTCGAAACGCGCCGCCGCCACACGCGCATTGCAGCGGATCGACGACTCAATGCCATATTCGCGCGCGCAACGTTCGAGGTACGCGAGAATCTCCGGCTGCGAGCCGAACGTACGCGACCACGACGGGTTCGGTGCGAACGAAAACGAGTAGAGATGCGAGGGAATATCGCAAGCCGCGCCCGGATAGGCGTTATCGCGCCAGGTGCCGCCGATTTGGGGGGCCGCCTCGTACACCGTCAACGCCGCGACGCCCATCTGTTTGAGCCGGATGGCCATGCCGATACCGGCGAACCCGCTGCCGACGATCGCGATACGCAGCGGGATCTTGCACGAACGCCGCACGTTCAGCTTCAGCTATCGCTCCATCCGCCGCCGGAATCGTCGCTGCCGAAGTCGACGCCGCCGTCGCTGCCGCCGTTATCGTTCCAATCGTTCGAGCCCTGGCCGAGGTCGACGCCGCCTGCATTCCCGCCCTCGGCGGCACGTCGGCGCGCTTCGTCGTCGTCGACGATCACGTCGCGTTCGACGACTCGGTCGCGCCCATGCGAGAGCGCCTCGCCAAGCAGCACGCCCGTGAGCAGACCGCCCATGCCACCCATGCCGCCCCCGCCCTGCTGGACGACGATCGGCGGCTGCTGTTGCGGCGGATACGGTTGTTGGGTGCCGTACGGTGCCTGTTGCTGCTGAAGACGTTCCGCTTCTTGCGCATAGGCCGACGGGCCGGCGCCCGGCGCTTGCACGCTTGGGTCGGGCCGGCCTTCGGCGCGGGCTCGCAGGCTCTCGAGTTGGCGGCCCAGATCTTCGATTTGATAGGCCGGGACGGGACTGCCGTTATTCGACAGCGATTCGACGAGCGCGCGCAGCTGGTTCTCGATGTTTTCGACTTCGCTCACGAGCGTTTCGTGTCCTGGCGCCGTCGACAGGCGCGCATCGAGCTTGAGCGAGCGCGCCGCATTGAGCAGGTCGGTCGCGTGCTTGAGCTGTGCGCGACGCTCTTCGTCGGCGCGGCCGTCGTCGTTCGAGCGCGCGCGGCGCAGCGTCCAGCGCAAGAGCAGCGCGATTGCGACGATGAGAACAGCCAAGCCGATCCACGCGGCCATCGACGGGCCGTGGCGCTTCGCCGCGGGCGCGGCGGGCAGCGTTTGAACGAACGGATTGGCGGCCTTATGCGCGGGAGCGGCGGGCGCCGGTGCGCCTGCGCGATTGGCCGCCGCGCGCACGCGCGACTCCACCTGCGCGAAGCGCGACGGCGTCGTAAATCGGGTTTCGGGGTCGAGCGTCTTGGCCTGCTCGATCTGCGCGAGCCCATCCGCGTAGCGGCCCTCGTTCGCGAGAACTTGGCCGTACAAATAGTGGGCGTGCGCGTTGTTCGGGTGCTCGGCGAGCACCTGCGACAACTCGGCGTCGGCCTGCTGCCAATTGCCTTGCGCCATCGCGCGTTCCACTTGCTGGGCGCTCGGCGCGGCAAAGGCCGCGCTCGAGGCGAAGAGCAGGGCGGCGCCCGCGGCTGCGAGGAATGTCTTCATTGCGTGACCCGGGCGCACGCGCCCGTCTCCATAACCATCAATCTATTGCGGACTGCGCGTGCCGGCCGGCGCATACCCGCTCGGCGCGGGCCGGCACGACACGTCGCCTTGCGTCATTGCGCCGGCGGATTCGGGTTCATCTGTTTTTTGAGCGCTGCCAGACGATCTTCGACCGATGGGCCATGGTCGAGCGCCGCGAGTTTGTCCTCGAGCGCCTTGCCTGACGAGGTATCGGCCGAGTTCAGCCGCGCGTCCGAGCGCGCGTTCGACAGCGCAACCTTGTCTTCGAGCTTGCCGAAATCCTCGGATAGATTCTTCCCCCCGATGCCGCCGAGCGCGGTGGCAGCGACATCCTTCGCTTGGGCGATTTCCTGCTTCGCTTGAAGGATGTTCGAGCGGGCGTTCAAGTCGTTGCGGCGCTGGCGCATGTCGGCGATTTGGCTCTTGAGCTGATCGACGGACGGCTCCAGTGTCGCCAGTTCCTTCGCTAGCGCGTCGCGCTCGACTTCGGCGTTCGCTTGAGCAGCCAGCGCTTCGCGTGCGAGCGCTTCGTCGGCCGATTGCAGCGCGCGCTTTGCACCGTCTTCGTACTTCTTCGCTTTTTCGGCGGCAGCGTCACGCTTGCTTTGCTGCGTGGCGACCTGCGCTTCGATCTCGATCAGCGCGTTTTCGGCCTTCCCGATACTGTCGTCGAGCTCGCGCACGATTTGGCGCGCGTCGCGCGAAGGGTCCTGCACGGACTCGGCCGCATCGTTGAGCAAACCCTTGACCGTACGCGAAATAGAGTCGAATAGCGACATGAAATCCTCCGTGAATTGAAGTCGGCGCCGAACCGGTGCGAGTAGAGCGAGTAGAAGGGGGCAGTGCTTCTATAGCACCGAACAACTCTACATGCTACGCCCCGTTGCGTCCGGCCGCGCGGCGCACCTAAGCGGTACCTAAGCGGCACCTAAGCAGCGCAATGCGCGAGTCGAATGTCGGGACGCGCCCCGCAATTGCAAGAGCCTCTGTTCGGCCCCCGCTTTTGCCGCCCGCGGATAGTACATCAGTATCGTTAAAGGGCGCCTAGACCGATGGCTTCGTGGTAGACAATTCGCTTGCGATGATACGGGCGATGCGCGCCGCTTCCTCGGGGTCGGGCTCGGCATCGGGCTGCACGCTCGCCTGGGCCGCCAGTGCGCGGGCCACGGCTGCCGCAACCGGCAGCGTATCCGTCAGCGCGATATCGGCCGGATCGGCCGTGGGCTCGTGCATGGCGCCATTGCCATTGGCCGGCGCGGCCGCCGCGGTAACCGCGGGCTTGATGCCTCCTGCGCTTGCGCGGCGCGTCGGTTCGCTCCCTGGACCCATCGCGATGCGCCGCAGCATATCGCGGTCGCCGGTGCGCCGCTGCGCGGCGCTGAGCTTGTCGACGAGACCTGCCGCCCGCACCTCTTCGCCCATATCGTCGAACGCGAGCATGGCGCGCCGTACGAGTTCGCTTAAGCTGATGCCCAAGCGCGCGGCGCGGGCCGCCAGCACGCGTTTTTGGGCGGGTGTGACGAAGACGACGAGGCGTTCGGTGTTTGGGCTCATGCTCTACTCGCTGGTAGGGGCGCGCATCGCGGGGCATGCCGAGGGCGCGGCCCGAAGTTCGGGCGCAGCGCATGCCGCCTATCATAAGGCTAGGCGGCATGCGCTGCCTTCAAATGCGTTGCGAGGCGATATCTGTGCACCCTCAACGACTTACGTGCTTTTCCTGCCACTTCTCCACAGGTCTTTCAACATTTTCTGTTGATAACTTCCGGCTATCGGGCGGATGGGCGGCCCTGCGCCAATTCTTACAAAAAAAAATCCGGTGCCGCGCCGGCGATTTCTTTAAAATGCGCTGTTGTTCCGCGCTCGGCGGTTCGCCGCCGAACATGGGCGACCACACGAATACATTATTACGACTCACGCCGCGGGTACCGCCCGCGCGATAAGGCGCCGAGAGCCGCGCCACTCATGCCGTCATGCCTATCATCAAACGACCGCCTTCCGATGGCCGCCCGGCCGACGACCGAATTCCCGCCCGCCACGCTTCCGATCGCCCACGCAGCCCTCGCCGGCCGCTCGGAGCGCGGATCGCCCTGACGTTCGCGGGCCTGATGGCCACCGTGGCCGTCGTCGGCGCACTGATCGTCGGATACGCGCTCATCGTCATGGCGCCGCAACTGCCTTCGCTCGATGCGCTAACCGATTACCGCCCGAAGGTGCCGTTGCGCGTCTATACGGCCGATCACGTGCTGATCGGCGAATTCGGCGAAGAGCGGCGCAGCCTCGTGCGTTTCGCCGACATCCCCGACATCATGAAGAAGGCGGTGCTCGCGATCGAGGACTACCGCTTCTATGAGCATGGCGGCGTCGATTTCATCGGTATCTTACGCGCGGGCTCGGCCGACTTGCTGCACGGCGGCGCCTCGCAGGGCGCCAGCACGATCACGATGCAGGTGGCGCGCAACTTCTTCCTCTCAAGCGAGAAGACGTACACGCGCAAGCTCTACGAGATGATGCTCGCCTACAAGATCGAGCGTGCACTCACGAAAGATCAAATCCTCGAGCTCTACATGAACCAGATTTATCTGGGCGAGCGCGCCTACGGCTTTGCCGCGGCTGCTCGCGTGTATTTCGGCAAGGACCTGAAGAACATTACGGTCGCCGAGGCGGCGATGCTGGCCGGGTTGCCGAAAGCGCCGTCGGCGTACAACCCCGTGGTCAATCCGAAGCGCGCGAAGATCCGCCAAGAGTACATCCTGAAGCGGATGCTCGAACTCGGCTATATCACGCAGCCTCAGTACGACGAAGCCATCAAGGAGCCGATCCACACCAAGGCCGCCGGCAGCGAGTACAGCGTGCATGCCGAGTACGTCGCCGAAATGGTGCGGCAGATGCTGTATGCGCAGTATAAGGACGAGACCTATACGCGCGGGCTGACGGTCACCACAACGATCGATTCGGCCGATCAGGATGCCGCCTATCGCGCCGTGCGCAAGGGCGTGATGGATTACGAGCGCCGTCACGGCTATCGCGGCCCGGAGGGCTTCGTCGAGGAGCTGCCCGCCGCCGGCGACGATCGCGACGAAGCGATCGACGATGCGCTTGCCGATCATCCCGACGACGGCGAGATCGTCGCGGGCGTCGTGACGGCAGCGAGCCCGAAAGAGGTGACGGTCCAGTTCGTCGACGGCGGCACCGCCAAGGTCACGGGCGAGGGCCTGCGCTTCGCGTCGTTCGCACTGGGCCCGCGCGCATCGCAGGCACAGCGCATTCGCCCGGGCTCGATCGTGCGCTTGATGCCCGACGCCAAGGGCAACTGGCAGATCACGCAACTCCCGCAGGTGGAGGGCGCGCTGGTTTCGTTGGCCCCGCAAGACGGTGCGGTCCGTGCACTCGTAGGCGGCTTCGACTTCAACAAGAATAAGTTCAACCACGTTACGCAGGCATGGCGTCAGCCGGGCTCGAGCTTCAAGCCGTTCATCTATTCGGCGTCGCTCGAAAAGGGGCTCGCGCCCGCCACGCTGATCAACGACGCGCCGCTGTATTTTCCGCCCAGCACGCCGGGCGGCGATCCGTGGGAGCCGAAGGACGACGATCATCCGGAAGGACCGATGTCGATGCGCGTGGCGCTCGAGAAATCGAAGAACCTCGTTTCGATCCGCATCCTGTCGTACATCGGCACCAAGTACGCGCAGGATTACGTGACGCAGAACTTCGGCTTCGATGTCGACAAGACGCCGCCGTATCTGCCGATGGCGCTCGGCGCCGGGTTGGTGACGCCGCTGCAATCGGCTGCGGCGTACTCCGTGTTCGCGAACGGCGGCTACCGCGTCAATCCTTATTTGATCGCCGAAGTCGACGACGCTCGCGGGCAACCGATCTCGAAGGCCCAGCCGATTGTCGCGGGGCAAAACGCGCCGCGCACGCTCAGCGAGGGCAACGCCTACATCATGAACAGCCTGCTGCACTCGGTGGCGACGGCCGGCACCGGCGCAGGCACGAACGTACTGCATCGCTCCGATTTGTCCGGCAAGACGGGGACGACGAACGACGCGAAGGACGGCTGGTTCGCCGGCTATCAACCGACGCTCGTCGCCGTCGCTTGGATGGGCTACGACCAACCGAAGAGCCTAGGCAGCCGCGAGTTCGGCGCGCAGCTCGCGCTGCCGATCTGGGTCGACTACATGGGACGCGCGCTGCGCGGCGTGCCGGATCAGCCGATGCCGATGCCGGCCGAGGGCGTCGCCACGATCGACGGCGAAATGTATCTGGCCGACAAGGTGCCGGGCAACGGCTTCATCGCCAGCATCGGCATGGAGTCCGGTACGGCTTTAGCCGGTGCCGGGGCGAGCGATGCGGTCGGCTCGGTCGGGCCAGCCGGGCTCGCTACGCCGGCACCGCCGGCCGATGTCTCCAAGCAAGAGCAGAAGCAGATCCTCGATCTCTTCGATCACCACTAACGTAAAGCGCAGCGGACGTGCATTCGATCCGCTGCAAACGATGTAAACGCTGCAAACGATGCACACCAGAAAAATCGTTGCGCATACAACCGCTTAGCGAGATCGCCCGAAGCTTATCAACAGGGCTGTCAACAAAAACTGGGGATAAGTTCGCAGCAGCATCGATGTGCGGATTCGCCCGCGCATCATGCACGCTGCGATGATTTCATGCCGCCGCCATGGGAGGCGGCGATGCGGCGATGCGGCGTTGCGGCGATGCGGCGCTGTGCGTGGCCGGGCCTGCCTCAGGCCAGCACGGGTGCGATGTGCGAAGCAAACGTCGCGGGATCGGTGTTCGAGCCGCAGAGCAACACGCCGACGCGCTTACCTTGCAGCGTTTCGCGCAGCGGCCCGAGCAGCGCCGCAGTCGCTGCCGCGCAAGCGGGTTCCACCGCGATCTTCAATTGCGCGAACAACTGCAGCATCGCAGCGCGCAGCGCGTCGTCTGAGACCGTCACGAGGCGGTCGATATGGCGGCGGCATAGTTCGTAGCTGTATTGCTCCGTATGGGGCGCCTTCAGCGAGTCGGCAATCGTATTCATCGCGCCCATCTTGATCGTGTGATTGGCCGCGAAGCTCTTGCTCATTGCGTCGGCGCCCTCGGGTTCGACACCGTACACATGCACGCGCGGGTTGGCCAAGCGAAGGGCCGTCGAGACGCCGGCGGCGAGCCCGCCGCCCCCGATCGGCACGATCACGGCATCGAGATCGGGCGTTTGCGTCGCCCATTCGTAGCCTAGCGTGGCCGTGCCGAGCACGGTGCGATAGCCGTTGAACGGATGCACGAAGAAGCGGCCTTCCTCGGCTTCGATGCGGCGCACGAGATCGAATGCCTCGGCCGGCGTATCAGCCAGGACCACGTCGGCGCGGTAACGCCTGCACAATTCGATGCGCTCGGAGCTTGTCGTGCGGAACAGGACGACCTTGGCGCTCACGCCGAGCCGCATGGCGGCATAGGCGACGGCCGCGGCGTGGTTACCGCCCGAGACGCAGGTCACGCCGACACTGCGCTGCGCGGCATCGAGCGCGAGCAAGTTCGTGAAGGCGCCGCGCGCCTTGAATGTACCGCTCGCCTGCAGCAGCTCGAGCTTGAAATTGATCGCGGTGCCTTCGAGCGTCGGGAAATCGTGCCGTTCGAATACGGGCGTGCGCAGCACCCAGGGCGTGAGCGCGAAATGCTGCGTGGCGATCGCATCGAGCGTCGGAATCGGTTCGGTGTCGATGGTGCGGTCGGTGGGCGGGATGGCGGTGGACATGGTTCTGAGCGCGCGGCGTAGGAGGGCGAAGGGCGGCTCGCTATGCGTGCGCGCCGACCGACATGCTGCGGATGAAGTTGCGTAGAAAATCCTCGCAGGCTGCAAGCTGCGCGAGTTCGAGGTATTCGTTCGGCTTGTGCGCCTGCTCGATGTCGCCGGGGCCGCAAACGATGCTCGGCACGCCCGCGCGCGCGAAGAGTCCGGCCTCGGTGCCGTAGGCGACCTTGCGCGTTTCGCGATTGTCCGTCAGCGCACGCACGAGCGCCGTGATGGCCGCTTGCTCGGAAGCGTCGAGCCCCGGCGCCGCAGCGATCTTCGTGAATTCGATCGCCGCGTTCGGGTGCTCGCGACGCATTTGCGGCAGGAGCGTCTCCTGTGCGTAGCGTTCGATACGCGCGAAAATGGCCTCGGGATCGAGCGCGGGCAGGTTGCGGAATTCGAACCCGAAGCGGCACTCGGCCGGCACGGTATTGATCGCGTTGCCGCCTTCGATCATGCTCGTTTGCGCCGTTGTAAACGGTACGTCGTAGTATTCGTCGAACGGGCCGTCGCGGCGCATTTCGTCCGCCAGATCGCGAATGCGGCAAATCAAGCGCGCCGCATACTCGATGGCATTCAAGCCTTTCGGCGTCAGCGACGAGTGGGCCGCATGGCCTCGCACGCAGCAGCGATAAGCGTTGATGCCCTTATGCGCCACGATAGGGCGCATGCTCGTAGGCTCGCCGACGATACAACCTTCGGGCTTCACGCCGCGCCGTAGCAAGTCTTCGATCATGTACGGCGCGCCGTTGCAGCCGATTTCCTCGTCGAAAGAAAGCGCGAGGTGAATCGGCTTGGCGAGTTTGGCCGCCAGCATCTCGGGTACGAGCGTAAGCGCTGCGCCGATGAAGCCTTTCATGTCGCACGTGCCGCGGCCGTAGAGCCGGCCGTCGCGCACTTGCGGCTTGAACGGATCGCTATCCCACGCTTGGCCGTCAACCGGCACGACGTCCGTATGCCCCGACAACACCACGCCGCCGGTCGTCTGGCCATCGTCAGCCGGGAGGGTCGCGAACAGGTTTGCCCATTGCCCCCGATTGTCGTACGTCAGCGTCGAAGCGACGCCAAGCGCGGCGAGCGCGTCGCGCACCATCTCGATGAGGCCGATGTTCGGGATGCGGCTCGTCGTATCGATGGAGACGAGGCGCTCTACCCAGGGCAAGCTGAGCGGGGATGGCGAGGCGGACGGCGACGATGAAGGGGACGCGGGGCAAGCCGAAGAAGCCGGCTGAGGGGAGGCGGAAGGCGAGGAAAAGGACGCTGTTTCGACATCCTGCGACATGGTGAAGCTCCAGCTTTGAGTGGTCCGATCATACCGAAAAATGGCGGACGGACCCAAATGATCGCGCATCCCGGCCTTTGTGCAGTGCGCCATACGGCGGGCTCGCCCCGCATTGCGGGCGCCCGCGAACGCAGGCACCCGCGTCCGCGGTTCACCGTGCCGCCGCCGGCACGCTCTGTCGCGAAGGGGCGCCGAGCGCGCGCAGCGACTCCTTCACCGTCGCGAGCCGCACCGACAAGTCCGGGCTGCGCGTTTCGATACGCAGCTTGTCTTGCCCCGCGAGCTTGATGTGCTTGTGCTTTTGCACCATCTCGATGATGCGCATAGCGTCGATGGGCGGATTCGGCACGAACTGCAGGCTGATGGCGGCTTCGCCCGCATCGATCTTCGAGATCCCGAGCGGTTTGGCGGCGAGCCGCAGCCGGTGCGTTTCGACGAGCGCATGCGCTTGCGGGGGCAGCTTGCCGAACCGGTCGATGAGCTCTTCTTGGATATCGTCGATCGAATCGCTCGACTCACAGCTCGCGAGCCGCTTGTAGATCGACAGGCGTTCCTGCACGTCGCCGCAGTAGTCCGAGGGCAAAATCGCCGGGGCGTGCAGATTGATTTCGGTCGTTGCCGCGAGCGGCGCCGTGAGATCGGGCTCCTGCCCGTTCTTGAGCGCCTTAACTGCGTCGGCGAGCATGTCCGAGTAAAGCTGGAAGCCAATCTCGTGAATCTCGCCCGATTGCTTGTCGCCGAGCACTTCGCCCGTGCCGCGAATCTCCAAGTCGTGCATCGCCAGATAAAAGCCGGAGCCAAGCTCTTCCATCTGTTGAATCGCATCGAGGCGGCGCTGCGCTTGCTTCGTCAACCCTTGCGGATCGTGCACGAGCAGATAGGCATAGGCTTGGTGATGCGAGCGCCCGACGCGCCCGCGCAACTGATGCAACTGGGCGAGGCCGAACTTGTCGGAGCGATGGATGATGATCGTGTTCGAAGTCGGTACGTCGATGCCCGTCTCGATGATGGTCGTGCACAGCAACACGTTTGCACGCTGCGCCACGAAATCGCGCATCACGCGTTCGAGTTCGCGCTCGTGCATTTGGCCGTGCGCGACCACGATGCGTGCCTCGGGCACGAGCGCTTCGAGCATCGCGCGGCGGTTTTCGATCGTCTCGACTTCGTTGTGCAGGAAGTAGACTTGGCCGCCGCGCTTGAGCTCGCGCAGCATCGCCTCGCGAATCACGCCGTCTTCCTCGCGCCGCACGAATGTCTTGATCGCGAGCCGCTTTTGCGGCGCGGTCGCGATGACCGAGAAATCGCGCAGGCCTTCGAGCGCCATGCCCAGCGTGCGCGGAATCGGCGTGGCGGTCAGCGTCAGCACGTCCACTTCGGCGCGCAGTGCCTTGAGCGCTTCCTTCTGACGCACCCCGAAGCGGTGCTCTTCGTCGATGATGACGAGCCCGAGGCGCTTGAAGCGCACATCGGACGAAAGTAGCTTATGCGTGCCGATGACGATATCGACCGAGCCTTCGTTGATCTGAGCGATGGTCGTGCCGACTTCCTTCGTCGACTTGAAGCGCGAAAGCTCGGCCACGCGCACGGGCCAATCGGCGAAGCGGTCGGTGAACGTCTGCGTATGCTGCTCGGCGAGCAAGGTCGTGGGCGCAAGCAGCGCGACTTGCTTGCCCGCCATCACGGCGATGAACGCAGCGCGCAGGGCGACTTCGGTCTTGCCGAACCCGACGTCGCCGCAAACGAGGCGGTCCATCGGCCGGCCTGCGGTCATATCGCCGATCACCGAGGCGATGGCCCCGGCTTGGTCCGGCGTTTCCTCGAAGCCGAAGCTTTCCGCGAATTTCGCGTAGTCGCGCGGCTCGAGCGTGAACGCATGGCCTTCGCGGGCGGCGCGCCGCGCATAAAGGTTCAATAGCTCGGCAGCCGTGTCGCGGATCTGCTGGGCTGCCTTGCGTTTGGCCTTTTCCCATTGGCCCGAGCCGAGCGCATGCAGCGGTGCGCTGTCGGGATCGGCGCCGCTGTAGCGAGAGATGACATGCAACTGCGCGACGGGCACATAGAGTTTGCTGTCGCTCGCGTATTCGAGATGCAGGAATTCGGTTTCGCCTTCGCCCAGATCCATGGTGACGAGGCCCATATAGCGCCCAATGCCGTGCTGCGCATGCACGACAGGGTCGCCCACCTTGAGCTCGGCGAGGTCGCGCACCATCGAATCGACGCTGCTGGCCTGCTCCTGGCGCCGACGTCCGGCGCGGCGCGCGAGCGTGCCATAGAGCTCCGTTTCGGTGATGATCGCAAAGCCCTCGCCGGGCAGCGAGAAGCCATTCGTGAGCGGCGCGACGCCGAGCGTGAAGCGCTCGTCGCTCGTCAGCCAATCCGCGAAGCTGTCGATCGAGGCGGGGCGCAAGCCGTGCTCGGCGAACAGTTGCGCGATGGTCTCGCGCCTACCTGCCGATTCTGCCGCGACGAGCACGCGCCGCTCGCTGCTTTCGACATACCGGCGCAATGCCACGACGGGATCGTCGGCATGACGATCGATCGCGAGAGACGGCAAGGCCGTCGCCCACGCACCGTCATTGTTCAACGGCAGCACGAGACGCCCAAAGGGCTTGGCAAGCGTGTAGAAATCGTCGTCCGACAAGAACAATCGCTGCGGCTCCAGGATCGGCCGCTCGCGATCGTGCGACAGAAAGTTGTAGCGCTGCTTCGTATCGAGCGTGAAGCGTCGGATCGCGTTGTCGAGGTCGCCGACGAACGCTAGATGAGCGCCCTCGGGCAGGTAGTGGAACAGCGTGGCCGTTTCATTGAAAAACAGCGGCAGGTAATACTCGATGCCGGCCGACGGCACGCCGTTGCCGATGTCCTTATAGACCGAAGAGCGGCTCGGATCGCCCT
Organism: uncultured Burkholderiaceae bacterium; assembly: GCA_966212065.1. Taxonomy (GTDB): domain Bacteria; phylum Pseudomonadota; class Gammaproteobacteria; order Burkholderiales; family Burkholderiaceae; genus Trinickia. Next base: position 67,924 of record CBIHOQ010000013.1, read on the forward strand.
CGAACACTTCGCGCCAGCGGCTGCGAAACGCCGTGCGCGCCGCTTCGTCGAACGGAAATTCGCGGCCCGGCAACAGGCGCACGTCGCGCACGGGATAGAGGCTGCGCTGGGTGTCGGGGTCGAACGCGCGAATCGAGTCGACCTGATCGTCGAACAAGTCGATGCGGTATGGCAGCGGCGAGCCCATCGGGAACAGGTCGATCAGCGAGCCTCGCACGCAGTATTCGCCCGGCCGCACGACTTGGCTCACGTGCTCGTAGCCTGCGAGCGTCAGCTGCGCTTTGAGCTTCGCCTCGTCGAGCCGCTCGCCTTGCGCGAACGAGAACGTGTAGGCGGCGAGGAACGCCGCCGGCGGCATACGGTAGAGCGCGGTCGTAGCCGGCACGAGCAGAATGTCGCAGCGCCCCTCGCCGAGATCGTGCAGGGTCGCTAGGCGCTCGGAGACGAGATCCTGGTGCGGCGAAAAGGTGTCGTAGGGCAGCGTCTCCCAGTCGGGCAGCAGGCGCACGCGTGCGTTCGGCGAGAACCAGGGAATCTCTTGCGCGAGCCGCTGGGCGTCGACGGCGCTCGCGCAAACGACGGCGACGAGCGGCAACTGCCCTTTAGGCGACTGGCCCGATGAGGCTTGCTCACGCGCCGCCTCGCTGTAACGGGCGATCAGCAGCGCATCGGACGAGCCGTGCGTGCCGTCGAACGCGAACCGTTGACCGGCTTTGACGAGCGCGAGCGGCAGATGGGACAGGGCGGAAGAACGAGCGGTTTGCGGCATGACGAAGGGCGGGCGGCCTAACTTGTGAGCGTGAGGAAAGCCTCGCGACGACCGCGCTGCGCGGGCCGAGGAAGGGACTTTCGAGCACCGGATACGGTGTCGGTGAACGACGGAGCACCTGGAGCAAAGCGCCTATTATAAAATCCGTCGTCTATTTTTGATTGGCGGCCTGCGCCGACCGCCCCAACTTCGTGACTTCTCGCTTCTTTGCACTGATTCCTTGCGCGGGCACGGGCAGCCGTTCCGGCGCGCCGATGCCCAAGCAATACCGCGCCATAGCCGGGCGCGAATTGCTGTATTTCACGTTGGCGGCATTCGACGCGTGCGACGCGCTCGCCGCGACGCTCGTCGTCATTTCGCCCGACGACACCTATTTCGACGAAGCGCGCTTCGCCCCGCTGCGCTTTGCCGTGCGCCGCTGCGGCGGTGCATCGAGACAAGCTTCTGTCAAGAACGGCCTCGATTCACTCGCGCAATTGGGCGCTGCCGATGACGACTGGGTGCTCGTCCACGATGCCGCCCGGCCCGGCATTACGCCGGCGCTGATCGGTTCGCTGATCTCGACGCTGGAATGCGACGACGTGGGCGGCATCCTAGCACTACCCGTGGCCGATACGCTTAAGCGCGTCGACATCGCCTCGGGCGATCGCATCGCGCGCACGGAATCGCGCAATGGCCTCTGGCAGGCGCAAACGCCGCAAATGTTCCGGATCGGGATGCTGCGCGAGGCAATCGCGCAGGCCGAGCGCGACGGTCACGATTTGACCGACGAGGCCAGCGCGATCGAATGGCTCGGCCATGCGCCACGCCTCGTGCAAGGCAGCTTGCGCAATTTCAAAGTCACGTACCCCGAAGACTTCGCGCTCGCCGAGGCGATCCTGCGATCTTGAAGCATGCCATTTAAACCGCGATCGCAGCCGCGATTGCAATCGAACGGACTCACCATGAATTTCAGAATCGGACAAGGCTACGACGTGCATGCGCTCGTGCCGGGGCGGCCCCTCATTATCGGCGGCGTGACGGTGCCCTACGAGCGCGGATTGTTGGGCCACTCGGATGCCGACGTGCTGCTGCACGCCGTGACCGATGCGCTGTTCGGCGCAGCGGCGCTCGGTGATATCGGCCGTCATTTCCCCGACACTGATACGCGCTTCGCCGGCGCCGATAGCCGCGTGCTGCTGCGCGAGTGCGCGGCACGCATCAAGCAGGCGGGCTTTGTGATCGTCAACATCGACAGCACCGTCATCGCACAAGCGCCGAAGCTCGCGCCGCACATCGAGGCGATGCGCGCGAATATTGCCGAAGACCTAGCGTTGCCGTTTGCAAGCGTCAACGTCAAGGCGAAGACGAACGAGAAGCTCGGCTATCTTGGACGCGGGGAGGGCATTGAGGCTCAGGCCGTCGTGCTGCTGCGCGGCATGGGCGAGGGCGCCTGACTGCTTGACTGACTTGGCAGGCGCGATGGAAACCGGGGCCTGCGACGGGCCCCGAATCGACTGCGTTCTTACTTGCCTTCGGCAGCGAGCACCTGCGCCGCGGCGTTGACGACGGCGGCAATGCGGCCGACGTCGCGCAACTGCTGCACCGACATGCCTTGCTCGTTCTTGAGCAGCGCGAAGTGCGATTTGACGCAAAAGTGGCATTTTCCGACGATCGACGCAGCCAACGCGTACATCTCGAAGCGACGCTTGTCGACGCCGCCGTGCGACGCGTAAGCGCCCATCCGCAGTTCGGCGCGCTGCGTTTTCAGATCGGCATCGTCGGCCATTTCGACGAACGGATACCAAACGTTGTTCATGCCCATCAACGCGGCGGCCGTTTGGGCGCCGTTCAATTCCTCGGGCGAAAGCGCGCCGGACGAGCGGATCGCTTCGATGATCGTGCGGCTGCGGGCAGCAAACGCCGCCGCCAACGCGACGCCCACCGCGTCGTTGCCTTCCAGCGAGGATCGAGCAATCGTGCCGTCCAGGTTCAGGCGAATGTCCTTCGCGTAGTCGGGGATAAGTTCCTTAATCGTATTGAGGAAGTCCATTGCTTTTTCCTATTGCTGAGTCGATAAAAAAGCCCGCCGGCTTTGAGAAACCATAGCGGGCTCTGGGCTAGGGCTGCGATTACAGCGTTGCGCCGCCAACCGAGCGGTTGCACGGGCAGAGCTCGTCCGTTTGCAGGCCGTCGAGGATACGCAGGATTTCTTGCGTGTTGCGGCCGACGTTTAAGTTGTTCACCGAAACGTGCTGGATCGTGTTGTCCGGGTCGACGATGAACGTCGCGCGCAGGGCCACGCCGGCTTCCTTGTCGCGCACGCCGAGTTGGTCGATCAGTTCGCCCTTGACGTCGCCGAACGCGTAGTGGTTCAGCTTGTCGAGGTCCTTGTGCTCGCGGCGCCATGCGAGCTTGACGAATTCGTTGTCGACGCTGCCGCCAAGCAGCACCGCGTCACGCTCTTCGAAATCCTTTTGCAGCTTCGCGAACTCGACGATCTCCGTCGGACAGACGAACGTGAAGTCCTTCGGGTAGAAATAGATGATCTTCCACTTGCCCGGGAACGACTGTTCGGTGATCTCTTCGAACGCCGACTGACCGTTTTCTTCGTGGTGGTTGAAGCCCGGCTTGGCAGCGGTGACGGTGAAGGCTTCGAGTTTATCGCCCACGGTTTTCATGCGGTGACTCCTATGTCTGGTTGAGAGAGATGCGTTGTTCAAAAGTACCTGCTCGCTGTAACGAGTGCGTTACACAGGAGTAACTATAGCCCTATTGGATTTTGTTTGCAATAGATATTTCCTAACGAACCAGATAGCATTTTCCAACCGATCGTTTTGCCGCTGCCGCATGCGATGCCGCGCGGGGCATGGGTGTCCTGGGCGACGTGTGTGTCATACGCTCTTTGTCAGCGGGAACTCGATCGTGACTTCCAGCCCCGGGCCCGGGGTCCGATTGCGCAACTTGAGCGTGCCGCGATGGCGGCTCACGAGGCGCTGCACGATCGCCATGCCCAGGCCCGTTCCATTGGCCTGGGTGCGCGCGGTATCGACTCGGTAGAACGGGCGGGTGACCAGGCCGATCTGGTCCTCCGGTATGCCGGGCCCCTCGTCGAGTACCGACAGCTCCACCCGCGAATGCGAGACCCGTGTCTCCAACATGATGTGAGGAATGCCGTCGGCGTCGCTCACGCCGTACTTCTTGGCGTTCTCAAGCAAGTTCCCGACCACGCGCCGCAGGTCCGTTTCGTCCCCTTCGACGATGGCCGAGTCGGCTAGGCGCGAGATGAGCCGCACGCCGTCCTCGCTCGCCAGCCGCGCGGCCATTTCCCCCGCGATGAGCGATAGGTCGACGGGCCGCGAAAAGTGCTGCGGCGGCCGTGCATAGTCAAGGAAGCGCCCAATGATCGAATCCATCTGTTCGATGTCGTCGATCATGGCGTCCTTCGTCGTCTGATCGGACGGGCTCATTTCCGTGTCGAGCCGCAGCCGCGCCAGCGGCGTGCGCAGATCGTGCGAGATGCCGGCGAGCATCAGCGCGCGATCGGCCTCGAGCTGCTCGAGATCGCGCACCATCTGGTTGAAGCTGCGATTGGTTTCGGCGGCGACGCCGAGCCCGCGTTCGGGCAGCGGCTCGGGCGCTTGCCCCAAACCGACCTTGTGCGCGGCGGCTGCAAGCCGCGCAAAGGGACGGTTCACAAGGCTCGTGATGAAGGCAGCGCCGAAGAGGGAAAGCCCGAGCGCGAAAATACCCCAGCCGGCCCACTGCAGACCGGTCACGCTGTCGAGCTGATCCCGGTCGAGCGCGACCCAGTAGTCGTCGTCATCGATCTTGAAGCTGATCCAGACGCCGGGGATGTCGTTGACCGACTGCGCGATGACCGTGTCGTCGCCGAGCCGCCCGCGGATGTCATGTTCGATGAGCCGATTCAGCGATTCGTCGGGCTGCAGCTTGAACTTATCCGTCGCCTCGCGCGGATACACGCGCACGCCTTCATTGCTCTCGAGGTCCTGCAGCAGCGCGCGGCGCAGATCGGGGTCCGAGTACAGCAGCGCCGTACGCGTGAGCTTGACGATCGCCACGAGCTGCAGCGCGACACGCTGGGCACGCGGTTCGCGCTCGATCACGCGGAAGCTTTGGAACCACGCGGCGAGGCTCACTGCGATCAGCAGCGCGATCAAGAGGAAGGTGCGCCAAAACAGCCCCCCGAACGCGTGGGCAAGAAACCGCCTGTTGATGCGCATGGGGTCTATCGCAGCGCGCTGCGCGAGAGACCGCGCGTCACGCCGCGCCGTCGGGGATGAAAACGTAGCCGAGACCCCATACGGTTTGAATGAAGCGCGGACTGCTAGGATCGACCTCGATCAGTTTGCGCAGACGCGAGATCTGCACATCCAGGCTGCGGTCGAACACCTCGTATTCGCGCCCGCGTGCGAGCTCCATAAGCTTCTCGCGCGACAGCGGCTGGCGCGGATGACGTGCGAATACCTTCAGCACGGAAAATTCACCGGTTGTCAGCGGAATTTCCTGGCCCGATTTCGTCAGCGTGCGCGTGGCCAGATTCAGCGCGAAATCGCCGAATTCGAACACCTCGGCCGTTTCCGAAGGCGCGCCCGGCAGCTCCGACGGCGATTGGCGCCGCAGCACCGCGTGGATGCGTGCGACGAGTTCGCGCGGGTTGAACGGCTTGGGCAGGTAGTCGTCAGCCCCCATCTCCAGGCCGACGATGCGATCGACATCTTCGCCCTTGGCCGTCAGCATAATGATGGGCGTGCGGTCATTGCTGCCGCGCAGCCGGCGGCAAATCGACAGCCCATCCTCGCCGGGCAGCATCAAGTCGAGCACGAGCAGATCGAACCGCTCTCGCACCCAAAGCTTGTTCATCGCGGGCGCGTTCTCCGCGACGTACACGTTAAAGCCTTGCTCGCCGAGGTAGCGGCGCAGCAGATCACGCAAGCGGGGGTCGTCGTCGACGACGAGAATCTTCGAAGGGTTTTTAGTTTCCATGGCCGGCATCTTAGCGCGATTGGAATGGAGGGCGAGAAAGCGCGAATTATAAGGTTACAGACAGTTACAAAATTTACCCCCATTGATGCGTCGCGTAAACGGCGCCCCCTTAAACTTCTTCACGAATCGCGGCTGTTCGGTGGATACTTCATCCCATAACACCATTCTCTCGCGCTCGATGTCGATCGAGCATTAGCATACGTAAGTTGAGGTAGCCGGTTGCCGCATGACGAAGGGAACAAGATGACGGTGGGACGCGCGTTGCCGGGCATGCGACCGCGGCTCGTCGCGGCCGCCATCGCCGGCGCTGTCGCTGTCGCCATCCTGACCGTCGCCGCCGACGCACAGGCACAGGCGCCGCGGCGCGACCACCGCGCGGAGCACCCGTTTCATCGCCGCTACTTGCCGTCGCAGCGCGAACCGATGGTCCACCCGGCGCCTGCAAGCATGCCGCCGCCTGCACCCATCATGCGCACCGCCTCGTCACCTTCGGAATTTAGCGATCGTCAACGTAGCGGTCATATGACGCCCGAGGAGCGGCGACTGCTGCGCCAGCATATCGAAGACGCCGTGCGCGAACTGTACAAGCGCTGATCGCAAGCGCGGATCGTCGATCGGCTCCCAAGCAACGTGAGGCCGCGTCGCATTTCGATGTGCGGCTGCGAACTGCATCGACACCACGCGCCGGTGCAATGTCCATCAAGCTACTCCAATGCGCGGCCCTTCGCTCGGTCTCAATGTTGTTTGCGCGCCGCGCGCCAGGCGATCCAAAGCTTGCGGATCGGCGTGAGTGCGATGCGCTGATGCAGCACTTGAAATTGGTCGCGCTCGATTTCGTCGAGCAGCGCGAGCGCCATCGCCGCTTGCGCTCGCAGCGTGCGCTGCGTCGCGCACTCAAAGGCGGGTATGCCGGCCAGCGCCGCGCGCAGTGATTCGCGCGCGCGTTGGGTCTGGAATTGCATCAACTCGAAAAACGCCGGGCCGTATTTGCGGTTGACGATGTCGGCCGCCGTCACCCCGTAGCGTTGCAATTCGTCGATCGGCAAGTAGATGCGCCCGTAGCGGGCGTCGTTGCCGAGTTCCTGCACGAATTGCGCAAGCATCAACGCGATGCCGACTGCAGGGGCCCATTCGTCGGCGCGCTGCGGCTCTCTGGCGGTCGCGCGGGCGACCGCGCCTGCGAACGCGCCGCCGACGCGTTCCACATAGCGCGTGAGATTAGCGAAATCGAGATAGCGGGCCTGATCGAGGTCCATCTCGAAGCCGCCAACGAGCGAACGCATCATCGGCGTTTCGGCGCCGATGTCGACGCAGTGTGCAACGAGTGCGTGCGAGACCGGGTGCGAGGGCTGCCCGTTCGCCAGCGCGGCCACCTCCTTCTGCCACCAGGCGAGCTTCGTGCGCCCGATCGTCGGATCGCGGATGTCTTTTACCGTCTCCTCGAGTTCGCGGCGCAGCGCGAAAAGCGCGGTCAGAAACGGCTGCCGAGCCGCGGGGGCTTGGCGCAGCGCGTAATAGGCGCTGGAACCCGCGGGGGCCGCTTTTTGCGCGCAATATTCGTCGAAGTTTTGTGGAGCGGAAGTCGGGGCTTGTGGCACGGCGAACGAACGGTGAGGCGGTAAGTAGCGGTAGAGGAGCGATACGCTTACGAGCGAGCGTGGGGCGCCGGCTAGGCCGCCGCCGCGGCCGCGGCCGGCCAGAACTCGGCGCTCGCTTCGGTGCGGATACTACCTCAGTTTAGCCAACCGGGTCTGGCGTGTGCACCTGCACCGGCCTATCGACGCTTGCCGTCGGCGATCGCATTACGAAAGCCCGAGGTGGCGAGCCGTGGCGTCGATAGCGTGCTTTGCCTTCTCGATGATTTCGTCGATCTCCGTGCGCGTAATGACGAGCGGCGGCGAGAGCAGCATGCGGTCCCCCGACGCGCGCATGATCAGATTGCCGTTGAAGCAGAAGTCGCGGCAGAGTGCGCCGATTTCGCCGCCGTTGAGAAAGCGTGTCCGCGCGCCTGGCGCTTGAGCGAGCTGCACACCGGCCACGAGCCCCACGCCGGCTACCTCGCCGACGATCGGATGACCCTCGAAGGTTTGGCGCAGACAGGCTTGAAAGTAAGGGCCGGTGTCCATCTTCACGCGCTCGACGATGCCTTCATCGCGTAGCAATGTCAGATTCGCGACGGCGACGGCCGCTGCGACCGGGTGGCCCGAGTAGGTGAGACCGTGGTTGAATTCGCCGTTCTCGATGATCGGCTGCGCAATTCTGTCGTGCAGGGCCACCGCGCCCATGGGGATATAGCCGCTCGTGAGACCCTTGGCGAGTGTCATCAGATCGGGCTCGAACCCGAAGTGCCGATGGGCGAACCATTCGCCGGTGCGGCCGAAGCCGCCGATGACTTCATCGGCGACGAGCAGCACGTCGTATCGGCGGCAGATACGCTCGATCTCGGGCCAGTAGGTAGACGGCGGAAAGATGACGCCGCCCGCGCCTTGGAACGGCTCGCCGATGAATGCCGCGACGTGCTCGGGCCCGAGCTCGAGAATCTTCGCTTCGAGCTGTTGCGCTCTTGCTAAGCCGAATGCCTCGGGGGTCTGGTCGCGGCTTGCCTCGCCGAAAAAGTAGGGCTGATCGATGTGCACGATATGCTCGACCTTCGATGGCATCTGCTCGTGCATATAGTCCATGCCGCCGAGCGTGCCGCCCGCGATCGTCGATCCGTGATAACCGTTCTTGCGCGAGATCACGACCTTCTTCGACGGTTTGCCTTGCGTCGCCCAATAGCGGTAGACGACACGCAGCACGGTATCGTTGCCTTCCGAGCCGCTGTTGCAATAGAAGAAGTGATTGAACGGCGCAGGCGCCAGCTCGGCCAGCAGCGCAGAGAGTTCGATGATGGGCGGATGCGTCGTCTTGAAGAACGTGTTGTAGTAAGGCAGCTGAAGCAGTTGGCGATAGGCCGCATCCGCAAGCTCTTTGCGCCCGTAGCCGACGTTCACGCACCAGAGTCCTGCCATGCCGTCGATGATGCGGTTGCCGTCGGAGTCCCACAGATAGACGCCTTCGGCTTTGACGATGACCCGGCTGCCGACACGGTTGAGTGCGCCCATGTCGGAAAACGGATGCAGATGATGGGCCGCATCGAGCGCGCGATAGTCGGCGGTGGTAAGCAATTGCTCGGGCTGCGGCGTGCCGGGCGCGGTCTGCACGCGCGCGGACGGTTCGAATGTTTGACTCATGGTTTCTCCGTTCAAGTGGGCAGGGGCGCCGATCTCAGACGTGCAGCAGCAAATGCCTGCGTTCCCAAGAACTGATCACGCGGAAGAACGCGTCGTATTCGGTCTCCTTCAGCGTGAGAAACGCCTTCACGAACGGCTCGCCGAGAATCGACGCCAGCGGTTCCGAGGCGCCCATGAGCGTGAGGCCTTCTTCCAAATTGCGCGGCAATTGATAGGGCATCCGGTAGCCGTCGTTGGCGAGCGGCTCCGTGGGGACGAGGCGTTGCGTGAGCCCGAGATAGCCCGCGGCGAGCGTCCCGGCGATCGCCAAGTACGGATTGCAGTCGACGCCCGGGATGCGGTTCTCGATGCGACGCGCGGCCGGCGACGAGTGCGGAATGCGGAAGCCGACCGTGCGGTTGTCGTAGCCCCACTGCACGTTGATCGGCGCAGCCATGAAGCGCGAGAGGCGCCGATACGAGTTGATGTACGGCGCAAAGATCGGCATCAACGCAGGCGTGTATTTCTGCAGGCCTCCGATGTAGTGATGAAAAAGTTCGGTTGGTTCGCCGTCGCTGCCCGAGAACAGATTGCGGCCCGTTTCCGGATCGACGAGGCTTTGATGCAGGTGCATGGCGGAGCCCGGCTCGCCCTCCATCGGCTTCGCCATGAACGTCGCATACATGTGATGGCGCAACGCGGCCTCGCGCACCGTGCGCTTGAATAGAAATACGCGGTCGGCGAGATTGAGCGGATCGCCGTGCAGGAAGTTGATCTCCATCTGCGCCGCGCCGACTTCGTGAATCAGCGTATCGACCTCGAGCTCTTGGATGTCGCAGTACTCGTAGATGTCTTCGAAGAGCGGATCGAATTCGTTGACCGCTTCGATCGAATAGGCCTGACGGCCCGTTTCGGCGCGCCCGGTCCGGCCGACCGGCGGGCGCAGCGGCAAGTCGGGGTCTTTGTTCATTTCGACGAGATAGAACTCGAGTTCGGGCGCAACGATGGGCTTCCAGCCTTTGGCCGCATAGAGGTCGAGGACGTGCCGCAAGACGCGGCGCGGCGAGATCGCGACGGGCGTGCCGTCGAAATGGACGCAATCGTGGATCACCTGTGCGGTGGGATCGACGGCCCAGGGGATCAGCCGGATCGTCGAGGGATCGGGCACGCACATCATGTCCGGATCGGTGATGCCCGTGAGGCTGCCGTCATCGGGATATTCGCCTGTCACGGTTTGAATCATCACCGCCTGCGGCAAGCGCATCGCTTCGCCCGATTCGAACTTGCTGCGCGGGATGATCTTGCCGCGCGCGATGCCGGACATGTCGGGGATGATGGCTTCGATTTCGGTGATGTGGTGCTTCTTGAGAAATTCGTCAATGTCATGCATGGCTGTTCTCGATTCTGGATTCGTCGTTTCCGCAGCGTCCGCGCCCTCAGCGCCGTCGACGACCGCGGTCAGATACCTATCGCCGACGACACGCGCGCGACGCGAGCCGATGGCGATGCTGTCGGCCGTTACGCCGACGAAAGGTTGCTTAGCATTACTAACTAATTAATGGAAAATGCGCGCGCCCGGAAATGCACGACGTACGTGCGGCGTCCGCGACGGCGAAACGCACGCCTGCGAGGGCGCAAACGAATGCGCAATCGCTGGATGAGGTGAGACGGGAAGAGGCGCTACGGCAGCAGCGAAGCGGCGTCGTCTAGATGCACAGCGATGTGTGCGCGCGCCGCGGTGACGTTGTGACGCCGAATGGAACGACGGGAAAGGATCGTGAAGACGGACAGAAACCGGCGGAACGCAAGTTTGCCGGTGCAGCCGCCGGCGATGGGACGGTCAGCGCGAAAACGATTCGCACGCGGACTGCGGTTCCATCCAACCAATGGGCCTCGGACTCTCACGATGACACTCGACTCGGTGATGTTGAGGTATCAAACATGAGCATATACGAGCCAAGATTACCGTCAAATTATTTTTGAATATGGCTGGCGAGGCTTGCTGCGTATGCCTGGAGGTTTTTCTTTCGCTTTTTTCACACTCCATCTCGTTAATTTCGAGCGCGCGTTCGACGGCAAGGACGATCGTGTAATCATGCTGCCTGGGGTGATGTTCGAATTGCGTAGCTGGATCGGTTCGGGCTCGTCAAGCTGTTCGATCGGCGGCCGCGCCTCGCGCAGCCGCTCTAACTTTTTCGGGAATGCCATGCATATCGCCATCCTCACGTTCGACGGTTTCAACGAACTCGACTCCCTCGTCGCGCTCGGCATCCTCAACCGCATCAAGAAGCCGAATTGGCGGGTCTCTTTATGCTGTCCGCAGGGCGAAGCGACGTCCATGAACGGCGTAACGGTTCGCTCGCAATCGACGCTCGAAGAGGCGCGCACGGCGGACGCGGTAGTCGTCGGCAGCGGAGCCAAGACGCGGGAGGTCGTTGCCGATGCCGGATTGCTCGCGCGTCTCGCATTGGACCCGTCTCGTCAGTTGATCGCGGCGCAGTGCTCGGGCGCATTGATCTTAGCGAAGCTCGGCCTGCTCGCTGGCATCCCGGCGTGCACCGATTTGACGACGAAGCCCTGGGTGCAGGAGGCAGGCGTGGAGGTGCTCAACCAGCCGTTCTACGCGCGAGGAAACGTGGCGACCGCGGGCGGCTGTCTCGCCTCGCCTTATCTCGCGGGGTGGATCATTGCACGTTACGAAGGCATCGAGGCCGCTGCCTCCGCGCTGCATTACGTTGCGCCCGTCGGCGAAAAGGAGGCCTACGTAGAGAACGCACTGAAGCGGATTTCGTCGTATTTGCCGACGTGAACGAGATAAGCGTTTACCCTATATCAAGAAAAAAGGGACCGACGCCGTAATCCATTGAGCGACGGCAGCAACCGCTGGCTCGCCAACCCGCGGCAACGTTTGCGGGCGGATTGCGTCTCCGTCATCCGATGCGCGTATGCCGATGCTGATGATGCTCCGAGGCGGCCTCGGCCGCATGCCGACCCGTTGACCGGCCGGCCATCCGCAAGGTTGGGGTGACATTCGAATCGATTCTTCTCATCGCCTCACTGACGCACCTCACAATGCATCTCGCGACTTCGTCTATGCAATCGATTGGGACTGATCGTGACGCCGCTTCCGCCCCCCAGGCGCGCGCTGCGTTCAAGGCGTTATATCTCGTGTCGGGCGCGGCGGCGCAGTTGGGCGCCTCTGGACAACGGGTCCAGGAGATCCAATGGCTGGCGCTCGCCCGCGCCGCGCGCAACGCGAGCGCCGTGCTTGGCGCACGCGGTCAAAACGAGAGCGAGGCAACGGCCTCTTTTCGGCGTCTGGCCGATCTTTGCGAAGACCTACTTGCCCGCCGCGCGTTGGGGCATGCCTGTCCCTCTGTGGTGTGGCGCGATCTTGCGCGCGTCGGGCGCGACGCCTATGAGCAGATCGATGCTTGACGCCTAGCCGCCGGCCTCGAGCGGCCGCGCGGAAACGGCAGGCTTATTCGGCTACAACCCGCTGTTTGCTGCGCGCTGACGCAGCAGGCCGAGTACGGCATCGCAAAACGGCGTCGGCACGTCGAGCCGGCGTCCAAGTTCGGGAAAAACGCCGAGGATAGGATCGATCTCGAGCGGGCGTCCCGCTTCCATGTCCTGCAGCATGGATGTCTTGAACGAGCCGAGTTGACGCGTGATCGCCACGCGCTCCGATGCCGCCATGCCGGTCGATAGTCCTAGCCGCTGGCCGACCGCATCGGCTTCTTCCATCATTCGCAGCACGAGAGCGTGGGTGAGCGGATCGTCGAGCAAACGATCGGCCGTCGAGCCTGTCAACGCGCTGAGCGGATTCATGTTCATGTTGCCCCAGAGCTTGGCCCAGATCTCGGCGCGAATGTCATCGGTCGATTCGACATCGAACCCGCCTGCTGCCAACGCATCGGCGAACACGCGAGCGGAGCCGGCGCATTCGGCGCGTGCGGCGCCGACAATGAGCCGATTGCCGCGCCCGCGTTTGACGACGCCCGGCACTTCGCTCGCCGCCGACAAATGAACGACGCAACCGATCGCACGTTCGGCGGGCAGGACAGCCGAGACGCCGCCGCCCGGGTCGACGGCTTCGAGCGGCCGTGCGTCAGCGGGCGCGCTTAGACCATGCAAAAACCACCATGGCAGCCCGTTCATGGCCGTGACGATGAGCGTATCGGGCCCGATCATCGGCCGCAGCGAAGCGACCAGGCCAGGCAGCGCCTGCGCCTTCAGGGCGACGACGACGAAGTCTTGAACGCCGAGCGCCGCGGCATCGTCTTCGGCCCGCACGGGCACGGCGCCGGCCGAGGCATCGTCCGCGACGACGCGCACCCCGTCTTGCCGGATCGCGGCAAGCGTATGGCCGCGTGCGAGCATCGACACTTGATGGCCGGCACGGGCGAGCGCGGCGGTGAGCAGCCCGCCGATCGCGCCGGCGCCGACGACGGCCGTGCACACGGGTTTGCCGCCGCGCCGGCTTTCGACGTTCATCGCGTTAACTCCTTGTAGGATGAATCGATTTTATCGACTTGGCGCAGCAGTGCGTCGAGTACCTCTTGCCCCGCGCCGTAGGCCGGATCGAACTGCAGCGAATCGCGCGTGCAGTGCGCCGCGATGTCGGGCGCGATAGGGCGCGCGGGGCCGAGCGCTGCCGTTGCCACCTGAATCTCACACGCGCGGTTGAGCGTCCAAAGACGTGCGAAGCTTTGTGCGATCGTCGAGCCTACGGCCAGAAGGCCGTGGTTGCGCAAGATCATGAGCCGCTTATCGCCGAGATCGGCGATCAATCTCGGCCCTTCGTCGGCTCGCACGGTAATGCCTTCGAAGTCGTGGTAGGCCACCATGCCGTCGATCTGTGCCGAATAGAAGTTCGTATTCTCGAGCCCCGTTTTCGAACAGGCGACGGCGAGTCCGGCCGTCGTATGCGTATGCATGACGCAATGCGCGTCGGGCACGGCGCGATGGATCGCGGCATGCACGACGAAACCGGCCGGATTCACGCGGTGCGCCGATTCATCGACGACGTTCCCGTCGAGATCGATCTTGACGAGATTGGCGGCCGTGACCTCCGAGTAGTGGAGCCCGAACGGATTGATGAGGAAATGCGTTTGCGGGCCCGGCAGGCGCAGCGTGATGTGGTTGTATATGAGTTCGGTCCAGCCGAGCATCGCGAAGATGCGATAGGTGCCGGCCAGTTGGACGCGTAAGGCGTGCTCGATCTCGGTCATGGTCATTCTCCCGGAACGTTTCTCGTGCTCGTCGAAAGGCCAGCTTAGTCCAAACTAGTTGCGCGCACAACCAGTTTGCCCCGCTCGTCGGACGGGAGAAAGTTAAGCGATGAACCGATCCCATGACGGACGATGCGTGCCCATTGCTCACGAACTGCGGGCGCTGTGAAGCGGGCAATGCAAACTTCGACACAACGGCGAACGAATGAGTTAGAATCTCGCGCTTACGCTTTCGAGTGCACCACGAAGCGTGCCGTTCCCGCGGCACCGAGAAAGCGAGCCACACAACGAAGCGCGCCGCATGCGGCGCTTCGGCGCGAGGATGGCGAAATTGGTAGACGCACCAGGTTTAGGTCCTGACGCCAGCAATGGTGTGCGGGTTCGAGTCCCGCTCCTCGCACCATCTCTTTCAGAGTTGTTTTGAATTGTCCGCGCGGTGGGCTGTCGATCGGCTGTCGATCGGCGGTCCATTGGGCTGCCCGGTGGGCTATCGATAGCAGCCCACCTTCGCTTCGTTGAGCGCGGGACTTTTTCGGCTGACGTAACTCGAGTGACACGTTAACGTGCGCTCAGCTCGCACTCAGCTATCGGCAACCGCATGCGCAATGACCTTATCGAGCGCGCGCCCGAACGCTTCCTGTTCGGCTTCGTCGAGACAACCGAACAGCTCGGCGTTCCACTTACGCGCAATAGGCATCACCTTGCGATAGAGCGAGCGGCCTTCCTGCGTTAGCGAAATAAGCACGACGCGCCCGTCGTCGCTGCTGGCTTCGCGCCCGACGAGCCCCCGTTTGATGAGTGCCTCGGCGGCCCGGCTCGCCTGGCTCTTGTCGAGATTCGCGTGCTTGGCCAAATCCATGATCGAGAACGGCCCGAACGAGCCGACCGACGCGATGACGCGGGCCTCGGGCAACGTAATCTCGAGCTTGGTCTGATAGCGCTCGCTGATCCCGCGATCCGAAACCTTGTTCAGCACATGCATGCGGTAGGTCAAGAATTGCTCGAGCCCGGCTTTGGCTGCGGCCTTCATATCGGTTGTCGATCCTTCGAAAGGGGCGGGAAAAATCACTCGAGCGATTGTTGCCGCAACGGGGGCGGCGGTCAACGCGGTCTTATACAATGATGCGCCTACGATGAGTTGGTTCGGCGAATGCCCGGGCGAGCGCACCGGGCAACGCCCCGTCTCGCTCACACGCTAAACTTTAGCCGAGTAAGTTGCTCTGCTTCGTTCGCCAGCAGGCGCGCTGCGTCGCGAATGGCGGCATCCAGCGTCATCGGCCCCGGCGCAGGGGAAAAACATCCGTTGAAATGCTCGCCGAGCCGCGCAAGCGCGTTTGGATCGATACCGCCCGAGAGCAGGGTGGCCGGCACGCCGGCGGCGCG
This sequence comes from uncultured Burkholderiaceae bacterium, assembly GCA_966212065.1. Classification (GTDB taxonomy): domain Bacteria; phylum Pseudomonadota; class Gammaproteobacteria; order Burkholderiales; family Burkholderiaceae; genus Trinickia. The sequence continues at coordinate 83,508 of CBIHOQ010000013.1, forward strand.
CGCATGGCGGCAGGCGATGAACGGCGCCTTACCATGCAGCGTCTGCAGGTCGGAGCGGCCTTCGCCCGTGATGAGCCAATCGGCATGCTCGAGCGCGGCGTCGAGCCCGACCTGCGCGGCCACGACTTCCGCACCGGGCTCGAAGCCCGCGCCGAGCAGGTGCAGCGCGAAGCCGAGCCCGCCGGCCGCCCCCGCGCCGGGCAACGCGCGGCCGTGCCGCCCGAGTGCCGCTTCGGCGAGCTCCGCGAAATGCGCTAGCACCGCGTCGAGCGCGCCGATGCGATCGGCCGTGACGCCCTTTTGCGGACCGAATACGGCCGTGGCGCCATGCACGCCCGTCAGCGGGTTGTCAACGTCGGACATGGCGACGAACGATGCCTCGGCCAGCCGCGCGTCGAGCCCCGATGCGTCGATGCGGGCCAGGGCGGTAAGCTGCGCAGGGGTCGGCTCGAGCTCGCGCCCATCGGCGTCGAACAGCTTCATGCCGAGCCCGACGAACAGCCCGGCGCCGCCGTCGTTCGTGCTGCTCCCGCCGAGCGCGATGAAGAATCGCCGCGCACCTGCGTCGAGCAGAATGCGGATGGCTTCGCCCAGGCCGCGCGTGCTACGCGCCTCGACGCCGGTCTGCATCGCAACCGCGTCGGTAATGCCGACGATTTCTGCTGTCTCGATGACGGCGCTGCCGTCCGGCAGCAAACCGACAGCGGCATCGCGCTCGGCTTGGGCGGCGCCGCGCACGCGCAAGAGGCGCCGTTCGCCGCCTTGCGCGAGCATCGCATCGAGCGTGCCCTCGCCGCCGTCGGCCATGGGGCACAGGCGCAACTGCGCGTCGGGCAGCGCGCGCCGGACGCCCTCGCCGATAGCCTGGGCGACCTCTTGTGCGCTCAGCGAGCCTTTGAACGAATCGGGAGCGATGACGACGAGGGGCGTACTACGAGGCATGGTGTCTCCGGATGCGAGGATGCGCCGCGACGCGACGATCTCGCGGCGCTCGTTATGCGACGTTGCGACGTTGCGACGTTGCGAAGTTGCGAAGTTGCGAAGTTGCGGCGTTGCGGCGTTGTTCAACCTTGTGCGAATGCGAGCTTATCAGTGCGCGCGCTCGGTTGGATATACGCGGTTGCATGACCGGCATCGCGCCGCGCCGATGCGGCCGCCGGGGCAGCGGGAGGCCGTGCCGCCGGGCAGCAGCGGCACGGCGGTAAGCGCCCATCGCCGAATCGAGGCTCTACCTGTCAATAGTTTGCTAGAATATTCGATTCTTCCGATCCAACCGTGCCGCCGGCGGTGAACCTCAGGTTCACCCAGAGGTTCGCCCAGGTTCGCTCAGGTATGACTCGGGCAGGTTCCGAGACAGCTCCCGCGGCAACTTCCGGCGGTGATTGCGGCACCCTCAGGGTGCGGCGCAACGCGTGGGCACGGCGAAGATACACCCGATTCGCTTGAATAATTTAGGACGATTGAAGCCATGGCTAACGTTGTTGAAAACCTCGGCAAGCTTGAACGCCGTGTGACGATTTCCCTGCCGAAAGACACCGTGCAGAAGGAAATCGAGTCGCGCATCCGCCAACTCGCGAAGAACGTCCGCATGCCGGGCTTCCGCCCGGGCAAGGTGCCGCTCAAGATGGTAACGCAGCAGTACGCGGGGCAGGTCGAGGCCGAAGTGCTGAGCGACAAGGTGGGCAAGCAGTTCTTCGACATCAGCCGCACCGAAAACCTGCGCGTGGCCGGCCAGCCGAGCTTCAGCCCGAAGGCAGACGCGGCGGACGACGCCTACGCGTTCGACGCCACGTTCGAAGTCTATCCGGAAGTCAAACTCGGCGATTTGGCCAGCGCCGAAGTCGAGCGCTCCGTGACGCAGATTTCGGAAGCGGAAGTCGACCGCACGCTCGAGATCCTGCGCAAGCAGCGCGTGCACTATCACGCACGCGGCGAAGCGGGCGAGCACGGCGACGGCGGCACTGACGCGTCGGTCAAGAGCGGCGATCGCGTCACGGTCGACTTCGTCGGCAAACTCGACGGCGTGGTGTTCGAAGGCGGCAGCGCGGAAGATTTCACGTTCGTGCTGGGTGAAGGGCGCATGCTGCCCGAGTTCGAGCAGGCCGCGACGGGGCTGAAGGTAGGCGAAGCGCGCGAGTTCGATCTGAAATTCCCGGATGACTATCACGGCAAGGAAGTCGCCGGCAAGACGGCCCAGTTCACGATCACGGTGAAGAAGATCGAGTGGCCGCACATGCCCGAAGTTGACGCCGAATTTGCGAAATCGCTCGGCGTTGCCGACGGCGATTTGGGTAAGATGCGTGCCGAGATCAAGGAAAACCTCGAACGCGAGGCGAAGCGCCGCACGCAGTCGCTCGTGAAGAATCAAGTGATGGACGCGCTGCTCAAGGTTGCCGAGCTCGAAGTGCCGAAGGCGCTGATCGAGCAAGATCAGGAGCGTCTCGTCGAAATGGCGCGCCAAGATCTCGTGCAGCGCGGCGTACCCAATGCGGCTAGCGCGCCGATCCCGGCAGAGATGTTCAAGGAACAGGCCGAGCGCCGCGTGAAGCTGGGCCTCGTGCTGGCCGAACTCGTGAAGGAAAATGGCCTCGAGGCGAAGCCCGAGCAGATCCGCGCGGAAGTCGAGGAATTCGCCAAGAGCTACGAAGACCCGAAGGAAGTCATCCGCTGGTATTATTCGAACAAGCAGCGCCTGGCTGAGATGGAAGCGTACGTCGTTGAAAGCAACGTCGTCGAATTCATTCTCGGTAAGGCAAAAGTGACGGACAAGGAAGTCAGCTTCGAAGCATTGGCGAGCGCCTCGGCGCAAGCGTAAGGCATCGCCCGAAGCGGCGTGCGCGCTGTCGGAGCGACGGCCGCACGCCGTTTTTTATGCTGCGGCGTGTTGCTGCAGTGCAGCGCCGCCTAGGGTCGTCATTTTTACCGTATTAACCGTATCAAGCCCCATTCCGAACAAGGATCCATTGCATGATCTCTCGCGCTCAACTGTTGGACACGTTGGCCTCCCATGCTCCGCGCGATTTCGAGACGCAGGCGCTGGGGCTCGTTCCGATCGTCGTCGAAACGAGCGGCCGCGGCGAGCGTTCGTACGATATCTACTCGCGCTTGCTGAAGGAGCGCGTCGTGTTCATGGTCGGCGAAGTCAACGACCAGACGGCCAATCTCGTCGTGGCTCAGATGCTGTTCCTCGAGAGCGAGAATCCCGATAAGGACATCAGCCTGTACATCAACAGCCCGGGCGGCTCCGTGTCGGCCGGGATGGCGATCTACGACACGATGCAGTTCGTCAAGCCTGATGTTTCGACGTTGTGCATGGGTCTTGCGGCCAGCATGGGTGCGTTCCTGCTGGCGGCGGGCGCCAAGGGCAAGCGCTTCACGCTTCCCAACGCGCGTGTGATGATTCACCAGCCGCTCGGCGGTGCGCGCGGCCAGGCGTCGGACATCGAGATTCAGGCACGCGAGATCCTCTACCTGAAAGAGCGGCTCAACCAGCTTCTCGCGCATCACACGGGGCAGCCTGTCGATCGTATCGCGCGCGACACCGACCGCGACAACTTCATGTCGGGCGAGGACGCGCAGGCGTACGGGATCATCGATCAGGTTCTGCAAAAGCGCCCATGAGACATCGCGAGCCGGCCCGGCTGTGCCTGGATTTCCACTAGGTGCGACGGCCGACTCAAGCGTTGTCGTAAATGGTCGATAATAGTTCTGGGCGCCGACGTCGGAGACGCCAACATGCGTCTCCCGCTGCGCCGGCCAGCCGGTTTGATCCGACCCTGCTTTAGGGCGGCAGACGGCGCGCCTGTCATTCGAGTGTCCGGAGGCTCGTATATCCATGGCGGACAAGAAAGGTTCGAACAGCGAAAAGCTGTTGTATTGCTCGTTTTGCGGCAAGAGCCAGCATGAGGTCAAGAAGCTGATTGCTGGCCCGTCGGTGTTCATCTGCGATGAATGCATCGACCTGTGCAACGAGATCATTCGCGACGAAGCCGCGGGAATCGGCAAGGACGCGGGCTTATCGAAATCCGATCTGCCTAGCCCGCAGGAGATTCGCGACATTCTCGACCAATATGTGATCGGGCAGGAACGCGCGAAGAAGATTCTGGCGGTAGCGGTGTACAACCACTACAAGCGGCTCAAGCATCTCGAGAAGAAAGACGACATCGAGTTGTCCAAGAGCAATATTCTGCTCATCGGGCCCACCGGCTCGGGCAAGACGTTGCTCGCGCAGACGCTTGCGCGGCTTTTGAACGTGCCGTTCGTCATCGCGGATGCGACGACGCTGACGGAAGCCGGCTATGTCGGTGAAGACGTCGAGAACATTATTCAAAAGCTGCTGCAAAACTGTAACTACGAAGTCGAGAAGGCGCAGCGCGGCATCGTCTACATCGACGAGATCGACAAGATCAGCCGCAAGTCGGACAACCCGTCGATCACGCGCGACGTGTCGGGCGAGGGCGTGCAGCAAGCGCTGCTCAAGCTCGTCGAGGGCACGATGGCGTCGGTGCCGCCCCAAGGCGGGCGCAAGCACCCGAATCAGGATTTCATCCAAGTCGATACGACCAATATCCTGTTCGTTTGCGGCGGCGCGTTCGACGGCCTCGAAAAGGTCATCACCGATCGTACCGAGAAAACGGGGATCGGCTTCGGCGCGAGCGTCAAGAGCAAGCAGGAACGCGACGCCGGCGAGGTGCTGCGCGAAGTCGAGCCGGAGGATCTGATCAAATTCGGGTTGATCCCCGAATTGATCGGCCGTTTGCCCGTCGTGGCAACGCTCGGTAAGCTCGACGAAGTGGCCCTGATGAAAATCCTGGTCGAGCCGAAGAATGCGCTTGTGAAGCAGTACAACAAGTTGTTCGCAATGGAGCGTGTCGAGTTGGAGATTCGGCCGCCTGCGCTGCAAGCCGTCGCACGCAAGGCGATTCGCCGCAAGACCGGAGCACGCGGCCTGCGTTCGATCTTGGAGCAGGCATTGCTCGACGTCATGTACGAGTTGCCGACGATGAAAGGGGTCAGCAAGGTCATCATCGACGATAACGTTATCGATGGCGACGGCAAGCCTCTGCTCATCTATGAGGAAGCGCCGAAGGTCGCGGGCTCGAATTGATTGGATTGGCCTAAAGCTTTCCGGAGAATGGCCGTTCATGGAGACGTGAACGGCTTTTTTCGTTTATCTTGTGGGTAACACTGACCGCTCATCAAGCACTCCGAACTTTTCCCGCACGCGCAGGCTTGCAATTTGTTTCGCGAGCCTCAACTACCGAAAGATCTGATTCCACTCATGGGGAAATGAAATGTCAGGAACCCAACTCCTCCCTTCGGAGCGCATTACGCTCCCGCTGCTGCCGCTGCGAGACGTCGTCGTTTTCCCGCATATGGTCATTCCGCTGTTCGTGGGGCGGCCCAAGTCGATTAAAGCGCTCGAAGTCGCGATGGAGGGCGGCAAGCACATCATGCTCGTCGCGCAAAAGACCGCAGCTAAGGACGAGCCTACCGACAAGGACATGTACGAAGTAGGGTGTATCGCCAACATCCTGCAAATGCTGAAGCTGCCGGACGGCACCGTGAAGGTGCTCGTCGAGGGGCTGCAGCGCGCGAAGACGCTGTCGATCGAAGAACAAGAGACGCAGTTCTCGTGCGAAGTGATGCCGCTGGAACCCGATCTTGCCGACGGCGCCGAGACCGAAGCGCTGCGTCGTGCGATCGTGTCGCAGTTCGATCAGTACGTGAAGCTGAACAAGAAGATCCCGCCGGAGATTCTGACGTCGCTCGCGGGCATCGACGAAGCAGGGCGCCTGGCCGATACCATCGCGGCTCACCTGCCGCTCAAGCTCGACCAGAAACAGCACATTCTCGAGATGTTCCCCGTCGTGGAACGGCTCGAGCACTTGCTTGCTCAGCTCGAAGCCGAGATCGACATCCTGCAAGTCGAAAAGCGCATTCGCGGCCGCGTGAAGCGCCAGATGGAGAAGAGCCAGCGCGAGTACTACCTGAACGAGCAAGTCAAGGCGATTCAGAAGGAGCTTGGCGAAGGTGAAGAAGGCGCCGATCTCGAAGAACTCGAGAAGCGCATCGAAGCGGCTCGCATGCCGAAGGAAGCCAAGAAGAAGGCCGATTCGGAACTGAAGAAGCTCAAGCTGATGTCGCCGATGTCGGCCGAAGCCACCGTCGTGCGCAACTACATCGACACGTTGATCGCGTTGCCGTGGCGCAAGAAGAGCAAGGTCAACAACGACCTCTCGAACGCCGAGCAGGTACTCGATGAAGATCACTTCGGCCTCGAAAAGGTCAAGGAACGCATTCTCGAGTATCTCGCCGTGCAACAGCGCGTGGAAAAGGTGAAGGCGCCGATTCTCTGTCTCGTCGGGCCTCCGGGCGTCGGCAAGACGTCGCTGGGTCAGTCGATTGCGCGTGCAACGAACCGCAAGTTCGTGCGTATGGCACTCGGCGGCGTGCGCGACGAAGCCGAGATTCGCGGCCACCGCCGCACGTATATCGGCTCGATGCCGGGCAAGATCTTGCAGAGCCTCACGAAGGTTGGCGTGCGCAATCCGCTTTTCCTGCTCGACGAAGTCGACAAGATGGGCATGGATTTTCGTGGCGATCCTTCATCGGCGCTGCTCGAAGTGCTCGATCCGGAACAGAATCACACGTTCGCCGATCATTACGTCGAAGTCGATTTCGACCTGTCGGACGTGATGTTCGTCGCCACGTCGAATTCGCTGAACATCCCGCCGCCGCTGCTGGACCGGATGGAAGTCATCCGCTTGGCAGGCTACACGGAGGACGAGAAGGTTAGCATCGCGCAACGTTATCTGCTGCCAAAGCAGAAGAAGAACAACGGCCTGCGCGAAGGCGAAATCGAAGTGAGCGAGCAGGCGATTCGCGACATCATTCGCTACTACACGCGTGAAGCGGGCGTACGCTCGCTCGAGCGTGAGATCTCGAAGATCTGCCGCAAGGTCGTGAAGATGTTGCTGCTCAAGAAGGCCGATACGGCAGTCAAGGTCGACGGCAGCAATCTCGATACGTTCCTCGGCGTGCGCAAGTACGACTTCGGTCTTGCCGCGAAGGAGAACCAGACCGGTCAGGTGACGGGCCTTGCATGGACGGAAGTTGGCGGCGATTTGCTCACGATCGAAGCGGCCGTGATGCCGGGCAAGGGCAACATCATCCGTACCGGCTCGCTCGGCGACGTGATGAAGGAGTCTGTCGAGGCGGCACGTTCCGTTGTGCGCTCGCGCTCGCGACGTCTGGGCATCAAGGATGAAGCGTTCGAAAAGCGCGACATCCACATCCACGTGCCCGAGGGCGCGACGCCGAAGGACGGTCCGTCCGCGGGTATCGCGATGACGACGGCGCTCGTGTCGGTGCTGACGGGCATTCCCGTGCGCGCCAATGTGGCGATGACCGGCGAGATCACGCTGCGCGGCGAAGTGCTGCCTATCGGCGGGCTCAAGGAGAAGCTGTTGGCAGCGCATCGCGGCGGCATCAAGCTCGTGCTGATTCCGGAGGAGAACGTCAAGGATTTGGCGGATATCCCCGACAACGTGAAGAACTCGATCGAGATCGTGCCGGTTCGCTGGATCGACAAGGTGCTCGAACTCGCGCTCGAGCGTGTGCCGGAGGCTCTGGTCGAGGAAGAGCCGAAGGAAGCAGCGGCGGTTGCGGCCGATGCGGCCAAGGATCCGGCCACGACCGAAGTCGTCAAGCATTGAGCAAGCGCCGCCTCGCGCGGCGGCTCAGCGAAACCGCGAACGGTGCGACAAGCGCCGCTCGCGGTTTTTTTATGTCCGCTGCGAGCAGCGGCACGCACGTTAGCAACGTCGGCATTGAATACCGATGCCCACGCCCGAATTGGGCGCAACCCTTGTTGACACTGCAGTTTCGGCCACTTTTAATGGGCGGGCGCAGCATCGACTGCGTCTTCTTACCGGCGCTTCGCGGCGCTTTCGCGATTGCCCAACATTCATCATCGGGGATTTCGGATGAACAAGACGGAACTGATCGACCACATCGCAGAACAAGCGGATCTATCGAAGGCGGCGGCAGGACGGGCGCTCGACGCTGTGATCGGCGGCGTCAAAAGTGCGCTCAAGAAAGGCAGCACGGTCACGCTGGTGGGCTTCGGCACGTTTGCCGTGGGCAAGCGCACGGCACGCACGGGCCGTAATCCCCGCACGGGTGCGGCGATCAAGATCAAGGCGGCGAAGGTACCCAAATTCAGGCCTGGCAAAGCGCTGAAAGATGCGCTAAACTAGCGGGCTCGCTGATTGCGAATGTCTTGATGTTCACGAACGACATTTGCAAAAGCGGTGAGCGGTGAAAAAAAGCACAAGAAAACGGCGTACAGCGAAAGCTGTCGGCAAAGCTTCGCGAACGGGTGCTTAGCTCAGTTGGTAGAGCGGCGCCCTTACAAGGCGTAGGTCGGGAGTTCGAGCCTCTCAGCACCCACCATCGTTCGTGAGTAAATGCCTTCCGGGCAGCGTGTTGAAGCCCGCCCGCCAAACAGAAACCCGCAAGCGTTCCGGCATGCGGGTTTTTGCTTTTTGCTTTACGCCGCTTGCGCAGCCACGCCCGCCAGCGCCTTGCTCGGCGGCTGCATTAGCGGCTCCTTCGCGAACAACTCGGCCACCCAATCGGCAAACACGCGCACCTTGCGTGGCAAGTGGCGGTTGCGCGCATACATGATCGAAATAGGCCGTAACGGCGAACAATAGTCGCTTAGGACTTCTCGTAGTTCGCCGCGCTCGAGGTATTGCCCAACCGCGAAAATCGCGGTCTTCAGCAGCCCGAGGCCATGCAGGCCGCAAGAGAGGTAAGCGTCGACGTCGTTCACCGCGATCAGGCCGCGCATATCGACCGTCTCAATGACACCGCCGACCATATAGTCCCAACTGCGTGCACGTCCGGTATTGCTCGATATGTAGTTGACGCCTATATGCTCGCGCAAATCCGCGATCGTCTTCGGTTCGCCGTATTTCTCCAAATAAGCGGGCGACGCGCACGTGATGCGCCGCATATTGCCGATGCGCCGCGCGACGAGCCCCGAATCCTCGAGTTCGCCCGTGCGGACCACGCAGTCGACACCTTCTTCGACAATATCCACTTGCCGATCGCTCAAGCCCATTTCGATCTCGATGTCCGGGTAGTGTTCGAAGAAATCGGGTAGTGCGGGGATGATGAGCATCTTGGCCACGAGCGATGGCAAGTTCACCTTCAGCCGCCCCTTGGGGCTCAGCTTTGCATGCGTGAGCTCGGCCTCCATCTCGTCGACTTCGGCCAGCACGCGAATGCAGCGTTGATAGTAGGCCTCGCCGTCGTCCGTGACGCTGATGCTGCGCGTCGTGCGATTGAGCAGCCGCGCGCCGAGATGCGCTTCGAGCGCCTGTACGAATCGCGACACCTGCGGTGCCGCCATTTGCAGCGATTCCGCCGCCTTCACGAAACTGTGGGATTCGACAACGCGCGCGAATACCTTCATTGCAACGAAGCGGTCCATGGGACGCCTCCCTCCAAGTCGTTTTGTCATGGCATGGCAATTGTCGGCCAAGTCCGACCGGCTTGCTTGTCGGTTCCGCATCGGGCCGACCGTGCGCTTCCGATTGTTATGCCTGGCGCACCAATGAATTCTGAAATCCCATATTTATCCGGGAAGACCCTAAGCCTACACTGCCTTCACCTGCTGCAGACAAGCGTGTTCGCAGCCCTTTAAAACAGTATTTGGAGGTAGTTGTCATGAACGCTCTCATCAAGCAAATCGCCGTTGCCGTCGCGCTCGTTGCCCCCGTGGCTGGGTTCGCTCAGTCGAATCAACCGCTCACGCGCGAACAAGTGCGCGCAGACCTGGTCAAGGTGGAAAAGGCCGGCTACAACCCGCGCGATTGGATGCATTATCCGGACAACATTCAAGCCGCGGAGCAGCGCGTCAGCGCCCAAGAAGGCATCGCGCAAGCCGACACGAGCGGCTACGGTCCGGCTAAAGAAGGAACGTCGCAATCGGGTAGCCGCACGAACGAGGGTGCCGCGAGTTCCTATTCGCCGCCCGTCTATCAGCATAACTTCTAAGCGTCGGCAAGCCGCTGGAGATTCCGGTGGTGTTTGCCCAGGCCGATTCGACCTGGGCTTTTTTACTTGCCGCTCGCGGCGGCCTACTTAGGCGAGCGTGAGCGTGACGTCGATGTTGCCGCGTGTCGCGTTGGAGTACGGACACACTTGGTGTGCCTGCTCGATCAACGCTTGTGCGGCGGCTCGGTCCATGCCGGGCAGCGAAATCTTCAACTCGACCTCGATGCCGAAACCGTTCGGGATCTGACCGATACCGACGCTTCCGTCGATCGCCACATCCTGCGGCAAGGCGACTTTGTCGCGCGCGGCGACGAACTTCATGGCGCCGATAAAACAGGCGCTATAACCGGCCGCAAACAACTGCTCGGGGTTTGCACCGTCGCCGCCCGCGCCGCCAAGCTCGGGCGGCGTCGTCAAACGCAGGTCCAGGCCGCTATCGGGAACGACGGCTCGGCCGTCACGACCACCGGTGGCGCGGGCATGGGCACGATAAAGGACTTTTTCGATCGACATGATGTGGCTCCTATCAGGAAATGTGAGGGGTTAGGGCGGCCTACCGCTAGAAGATAGGCCATCCGTATAAATGTGCTACATGCTTCGTCGCTACGTATTTACCTGGTCCGTAACTTCATTCTATCTACCAGAAGGTAGATACCCGGACGTTTTAATAGGGCGCTCGTTTGCGCCCCGTTGCTGCTCCGACTGCTTACTTCGACAACTTGAACGACGCTTCGACTTCGTCGAGCCGGCTCTTAGTGCGAAACAACCGGCTCGCGAGCCCGGCGCCTTGCAGCGCCGCGAAGAATGCACGCGCCGCCTGTTCCGGCTTGGCGCGCGACGCAAGCGTTCCGTCACGCGCGCCTTCGGCGAATACTTTCGCGAGCCAACTCTCGTTCGCCTTGAAGAACCCTTGCACCGCCAGACGAACGGGCTCGGGCAATGTTTCGATGTCGGCCGCGAGCATGCCGCATAGGCAAATATGATCGCCATCGCCAAGCGTGCGGCCGAACATCTTGGCGAATTTTGCGAGCTTGGCCTCGGCCGGCAACGCAGCGTCGATCGTTTGAACGGCGCGTTGCACTTCCTGTGTATACGCGTGAACGGCTTCGAGCACCAAATCGTCTTTCGACGGAAAGTAGTAGTGGATGCTCGATGTCTTCACGCCGACGAGTTCCGACAGATCCCGATAGCTGAAGCCGTTGTAGCCGCGCAGCATCATCAGCGTGATCGAATGATCGAGGATCTGTTCGCGGACCGTCTTCGTCGTCGTTTCCATACTCAGTAATCTATCTACTGGTAGATTGACTGTCAAGCGGTTTCCTCGATGAAGGGCTTTCGGGCATGGGGCGCGGCTTCCGAGGCGCGAAGGCTAGCGCGCTTCGTGCATCGAAAGCCCGCGTGCCGCGGCGTCGAGCATCGTCGTGACATCGTCGAGCGAGGGCGCGACGTACTCGTCGATACGCCGCATGTAAGGCGTCGTCAGCGAAGCGATCGCGTAGCCCGACGGCCCGAGGATCGGGAACGTCACGTCGGTCACGCCGAATGTTTGTGCGCTTTCCTTGCGCAAATGCCCCACGGTACGGATCGTCTCGAACAGCGAGGCGAGCGCCGTATCGTCGAGCGCGATTTCGCCCTTCACCTTCGTATGCTCGGCAAGCATTCGCACGCGTTCGAGTTCGCTCTGAAACGCCAGCATGACTTGACCCGATGCCGTATCGACGAGGCCCACTCGCGAGCCCAGGCGAATCGACAGCCCCCATGTACCGGGGCCGTCCACCTGTGCGATCACGAGCAGGTTGCCGCGATCGTAGACGGTCAGATGGCACGACTGCTCGGCTTCTTCGGCGAAGGCTTGCATGACCGGCAGCGCCTCGGCGATGAAGCGGTTCATCGGCGGGTGGCGATGCGCGAGCGCGAACAGCTTCAGGCTCAGCGAGTAGCGGTCGCCGCCGGGCGAGCGCACGACGTATTGCCGGGCGACCAGCCGCTCGAGCATGCGATAGATCTCGCTCGCGTTACGCCCGAGCGCCTTCATGATTTCGGCGCGGGTGAGTCCGTCCTTTTGTTCGGACAACAACTCGAGAATATCGAGCCCTTTGTCGAGCGCGGGCGCGCGGTAGCGCTCGGCTTCGTCGGTTGCGGCGTCCTGGATGGGGTCGCTTACGGCGGATTGCTTGACTGATTTCACTGACGTCGCAGCCTCACAGCTTAGAGATAAGGGAAAACACGGACCATCGTCGTGCTTGACGTGGAGTGGTCCGTATATGAATAATAAGTTCATCCATGAACAAATGGTGAAAAGAGGGGGCCGTCGAAACACGCAACCTCATGCTGCCGGTTCGCGCTCGGAGAAACGCCGCAACCCGCAGCATAGCGAAGCCGGCGCTCATGTTGCTCATGGCTGTGGGGCGCGATCATTCTCGGCTCGCTGATAACTCGCTGATGATCGCGCGCTTGGCCGGCAGCCAAGAATAAAGTGAGGAACCATGACGCTAGACGCTCGACTACTGCTCCTGTCCCCGGACGACAACTGCTTCATCGCCGCGAGCACGCTCGTAGCCGGCACCGTGATCGAGATCGAAGGCGAAACGGTGACGCTCGCGTCGACGATCGCTCTCGGGCACAAGCTCGCGCGATGCGCATTGGCCGCCGGCGACAAAGTACTGCGCTACGGCGCGCCGATCGGCCATGTCACGCGCGAGGTCGCCAAGGGTGAGCATCTACACACGCACAACCTCGAAAGCGACTATCTCCCGACGTACACGTTCGACGCGGGCCATGCCTACGTCGGACGCGACGAAACCTGATTTCCAGCGGACACGATCATGAACGCGCTCCCCACCGATCCCGCCTTGCTGCTTGGGTATCTGCGCAGCGACGGGCGCAAAGGCATCCGCAATGTCGTCGCCGTAGCCTATCTGGTCGAATGCTCGCACCACGTCGCGCGCGAGATCGTCGCGCAGTTCGCGCCGCGCCTGGCTGAAACGGGCGATGACGGCGCAGCCGTGGCCGAGGTCGATTTCGACGAAATCAACGTGCACGATGCGGCACCTGACGTTCATCTGATCGGCTTTCCCGGCTGCTATCCGAATGCCTATGCGCAGAAGATGCTCGCGCGAATCGCAACGCATCCGAACGTCGGCGCGGTGCTGTTCGTGTCGCTCGGCTGCGAGAGCATGGACAAGCACCATCTCGTCGAGCTCGTACGCGAGAGCGGACGGCCGGTCGACGTGCTGACGATTCAAGAGACGGGCGGCACGCGCAGCACGATCGCACGCGGCGTCGAATGGGTCAGACGCGCTCGGCGCACGCTGGGTGAGATGCGTCCGGTGCCGATGCGGCTCGATGAACTGATCGTCGGCACCGTGTGCGGCGGGTCCGACAGTACGAGCGGCATCACGGCGAACCCGGCCGTGGGGCGCGCATTCGATGCGATGATCGAGCGCGGTGCAGCTTGCGTATTCGAGGAGACGGGCGAACTCGTCGGCTGCGAGTATCACATGAAGTCGCGTGCGGCGCGGCCGGAGCTGGGCGAGGCCATCGTCGCTTGCGTCGAGAAAGCGGCGCGCTACTACACGATCATGGGGCACGGCAGCTTTGCCGTCGGCAACGCGGACGGAGGGCTTACGACGCAGGAAGAAAAATCGCTCGGCGCCTATGCGAAAAGCGGCGCATCGCCGATCGTCGGCATCGTCAAGCCCGGGGACATCCCGCCGACGGGCGGCCTCTATTTGCTCGACGTCGTGCCCGACGGCGAGCCGCGCTTCGGCTTTCCGAACATTAGCGATAACGCGGAAATCGGCGAGCTGATCGCCTGCGGTTGCCACCTCATTCTGTTCACCACGGGACGCGGCTCCGTCGTCGGTTCGGCCATCTCGCCCGTCGTGAAAATCTGCGCGAATCCGGCCACCTATCGAAATCTGTCGGGCGATATGGATATCGACGCGGGACGGATTCTCGAGGGCCGCGCATCGCTCGACGAAGTGGGCCGGGAAATCTTCGACGTGACGCTCGCCGTCGGGCGCGGTGCGCGGTCGAAGTCGGAGATGCTCGGCCATCAAGAGTTCATCTTGACCTACAAAGCATTTGAGCCGATCGGTCCCGGCTGCCTGCCGATCGTATCGGCCACACCTGTGCGGGTGAGCCCATGAGCGGCGGCGCGCTTCCTACTGTCGACGCCCGGCGCCGCGTCGGCCGCACCGCGCTAGAGGTGACGGCGCTTGGCCTTGGCTGTGCGGGTCTTGGCGGGTTGTATCGCGACATCGCCGAAGCCGACGCCCGTGCGACGATCGACGCCGCTTGGGACGCCGGGGTGCGTTTGTTCGATACCGCGCCTTACTATGGCTACACGAAAAGCGAGCATTACGTCGGCGCCGCGCTGCGCGAACGCGAGCGCGACGCGTACGTACTGTCGACAAAGGCCGGACGGCTCATGCGGCCCGATCGCAGCGCGCAAGCGCGTGCGCCGCGAGACGGCTGGGCGCACCCCTTGCCGTTCGAGCCGGTCTACGATTACACCTACGACGGCATCCTGCGTTCGTTCGACGACAGCCTGCAGCGGCTAGGGGTGGCGCGCATCGACATCCTGCTCGGACATGACATCGGCGCGCTCACGCATGGGGAGCAGAGCGCGCATTACTGGCGCCAATTGAGCGAGGGCGGTTTCAAGGCGCTCGATATGCTGCGTGCTTCGGGCGCCGTACGGGCCGTGGGGCTCGGTGTGAACGAGGCCGCGGCGGTGCTCGATGCGATGCGCGAGTTCGACATCGACTGTTCGCTGTTGGCCGGCCGCTATACGCTGCTCGAGCAGCAAACGCTCGATGCACTACTGCCCGAGTGCGAGCGGCACAGCGTGTCGATTTTCGTCGGCGGAGCGTTCAATTCGGGCATCCTCGCGCGCGGCGTGCGGCATTTGCGCGAAGCGCCCGCTAGCGGATCGAGTGCGCTCAAGTTCGATTACGGTGAAGCGTCCCAGGCGGTCATCGAGCGCGTTTCGCGGATCCAAGACGTGTGCGATGCGCACGCCGTGCCGCTGCGCAGTGCCGCTTTGCGTTTTCCGTACGCGCATGGTGCGGTCGCGAGTGTGTTGACCGGGGCGAGCAGTATCGATGAACTGCGGCAGAACATCGAAGCGTTTACCACGCCGATTCCCACCGCGTTCTGGGATGCGCTGCGCGCCGAGCGCCTGCTAGACCCGCGCTCGCCGACGCCCACCGTTTGATTGATGTACAACGCTCACGTGGGCCTGCACAGAGGGTCCGGCGTATCGGCTATCGGCGCAGCGGCGTCCCCCATGACATTTGAGTGTCTTCTTTCGACGGAGTCCTGCAGAGAATGACTGCCATTGCCACGACTTTTCCCGCGCCGCCGGCCACGCGCCTGGCCGGCAAGACCGCGCTCGTCACGGCCGCCGCCCAGGGCATCGGCCGGGCCTGCGCCGAGCGCCTCGCCAATGAGGGCGCTCGCGTGATCGCGACCGATATCCGCCTCGACTTGCTGGACGACGGGCCGTTCGAGGCGCGCGCACTCGACGTGCGCGACAGCGCTGCGATCGGGGCGTTGGCCGAGGCGATCGGCGGCGTCGACATACTCGTCAATTGCGCAGGCTTCGTCCATGCCGGCACCATCCTGGAATGCGACGACGAAGACTGGGACTTTTCGTTCGACCTCAACGTCAAGTCGATGTATCGCACGATACGGACTTTTCTGCCTGCTATGCTCGAGCGCGGCGGCGGCTCGATCGTCAATCTCGCTTCGGCGGCTTCGAGCGTGAAAGGCGTGCCCAACCGCTTCGTCTACGGCACGACGAAAGCGGCCGTGATCGGCCTCACGAAGGCCGTGGCGGCCGATTTCGTCGCGCGCGGCATACGCTGCAATGCGATCTGCCCCGGCACCGTGTCCTCGCCGTCGCTGACCGCGCGCATCGCCGAGCAGGCGAAGGCGCAGGGCAAGCCGGCTGCGGAGATCGAGGCCGCGTTCGTCGCGCGTCAGCCGATGGGACGCATCGGCCGGCCCGAGGAGATCGCCGCGCTGGCGGCCTATCTTGCATCGGACGAGGCGGCGTTTACGACCGGACAGATTCATTTGATCGACGGCGGCTGGTCGAATTGAACGGCCGGCGTCAGCGGTGTCTCACCCATCTTTAGGACTGACCATTCGATGAAACTTCTTCGTTACGGCCCCAAGGGCCAGGAAAAGCCGGCGCTGATGGATGCCGACGGCATCGTGCGCGATCTGTCTTCCGCGGTCGACGATATTGCCGGCGACGTGCTTTCCGACGCAGGCCTCGCTCGACTGCGTGGGCTCGATACATCGACGCTGGCGCGCGTGCCCGACGGCGTGCGCATCGGTGCGTGCGTCGGCCGGGTCGGCAAGATGGTCTGCATCGGATTGAACTATGCTGACCACGCGGCCGAATCGGGCCTGCCCGTGCCGGCGGAGCCCGTCGTCTTCAACAAGTGGACGAGTGCGATCGTCGGCCCGAACGACGACGTCGAGATCCCGCGCGGTTCGATCAAGACCGATTGGGAAGTCGAACTCGGCGTTGTCATCGGCAAGCCTTGCAAAAACGTGGAAGCGGCCGATGCGCTCGATTATGTCGCCGGCTACTGCGTCGTCAACGACGTATCCGAGCGCGAATGGCAGATCGAGCGCGGCGGACAGTGGGACAAGGGCAAGGGCTTCGACACGTTCGGACCGATCGGCCCGTGGCTCGTGACGCGGGACGAAGTGCCCGACCCGCAGCAACTGGACCTGTGGCTCGAAGTGGACGGCCACCGCTATCAGAACGGCAACACGAGAACGATGATTTTCAGCGTCGCCGAAGTCGTCGCTTATCTGAGCCGCTGCATGAGCCTGCAACCCGGCGACATCATCTCAACGGGCACGCCGCCCGGCGTGGGACTCGGCATCAAGCCGACGCCTATCTATCTCAAGGCCGGGCAGACGATGCGGCTCGGGATTGCCGGGCTCGGCGAGCAGTTGCAGCGGACCGTGTCGGCGGAGTAAAACGCTCCAATAGAGGGGGATAGACGGGGGCCATTCGACGCACAGGAGAGAGCAAATGCAAGCGATGGTTTTCGACGGGCATTCGCCGGTGCTGCAGTGGCGCGAATTGCCCGATCCGCACCCGGGGCCGGGACAACTGCTGATCGACGTGCGGACCTGCGGCGTGTGCCGCACTGATCTGCACGTGGTCGACGGCGAGTTGCCACAGCCGAAGGTCGCGCTAGTGCCTGGGCACGAAATCGTCGGCGTGGTAGCGGCGCTGGGCGAAGGGGTGAGCGGTTTCGCACTCGGCGATCGGGTAGGCGTGCCGTGGCTCGGCCACACGTGCGGACATTGCGAGTACTGCGCCCGAGGCAGAGAGAATCTGTGCGACGCCCCGGGTTTCACGGGGTACACAATCGATGGCGGTTACGCCGAACGCACGGTCGCGGACAGCCGTTACTGCTTTGCGCTGCCTGCGCACTACTCGGACGTCGAGGCGGCACCCCTGCTATGCGCAGGGCTGATCGGTCATCGAGCCTTATCGATGGCCGGCGATGCGCAGCGTATCGGCATCTACGGATTCGGCGCGGCGGCGCATATCGTTGCGCAGGTCGCGCGTCATCAAGGACGCGAGGTCTATGCGTTTACGCGTTCGGGCGATGCGGCCGCACAGGCCCTCGCACGACGGCTTGGGGCACAGTGGGCCGGATCGAGCGACGAACCTGTGCCGCAGCCGCTCGACGCCGCGCTCATCTTCGCGCCGGTGGGCGCGCTCGTCCCAGCGGCGTTGCGAGCGGTGAAGAAGGGCGGAACCGTGGTCTGCGCAGGCATCCATATGAGCGACATTCCGTCGTTTCCGTATAGCGATTTGTGGGGCGAGCGCCGCATCGTGTCGGTCGCGAACCTCACCCGCGAGGACGGCCGTGCGTTTATGCAGTTGGCCGATACGATGCCGCTCGAGATCGAAACCACGGTATATCCGCTGGCTGACGCGAACCGGGCGCTGGCCGATCTGCGTTCGGGGCGCCTCACGGGCGCAGCGGTGCTTGCCGTAGGCGCCTGACGTAGGCGCCTGACGTAGGCGCCTGACGTAGGCGCCTGACGTAGGCGCCTGACGT
>CBIHOQ010000014.1:0-97554 GCA_966212065.1 uncultured Burkholderiaceae bacterium
CTGCTATCGATCTCTTCACTGTGGCACCGCCTTGCCCCGTCCCCTATTCGTCCATCAACCTGACTTTGACCTTCTTGCCCTTTACCTTGCCGGCGCTGAGCTTGCGCACGGCCTCGCGAGCAATGCTGCGCTCGACCGCCACATACGTCGAAAACTCCGTCACGGCGATCTTGCCGATCTGCTCGCCGCTAAAACCCGCTTCGCCCGTCAGCGCGCCAAGCACATCGCCGGGACGAATCTTCTCTTTCCGTCCCCCGAGAATCTGCAGCGTTTCCATCGGCGGCAATAACGGGACGTTGCTCGCCGCTTTCAACTCCGCAAGCGGATGCCATTCGACCTCGCGCCCTTGCGCCTGCTCGATGCCGCCGACACGCCCCATCTCGTTCATGCTCGCCAGGCTCAGCGCCCAACCGTCCTGATCGGCGCGGCCCGTGCGGCCGATTCGATGCACGTGCACTTCAGGATCGGGCGTCACGTCGACATTGATCACCGCCTCCAGTTGGGCGATATCGAGGCCGCGCGCGGCGACGTCGGTCGCGACGAGCACCGAGCAACTGCGGTTCGCAAACCGGATCAGCACTTGATCGCGCTCGCGTTGATCGAGTTCGCCATGCAATGCCAACGCATGAAAACCCTGAGCGCGCAGCACGTCAAGCAAGTCACGGCATTGCTGCTTGGTGTTGCAAAACGCCAGTGTGCTCACAGGACGAAAATGATTGAGCAGCATGCCCACTGCATGCAGCCGCTCGTCCTCGGTCACCTCATAGAAGCGCTGACGAATCTTGCTGTCCTCGTGACGCTCTTCGAGCACGACTTGTTTCGGATTGCGCAAAAACTGCTGACTCAGTTTGGCAATGCCCTCCGGATACGTCGCGGAAAACAGCAGCGTTTGACGCTCTTTCGGGCATTGGCGCGCAACCGTCGCGATGTCGTCGAAGAAACCCATGTCGAGCATCCGGTCCGCTTCGTCGAGTACCAACGTACGCAGTGCACCCAGCGAGAGACTGCCGCGCTCGAGATGATCCATGATGCGGCCCGGCGTGCCGACCACGATATGCGCGCCATGTTCGAGGCTTGCCGTTTGGATACGCATCGGCATGCCCCCGCACAGCGTCAGGACCTTGGTGTTTTCTTCGGCACGCACGACACGGCGGATTTCCTGCGCGACCTGATCGGCAAGCTCACGGGTCGGGCATAGCACCAACGCTTGCACGTCGAAGCGCCGCACATCGAGCCGTGCGAACAACGCGAGCGAGAATGCTACCGTCTTGCCGCTTCCAGTCTTTGCCTGCGCGATCAGGTCGTGACCCGCGAGCGCAATCGGCAGGCTCGCCGCCTGGATCGGCGTCATCTCGGCATAACCGAGTTGCGTAAGATTGGCGAGCGCGGCCGGCGTAAGCGGAAGTTCGCTGAAGGGTAAGGCTTTGGCTTTATTTGTCATTTGTCATATCGGTATCGTGGCGTCGTGGCATGGAATCAGTTCGACAGTTCCTGCTGTCGCCGCACTCGAGCATCTTCCTCAAGGCGGGTCTCTTCCAGTTCCTGCAGCACGCCGTCGAGATCGACCGGCCGCGAATCCACTTCCACGCGTCCCGTCAATTCCATATCGATACTCAGCAGCCCGGCTTCGAACAGCGTCCACATCTCCGCGCCGTAATTCGCGGCGAGCAATTGCGGTGCGAACTGTCCAAAGTACGCGGCCAAGTTATCCACGTCGCGTTTGAGCATTGCAGCCGCCTCATTGTTGCCGGTGGCATAGACGGCCTGAGGCAGATCAATGATCACCGGCCCGTCCGCTGCCAGAAGGATGTTGTATTCCGACAAATCGCCGTGAATCATGCCCGCGCAGAGCATGCGAACGACCTCGCCCAGCAGCAGCGCATGCAATTCGAGGGCGCGCGCTTCGGTCATATCGACATCGTTTAAGCGGGGCGCGACGTTACCCGCGGCGTCGACCACCAACTCCATCAGCAATACGCCATCGGTACAGATATAAGGTTGCGGCACGCGCACGCCTGCGGCGGCGAGCCGAAACAGCGCATCGACCTCCGCGCTCTGCCATGCCTCTTCCTGCATCTGACGGCCGTAACGCGTACCTTTCTCCATCGCACGCGCCTGCCGGCTATTCTTGACTGAGCGGCCATCCCGATACGATGCGGCTTGCCGAAAGCTGCGCTGTTTGGCGTCTTTATAGACCTTCGCACAACGCGTCGAGTCGCCGCTGCGCACGACGTAAACCGTTGCTTCCTTGCCGCTCATCAACTGGCCGATTACTTCGTCGATGAGTCCTTCTTCCAGCAGCGGTGCAAGCCGTTTGGGTATTTTCATGCGAGAGAGAACCGCGGCGTAGAACGTGCGCCTTCCCCAGCCATGGGCGGGAAACGGTCTACTGAGGGATGCAGGGTCAAACCAATGAATTGCTTGGCGAGCGGCGCCGCTCGCAAGCTTGCCGTGTAGGCTACAGATGAAGTCATGCCGGATTATAAGGGAGCGCGGCGGCTAAGCGACGAAATCGCCCGGCGGTGCCCCGCCAAGACGTACAACGTGCTTATGATACCGGCTGGGTAACGCCACTCATCACGGACACCATCACATGGATTTCGACGTCATCGTTCTCGGGGCCGGCATCGTGGGCGTGTCTTGCGCCATCCACCTCCAGGACCGCTCGCGGCGCGTCGCGCTCGTCGACCGCCGCTCGCCTGGGGAAGGAACGAGCTTCGGCAACGCGGGGCTCATCGAACGTTCGGCGGTCGTGCCGTACGCGTTCCCGCGCAACTTCGGCACGCTCGCCCGGTACGCCCGCAATCGATCGACGGATCTTTATTGGGACTACAAGGCGTTGCCGTCTTTCGTCCCTTGGCTCATCCGCTATTGGCATGAGTCTTCGCCGCCGCGCCTGGCCGCGGCGGCCCGCGACATGCTGCCGCTGATCCGCCGGTGCGTCGACGAACACGATGCGCTGCTCGCGCGAGCCGGCGCGCAGGCTCGCACACTCATTCACGACGACGGATGGATCGAAACGTTTCGCACCCCCGGCGAATTCGAGTTGGCCGCTAAGCCAGCGCAACAATTGGCGAGCGCCCAAGGTTTGCAGCTCGATACGCTCGATGCCGCGGCGCTACGCGGCCGCGAGCCCGCGCTCTCCGACGCGTTTTGCGGCGGCCTGCATTGGCGCGATCCGAAAAGCGTCACCGACCCGGGCGCGCTCACCAAAGCTTACGCTCGGCTGTTCGAGCGCATCGGCGGTAAAACGATTGTCGGCGATGCTGCCACGGCACGGATGGAGAACGGCGCTTGGATGGTGCAAACGGCCGACGGCCCGATCAGCGCACCCGAGATCGTCGTAGCGCTCGGTCCTTGGTCGGACACGGTCTTTACGCCGCTCGGCTATCGCATTCCCCTGCGAGCCAAACGCGGCTATCACATGCACTACGAAGCCACGGGCGGCACGCCTTTGAGCCGGCCCATCCTCGATCGCGAACAAGGCTACGTCATCGCGCCGATGCAGCGCGGGCTGCGCTTGACGACCGGCGTCGAAATCGCGGCACGCGAGGCGCCGCCGACACCCATCCAACTCACTCGCGCCGAAGCCTATGCACGGCCCGCCTTCGGGCTGGGCCGGCGGCTCGACGCCGAACCTTGGCTTGGCCTGCGGCCGGCTATGCCGGATATGCGGCCCGTCATCGGCAAGGCGCCCCGCCATCAAGGGCTCTGGTTCGCATTCGGTCACGCGCATCACGGGCTAACGCTAGGCCCCGTCACGGGCCGACTCCTGGCCGAGATGATGACGGGCCAAGCGCCCTTCACCGATCCGCAGCCGTATAGCCCCGCCCGCTTCTGAGCGACTGAAGTTCCCGAGCGCCGAAATTTATGGCTGGAGTTGTCTCGGTGTAAAAAATGTGCAGAGGAGTGTGCAAATAAGCGTAACCGCCCCATGATTATTTCAGTTTAGAGAATTGTGTTTCTACGGATATAACGCTAGCGACCCAGGCCGGACCGGAATACATTTACGGAGCTCGAGTCCAGGAGCCGCTATGAGGACAAAAATGTCTCGCGTCACAGACGTAAGCCGCGTCCAAATCGAAATACTCGAACAATCCGATACCACACTGATCATTCGTTGGGTCGAGCCCGGCCGTTGCCATTATGGTGAGCAACGCTGGCGCCGGCGCTCGGCCAATGCATCGGGCACGTGTGTCGTTTCGCGCCGCACGATTCGCCGCGGCGATGCCGTGTTTCGACCGGCAGAACGTCCCGCTCCGGCAAATGCAGCTGCCATGATTTCCGTCGACGCGTTTCGCCACGCGATAGAGGAATAGGCTCGCTTGCGCTTCGCCTCATTGTCGCAATTGATCAGAGCGCTGTCGCCTCTTGGCAATAGGCGGTCATTAGGTTTGCCGATATATCTGCGGTAGGCGCTCGTACTTTGCGCTTCCCTCAACGCCGCACGCGGATATCGCCATGCCAAAATCGCTCTCGATTCGAGGCGGCCTTGCCGCCACCATAGCCGGTTACACGGCATTGCTGGTTATCGTCATCGTGGGCGCGGTCGCCATGCTCTCCGCGGGCCGGGCGGACCTCGCCGCGATGTATGGCGACGATACGGCCTCGCTGCTTCACCTGAAGACGAGCTCCGAACGGCTACTGCTCATGCGCGGAGGCCTCAGCGAAGTCGAACAGTTGATCAGTGCCGGCCAAGCAGCGCAAAAAGAAATTGCCCGTTTGCACCAGCTGCTGACCCAAAGCAACGACGAACTCGCAGCCTACCGGACACTGCATGCGCCCGATGCGGTCGAACAAACCCTGCTCGACACGCTGCTTGCGCGCCGCCAGGCGCTACTCGATCAAACGCTGCAAAAAGCGTTGTCACAACTCGATAGCGACAATATGGTCGACTTTCTGTCGACGCAGCGCGAGTCGTCGCCCGCCGTGTTCGGCGCGTATCAAGACGCCATTGCAGCGTTGGAGAATGTTCAAATGACGCGCGAGAAGGCGCGTTTCGACGGGGCCAACGCGCGCTTTCACCGCGCGCTGTGGATGCTGGGCGCCGCCGCCGCGGTGGCCCTGATCGTCGGGATCTTCATGCAACGAAGACTGACTCGGGCGATCGTCGCACCGGTCGATTCCGCCGTCGACCACTTCGATCGAATCGCCCAGGGCGACTTGACGCATCGCGTCGTCGTCGAACGTGAAAATGAAATGGGGCATCTGCTGAATCGACTTGGCCAGATGCAGACAGGATTAGCGCAAACCGTGCACCAGGTGCGAACTAGCACGCAAGCCATCGTCGGCGACGTGCGCACGATCGCGCACGGCAATATGGAGTTGTCCGACCGCACGGAGCAGCAAGCGGCTGCGTTGCAAGAGGCCGCGGCAAGCATGGAGCAACTGACCGCCACGGTACGGCAAACCACCGACAATGCGCGCAGCGCGCGGACCTATGCGGGCAGCGCCGCTGAAATCGCGGTCAAAGGCGGCGATGCCATGGCGCGCGTCGTCTCGACCATGAATGCGATTTCGACGAGTTCGACCCAAATCGCGGGTATCGTCGGCGTGATCGAAGGCATCGCGTTCCAAACCAATATCCTCGCTTTAAACGCAGCCGTCGAAGCGGCTCGCGCCGGGGAGAACGGGCGCGGCTTCGCGGTCGTCGCGGCGGAAGTGCGCAATCTCGCGCAACGCTCGGCGTCCGCGGCCAAGGAAATCAAGACCCTGATCGGCGAATCGACGCAATGCGTCAATGGCGGCAGTTCGCTCGTCAGCGAGGCCGGCACGACGATGAGCGAACTCTCGGATGCAGTCGGCCGCGTCCGGACGATCATTGCCGAAATCAGTCTTGCATCGGAACAGCAGTCGATCGGCATCGAGCAGATCAATGCATCCGTCTCGCATATGGAGCAAGCGATGCAGCGCAATGCCGCGCTGGCGGAGGAGGCATCGGCCGCCGCGGCCTCGCTCGAAGATCAAAGCCGGCGCCTCGACGTGGCCGTCGCCCGTTTTCAATTGCCTTCGAGCCAGGTCTGACGCTCGGGTACCAGTGGCACGGCGATTCGGTTCTATCGGCGCGCAATCGTCCCTGGTCTACTGTTAATCGCCGCTCGATGGTGCGCATACGCGCATCGCGCGCGCTTTCATGGAGACCAGGGCTATTCCTATGTCAACACCGGACCGTTCTCACCAATTCGTGCTGACGCTCGCGTGCCCAAGCGCAGCCGGCCAAGTCGCAGCTGTCGTTGCGCTGCTCGATAAGCACCGCGGATATATCGACGAGCTGACCGTTTTCGACGACGACCTCAGCGAGCGCTTCTTCATGCGCTGCGTCTTTCACGGCGCGCGCGAGCACGATGCGCCGCTCGACATCGATGCGCTCAAAGCCGAGTTTGCGCCGATCGCCGCCTCGTTCGGCATGGCGTGGGGCATTCACGACGCCAACGTGCGCCCGAAAGTACTGATCATGGTGTCCAAGCTCGAGCACTGCCTCGCCGATTTGCTGTTCCGCTGGCGCATGGGCGAGCTCAAGATGGATATCGTCGGCATCGCGTCCAACCACACGACGCTGGAGCCGATGGCTGTCCAGCACGGCTTGCCGTTCCATTACCTGCCCGTGACGCCGGACACCAAGGTGCGTCAGGAAGCGCGCCTGCTCGATTTGTTCGAGACGACAGGCGCCGAACTAATGGTGCTCGCGCGTTATATGCAAATTCTCTCGGAATCGACGAGCCGAAAACTGGCCGCGCGTGCGATCAATATCCATCACTCGTTTTTGCCCGGTTTCAAGGGAGCGAAGCCCTATCATCAAGCCCATGCGCGCGGCGTGAAGCTGATCGGCGCGACCGCGCATTTCGTGACCGACGATCTCGACGAAGGGCCCATCATCGAACAGGTCGTCGAGCGCGTCGATCACTCGCATAGTCCCGAACGGCTGCTGGCGGTGGGGCGCGATGTCGAATGCATCACGCTGGCCCGTGCCGTCAAAACGTTCATCGAACGGCGGGTATTTATCAACGGCGACCGGACGGTCGTGCTGCAGTAAAAAACAAACGGGGCGCAGCGGCTTATCAGCCGCGCGCCCCGCATAGGACATCCAATTTTCAGCGTTACTTGCGCTTACTTAGACGCTTACTTAGGCGCTTACTTAGACGATTACTTAGCGCCAGCCACCCAGCTCGATACGCGGTCCGGATGCGCCGACACCCACGCCTTCGCCGCATCTACCGGTTTCGTGCCGTTCTGCGCCGCCAGCATCACGCCGTCGATCTCGCCCGGCTTCCACTGAAACTTCTTCAAGAACTCGACTACCGGAGGGGCCTTCTTTTCGAGTTCGGGGTTGATCACGTTATCGACATGCTCGGCGCCGCCGAATACCTTCTTCGGATCCTCGAGGAATTTCAGCTTCCACTTCGCGAACATCCAATGCGGCGCCCATCCCGTCACGACGATCGACTTGTTCGCATGAATCTCCCGTGCGAGTTCGGCCGTCATCGCGCTGCCCGAGCTCGGCATCAACTGATAGCTGAGGTTATAGGCTTTGATCGCGTCGTCGGCTTTCTTCATCACACCCGCGCCCGCATCGATACCCACGATACGTCCTTCGAAAGCGCTCTTTTGCCCTTCCAAATCGGCAATCGTGGTCGCCTTGGTGTCGGCCGGCACGACCAATCCGATCTTGGCGTCGTTGAAGTTCGGACCTAGATCCTCGACCTTCGACTTGTACTGCTCCCAGTACGCGCCGTGCGTGGCAGGCAGCCAGGCCGACAGCGTCACGTCCAAATCGCCGCGCGCCACACCGCCCCACATCACACCGGCGGCAACCGGCACCAGCTTGACTGGGTAGCCGAGCTTCGTTTCGATGACTTGTGCCGCGACGTTCGACGTCGCCACGCTATCGTCCCATCCTTCGACGTAGCCGATCTTGATCGTGGGCTTGCCGTCCGCAAACGCGGGCGCGGCGCTCGCAAGCGCCGCGCCAATCGCGGCCGTCAACATTAACTGTTTGAAAAACTTCATAATGATCTCTCCTGGTCGTCCATTCGCGGCGGGTGTGTTGCAGTACTTCGCCGAGCCCCCCTTAAGCTCGTGCTGTCCTAAGCTTGAGCAGCCAATAATCGTCGGTGAGTGCGGTTTCCGACATGCGCTTGCACAAAAACGACGCCCATACGCCGCTATTTATCAACGACGAGATCGCTGAGCGGCTTGCTGCAGCAAAGCAGCACCATTCCCTGATCGATTTCACGCTGTCGAATGCCGCCGTTATGGCGCATATCGACTTGGCCCGCGACGAGCTTTACCTTGCAGGTGCCGCACATGCCCTGCGTGCAGGACGAAGGCAGCCGCAAACCCGCGCGCTTCGCCGCATCGAGCACATGTTCGTGCGCTCCGCATTCGATGTCGCGATGCGTCTTCGCGAACGTAACGGAGAATTTGATTTCGCTCCCCGCTTCGGCGCCATTCGCCGGCACGCTCGCGCCTTCGCTCGCAGCAGCTTGCTCGGCAGCCGGCAACGCGTCGAACGAAAAGCTTTCCTCGTGATAGCGAGCGCGGTCGAAGCCGGCTTCCTCTAGCATGTCGCGCACGGCCTTCATGTAAGGCGCCGGGCCGCATGTGAAAATCTCGCGCTCCATAAAATCCGGCGCAATGAGTCGAAGCAGCGGCAGCGTCAAGAACCCGGTAATGCCCGGCCAGGTCGTCCGTTGTCCCTGGCGCTCGCAGACGAACGAGGTGCGGAAGCGCTGCTGATTCGCGGCGATGAGATCGAGCTCGCGCGCGAAGATGATGTCTTCGGGCGTACGCGCGCTATGCACGAAGACAATATCGCGATCCTCGCCAAGCTCGTGATGCGAACGGCTCATCGACATCAACGGCGTGATGCCCGAGCCCGCGGATAAGAATAAGTACTTACCGGCCGCATGACGGGCACAAGTGAATTCACCGGCCGGGCCGAGCACCCGGATGGCATCGCCCGCGCGCAGATTGTCGTGCAGCCAGTTCGAGACCTTGCCGCCGGGTACACGCTTGACCGTGATAGAGATCGTGTGCGGCCGCGTCGGCGCCGACGAGATCGTATAGCAGCGATTGATCGTCTCGCCGTCGATCTCGAGTTCGAGCGTGATAAATTGCCCCGGCTCGAAGGCGAAGGTCCTGCCCTCTTTCGACATAAAGAAAAAGCTCTTTACGTCATGCGTTTCCTGCCGGACCTGGCAGCAGACGAGCGTCTCCTCGGCGTCGCTCGTCCAAGACGCGCCCAGCGCGCTCCAGAATGCGGGGCGCGTGAGGCGTCCGTCCTGCGGCTCCAATGTTTGCGCGTCTCGCATCATGTTATGCCTCGTCTTTTGCTGACTCACCGGTTGCTAAGCGCCGACATGCGCACCGAGGCGCCGGATATACCAATCGCAGAACTTCTCGACGAGCCCTTCCGTGTACGGCGAGTATGGGCCCGGCTCATAGGCGCTGCTGCCCGCGCCGCGGTGCGAATACTCGACAAGCGTGCGGTCTTGCGCATTTGTCGCATTCCAGACGGCCGTCAGGTTCTCGATGTCGTAGTCGACACCCTCGACGGCATCCTTATGGACCATCCACTTCGTGCGCACGAGCGTCTTGCCCGCCGAGAGCGGAATGACGGAAAACGTGACAACGTGGTCGCTCATGAAGTGATGCCAAGAATTCGGCTGCGTCCAGAACGAAAGCCCGCCAAGATCGGCACGCTTGAATTCGCCCAGCAGCTTTTTCGATGCGACTTTCGCATCGAGTGTCTGCGATTCGCCGCTGCGATCGAGCGGCAAGCGCTGCGTGCGAAAACCGGTGACGTCGCTCAAGCGCTCGACTTCGACCGACGGCAAGCTCATTGCCTCCCACTCCGCGGCACGCTCGACGCACGCGCGCTCGAATGCCGCCATGCCATCGGCATTGGCAGGCGAAGGTTGATAGCCAAAGCCGTATTCGTACAAGGAAACCGTGAGCTCGGGATGGTTCGCAACGCAGTGATAGCACTCGCGATTGTTTTCCATCGTGAGCTTCCAGTTGCCTTCCTCGATGATATCCACTTGAGCCGCGATCTTGCAGCTCGGGAGATCGTGCGGCAGCAGGTAAGGCTCCATGGCCGCGCGCATCACCGAGAAATCCGCCGGCGGCTCTTCGGCCAAGCAGATGAAGATGAGGCCGCCTAAGCTTTCGACGTGCACCGACTTCAAGCTGTGCTTGCAGCGGTCGAACTTCTCGCCCATGTGCTCGGCGAACATCAACGCGCCGCTGAGGTTGTAGGTCCAGCTGTGATACGGACAGACGATGTTGCCGACCGTGCCGCGCTCTTCGTTGCAAAGCCGCGCGCCGCGGTGACGGCAAACGTTGTGGAAGGCGCGGACGGACATGTCGTCGTCGCGCACGATCAGCACGGCCTCGCCGGCCACTTCGACGGTCACATAATCGCCCGGCTCGGGAATATCGGGTTCGACCGCCACGTGAATCCAATGCTTGTGGAAAATCGCTTCCATATCGAGTGCGAAGATTTCTTCGCTGCGGTAAAACGGCGCTTCAAGGCTGTAGCCCTGTTTGCGCCGTTCGATGAGCGCGCGAATGTCTGCGGATACGGTCATGTCTGCTCCGAATGCTTGACGTGCTTTAAGTGCTGTACAAGTGCTTGTCGCAAGGGGTCGTCGTCAAACGCCGATAGGCCCTCGCGACCTAAGTAATCAGTAATCGACGAGTCGATGCTCTCGCAAATATCCGAGGATGACTTGTGCTTTTTCGACCGAAGTCCCCTCAATTACGACGCTCCCGCCACGGCTTTCCGTGGTGGTCGCCGTCAGCATCCGCGCATGTCCCGAGCGCTTTTCGGCGGCAGCGAGTTTCACGGGCTTGCGCTGAGCCGGCGCAATCTGCCACGCATCGGCGTGCTCGTCGGGCGGAGCGGCAACGGCCAATGGATGCGGCGCGATCACGCCCGCCACCGCGCGGGCATAGGCGTAGCGCGGCGTGACGGCCGCCTGCGGGTGGACCGCCACGACCACGGGCAACGCCGCGTCCACGCTGCGGCGAAATCCTTTCGGCAAGAACTGCGTCACTGCGACACGGCGGTTTTCGATCGCCAAATCAAGCGCCGAATCGATCAGCGCATAGCCCAGTGCGTCGGCCAGCCGATACGGCAGCATGCCCGTGTCGTAAGCGCCTTCGGCGCGCGTGCCGGTCAAGACGAGCGGCACGCCGCGCAGGCGCTCGGCCAGCACCGCTGCGGCATCGTCGCGATCGCCGCACGCCAAGACCTCGACGCGCGGCGCGCCAAGCGCCAGGTAATCGGTCAGCGCGAGATTCAACGCGTCGCCCGCGTGCAGAACTTCGAGCGCTGCACCGTGTTTTTGTGCCAGTTTCCGTGCGATCTCGAGCGCCGCTGCGTCGTTACGGCTATAGCAGGACACACCGCTCACGCGGTGGCGTCCGACGGAGACTAGGACGGCAATGCGATCCAATTTTTCGATTGAGTTCATGCCGCGACACCCTCGTGAACGTTGGAGCCTTCGGCCGTCGCGGCCGGCGCCTGACGCGCTTGCTTGGCTTGCCCGACCGCGCTCGTCAATGCGGCGATCGTCGGCTGCGTATCGGCAACCACGGTCAGATTGGCGCGCTTAACGATCGGCGCGCTCGCATCGAGGTTGACGGCAATGACGTGCCGGCAATCCTTGATGCCCTGCAAATGCTGAACGGCACCCGAGATTCCGAATGCGATATAGACACTGGCGTTGACGGTCTTGCCCGTCGCACCCACCTGCTTGTCGCGCGCGAAATGACCGTTGTCGACGGCCACGCGGCTCGCACCGATCGCAGCGCCCAACGTTTCGGCCAGCGCTTCGAATGCGCGGATATCGGTCACGCCGTTGCCGGCCGAAATGATGAAGTCCGCCTCTTCCAGCGCAACTTGCGCAGCGCCGAGCTGCGTCGTGCCGCGATCGCCGTAGCGGGCAAGGTCCGACGGCGGCGGCTGGCCGCCCGCGCCACCCGTGACGGGCACCGCCACGCGTTCGCCTATGCCGACGAACGGCAGCTTCGTCGAAACGGCGTCAGCGTCGAGCAAGATCACGTCGGGCCACGCCCGCGTCGCAAAAGATTGCCCGGCGCCGGCATAGCAGCCGACGTGCGCGGCGTCGATCTCGACGACGTGTGCCGCCAGACTCGCCTTTGCTTGCGCGGCATAGCGACGGCCCAGATCGCCGTCGCCCGTCGCATTGTCGGGCATCAGGACATGCGCAGGCTTGAATGCGGCCACGCAATCGCGCAATGCCGCCAGCGCGTCATCGGGTGCGAATGACGGGCGCGCCAGTGACGGGAATTCGACGACTTTGTCGGCACCGAGCGCTGCGGCGGCGTCGGTCAGTTCGCCGAAGACAACCAAGATCACTTCCGTTTTCGCATCGGCAACAATAGCCGCCGCGGCCACGGCCTGCCGCGCCTGTTCGTCGAGCGCGCCACGATCGCTATGCGCGGCGACCAGCAACGTGCGCCCGCCCGCTTCATAGACTCGCCGCGGCTTCGGCGCTTCGGCATGGGCGCTATGCGGCGCATGCATCGTCTCGTTCGTTGCGCCCGCAACCTGTTCGTCGCCGAGCGTGATACGCCTAAGCCCCGACGCGGCGATGACGAACGGCCGGCGCGGATCGATTCGTTTGACGGTATTCATGGCTCTTCACTCCAGCGCAGCGGCAACGAGCTCGGCAATATCGAGCACTTCAGGCCGCGGCCCAACGACGCCTTCGAGCATCGCCGTGCAGTTCGGGCAGCCCACGGCGACGATGTCCGCGCTTATCGCCCGCGCATCGGCCATACGAATATCGGGAATACGCGCCTTGCCCGGAATGTCGGTCAGCGGCGCGCCGCCGCCGCCGCCGCAGCAACGCCCACGCATGCCGTGACGCTCCATTTCGACGACCTTGATGCCGATCGATTTCAGCACGTGCCGCGGCGCCTCGGTTTCGCCGTTGTAGCGGCCCAGATAGCACGGGTCGTGATAGGTGATGCGCTTGTCGACCAACGCGGCCGATGCCTTCGGCGAAAGCCGCCCGCTTTGCATGAGTTCGGCAACGAGGCTTGTATGGTGCTGAACTTCGTAGCGCACGCCGAACGCGCGATACTCGTTGCGCAGGCTATGCATGACGTGGGGATCTGCCGTCACGATCCGCTTGTAGCTCAGTGCGCCGAGCGTCGCGATCATGCGCTGGGCCATGTGCTGGAACGTGGCTTCGTCGCCGAGGCGGCGCGCAACGTCGCCGGTATCGGCCTCGCTGCCGCCCAGCACGGCGAAGTCCACGCCGGCCTTGTCCAATACCTTGACGAGCGAACGAAGCGTGCGCTGATAGCGCATATCGAACGCGCCCTCGCCGGCGATCAACAGCACATCGACTGCCATACCGGGCTGCGCGACGCGAGCGTTCAAATCGACGGCCCAGTCGTAGCGCGCGGCGATATCGTAGCCGCCCGCGCTGCCGGTCTCACGCAGATTCGCGAGCACCTCGGGCGCTTTGCCCGGGACATCCCCTTCGGTCAACGTACGATTGCGTCGCATATCGACGATCGCATCGACGTGCTCGATCAGCATCGGGCACTCTTGGACACAGGCGCGGCACGTCGTGCATGACCAAATCGTGTCCGCTTCGATCAAGCCCGAGACGATGGGCCCGTTAGGCTGGCCGCCGTGGAGCCCGACGGCAATACCCGGCGTCGGGCTGCCCGCATACGCGGCATCGGTGCCGCCTACCATCCCTGTGACGAGGTCTTGAATCAGCTTCTTCGGATTGAGCGGCTGGCCCGCTGCAAACGCGGGACATGCCGCTTCGCATTTACCGCACTGCACGCAGGCGTCGAAACTCAACAGTTGGTTCCAGCGGAACTCGACGGGCTTCGCGACACCGTATTCGTGGTGCTCGATGTCCGGCACTTTCAGCGCGGTCGGCGGCGTGGCCGTGCCGTTTCCCGAGTATGAATCGCGCGTCGCGGCAAAGCGTTCCTGCCGTGGATGGAAGGCCAAATGCAGCAGCCCCGCGATCGCGTGCTTCATCGGGCCGCCCTTCGCCGCGCCCATTGTCATCGCGAATGCGCCGATACCGATCAACACGGCACAGAGCACCGCGAATGCCCGCGACATGGCTGCGGCCGGCACGAGCGTGAACAAAACGAGGCCAAGCGCGAACGCACCCAGCAACCACGGCAGCGTATTCCAAGGGCCGCGCGACAGACGGGCGGGCACGTTCTTCGCGTGACGACGGCGCCAGACGAAAACCGCACCGACGAGCATCGCAAGCGCGCAGAGGAAGATCAGCTTGTCGAGCCACGGCGAGTAGATGGCGAGGCCGTAATTGACGAACACGAGTGCGAGCGCGCCAATCGCGCCTCCCGCCGTCGCCACGTGCGTCTTCGCGATATAGGGATCGCGCGCGACGACGTGATGCAGGTCGACGAAATAACGCTTAGGGATGGTGAATAGGTTCGAGATGCCGAACGCGCCTGGCGCAGTCGCCCGCCCGAGACGCCAGTATGACGAACGCTTGGCGACCGCGAACGCGAGGCCCGCCATCGACAGCCACAGCAGCACTGTGATGAGAAATGCCGGGCTCATAATCAGAAATCCTTGCAAAGCCGCAGCGCGTCGTAGATCGCGCCGTGGATGTTATGCATCGAGATGCAATCGCCGACACGGAACAGCACGAAACGGCCGCCGCCCAGTTCCTCCGATAAGCAGGGCTGAGGTTCGGCGGCAAAGAGTTTTTGTACGTCGACCTGGCCTCGATTCAACGATTCCGGCTTGAGTTTCCAATAGAGCGAATCGTTGGGGGTACTGCCGTTTTCGATCACGACTTGATCGACGGCGCGCTCTTCCTGCTCCTCCGTGTACTCGTTGCGCAGCACAGCGATCTTCTTGCCGTCTTCTTCGTAGACGCGGTCGAGCCAGTAGTTCGGGGTATGCACGACACCTTGCGCATAGAGGCGCCGATAAAAGATCGGGAATGTCGTGCCGCCGCAGTCGTCCGCGACTTTGACGTCGGGGGTGACGATCTCGACCTTCGCGCCGCGGCTCGAGATGAAATCGGCGACTCCCGCACCGGCGTGCGTGCTGACACCGTCATAGACGAGCACGTTTTGCCCCGGTTCGACGCGGCCCGACAGAATGTCCCAGGAGCTAACCGCCAGCCCTTCTGCGACACCCCAACCGGATACCTGATCGGAAAAAGCACGGCCACCCGTCGCAAGCACGATGATGTCCGGCTTTTCCGCCATGATCATCTTGTCGTCGGCTTCCACGCCCAAACGGCGGTCGACGCCAAGACGCTTCGTTTCCATATCGAACCAGCGCACGATACCGGCCATCTGTTCGCGCTGCGGCGCCTTCGCGGCAAGGACGATTTGCCCGCCGACTTCGGCGTTCTTTTCGAACAGCACGACGTCATGGCCTCGCGAGCGTGCAACGCGGGCCGCCTCCAAGCCTGCGGGGCCGGCCCCGACGACGACGACCTTGCGCTTCGGGCCGCGCGACTTTTCGATTACGTGCGGCATCGTCGCTTCGCGAGAGGTTGCCGCGTTTTGCACGCACAGCACGTCGAGACCGTTATATTGGCGGTCAATGCAATAGTTCGCGCCGACGCATTGCTTGATTTCGTCTTCGCGGCCGTCGCGAATCTTGATGACCATGTGCGGATCGGCGATCTGAGCCCGCGTCATGCCGACCAGATCGATCATCCCCGCAGCCAGCAGCCGCTCGGCTTGCCCTGCGTCGCGAATGCTCTGCGCATGCATGACGGGCAGGCTCACCACGGATTTGATGCCGGCGGCCAAATGAACGAACGGCTCGGGCGGCAGTGCCATCGGCGGCATGCAGTTCGCGAGCGTATTGTGCGTATCGGCACCGGAGCCGATGACGCCCAGATAATCGATGAGCCCCGTCTCGGCCATCGCTTGCGCGATTTCCTTCAATTGCTCGTGATCGAGACCGTCCTCATGGAACTCGTCGCCGCACATGCGCAGCCCGACGACGAAATCAGGCCCCACCGCCTCGCGCACGGCATTCAACACTTCAACGCCGAAGCGCAAGCGATTGGCGAGGCTGCCGCCCCATTCGTCGTTACGGAAATTCGTGCGCGGGCTCCAGAACTGATCGATCAGATGCTGGTGGGCGGCCGAGATCTCGATGCCGTCCATGCCGGCCTGCTGCACGCGCTTCGCCGCAGCGGCGAAATCACCGATGATGCGGCGGATTTCCTCAGTCTCAATCGTCTTCGCATTGCCGCGGTGCACCGGCTCCCGTACGCCCGAGGGCGTCAGCAAATGCGGCCAGTGCTCGCCGTGAAAGGCCGAGCGGCGGCCCATATGCGTGGCCTGAATCATGATCTTCGCGCCGTGGCGATGCATCGTTTCGGCCAGCCGGTTCAAAGGATCGATGACACGATCGGTTGCCAGATTGACCGACTTCCACCAGCCTTGAGGGCTATCGATCGACACCGGGCTCGAGCCGCCGCACACCGCCAGCCCCACGCCGCCCTTCGCCTTTTCCTCGTAATAACGGATATACCGATCGCCGGGCAAGCCGCCCGGCTCCGCATAGACTTCCGCATGCGCCGTGCTGACGATGCGGTTACGCAGCGTCAGCTTGTTCAGCGTCATCGGTTTGAACAGATGGGGGTAGCGCATGTCGATCGACCTCGAGCGTATTCTGTAACGAGCGTATTGCGTTGTGACGTTATTACTTTGTTGCGTGATGCGATTGAGGCGGGTTCATCGCGATTAAGGCACAAGCGGCGACACTTCGAACACGCAGTGCGCGTGGCCTTCGCCCGCGCATTGCGTCTCCTTCGATTGGGAATGCGGGCCGCGTGTGCCGCTCGCAGCGGTATCGTTGACCCAGTCCATCGCGCCGGCAAACCAGCCGGCAAACATGTAGCAAAGCTTGCCCTGTTTCTCGGGCTGAGCCAGGACGAACGACGAATGACGCAGCTCGATGCGAGCGTGCGCGCGTGCCGGATCCGCTTCCGCGATCTTGAAGAGCCCCCACCCGCGCTGCGACAAGCGATTCAGATAGTGTTCAAACACGGCCATGCCGCTAAGCCCGTGCTGCTTGGCTTCCTTGTCGCACCAGTGATAAGCCGATTTGTAGCCGGCCTTGTACAGGATCTCGGCATACGCCTCGCGTCCCAAGGCCTCTTCGACGGCCACATGATTGTTCGTGAAGAAATGGCGCGGCACGTAGAGCATCGCCAGCGCGTCGGTGGTCCAGACGCCCGTATCGGGATCGACATTGATCGGAAGTTGCGGTTGCATGAAAGCAGTCCCTAGGTGATCGGTAGGAGGAACGAGATATCGGTATGGGTATCAGGGGTACCAGGGGTATTAGTGGCGCGAGTTCATGCGCCCCACACATCGCCGAATACACGCACCCAGTTCTCGCCCATGATCTTGCGAATGCGGGACTCACTCCATCCTGCGCGCTCCATCGCGGCGGTCAGGTTCGGGAATTCACCGATCGTGCGGATGCCTTCCGGATTGACGATCTTGCCGAAGTTCGTCAAACGGCGATAACGGCCTTTGTCGTGCGTCAGCCAATCGAAGAAGTCGACGCTGTAGCCTTGCGTGAAGTCGGTGCCGATGCCCACACAGTCTTCGCCGATGAGATTGACGACATAACCGATCGCCTCGATATAATCCTCGACCGTTGCATCGATGCCGCGCTTGAGGAAAGGCGCGAACATCGTGACGCCGACGAAGCCGCCGGCATCGGCAATCTCCTTGAGCTGTGCGTCGCTCTTGTTGCGCGGATGCTCCTTGAGCCCCGACGGAAGGCAGTGCGAATAACAAACGGGCTTCTTCGAGAACGCGATGGCTTCGGACGACGTGTTTGCACCTACGTGCGAGAGATCGACCATGATTCCGACGCGGTTCATCTCGGTGATCACTTCGCGGCCGAAATCGGAAAGGCCGCCGTCGCGCTCGTAGCAGCCGGTCCCAACGAGATTCTGCGTGTTGTAGCAAAGTTGGACGACGCGCACGCCCATGTCGGCGAACGCTTCGATATAGCCGAGGTTGTCCTCGAAGGCATGCGCGTTCTGAAAGCCGAGGATGACCCCCGTCTTGTTCTCTTGCTTCGCTCGCCGGATATCGTCGGTCGTGCGTACGAGCGTCAGCATTTCGCCATGCTCACGAATTTGCTGCTTCATGAGCGCGATATTGTCGACCGTCTTCGCGAAGCTTTCCCAGACGGACACCGTGCAGTTGGCGGCCGTGATGCCGCCCTTGCGCATGTCTTCAAAAACCGATGGTTCGAACTTGGAAATGTTCAAACCGTCGATGATGATGCTGTTTTCGTGCAAAGTGGACATCGGTTGCTCCAGGCTTGGCTAGTCGAATGAAGGTCGGCGGATTTCGGGCGCTCGATCGCTCAGTAAATCGGGAATTGCTCGCACAGCGCGAAGATCTCGCGGCGCACGCGCTGTTCCGTTTCGGCATGGCCGTCCGGATGGCGCGTCAATGCATCGAATACTTCGAGGATCAAGCGGCCGATCTGCTCGAACTGCTCGACACCGAAACCGCGCGTCGTACCGGCCGGCGTACCGAGGCGAATGCCCGACGTGACGGTCGGCTTCTCCGTATCGAACGGAATGCCGTTTTTATTGCACGTGATCCCTGCGCGCTCGAGCGCGGTTTCAACTTGCGTGCCTTTCAGGCCCTTCGGGCGCAGATCGACGAGCAGCAGATGATTGTCGGTGCCGCCCGTCACCAGATCGACGCCGCCTTCGCGCAGCACGGTGCCCAGCGCCTGCGCATTGGCCAACACGCGATCGATATAGCGCTTGAACCCGTCTTCCAGCGCTTCGCCGAACGCGACGGCTTTGCCCGCGATGACATGCATGAGCGGGCCGCCCTGCAGCCCGGGGAATACTGCCGAGTTGATCTTCTTGGCGATGTCTTCGTCGTTGGTCAGGACGAAACCGCCGCGTGGGCCGCGCAACGTCTTGTGCGTGGTGGACGTCACAACGTGCGCATAGTCAATGGGATTTTGGTGACGGCCCGCCGCGATGATGCCCGCGATATGCGCCATATCGACCATCAGCTTCGCGCCGACGCGATCGGCGATCGCGCGAAACCGTGCGAAATCGAGCGCGCGCGGATAGGCGGAGAAGCCCGCAATGATGAGGCCCGGACGGTGTTCGTCGGCCAATGCTTCGACGCGGTCGTAGTCGATCAGCATCGTGTCGCGGCTTACACCGTATTGGACGGCGTTGAACCACTTGCCCGACAATGCAGGCTTCGCGCCGTGCGTGAGGTGGCCGCCGGCGTCGAGCGACATGCCCAGCACGGTATCGCCGGGCTTGGCGAGCGCGAGCATGACCGAGCCGTTCGCCTGAGCGCCCGAGTGCGGCTGGACGTTCGCGTACCGCGCGCCGAACAACTGCTTCACGCGATCGATCGCGAGCGTCTCGACTTCGTCGACGAATTCGCATCCGCCGTAATAACGCTTGCCCGGATAGCCTTCCGCATACTTATTCGTCAGCACCGAGCCCTGCGCTTCGAGCACCGCGCGCGACACAATATTCTCCGAGGCAATCAGTTCGACTTGAGACTGCTGCCGCTCGAGTTCCCTCAAGACTGCGGCGCGCACGGGCGCATCGCGTTCGGCAATTGTCTGCGTGAAAAACGGCTCTGTATTCGACATGGCGTATCCGTATTGATGGCGCGGCGCCCTTTGAAACCTCGGCGCCGCCAGCGTTCGTTGGCGACGACTCTATTCTTTACGCTCGCCCCTCTTGCAGATTGGTGAATTCAGACGTGTTCTTTGCCTTTTCCGACACGCGCGTCCGTTTTGGACAAGTCCGACGAGTGGAAGGACGGCCGAATCGGGGATAGATGGCGGCTGGGCCCATACGGACATCGGATCGCGCGGCTGCGGCGATGGGTCGTGCGGCGAGCGGGCGTTCGCCGGGTTCGCCGGGTTCGCTGCAATGCACCAATAAAGCGCCATCTAGACATC
This sequence comes from uncultured Burkholderiaceae bacterium, assembly GCA_966212065.1. Lineage (GTDB taxonomy): Bacteria > Pseudomonadota > Gammaproteobacteria > Burkholderiales > Burkholderiaceae > Trinickia. The sequence goes on from CBIHOQ010000014.1 coordinate 19,994, forward strand.
TGAAGCACCGATCCACGGCCAAATACGCCTAGCTGCGGTGCAATATAGAATCGCATCCCTGGCCGGCCATAGGGTTAAGCCGTATGGCATACATGTTGCCCTGGAACCCACAATGAAACGCGCGCCGTCGCTCGAAAGAGCACGTGGAAGAGCAGCGGCGGCACTAGATAGGATTAGAAGGAAAGCCATCCCCATGTCCCCCGACCGAACCGCGTCGCTGTCAAATTTCGCGTTCATGGCTCTGCCGAACTTCACGATGATCGCGTTCTCGAATGCGATCGAAGTGCTTAGGATGGCGAACTATCTCAGCGGCCAAGATCTGTATCGATGGTCTGTCGTCAGCCCGGATGGCGGGCCCGTGACGGCCAGCAACGGATTGGCCGTCGATACAGTTCCAATCTCTTCGCTCGAGCACAATCCCGACGTCGTTTTCGTGTGCGGCGGCGTCGACGTTCAGCATTCGACGACGAACACGCATCTATCGGAACTGCGCCGCTACGCTCGTACCGGCATCCCGCTCGGCAGCCTTTGCACGGGTACCTACGCGCTCGCACGCGCCGGTTTACTCGAGGGCTACGCCTGCGCGATTCATTGGGAGAATATGTCGGCGCTGAAAGAAGAATTCCCCGGCACACGCTTCTTGAAAGAGCTATTCGTTATCGATCGCGACCGCATCACGTGCACGGGCGGTGTCGCACCGCTCGACATGATGTTGCATTTGATCGCACCGCGCATCGGGACGCCGCGCGTAACGCAAATCGCCGAACAATTCATCGTCGAACACGTGCGCGATATCAGTGCGCAGCAACGGATGCCGCTCGTTGCACGCCTTGGCTCGGCGAACAAATCGCTGTTCGAAGTCATCGCGTTGATGGAGAACAACATCGAAGAGCCACTTTCGCGTGAAGAACTCGCGCGGCTCGCGAATATGTCGCAGCGGCAGCTGCAGCGCTTGTTCCGGGAACACCTCGGCATGACGCCGACGCATTATTACCTCACGCTACGGCTGCGCCGTGCGCGGGAGTTGCTCCTGCAAACCGACATGTCGATCATGCACATCACAATGGCATGCGGATTTCAATCGGCGTGCCACTTCAGCAAGAGCTATCGCGATGCGTTCGGCACCGCGCCGACGCGCGAAAGGCGCAACCAAGTCGCACCCCTTGCGTGTCCCACGCCGCCGGCGTTATCGCCGCAGCCTGTGCTGCACGCTTGATCGGCGCTGCGCCCGTCTCGGCGGGCGATCACTCGATTGCGAAAGCAGCGCGCAGACGGCGCGCGATCTGACTTGCTTCCGCAGCCGATACCACGTTAGTCAATCCCATCAGCAGGCCATGATCTTGCGTCTGCGGCTTGGCGTACCGCTGCGATAACGGTTGACAGTTGAGCCCGGCTTGGGCGGCCCGGCGAGCGCTCATCAATACGGAGGGCCCAAACCATGAGCGAGAAGGTTTTCTTGGCTGGCGCGTCCGGTGCCGTCGGCTCGGCACTCGTGCCATTGTTGGTCGAAGCCGGATACGAGGTGTTCGGTGCGACCCGGCGCATCGAACGCACGGACAGCATTCGCGCCGCGGGCGCGCATGCCGTGCTGGTCGATATCTTCGACCGGGAAACGCTTGCCAATACGATCGAATGCATGGCACCGGAAATCGTCATCCATCAACTGACGGATCTACCGCCGGGTCTCGATCCGAAGCGAATGGGCGAAGCCACGGCACGGAACGCCCGCATTCGCACCGAAGGAACGGCTAATCTCGTATCGGCCGCGCGGGCCGCCGGGTGCGAACGCATCGTCGCGCAGAGTATCGCGTGGGCCTATGCAGCGGGACCGGCGCCGTACACGGAAACGCAGCCGCTCGACACAGACGCCGAAGGCGCGCGCGCAATCACGGTGGGCGGCATTGTCGAGCTGGAGCGCTGGGTGCTGAGCATGAACGAATCGGGCGGCGTGGGCACGGTGCTGCGCTACGGGAATCTATACGGCCCCGGCACCGGCCGCGAGACGGCGCAGGGCGCAAGCCCGTTGCATGTCGAGGCCGCGGCATGGGCCGCGTTGCTTGCCGTCCAGCGCTCGAAAGCCGGCGCCTTCAACATTGCGGAGGACGGCGCCGAAGTCACAAGCGAGAAAGCCAAACGCGAATTGGGCTGGAAGCCAGACATGCGCTTGCGGCAACGAGCAGCGCAGTGAGTGTGCGGTCGCGATTCGGCGGTCCTGCTCTAGACGTTCACTCGCGGCCTTCGGCCGCACCGGCGGCGCATAGCATCGCGACGCCCGCTCGCGCCGTCGCACGCAGCGTCGCGCGCTTGTCTCCGGCACGCGAGCGCAACGCCAGCGTATGCAAGATGGCCGAAGCGAGCTTGGCGAGCAACGCCGGATCGGCATTTGGATCCAGCTCGCCATCGCGCTGCGCACGCGCAAACCGCGTCTCGAACGAACGATCGAACGCCTGCAACCCTTTGGCAAGAATGGCGCGCACCGCATCGTCGTTGACCGCCTCGACGGCTGCCGTACCGATCAAGAAGCAGCCTTTCGGCGCACTGCCCGGTCGAAAGTAAAGACCGAGCGCCAGGTCGTACACGTGAAGCAGCGCGTCGCCGAGCGGCAAGTCGCCGCCCAACGCCTCGTCCATTGCCGCGCGGTTGACCTCGACATAGCGCTCGAGCGTTGCGAGGTAGAGCGCGCGCTTATCACCGAATGCGCCGTAAAGGCTCGGCCGATTCATGCCCGTGGCGGCACTCAGTTCGTCCAGCGTGGTCGCGCTGTACCCGCTCTGCCAGAACGCGTCTCGCGCCCGGCCGAGCGCCGCTTCCACGTCGTACGCGCGCGGACGCCCACGTGAGCGCTTTCCTTCGGGCACCTCGCCCGCACCGTGTTTTTGTACCATATCGTATAAAAATACTTGACGCAGTGAATTTTTGTTCACTATAGTACAAAAACCAATCAAGGAGAGGATGGGACATGGAACTGTACTTTTCGCCGCTCGCATGTTCGCTCGCAACGCGCATTGCGTTTTACGAGGCGGGCTATGAAGCCGGATACGTGCAAGTGGATACGAAGCGAAAGCAATTGCAGGATGGGAGCGACTTCTTTGCGGTTAACCCCCTGGGGCAGGTGCCGGTCCTCTGTGATGAGCCGCGAGCTGCGTCGCGGCCGAGACAGATCCGCGCGTTACTGCGCGAAGCCGATACCCGCAAGGATTGTCCTGGCCACCGCCTCGAAATCGTCTCGAGCATCCCTGACCGCATATGAATGGTTTCCAATAGCGCCATCGGCAGCGGTCAGCCTGAAGATGGGTTTGCGAACTTCTTGCGCCATCGGCACCAAGCTGCGGTAATGCTTCAATCGAGCGAGGCAGTGTGGATCGGTCGGTGGCACTGGCGCTTCGGATGAGTCGTTTAGCACGCTTTGACGATAGGTAGCGGGGATACGCTCAGCCCATTTCGTATAAGCCTTCACAGGGCGTGACAAGCGCTCGCTGTGCTGCATGAGAATATAGCCGAGGGGCTGCATTGCTCCTGCGGGTAGAGAAAAAGCCGGCGTATCCCAGTTCTCCGTACGCTTTCTCCATTCGGAACGCCAACGTACCAGCGTCGGGCCTAGATTGCGTAGCCCCTGCAATGAAAACAGGTCTGCGGCCAGTGGAATAACTACGTGATCCGTACCGATCAGCGCTGATCTATTGATCGCGCCGAGATTCGGGCCCACATCGGCAAGAATAATGTCCGCGTCGTGTTGCTTAGCGGCGAGTTGACCGACCTGCCAAAATGACGTCAACAAGCGAAACGGGCGATAAAGCGCCCCAGAACCCAGGGCATGCGACCATTCCTGCGAAAGAAAATCCTCGAATCCTGCCAGCGCGAGATCGCCAGGCACGAGGTGCAGGCGACTGTTGATGCGTTGAGTCTGTGGCGCGAGAATATCGCCGACCTCCGTCAACGGACGGACGCACTGATAAATGGTATTGCTCCGTGCCGATGTATCGTCCGGATTCCAAAGAGTCTCCAAGTCATCCTCGGAGAGAAATGCCGACGTCAAGTTCGCTTGCGGATCGAGATCGATCGCCACCACCCGCTTTCCCATCTCAGAAAGCATCCAAGAAAGGTGGAACACAAGCGAGGTTTTGCCCACGCCACCCTTGTTATTAAAGAACGTGAGTACCGGTACGCTCATGGGGCCTTCCTCACAGTCGCCAAAACGACGGTTGGCTCTACCTCAAACTCTAATGGCGGATTTCCGTTAGCTGCTAACGATCGGCGCGCCTCCGCGATTCCGAATCCAAACCGCTGAACGAAACCCAATGTTTTGAGCACGGCAGCTACGCTGGGGTTGCGATAGTCGCTAATGCCTGGCCGCCCAAAGTTCTCGCGAGTGACCGTCCCATACGGTCCCCCCGGATTCGAAATTTCGATGCGGTCATCAAACCAGTAAACGCGCACCGGCGCATTCGTATTTTCGTAACTGCGGTGCATGACGGCGTTGCGCGTGAGCTGCTGCAAAGCGCTAAGCGGATACGGGGTCGAACGAATCTCCGTCGTCGTACCGGAGGAAAAATCCACCGCAACGGCCAACGTCGCCTTAATCTTCTCGTCCACCCGACGCAAGATGAGATCCAGCGTGCCGTCGATCTCTTGTTCGTCCGCAACCGGGTCGCCCCATTGCGTCCCCCGGATACGGAGAAACTGAATGTAAGAGCATGGCACCCATGTGCGAGGCGTTTTTCCGAGCGTTAGTACACCCGTCACCGTGGGCGTCGGGTCATCAATCGAGGCGATCATCCCGAGCGAAGCAAGACGCTCTTCATAGCTGCGGCCATTCGCCGCCAATACGTCAGGCGCAACAGCTTGCGGCAGATACTCATTCTCAAATACGACGCGATTCAATTCACCAATCGCACAGCCGGAGATCGGGTGCGTATCGAAAGCGCGATCGCGGTAGCGTCGCTTTTCATTGAGGATGCGTTCATCCTGCGCGCTAGCCAGTCCCCGGCGCGGACCTATTCGTATCCAAAATCGGCCTTCATAGCGCACCGGGGGCGAGTCGGCAGGCCAGACGGTCATCACGGCGACGGTTGCCCCCTTGAGCAATCTTTGCTCCACCGTGATGGTCGGTGGCGGCACGATCTTCCCGTCCGTCTTGACGTCCGACAAAGTCAAGAGCAACCGATCTGTTATTTCGATGCCGGCCAGACTCCCGTCGTCGTTCGCGCCGACGAATACAATTCCCGGCTTTCCGTGATTAGGCAAGTCGTTCGCGAACGCGCACACCGCCTGTCGCACCTTCTCCGGGGCGTCACCCGCCCACGCTCTTTTACGCTCGACCCGATCGGATTCGAGATCGTCAAGTAACGCGACCAGATCGTCGTCGCTCAGAGGATTCATAACACAGCCTTCCGCTCACGTGGACGCAGCATTGTACTCCCCAATGGGGACATTACGCGTCCCTGCCGTGCCACTCCAAGATCTCTCGAACATATGCCTTGCCGATCTCCGGCATCGCGCGTGCATCTTCAGACTCATCGGGAAGGAGCCACTTGTCGAGCGTGCGAACCGATACGCTGAGGCGCGCCGCGAACTCCGAACGCGTCATACGCAACTGAGCCATCGCCTCACGGAGCAACTCCTGTTGGCTACGCACGCTCGGTTTTCTTTGTTCTTGCATCAGAGCACTCACTTGCAAGGACTATCTTTAATCTGACAGCCATACTAAACGAGAAGCTTACCCGACGTTACCCCAAAGGGACTCATCGCGCTGTCGTAAAATGTCGCCTCTTTATGCAAGAGGGCGGCATGACCCAATTCGAAGATGCGGCATTCGGCGCAGGCCACGATCACGTCTTTCTAGGCGCGGCTCACAAGGAAAACGAGCGCAGGACTTGGATGGTGATCGCGCTCTGCAGCGCGATGATGGTGGTCGAAATCGTCGGCGGCAGTCTCTTCGGCTCGCTTGCGCTCGTTGCCGACGGCCTGCACATGTCCACCCATGCGGGTGCCATGCTGATTGCCGCCCTTGCCTATACGTACGCGCGCAAACATTCGCGCGATCCGCGCTTCGTTTTCGGAACGGGCAAGCTCGGGGATCTGGCGGGATTCACCAGTGCGATCGTGCTGGCAATGATCGCCGTGTTGATCGGCTACGAGGCAGTCTCGCGCTTCCTATCGCCGGTGCCGATTCGCTTCGGCGAAGCAATTCCGATCGCCGTGGTGGGCCTACTCGTCAATCTAGCAAGCGTGTGGCTGCTCAGCGGCGACCATCACGGCCATAGTCATAGCCACGATCACGATCATCATGAGAACGAAAGCGCATCCGCCGATGACGCGAATCGGCATCAGCATGGGCATAAGCACGAGCACGCGCAGGCACATCGGCACGATTACGACCATGACGGCGCGCACGCCGCCGCGACACGCGACCACAACATCCGATCCGCCTACGTTCACGTGATCGCGGACGCCGCCGTATCCGTCCTCGCCATCGTCGGCCTAGTCTTGGCGCGTCAGTTTTCCTGGCTTTGGATGGACCCGCTTGCCGGTGTCATTGGGGCGCTCGTCATCGCGAACTGGTCATGGAGCCTCATGCGCGACACAGGCGCAATCCTGCTAGATATGAACCGCGACAGCCGTATGACAGACCACGTACGCCGCGTAATCGAGAGCAATGGCGACACGGTAAGCGACTTACACGTATGGCGCGTCGGCCCAGGGCATATGAGCGCAATCGTCTCCGTTGCGACAAACGATACGCACCGCACCCCGGGCTTTTATCACAAGGCACTCGAGGGCTTAAGAGGGCTGTCGCACGTGACGGTCGAATTGAACCGCACGCAAACAACACCCTAAGCGCCCTCGATCCTCCCTCAGGCTGCTTTCTGCAATATGCCGTGCGGGTCGATGACAAACTTGCGCGGAGCGCCGCCGTCGAATTCGCGATAGCCTTCAGGCGCCTGGTCGAGCGAAATGACCGTCACGTTGACGATCTTCGCGATCGGCAGCTTGTCCCACAGAATCGCCTGCATCAGGTTGCGGTTGTACTTCATCACCGGCGTTTGCCCCGTGTGAAACGAATGCGACTTCGCCCAACCCAGGCCGAGACGCAGGCTGAGGCTGCCACGGCGTGCGGCCGCATCGGATGAACCCGGATCGTCGGTCACATAAAGACCGGGGATCCCGATCGCTCCTGCCGCACGCGTGATTTCCATCAGCGAATTCAACACCGTGGCGGGGGCTTCTTGGTTATGCGCGTTGCCGTGCCCGTGCGCTTCGAAACCCACGCAATCGACTGCGCAATCAACCTCCGGTTTGCCCAGAATCTGCTCGATCTGCTCGCCAAGCGACGCATCGAGCGACAGATTCACCGTCTCGAATCCCATCGCTTTGGCATGCGCGAGACGCTGCTCGTTCATATCGCCGACGATCGTCACGGCCGCACCGAGCAACCGCGCCGATGCCGCCGCTGCCATGCCGACAGGCCCCGCACCGGCGATATAAACGGTCGAGCCCGGCTTGACGCCGGCCGTGACCGCACCGTGATAGCCCGTCGGCAAAATATCGGACAAGCAGGTCAAGTCGCGAATCTTCGCGAGCGCTTGATCGCGGTCGGGAAACTTCAGCAGATTGAAATCGGCGTAAGGCACGAGCACGTATTCGGCTTGTCCGCCGATCCACCCGCCCATATCGACGTAGCCATACGCACCGCCGGCCCGCGCAGGGTTGACGGTCAGGCAGACGCCCGTGTGCTGATCCTTGCACATAGGGCAGCGGCCGCAGGCGACATTGAACGGCACGGAGACGAGATCGCCGATTTGCAGCGTTTCCACATCGCGCCCTAGTTCCACCACCTCACCCGTGATCTCGTGACCCAGCACGAGCCCGGCCGGCGCCGTCGTGCGCCCACGCACCATGTGCTGATCGGAGCCGCAAATGTTGGTGCTGACGACTTTCAGAATGACGCCATGCTGGATCGAACGGCCGCTCGGATCGACCATCTTCGGATAGTCGATCGATTCCACTTGAACCTTGCCCGCTCCCTGATACACGACACCTCGGTTGCTGCTCATCGCATTCGTCTCCTTTCGTTTCGATCGCCAACCGGCGATCCACGTTGCGAACGGCTCGCGCGTCGGTCGACGCACGGGCCGATCGCCGCCTTCTGGAGAGTAGTCCGCAACAGGCGGGCGCGATCGTACAAAACGCGACACGCGCTTGCTAGAACCCGACACACGCGCGGCGATGCAGTCCTAAACGATTGAACGGCAGACGCAAAACGCCTATCGTGGAAGCCTTCGAAAGACTGACAAGACTCCTGGAGATCCCCGATGGCACTGTCCTGCGTCTATGGTTCGCAGCGTCTCTATATCGGCGGGGCTTATGTCGATGCAACGTCGGGCACATGCTTCGAGACGTTCGATCCCGCGACAGGCGAGCGGCTGGCCACGGTCGACCAAGCGAGCCGCGCCGACATCGAACGCGCCGTGGCATCGGCCCGCGAAGGACAGCGCGAATGGGCGGCGCTCGGGGCGATGGCGCGCTCGCGCATCATGCGTCGCGCGGTCGAGTTGCTGCGCGCGCGCAACGAAACGCTTGCCGAACTCGAAATGCGCGACACGGGTAAGCCCCTTGCCGAGACGCGCACGGTCGATATCACGACGGGCGCGGACGTAATCGAATACTACGCAGGCCTCGCAACCGCGCTCGAAGGGCGTCAAATTCCGCTGCGCGAGGATTCGTTCGTTTATACGCGGCGCGAACCCCTCGGCATTTGCGCAGGCATAGGCGCGTGGAACTACCCCATTCAGATTGCTTGCTGGAAATCGGCGCCGGCGCTTGCGGCCGGCAACGCGATGATTTTCAAGCCGAGCGAGATTACGCCGCTATCCGCGCTCAAGCTCGCCGAGATTTACACCGAAGCCGGCGTGCCGCCCGGTGTCTTCAATGTCGTGCAAGGCAACGGTGCCGTGGGCGCGATGCTCGCCGAGCATCCCGCGATTGCTAAGGTGTCGTTTACCGGCGGCGTAGAGACCGGCAAGAGGGTGATGTCGCTTGCCGGCGGATCTTCGCTGAAGGACGTGACGATGGAGTTGGGCGGCAAGTCGCCTCTGATCGTGTTCGACGATGCCGATCTGGAACGCGCAGCGGATATCGCGGTGACCGCCAACTTCTTCAGTGCAGGCCAAGTCTGCACGAACGCGACGCGTGTCTTCGTTCATCGCTCCGTCAAGGCGCAGTTCGAAGCGCTCGTCGTCGAACGAGTCAAACGTATTCGCATCGGTAAACCCTCCGATCCCAGCACGAACTTCGGCCCACTCGCGAGTGCCGCTCAACTTGATAAAGTGCTCGGCTATATCGAAAGCGGCAAAAGCGAAGACGCGCGCCTCGTCGCCGGCGGCATGCGGCTCGTCGACGGTGAATTCGCGCGCGGCCAGTACGTCGCGCCGACCGTATTCGCCGATTGCCGCGACGACATGCGTATCGTGCGCGAAGAGATATTCGGTCCCGTGATGTGCCTGCTTCAATTCGACGACGAGAACGAAGCCATCGAGCGCGCCAATGCCACGCACTTCGGTTTGGCCGCGGGGGTCGTCACCGAAAATATTTCGCGTGCGCACCGCGTAATTCATCGGCTCGAAGCGGGAATCTGCTGGATCAACACGTGGGGCGAATCGCCGGCCGAAATGCCCGTGGGCGGCTACAAGCAATCTGGCGTAGGCCGCGAGAACGGTATAAGCACGCTCGAACATTACACGCAGATCAAATCGGTACAGGTGGAACTCGGCCCATATCGGCCCGTGTTCTAGGCCCTAAGGAGAGCGCTCGTGAGTGCCAAGGAATACGACTACATCATCGTCGGCGCAGGGTCCGCGGGGAACGTGCTCGCGACGCGATTGACGGAAGACGCCGACGTCACCGTGCTGCTGCTCGAAGCCGGTGGCCCTGACTATCGCTTCGACTTCCGCACGCAGATGCCGGCCGCCCTAGCCTACCCGTTGCAAGGGCGACGTTACAACTGGGCATACGAGACCGAGCCCGAGCCGCATATGAACAACCGGCGCATGGAATGCGGACGAGGCAAAGGCCTCGGCGGTTCGTCGTTGATCAACGGCATGTGCTATATCCGCGGCAACGCCCTCGATTACGACGGCTGGGCGCAGAACGACGGGCTCCAGAATTGGCGCTATCTCGACTGCCTGCCCTACTTCAAAAAGGCGGAGACGCGCGACATCGGCCCGAATGCTTATCACGGCGGCGACGGGCCTGTGCATGTGACGACGAGCAAGCCGGGCAACAACGTCCTGTTCGGCGCGATGGTCGAGGCGGGCGTGCAAGCGGGCTACGCGCGCACCGACGATCTCAATGGACATCGCCAAGAAGGCTTCGGGCCGATGGATCGCACTGTCACGGCGCAGGGCCGCCGCGCGAGCACTGCGCGCGGCTATCTCGACCAAGCGCGGGCGCGGCCGAATTTGACGATCGTCACGTACGCGCAGACCGATCGCGTGCTGTTCACCGGCAAGCGTGCACACGGCGTGGCATACCTTCAGCAGGATACGCAGGTGGCCGCCTATGCGCGGCGCGAAGTGCTGGTGTGCTCGGGTGCGATTGCGTCGCCTCAGTTGCTGCAGCGCTCCGGCGTAGGCCCCGGCGAGTGGTTGAGAGAGGCCGGCGTGCCGATCGTGCTCGATCTGCCCGGCGTCGGCCGCAATTTGCAAGACCACCTCGAGATTTACATGCAGTACGAGTGCAAAGAGCCTGTATCGCTATATCCCGCGTTGAAGTGGTACAACCAGCCCGCGATCGGGTTCGAGTGGCTCGTGAACGGTACGGGGATCGGTGCGAGCAATCAATTCGAGGCGGGCGGGTTCATTCGCACGCACGATGATGAGCCCTGGCCCAACATTCAATACCATTTCTTGCCGATCGCGATCAATTACAACGGATCGAATGCGATCGAGATGCACGGTTTTCAAGCGCATATGGGTTCGATGCGCTCTCCGAGCCGCGGCCGGATCAAGCTTCGCTCACGCCACCCGCGCGCTCATCCGAGCATTCTTTTCAACTACATGGCTGAGTCGCTCGATTGGCGCGAGTTTCGCGATGGGATTCGGATCACGCGTGAAATCATCGCGCAGCGAGCGCTCGATCGCTATCGAGGCCGGGAGTTGAGCCCGGGCGCGGATCTGAAAACCGATGCCGAGCTCGATGCGTTCGTTCGCGCGCGAGCGGAAACGGCCTACCATCCCTCGTGCTCGTGCGCGATGGGCTATGACAATATGGCTGTCGTCGATGCCGAAGGCCGCGTGCACGGCGTAGAGGGGCTGCGGGTGGTGGATGCGTCGATCATGCCGCGGATTACGACCGGCAATCTGAATGCGCCGACGATCATGCTCGCGGAAAAAATCGCGGACCGCATACGCGGCCGCGCGCCGCTGCCGAGCGTGGAAGTGCCTTATTACGTGGCTAATGGTGCGGCGGCGCGTGCAGGCGTAGATGCCAACACTTCAGGCGCGCCGGCCGATGTTCGGCCGGCGACGAACATCGTTAGCTAACGCTCGTCACCCGGCTTACCCGCGCGCGGAGGCGGGCGGGTAAGCAAGTCGCACGCGCCGAACGATCACGGCCGCGCTCCATGTCAGCATAAATAGGCAGACGATGGCCGCGCCCACCCAGCTAAAACCGTCGCTCGCGCGCTCAATGGCCCGCCAGATGCCACCACTAAGGCTGAGCGTATCGCTCAGCAAGCGCATGGCCTCGATAGTCGCGATCGCGATCGCGACCACGACGGACAACGCCGTGATGGCCATGTTGTAGTAGAGCTTACGCTTCGCATCGACGAACGCCCATCCGTAAGCGCCGACCATTAGCAAGCCGTCGGTCGTATCGACCAGCGTCATCGCGGCCGTAAACAATGCCGGAAAGACGAGAATCGCCCAGAACGACATACCGTGGGCTGCCTGCGAGGCCGATAAGCTCAACAAAGCGATTTCCGTCGCCGTATCGAAGCCCAGCCCAAACAGGAGTCCCAGCGCGTACATGTGCCAGGTCTTGGTCGTCATGGCCAAAACCGGGCGCAGCACGCGCGCCAGCAACCCCGTTGCCAGCATCGATGCATCGGGCACTTGACCCGCATCGAGCCCACCACGCCGTACGCGAACATAGGCGCGCACGACGGAAAGCAAAACGGCAGCATTCGTCAATGCCACGGCAAAAAGAAACAACGTCGATATGAGCGTTCCGGCAATGCTGCCTACGGACGCAAGCATTGTCAGCCGAGGATGCAACGCACCGGCGGCAGTCGCAATGAACGCGGTCGCCAATACCACGATGGTCGAGTGCCCAAGCGAAAACATCAACCCGATCGTCAGCGGCTGCTTCCCCGCTTGCATCATCTTGCGCGTGACATTGTCGATAGCGGCGATGTGATCGGCGTCCAGCGCGTGGCGCAAGCCGAACGAATAAGCGAGTATCGCCAACCCCATCAGAGCGGGCCGGCTCCCGAATGCAGCGAAGGCACACGCCCAAGCCACCCCGTTGCCGATGAACAAGAGCCCGTAAAGCAGCCCGATGTTGCGGCGAAGGTGCCGCTTAGTGTCGTACGACGGTGTATTTTCGAAAACCTGCATCGGCGGGAGGCATCTTCAATGGAAAGGAAGGCTGCGCGAACACGCCCCACGATGGTGCGCAATCGCGCCGATCGCGATGCAGCGCGGCCGCTGCGCTCGGCTTATCGCGTGCCGATTATAAACAAAACTGTAATGATGACTTGCTCGAATAGGAGTTAACCCTAGGCCCTCCAGTCACTACACTGCAGTCATCGGTTCTCGCAATGAACACGATGCAGCAAGCAGGTACGACAAACAACTTTGGAGGTAGTTATCATGAAATCGCTCATTCAATCCGTCGTCATCGCCGCCGCTCTCGCCGCTCCCGTCGCAGTTTTCGCCCAGTCGAACGCCCCGGTGACGCGCGACCAGGTCAAGGCTGAACTCGTTCAATTCCAGCAAGCCGGCGGCCGGGTCAACTTCAGCAACGATCCGTACTACCCTGCCGATGCGCAAGCGGCGCAAGCACGCGTCGTTGCGCAAAATGGCAATGATCAAGGGTTCGGCGGCGTGCAAACCGGTTCGTCGGCTTCGGGCTCGCACGCGCAGGGCAGTGGCGTCCAGTCGATTTACTTTGGCAACGGGCAGTAAGTCACGCGCCATCGAAAGTCGCTTGGCGGCGCTAGGATTCAACCCGCCGAGCGACACAAAAGAATTTCGCTGAATCGAAAACGATGCGGCTTGCGTTGGTTCATCAGGACCGCAAGCCGCGTTGTCACGTCGATACCTCCGCCGCCGGTCGCCGGTGGCTTCGCCTAGCCCTTTTATCGGCTGGGCGCTTTTTCCATCCTTTCCCCATCGATACGGTCACCCGACGATGCCGGCTCCTTTACATTCACAGGTAGCTGCAAACGTAATCGAGCGTTTCGGTCACTTCGATGTCGAAACGGCTCTTGCCCGGCACAGAGAACGACTCGCCTGCCCCATATGTCGTCCATTGATCGCTGCCTGCCAGGCGAATGCGGCATTGGCCGGCTTGCACTTCCATGAGTTCGGGGGCGTCGGTGCCGAAATTGAGCGTGCCGGGCAAGATCACGCCGAGCGTCTTGCGCGTGCCGTCGGCGAAAAGGATCGTGTGCGAGACGCACTTGCCGTCGAAGTAGACATTGGCCCGTTTGATAACGGAAACCTGATCGAATTGCGTTGCGGCCGTCATGGCGGTCTTCCTTTGAGTCAGCGTTAACGAATGGGTTTGCGCCGCATCGCTCCGGCGTGCGGTACGCGACCTGTGCGCTTTCGGTCCGGCGAACCGCCATCATACCGATTGTCGACGTCGGCCCTGGCTCGTAACGACAAATGCTCTCGGTCCAGCGCACCGGGCTGCGTTATCGGCTCCCCCCGAAAACTCAAGCCGTCTTCAACTGATCGCCGACGGGCAACTTCCGCACGCGCTTGCCCGTCGCCGCGAAGATCGCATTCGTCACCGCGGGCGCTAGCGCCGCCGTGCCCGGCTCCCCAATTCCGCCCGGCGCCTCGGTGCTCTGCACGATATGCACTTCGATCGGCGGCGTCTCGTTCATCCGCAGCACGCGATAGTCCGTGAAGTTCGACTGCTCGACGCGGCCGTCCTTCAGCGTAATCTCGCCATAAAGCACCGCGCTGATGCCAAACACCACGCCGCCTTCGATCTGCGCCTCGATCGTCCTGGGATTCACCGTCATACCGCAATCGACCGCGCATACGACGCGCTTCACCGTCACTTGCCCCCGCGGATCGACGCGCACGTGCGCGACCATCGACAGGTAACTGCCGAACGCATGCATGACCGAGACACCGCGCGCCTCGCCCTTCGGCAACGGATCGCCCCAACCCGCCGCACGCACCGCCACCTCCAGCACATTCGCCGCGCGCGGTGATTTCCCGCGCAGCAAATCGCGTCGATATTGCACGGGATCGGCGTGCACCTGCGATGCAAGCTCGTCGATAAAGCTTTCGACGACGAACGTCCCGCGCGTCGCACCGACGCCGCGCCAAAACGCGGTCGGCACCGTGCGCGGTTCTTGACGCACATAATCGACGAGCTGATTCGGTATCGCATACGGCAATTGAGCCGCCACCTCGACAGCATCGTCATCGACACCGTTCTGCACCGACCCAGGCACGAAGCGCGCGAGAATCGACGAGCCGACAATCCGATGCTGCCAGGCAATCGGCTTGCCATTCGCGTCGAGCCCTGCCGAAATGCGGTCGTAGTAATACGGGCGGTACATGTCGTGCTGAACGTCTTCTTCACGCGTCCAGAACACCTTCACGGGCGCATCGACTTGCTTCCCGATCTCGAGCGCCTGCACGATCATGTCGACCTCGAGCCGTCGCCCAAAGCCGCCGCCAATCAAATGGTTGTGGACGGTGATCTTTTCCGGCGGCAAGCCCGTGACTTTCTGCGCCGCTTGCGCGGCAAAGCCCGGCACCTGCGTTCCCACCCAAACGTCGCAGCCGTCGCGGCGTACATGTACCGTGCAGTTCATCGGCTCCATCGTGGCATGGGCAAGAAACGGTTGCTCGTAGACGGCGTCGAGGCGTTGCTTAGAAGCCCCGAACGCCTTCGCCGCATCGCCTTCCTTATGCGCCACTGCACCGTCTTTCTTCGCTGCAGCGGCTAGATCGTCGACGATGTCCTTCGTCGATAGCGTCGCGCTCTCGCCTGCATCCCACTTCAGATCGAGCGCCGCCGCGCCGCTCTTTGCGGCCCATGTGTGATCGCCCACCACCGCGACGGCATGCTTCAGCTTCACTATCTGCCGAACGCCAGGGACTTTCTTCGCGTTCGTATCGTCCACACTAGCGAGCGTGCCGCCCAGCACCGGACAATGCACGATCGCGGCGTAGCGCATACCGGCGGGATGTGCGTCGAAGCCGAAACGTGCGGTTCCGTCCACCTTTTGCGGCGAGTCGAGCCGGTTCGTCGGCTTGCCCACGAGCGTAAATTCGGCCGGGCTCTTGAGTTTGACGCCGGTAGGCAGCGGCATGTTCGCAGCGGCATCGACGAGCTCGCCATAACCGATGCGCCGTCCCGTCGCCGCATGCACCACCGCACCTTGTTGCGCGTGGCAGGTTGCCGGATCGACCTTCCATCGTTGCGCCGCGGCCGTCACGAGCAGCACGCGCGCCGTCGCGCCCGCTTCCCGCATCGGCTGCCACGCGTAGCGGATCGACGTCGAACCGCCCGTGAGCTGTCCGCCGCCGAGCAACGGATCGCCGTAAAGCTTTGCATTGGGCGGTGCATGATCGAGCGCGACATTGCTGAGCGGCACTTCCAATTCCTCGGCGATCAACATAGGAATGGACGTATAGACGCCCTGCCCCATCTCGACCTTCGGCATGATCAGCGTCACGCCGCCGCGGCGATCGATCCGGATGAACGCATTCGGCGTCAACACGCCGGGCTGCGGCAACGGTGCCGTATCGCCGATCTTGACCCCGCGTGCGGCGTTGCCCGACTTCTGCTGTGCACCAGCCGACACGCTAAAGCCCAGCAGCAAGCCACCGCCTGCGGCCGCACCGAGCGTCATACCGTACTTGAGGAACGTGCGGCGCGAAACGTCGGCGGCGCCGAGCGTGGCACTGTCGATGCTTGCTTGCGCTGCCTTAAGAAGACCTTGCGACATGTCAGACCTCCTTCTTCGCGGCATGCTTGATGGCCGCGCGAATCCGGTTGTACGTGCCGCAGCGGCATAGGTTGCCGGCCATCGCGGTATCGATATCGGCGTCGCTCGGGTTCGGATTCGCCGCTAGCAATGAAGCCGCCGACATCACCTGTCCCGATTGGCAATAGCCGCACTGCACGACATCGAGGGTGCGCCACGCCTCTTGAACCTTGCGGCCCGAAGGCGTTTCGCCAACCGCTTCGATCGTCGTGATTTTTTTGCCGGCGACGGCCGCGACCGGCAAGACGCATGAACGAACGGCTGCGCCGTCCAAATGAATCGTGCACGCGCCGCATTGCGCGATGCCGCAGCCAAACTTGGTGCCCGTCAATCCTACGAGGTCGCGCAGCACCCAAAGCAACGGCATATCGCCGGGCGCATCCACGGTATGGGTCTTGCCATTGATCGTCAGCGTCGTCATACAGGCTCCGGTTATTGCCGCAACGAATTGATGTCAATAACGAAGCGGTACTTTACATCGCTCTTCAATATTCTGTCGTAAGCCTCATTGATGCTTTGCATCGGAATCATTTCTATATCCGACGTAATACCGTGCTCGCCGCAGAAATCGAGCATTTCCTGCGTTTCGGCAAGGCCGCCGATGAGCGAGCCAGCAAGGCGGCGACGTTTGAAAATCAAGTTGAAGACCTGCGGCGACGGATGATCGTGCTCCGGTGCGCCAACGAGCGTCATCGTCGCATCGCGCTTGAGCAATTCGATGAACGGATTGAGATCGTGCTGTGCCGCCACCGTATTGAGGATGAAATCGAAGCTATTCGCATGGGCCTGCATTTGCGACGGATCTTTCGAAATCACGACCTCATGCGCGCCGAGACGCTTCGCATCTTCGACTTTCGACGGCGAAGTCGTAAACAGCACGACATGCGCACCCATGGCGCGCGCGAGCTTTACGCCCATATGCCCGAGGCCGCCAAGGCCCACGATACCGACCTTCTTGCCGGGACCCACGCCCCATTGGCGCAGCGGCGAATACGTCGTAATGCCCGCGCACAGCAGCGGCGCTACGCCGGCAGCATCGAGATTGGCGGGCACGCTCAGCACGAATGCTTCGTCGACGACGACACTCGTCGAATAGCCGCCGTAGGTCGTTTCACCCGTTACACGGTCGACGCCGTTATAGGTGGCGACGAAGCCGTTTTCGCAATATTGCTCGAGGTTTTCGGCGCAGCTCGCACACGTGCGGCAGGAATCGACAAGGCAGCCTACGCCGACCAGATCGCCGTTCTTGTGGCGCGTGACGCCGGGGCCGACCTGCGTCACGCGGCCGACGATCTCATGGCCGGGGACGACGGGGTATATCGTGTTGCGCCATTCGTTGCGCGCTTGGTGTAAATCGGAGTGGCATACGCCGCAAAACAGCACCTCGATCTGCACATCGTGCTCGCGCAAATCGCGACGTTGAATGTCGAACGGAACGAGAGGAGAATCGGCGTCCTTCGCGGCGTATCCGTGGGTCGTATACATGAATAGTCACTCCTGCAAAATGCGGCGCTCCGGCATGGAGCTTCGCAGCAACACATAGTAGGAAGCGACGCGGTTCTACGGAATGCCTGAAACTATCGAACGCTTGCCTTTTTCTCTCGGAAGCCGGCGCAAACCCAGAATCGGCGCTATATTTCAAGCCCGATTCTCCTAAATAGTGCGTTCGACGGTCATGTCCACTCCCGCCTCGACTTCCTCGTTCGTCAGCCCTGCGCAAGCGCGCATGGTCGAATTGCTGGCGACGCTCGCGCCCGGCGAAGGATTCACCTACTCATCGCTCGACGGCGTGAAATTCATGCGCACGAACGTGTCGACGCCACGCGTGCCGGTCATGTACGAGCCGTCCATCGTCATCGTGGCGCAGGGTCGCAAACACGGTTTCCTGGGCAGCCAAGCGTTCGTCTATGACGCGCAGCATTATCTGGTACTCGCCGTGCCGCTGCCGTTCGAATGCGAAACGGAAGCGACGCCGCAAGAGCCGATGCTCGCGATTTCGGTTCGGATCGACCTTAACGTGATTGCCGAACTACTCATGACGCTCAACGATACGCGCGCGCCGATCGACAGCGAGCCGCGCGCCGTCTATGCCACGCCGCTCGATGCCACATTGAGCGATGCGGTGCTGCGTCTGCTGGAATCGCTGGCTTCGCCTCACGACGCGCGCATTCTCGGCCCGTCGATCGTGCGAGAGATCTGCTATCGCGTGCTGACCGGATCGCAAGGCGACATGATCCGCGCGGCGCTGACCCATCAAGATCATTTCGGCCGAATTTCTAAAGCCTTACGGCGCATTCACAGCGATTTTGCGGCCACGCTGGACGTGCCCATGCTCGCGCGCGAAGCCGGCATGAGCCTGGCGGTGTTTCATGCGCAATTCAAGGCCGTGACGGAGACTTCGCCGATGCAATACGTGAAGACGACACGGCTGCATCACGCACGGTTGCTGATGGTGCAGAACGGCCTGAACGTCAGCGCAGCCGCGAACCGCGTCGGGTATGAGAGTGCGTCGCAATTCAGCCGCGAATTCAAGCGGCTTTTCGGCGTAAGCCCAATCGACGACGTCAAACGCTTGCGCGACCATGACTTCAGGCTGGTGAACGCCGAAGAACCGCGCGCGAAACCCAACGAGACTTGCTACATCGCGAACGAGTAGCAAGCCGCGCTCGAACGCACACGTCTACCGCGATGCATCCCCGAATCGATACTCGTGCGTAAGCTCGTCGAGTTTCGCCTTCAATTGCGGATCGAGCGCGAAATCGACAGCCGCCAGTGTGTCCGACAACTGTTCGGGCCGGCTCGCACCGAGAATCGCCGAGGTCACCGTCGGGTTGGCCAAGACCCAGGCCACGGCAATCGTCGGGAGCGAAAGCCCGGCATCGGCCGTCAGCTTCTTGAGCGCCTCGATGGTTTGAAATTCGCGTTCGTGCCAATACCGCGCCTGGTACACCTCGCCCGCCGTGCCGACGGTAAACCGGCCTTCCGGGGGCGGCGCCTCGCGCCGATGCTTGCCCGTCAGCAATCCGCCTGCGAGCGGGTTATACGGTATGACGGCCAACCCTTCTTCCTCGGCAAGCGGCATCAGTTCCCGTTCGATCTGACGAAAGAGTAAGTTGTAGCGCGGCTGAATCGAAACGAAGCGTGCCGTGCGCAGGACATCGGCACGGCCAAGCGCCCTCGCGAGCCGGTAGGCAAGAAAGTTCGACACGCCGATGTAGCGCGCGCGGCCCGAGCGCACGATGACATCAAGCGCCTCAAGCGTCTCATCGAGCGGGGTCTCGCTGTCATCCGAATGCAATTGATAGAGATCGACGTAGTCGGTGCCGATGCGTTTGAGCGACGCATCGATGGCGTCGAGCAAGTGCTTGCGCGAAGCGCCTTGATCCCACGGCGACGGACCCATTTTGCCGACGGCTTTCGTCGCGAGCACGAAGCGCGAGCGCTTGCCCTTCATCCAGCGGCCGACGATTTCCTCGGTTCGGCCGACGCGCGATTCGCCGCCGCCCAGCGGGTAGACATCGGCCGTATCGAAGAACGTGACGCCGGCATCGGCCGCCGTATCCATGATGCGGACCGATGTTGCCTCGTCGATCTGAAAGCCGAACGTCATCGTCCCGAGGCACACGCGCGAAACGCTGAGCCCCGTTGCACCGAACTTCCGGTATTCCATTGCGATTCTCCCAAAGCATGCCGCAGCAAACGGCAAAGGCAAAGGATAAACCGAGTTGGAGATCGATGAATGGGAGGGATCGACGCTTCCGGTCCCGCGCTAAAACGAACGAGCGATCCGCGCCGAGCGCTCGAGCGGCTTCCCGCGTGGCAACACACTTTACAGACTGTTACCTGCCGCCCCGGTACAGCCGATGGGCCTTTCCCTATACTCCGATCCGCAACCGATCCATTTTTGCTTCACGCTCAATCGATAAGAGAAATCCAATGAAAGGCCTCACGCTGAACAAGACCGCCCTCCTCGTTCCGCTCGTCGCAGTCTCCGCTTTGTCGGTGACCGGGTGCGTCGTGCCGGCCCCCTACGGTGCGTACGGTTCGCAACCGCAGTACGCGCAGCCCGCGTACGCTCAACCGAGCTACGCGCAGCCGGCCTATGGACCGCCGCCGGAGCCCGGGTATGAGCAGTCGGGCGGTTATGGCGTGCAGTACGGCACTGTCGCGGGCATTCGTCCGATCGGCGGTGCGACGAGCCCTTCAGGCGTCGCCGGCACGGTCGTCGGCGCGGTCGTGGGCGGGGTGCTGGGTAATCAGATCGGCCGCGGACACGGGCGGGATGCCGCCACCGTTATCGGTGCGCTCGGCGGTGCGGTGGCCGGCAATCAGATCGGGCAAAACATGGGCGGGCCTTCGGGCTACCGCGTCGATATTCAATTGAGCGACGGCACCATGCGCTCGTTGGACATGCAAACGCCGGGCGATCTGCGCCCCGGCGACCGAGTCCGCATCGACGGCAATCAGATCTCGCGTTATTAAAAAGGCAGCGGCCGTTTTGGATGATCGAGAAAGAATCGCAGCATTTCGGCACTCGCGTCCGGACCGGCGGGATCGGTGTGACTGCCTCTTGCATTGCCGCCTGCCCACGCGTGCGGTGCGCCATGAATGGTCCACAACTCCGCATCGATGCCGTCGGCGGAAACCAGCCGCAAAACGGTACTGGCACGTCGGCCCGGGACTACCCGAGGCTCCTCTTCACAGTCGACATCCGTCCGCGCTTCGAAGCCTTGCACAAGCCGCGCGGCATTCGCTATGTGAACCGTGGCATCCGCGTCACCGTGAAAGACGATGATGGGCCGTTGCGGTGACAAGCCGCTATCCGCTTTCGCGCTCGGGGCCGTGCCCCGACGTTTGCCTCCTTTCATCGCCGCGAATGCAGAGGGTAAATCGTGCGCGCACTGCGCGGGAAGACCGGAATGCACGCCAGCCGCGGCATACAGTTCGGGATACGCCGCGAGCATGATCGCCGCCATTGCGCCGCCCGCGGACATGCCCGCGATATACACGCGCGCAGTATCCACGTTGTGGGCCGCGATGATTTCGCGCGTAATGCCGGCGATCAACGAAGGTTCCCCCCGCTCGCGATGCTGATCGCCAGGTTTGAACCAATTCCAGCACTTAGACGGATTAGCCTGTTTCGGTTGCACGGGATAAGCGACAAGAAATCGATGCCGCTCCGCAAGCACGTTCATTTGCGTGCCTGCCGCGAAATCGTCCGCGTCCTGCGTGCAGCCGTGCAGCATCACAATGAGGGGCAGCGGCTCGCTGTCTGCTCCCGCCGGCACATAAAGCCGATATTGACGGCGACCGGCGGCATTTGAATATGCGAGCGTGCTGAAATATCCACGTTCCTCCACGTCAATGTAGTCTTCGCGCGCCTGATGCCCGGCCGTTTCCTTTGCCTTTGCTTTTGCCTTTGTCTCGGCGAACCGCAACACGACGGGTTCTTGCGCCCTGTCCGGCGACGGCGTTTTGTTCACTGCACCGGTGGTCTCCCCTCGCAGTGCGCGTTGTATCAGCTCGGTCGCTTCGGCGGCGCCGCGGGTACGCAGCAAAGTCATCGCTTCGGAAATTGAATTCAGGAAGCCTTCGTTGAGTTTCATTGCGTTTGTCCGGTTAGCGGGCAGGGCGGCTGTCGCGCGGCTAATGAATACGGTCGGCGAGCGCCGACTTGACGGCAGGCGAAGCGTGAAAAGCGCCCAGCACCACGACGCTTTCGATGGTTGCAAGCGCGAGTTCCGGTGAGACGTCGGCGGCAATGCTGGCGAGCCCCAGCACTTGAATGTTGAGACGCTGGCGCGCGGCGCGACTCGCCTCGAGATCCTGTTTTGAAAAATGCTGTAGCCCGAGCACGAGCGCACGGCGCGTGACGGTTTCCTGAACGACGTGCGCATGAAGCGCGAGCTGATTGCGAATCGCGGTTCGAATCAGGTCGGTCCGGTTCGAATAAAAGCCTTCCTCGACCAGAAGGTCAATCTGCCCGAGATCGACGGGGCCGAGGTTGATCGTGATCTTTTCGGAGTCACCGCCTTTGGGGCGCGTCGTATCGAATATCACCGCATTCGCCATTTCTTACCATCCGGCTGCCATCCATGGGGATGGTTATAGGCGGAATCTTGGCGCACCGCAACACTTTAATTTGGGGTCGGACGTCCCCTTCAAGCGCCGCCCGCCAGCACCTTGCCGATCGCCGCCGCTACCGGCTCGACGTTCCGCTCGTTCAGGCCGGCCACGCACATCCGGCCCGAACGCAGGATGTACACGCCGTATTGCTCGCGCAGACGATCGACCTGCTCGACGCCCAGCCCCGTGTAGGTGAACATGCCGCGCTGTTTCACATAGCGGTCAAGCGCTTCGCCTCGGACGTGCGCGCTCAACCTGTCGTGGATCGCCGCTCGCATGGCCGCAATCCGCCGGCACATCGCCGACAATTCAACGCGCCACATCTCGTCGAGCGCAGGTGTCGTCAAAATCTTAGTGACGATCTTCGCGCCATGAGTTGGCGGGTTGCTGTAATTGGAGCGTACTGCACTCGTCAGTTGCCCTACTACACGATCGGCCTCGACCGCGCTATCGCACAGTACGCTCAGGCCGCCGCAACGCTCACCGTAGACCGAGAAATTCTTCGAAAACGAGTTGGCGACCAGCGTAGGCACGCCGCGGCGCGCGAGTTCGCGCACGGCATAGGCATCGTCGTCAAGACTGGTGCCGAAGCCTTGATAGGCGATGTCGACGAATGGCAACAACTCGCGTTCTTGCAAGACCGTAATCAATCGGTCCCATTGTGCGTGGCTCAGATCGACGCCCGTCGGGTTATGACAGCACGCGTGCAGCACGACGATGCTGCGCTTATCCAATGTATCGATCGCTGCCAACATCGCATCGAACCGGAGTCCACCGGTTGCATCGTCGTAGTACGGATAGCTGCGGACCGTAAAACCGGCGCGCTCGAAAATAAAGCGATGATTTTCCCACGTGGGATCGCTAACCCACACCTGCGCTTGCGGGAAATAGCGCTTCAGGAAATCGGCGCCGATCTTCAGTGCGCCCGAACCGCCGAGCGTTTGGATCGTCGCTATGCGCCGCTCGGCGCGAGCCGCGCATTGCTCGCCGAATACCAAGGCCTGTACAGCGTCGCGATAGGGCGCCAATCCGGCCATCGGCAAATACGGTTTGGGCCCGAGGTCGGTCAGCAAAGATGATTCTGCCTCGCGCACGGCACGCATGACAGGCAGGCGGCCATCGTCATCGAAATAAATGCCGATGCTCAGATTGATCTTGTCTTGACGCGGGTCTTTCTGGAAATCCTCGTTCAACGAGAGGATGGGATCGCCGGGATAAGCGTCAACGTGTTCGAACATGGTCGATGTCACCGAAAGAATGGGAGCGCGACACTTCGCCGGCTGAACAGCGCTACAGCCAGAGTCATTCTTTCGATTCCGACCCGCCAGCGTCGTCGCCGGAACAGTGTACTCGCCGCGCGACCACCGGGAAAATACCGCATACGCAACTGTTCAATCAGCATTCTCCTGACGCGGACCTGTTCGTTCCTTTCCCAGCGGAAATACAAGCTCGGTTGAAAGAGGCGCAGTTGAAAGAAGCCCGGTTGAAAGAGGCACGGTTGAAAGAGGCACGGTTGAAACAAGCGCAGTTGAAAGCAGCTCAGTTGGAGTTGCAGCGGCAACAGCAACAGCAACGGCAACGAGAGGAGCGCCGCCGCGACGGAGCAAATGCATCGAGAAGCTGCGGCTGCGCAAAGGCGCCTGCGTGAATTCTGGGAGCGTCGCGCACAGCAAGCGCAAGCCGAGCGGCGTCGGATTCGGGTCGTTCGCCCATCCCCGTTTGCGGTGACGGCCAGCGGGCAGATCCTGCACCCGCCTCCCACCATTCAACTCCTCGACGCCGGCGACCTGATGAAATTGTTCCGGTATGGCAAGAAGCTCATATTCCGGAAATAAGATCTCGAATCAACGTTGTGCCTTCGGGCTGCAATCCAGCTATCTTCATTTCGCGCACTGCGCGGTGAGAAGCTACGTAGCCGTCCAGCAGGATTGTCTTGGGAGCGAGCCCTTGACTCTTGTTCGCTTTCGCAAAGAAGGCCCCATTGGTGATGGAGGTATTGCACAAGCCGACCACGGCCGATAACACCGGAAGTACGACGTAGTCGTACGGGAAATGCTCCGAGATATACTCCGTGCATGGAACTCGACCCCCGCGACCTCGATAAAATCAGTGCTGTCACGTTGCAGCACTACGACGCCCACGCGGAAGATTTCCGCGCTGGCACGTACGACCACGACGTCACGCAGAACATCGCGGCGCTGCTGCACCCTATCAAAGCCGAGCCCCCTCTTACGATCCTGGATTTCGGCTGCGGGCCGGGCCGAGATCTCAAGGCCTTCACTACACTCGGCCATTGCGCGGTCGGCCTCGATGGCGCCGAGCGCTTCGTTGCAATGGCGCGTGACGCCACTGGCTGCGACGTCTGGCAGCAGGATTTCCTGCATCTCGATTTGCCGGCTGCGCACTTTGACGGCATTTTCGCCAACGCCTCGCTGTTCCATGTCCCGAGTCAGGCGTTGCCGCGCGTGTTGCGGCAATTGCACGCGACACTGAAGCTCGGCGGCGTGCTGTTCAGCTCCAACCCGCGCGGCACGAATCAGGAAGGCTGGAGCCAGGGCCGCTACGGCGTCTTCCATGATCTCGAAGCATGGCGTCGATATATGGCGGACGCGGGATTTGTCGAAATTGAGCACTATTACCGGCCCGCCGGGTTGCCGCGCGAGCGGCAGCCGTGGCTAGCCAGCGTGTGGCGCAAGCCGAGCGCCTGAAACGCCAAGTGCTTTCACTGCATGCCCGCGTTGGGCTTGGCAGATGCTGGCGTTCAGGCCGCTTCGATGCAGCGCAAAGCGACTTCGCTACCGCGCTGCGCCACGCTTAGCCATGACGCCGGGCTCCTTCATAATCCGCCCGCGTCCAATTCAACTCGATACCGATACGCTGCGTCCCCGGCCGAATCTTCGGCTTATGGAGCGCAAGCGTAACGGCATCGAGTGCGTCCCATTCGCCGAACGACAACACCGCCAGTTCGACAGCGAGCGTCTCCAACAACCTGGAATGCGGTTTCGTTTCCAAAAACCGCGTCAACCGTTCGCAATACCGTTCGTAATCGATCCATTCCTGCGCGGTCGTTTCGGTAGGCGTACAGCGATAGCTGAGCCGCGCATCGATCACGACCGGCTGAGGCGCTTCGTGCTCATGCGCATGAATACCCACGCGCGTGTGCACTTCCAGGCCTTCGACGAATACGGACCACCCGCGCCCATTGCGCGTCGACGAGCGCGCCGAACCCCACAGCGCTTCGTCGACGACAAAAGGTTCGCTCGGCTTCACGATACGATCGGCGCGGCGGCGTCAACGATGATTCGGCCGAAGTAGTCGCCGAAACTGCGGCGCACCACCAGCTCGAACGTATCGTATGCGATCGGGATCAGCATGATCGGCGCCTTGAAGTAGTGACTTTGCGCACACTGACCCGGCTGCATCACCTGCGGATGCAGATCGAGCGGACAGCCCCGCGAGATCACGTCGCGCACGCGATCGCCGCTAGCTTCGAGCACCGTATAGCCGCTGCCGACATCGACGACCGAGGCGAACAACGTCCCGAACGCCGCACGCAACTTGCTCTCAAGCTCCGGCGTGCGCGCTTCGTTCGAGCGAACGAGCCATTCGTCGGGCCCGAGCCAAAGCATGTCGTATTCGGCGCCCCGTGCGACGGTATTCGGCTTAGTCGGCAAACGAACGCCCGCCGCGCTTTCCACCGCCGCGACGAACGCGCCGTCGCGCGCATCGCCGCGCACGTTCGCGAGATCGAGGAACGGCCGCTCGCGCAAACGAAACGCCTTCGATTGCAAAGCCTGATTCGCGTCGAGCAGCGCTTGCGCACCCACGAGCGGCGATTCGAGGGGCAAACGCACGCCGGCTACCGCCGCATTGCTTCTGTTTTCATTCCACATGCTGACGCACTCCTTCGACATCGTAGAAGACGGTGCTCGAAATCGTCGCCGCCATCGATTTTCCGTTCAGATCCACCGATACTTTTTGGCCCATCTTGCCCAGACCGCCCTTCACCACCGCCATCGCAATGGAACGCTTCAGGATCGGGCTGTAGTAGCTCGACGTCACATGGCCGAGCATCGGCACCGGCGTGTCGGCCACCTGATTCGCCGCCGGACCGCTAACGCCGTGCGCCACGATCTGGCCGCCTTCAGGCAACACGAACGAGGGATCGTCGGTAAGCAGCCCGACCAATTGCTTGCGTCCTTCCTTTGCCGTATCAGAGCGCGTCAACGAACGTTTGCCGAGGCAATCCTTCGTCTTCGCCACGAGCCCGCCCATCCCGACATCGAACGGCGTCATCGAGCCGTCGGTGTCCTGACCGACGATGATGTAGCCCTTCTCAGCACGCAGCACGTGCATCGTCTCGGTGCCGTACGGTGTGATGTCGAATTCCGCGCCCGCGGCCATCAAGGCTTCCCACACAGCACGTCCTGCATTGGCCGGCACGTTGACCTCATAGGCCAGTTCGCCCGAGAAGCTGATCCGCATCACCCGTGCGGGAATACCGGCCACGGTGCCCTCGCGGAACGACATGAACGGAAACGCTTCGTTCGACATGTCGATGTCGCTGCAGACCTTGCGCAAGACCTTGCGGCTGTTCGGCCCGACGACGGCGAAAGTCGCGAAGTGATCGGTCACGGACGTCATTCTCACCTTCATGTCGGGCCATTCGGTCTGCACCCAGCGCTCGAGCCAGGTCAGCACGCGCGCGGCACCGCCCGAGGTCGTCGACATCAGATAGTGTTGATCGCCGAGCCGCACCGTCACGCCGTCGTCGAATACCATGCCGTTCTCGTCGAGCATCAGGCCATAACGGCACTTGCCGATTTCGAGCTTCGACCACGGATTCGTATAGACCCAGTTGAGCAGCTTGGCGGCGTCGGGGCCTTGAACGTCAATCTTGCCGAGCGTCGAGGCATCCATGATGCCCACGCTCGTTCGCACGGCTAAGCATTCGCGCGCGACGGCTGCATGCAAGTCCTCGCCGGCCTTCGGAAAATACCAAGGGCGCTTCCAGTTCCCCACGTCCTCGAACAGCGCGCCATGCTCGACGTGCCATTCGTGCAGGCATGTCTTACGGATCGGATCGATGAAGTCGCCGATCTCGCGGCCGGCGATCGCACCGAACGTCACGGGCGTGTAGTTGGGACGGAACGTCGTCGTGCCCGTTTCGGGGATCGTCTTGCCGAGCGCCTGCGCAAGGATGCCCATGCCGTTGATGTTGCCGAGCTTGCCTTGGTCGGTGCCGAAACCCATCGCCGTATAGCGCTTGACGTGCTCGACCGATTCGAAGCCTTCGCGCGCCGCGAGCAGGATATCGGCCGCCGATACGTCGTTTTGGAAGTCGACGAACTGCTTGGGCCCGCGCGACGCACGCGCGTGACTGCCCACAAGCCACAGCGGCAGAATCTTCGATTCCTTGATATCGGCAACTTGCGGCGAAACCGGACGCGATGCAGTCTTGAAGCCGGCGGCGTGCGCCGCTTCGATACCGGCGTCGATCGCGAGACGCAAGCCCCGCCCGAGACTGAACTCGCCCGCAGCGGCACCCACGCTCACTTCCGGCTGCATACCCTTGCCCGGCACAAAGCACGCCTTCTCGTCATGCCAATGCGCCTTGCCGCCCGACTGAGCAAACAGGTGCAGTACGGGGCTCCATCCGCCCGACATCGCCACGAGATCGCAAGACAGGGTCGTCATGGACGCCCCGACCGCCCCCTTCGCGAACGACGCCACTTCAACACGCGCCACGCGACGCTTGCCGCTTGCTTGCGTGATGACGGCGCCGCTCATCACGGTCACGCCGTGGCGGCGCGCGGCCGTGGGCAGCGAGCCGCCGCTCTGCGCACGCGGGTCGATAACGGTGACTTTCGCGCCGGCCGCTTTCAGATCGAGCGCCGCTTGATAGCCGTCGTCGTTATTCGTAAACACCGCCGCTTCGTTTCCGGGCAATACGCCATAGCGTTGGATATAGGTCGACACTGCCGATGCGAGCATGATGCCGGGCAGATCGTTATTGCCGAACACGAGCGGCCGCTCATGGGCGCCGGTGGCCAAGATCACGCGCTTGGCACGGATCTTCCAAACGAGCTCGCGCGTGCCCTTTCGCATCGAAACGGGCAGATGATCGGTCAAGCGCTGGACGACGGTGACAAGGTTGTGATCTTGATAGCCGAACGCCGTGCTGCGCGACAGGATCTTCACGTCGGGCATCTGCGAAAGCGCGTGCTCGATTTTTTCGACCCACTGCAGTGCGCCCTTGCCGTCGATCTGGGCACGGCACGAGAGCAGAGAGCCGCCCAGTTCGCGCTGATCGTCGACGAGCATCACGCGCGCACCGGCACTGCCGGCCGCATGCGCCGCGGCAAGGCCGGCGGGGCCGCCGCCGATCACGAGCACGTCGCAATGCGCAAAGCACTTGTCGTAGCGATCGGCATCGCGCGTATCGGGCGCTTTGCCGAGACCCGCTGCTTCGCGAATCTTCTCTTCATATTTCGGCCACCACTTGCGCGGCCACATGAAGGTCTTGTAATAGAACCCGGCCGGAATGAAGCGTGCGATCTTTTGATTGATCGCAAGCTTATCGTTCTCGAGCGAAGGCTCGGCATTGACGCTGGTCGCCACGAGCCCTTGATACAACTCGATTTCCGTTGCGCGGGCGTTGGGCACCGCATAGGCGCCGCCTTCGAGCTGAACGATCGCGTTCGGCTCTTCGACACCGGCCGTCACAATGCCGCGCGGCCGGTGGTACTTCCAGCTTCGTGCGACGAAATGGACACCGTTCGCAAGCAGCGCAGAGGCGAGCGTATCGCCTTGATAACCCTGATAGGTACGACCGTTGAACGTGAACGTCAGCGGAATCGCGCGATTGATCCGCCCGCCGGACGCCAAGCGGTCTGTCTGATTGCTCATGTTATTTGCCCCCTTGCGTGCTCTTCTTGTGCACATTCGCGTTCGGCGCGCTCGCAGCCGGCGCAGCCGCGCCCCCGAACGTGTCGTAGCCGTGGATCGCATACGAAACCGTATCGCGCGTGGCCATGAACCACCGCCGGCATCCGTGCGTATGCAGCCATTGCTCGCGATGCACGCCGCGCGGGTTCTTTCGCATGAAGAGATAATCGCCCCACTCGCGATCGCTCAGTTTCTCGGGCTCGAGCGGGCGAGCGATATCGGCTTCACCCCCGCAAGAGAATTCGCTTTCGGCGCGCGGCCCGCACCAAGGGCATTCGATCAGCAACATGTCATTCTCCTTGCTCAGTGCAGTGCATCAGTGCGCGACGGCAGCGGCGCCGTGCTCGTCGATGAGGTGGCCCGTGTAGAACCGGTCCAGCGAAAACGGGGCATTCAGCGGATGCGGCGCATCGTTCGCAATCGTATGAGCGAAGACCCATCCGGAGCCGGGCGTCGCCTTGAAGCCGCCGGTCCCCCATCCGCAGTTGAAATAAAGCCCCTTCACGTCCGTCTTGCTGATGATCGGGCAAGCATCGGGAGACACGTCGACGATGCCGCCCCACTGCCGGTTCATGCGCACGCGCGAAAACACGGGGAACATTTCGACGATGGCTTCGAGCGTGCCTTCGATGACGTGGAAGCTGCCGCGCTGCCCAAAGCCCGTGTACTGATCGATGCCAGCGCCGATCACGAGATCGCCCTTATCGGATTGGCTGATGTACGCGTGGACCGCGTTGGACATCACCACCGTATTGACGACGGGTTTGATCGGTTCCGAGACGAGCGCCTGCAGCGGATGGCTTTCGAGCGGCAGACGCACGCCGGCCATATCGGCGAGCGTGGTCGTATTGCCCGCGGCGACGACGGCCACCTTCTTCGCCTTAATGAAGCCCTTCACCGTATCGACGCCCACGACCGCGCCGCCGTCGCGACGAATGCCCGTCACTTGGCAGTTCTGAATGATGTCGACGCCGTGGGCATCCGCGCCGCGCGCGAAGCCCCAGGCCACCGCATCGTGCCGTGCCACGCCGCCGCGTCGCTGGAACGAGGCGCCCAGCACCGGATAGCGTGCGTTTAGGTTGATCGTCGGCTCGATTTCCTTGATCTGTTCGGGCGTCAGGAATTCGGCATCGACACCGTTGAGGCGGTTCGCGTTGACGCGCCGCATCGTGTCGCGCACGTCTTGCAGCGTGTGCGAAAGATTCATCACACCGCGCTGGCTGAACATGACGTTGTAGTTGACGTCCTGCGAGAGTCCCTCCCACAGCTTCATCGCTTTTTCGTAGAGCGCGGCCGATTCGTCCCACAGGTAATTCGAGCGGATGATGGTCGTATTGCGTGCGGTGTTGCCGCCGCCGATCCATCCTTTTTCGAGCACGGCGATGTTGCGCACGCCGTGCTCCTTCGCCAAGTAGTAGGCCGTGGCGAGCCCATGGCCGCCGCCGCCCACGATGACGACGTCGTACTCACGCTTGGGTTCCGGGCTGCGCCACTGGCGCTCCCAGTGCTCGTGGTACGACAACCCGTTGCGCACCAGACTGAATATTGAAAAGCGGCTCATAGCGGTGGTCCCGAAGGGTCGATTAGCATTCAATGACGTTCACGGCCAACCCGCCGCGCGACGTCTCCTTGTATTTGGTTTTCATGTCGGCGCCCGTCTCGCGCATCGTCTTGATGACCGAATCGAGCGAGACGTAGTGCTGTCCGTCGCCTTTGAGCGCCATGCGCGACGCGTTCAATGCCTTGACCGCGCCCATCGCATTGCGCTCGATGCAAGGAATCTGCACGAGCCCGCCGACGGGGTCGCACGTCATGCCGAGGTTGTGCTCCATGCCGATCTCGGCGGCGTTTTCGACCTGCTTGGGCGTGCCGCCCATGACTGCGGCGAGTGCGGCCGCAGCCATCGAACATGCGACGCCGACTTCGCCTTGGCAGCCAACTTCGGCGCCCGAAATCGATGCCGTTTCTTTGTAGATGATGCCGATCGCCGCGGCCGTCAGCAGGAACTCGACGATCCCGTCTTCGTTCGCGCCCGGCACGAACTTGACGTAGTAATGAAGTACGGCTGGAATCACGCCGGCCGCGCCGTTCGTCGGCGCCGTGACGACGCGCCCGCCCGCGGCGTTCTCTTCGTTGACGGCCATCGCATAGAGATTGACCCAATCGAGCATCGAGAGCGGATCGCGCAGCGATTCCTCGGAACGCGCGCGCAAATGCTTAGAGAGTTCCGCCGCGCGGCGCTTCACGCGCATCGGTCCCGGCAGCTCGCCCTCGGTGCGGCAGCCGCGCTCGACGCAACGGGCCATCACGCGCCAAATCGCCAGCAATCCTTCGCGCACCTCGGCAGGCGAGCGCGATGCGCATTCATTCTGTAAGGCAACTTCGGCAATGGACAACCCGTTGGCCTCGCACGCACGCATCAAGTCGGCGCCCGTGCGAAACGGGTGCGGCACCTCGTTGACGGCGCGCACGCCGTTGACGCGATCGCCGTCGCGGTTGACGATGAAGCCGCCGCCCACGGAGTAATACTCTTTCTCGACGAGCAGCTGTCCGTTTTCGTCGAAGGCTTGAAAACGCATGCCGTTGGGATGGACGAGCGCCGTGCCGGTCATCATCCGGCGGTAGAACGACAGATCCTCTTTTTCGTCGAAACGGATCTCGGTGCCGCCCATCAACCGCAGCGTCTTGCTCGAACGGATCGCCGCGAGCCGGGGCTCGATCACATCGGGATCGATCGTATCGGGAAGATTGCCTTCGAGGCCGAGCAAAACCGCTTTGTCGGTGCCGTGGCCCTTGCCGGTTGCGCCGAGCGAGCCGTACAGCTCCACTTTGATGCGGCGCACATAAACGAGGAGGTTGGCGTCTTCCACGTGCGATACGAAGCGGCAAGCGGCGATCATCGGCCCAACCGTATGCGAGCTGGACGGGCCGATGCCGATCTTGAACAGGTCGAAGACGCTGACGTTCATGGAGGCTGCCTCGGAAAGAGTGGGGTTGAAGGGGAACATTTGCGCGGCATTCGTGCCGCTACGCATGGACGCCAGTACACCAAAGCGTAGAATCTCTCGATAGAACAAAAACGGCATCGCAGTGTGATGCCGTCGCCAAACGCCGGCTCCATCGACCATGGCGTGCGTTTTCACTATGATTGGCGGCGGAAAAACACAAACGCCCGGCAGCGCCGTCAGCCACGCTTGGGCTGCGTACCGTTGGTTGCGCCCCTACTCTTTACTTGTATGAACGCCGTCGAACCGTCACCGCTCATTACGCCCGTCTCCCGAGAGCGCATTCGCTTCGGGATCGTGCTGCTGCCCAATTTCACACTGACGGCGTTTTCCGGCTTCGTCGACATGCTGCGGCTCTCGGCCGACGACAGCGATTTCAGCAAACCCGTGCGGTGCGCGTGGAGCGTTGTCGGCAAGACGCTCGCGCCCGTGCGTGCGAGTTGCGGCATTCAGATCACCCCTTGGGAAACGTTCGACGAGGCTAAGCCTTTCGATTACATCGTCGTCGTAGGCGGGCTGCTGCATTCGAGCCCTCAGGCCGACGAGCAAACGCTCGCCTTCATCCGCCGCGCAGCGAGCAACAACGCGACGATCGTCGGCATTTGCACGGGGGTTTTCACGCTTATGCGGGCCGGCGTGCTCGAAGGCCATCGAGTCTGCGTTAGCTGGTTTCACTACTGGGATTTCATCGAGCGCTTTCCGTCCGCGAACGCCGACATGCTCGTGGCCGATCGCCTCTTCGTCATCGACCGGCGACGCATCACCTGCTCGGGCGGCCGCGCATCGATCGACGTTGCGGCGGCCATCTTGCTGCGGCATTTCGATCACGCGACCGTGCAGAAGGCGTTGCGCATCCTGCTCGTCGGCGAGATGCAGAAGGGCAATGCGCCACAGCCCCATCCGCCCGGACTCGAACCCGCCACGCATCCGAAGATCAAGCGCGCGATCCTGCTGATGGAGCAGCATGTCGGGCGGGGGCTACCGCTCGAAGAGCTTGCCTGTAAGCTCGATCTCTCGCCGCGTCAGTTGGAACGGCTCTTCAAAGCGCAGACGGGTAAAACACCGCAGACGTTCGCGAAGCACGTGCGGCTGCGCACGGCTGCATGGCTGCTGACGAGCTCGGATAGAACTGTTGCGGACATCGCGTCGAGTTGCGGTTTTTCCGATGCGTCGCACCTGGGCCGGGAGTTCCGCAAGCAGTACGGGATGCCGCCGGTGGCGTTTCGCGAACAGCGCGCAGGCAGTGAAGCAGCCGATAAGGAAGACGAAGCGTACTTCACGGCGTCGGGCGCAATGTCGTGACGGCTTGTTGCTGATCTTGTTGCCGATCTTGTTGCTGATAAAAATGCCCCGGGTCA
This sequence comes from uncultured Burkholderiaceae bacterium, assembly GCA_966212065.1. Classification (GTDB taxonomy): domain Bacteria; phylum Pseudomonadota; class Gammaproteobacteria; order Burkholderiales; family Burkholderiaceae; genus Trinickia. The sequence goes on from CBIHOQ010000014.1 coordinate 53,671, forward strand.
GTTCACCGCCCGGGGCATTTCTCATCGCGTGATCCGCCGGCCGCGTTCAATCAATGCGTGGCGATATACGACTTCACCGCGGTAAGCCCATCCTTGCCGTCGAGCGTCGTCACGCCCGCCAACCACTTATCGAGCACCTGCGGATTCTTCTTCAGCCAAGCGGCCGCCGCCTTGTTCGGGTCTTGCTTGTCCATGATCGGCATCATCACGTGATTCTCGATGTCTGTCGTGAAACGCAGGTTAGACACGAGCTTCGCGGCATTCGGGCAGCGCGCCGCGTAATCGGGCGGCGTGGCCGTGAAGACTTTCGCCTCACCGTAGTTCGGGCCGAACACGTCGTCACCGCCGCTCAAATAATCGATCTTCATCTGCACATTCATCGGATGCGGTTCCCAACCGAGGAACACGATCCACTGCTTTTCGCGAATCGATTTATTGATCTGCACGAGCATGCCGGCCTCGCTCGACTCGACCAACTTGAATTTGCCGAGCCCGAACTGATTGCCGTCGATCATCTTCTTGATGAGCGCATTACCGTCGTTGCCGGGTTCGATGCCGTAAATGCGGCCGTTGAGCTTATCGGCGTACTTTTGAATGTCGGCAAATGTCTTGAGGCCACCGTTATAAACATAATCGGGCACGGCCAGCGTGTACTTCGCGCCGGTCAGGTTCGGCGTCGACAGCACTTCGATTTGCTTGGCTTTGACGAACGGCTCGATCATCGGATCCATCGTCGGCGACCAGTAGCCGAGGAATACGTCGATCTGCTTACTCTTGATGCCGGCGAACGTGATCGGCACCGAAGCGATCGTCTTCGTCGGGTGGTAACCAAGCCCTTGGAAGACAGCCGAAGCGAGCCCTGTCGTCGCCGCGATGTCCGTCCAGCCCACGTCGGCAAAGCGCACGTCCCGGCACACCGCCGGATCGGCCGCGTAGGCGCTCGTCGTCATCAGGGCCCCGAGCGCCACGGCCCAGCCGGCTTTCATCAAGCGTTGGTTCATCGAATACTCCTCTGTTCGCACGTTATGTCATGTCGGCTTATCGCCGCTTTTTAGAACACCTACAAGAATGCAAGGACGCCTGCGAGGCAAGGCAACGCCCTCGCATCAATTCGTTTGCCGGCGTTCTCGGCTCGGCGCATAGCCGAACTGTGCGCGATAGGCCTTGCTGAAATGGCACGGGGATTGGAAACCGCAGACCATCGTGACCCGTGCGATCGACGCATCGGTCGTACGCAGTAAATCGCGCGCGCGCCGCAGCCGCAACGAGAGGTAGTAATGGGTCGGGGACACCTCGAGGTACACCTTGAACATGCGCTGCAAGTGGCGTTGCGACAGTCTCACAAGCCGCGCCAATTCTTCGAGCGATAAAGGCTCTTCGATATTGGCTTCCATGAGCCGGACGACTTCGATCAGTTCCGCCCGAGAAAAGCCGATGCGCGCGTCAACGGGGATCGGTTGATGATCGGACGCGCTGCGAATCCGCTCTAGGATGAATTGCGCCGAGACCTGGGCGGCGAGATTGCGGCCGAGCCGCTGGCCCACCAAATGCAGCATCAAGTCGAGCGGTGCGGTACCCCCCGTACAGGTCAGACGGTCGCGGTCGATGACGAAGAGTTCGTCCGTGAATTTCACGCGGGGAAATTCGGCATGCAGCGCCGACATGTCTTCCCAATGCACGGTGCAGCGGTAATCGTCGAGTAAGCCGGCGCTCATCAGCGCGTAAGCGCCCGTACAAAGCGCGCCGAGCGGCACGCCGCGTTCGCCGAGATCGGCCAGCAGCGCCTTGACGCGGGTATCGACGACACTGCGGATCTGCGTGCCGCCGCAAACGATGAGGACGTCGGGAACACCGACCTCCTCGATCGTCCTCGTAGGCGTCACCGTCACGCCGTTGCTCGCTCGCACCGGCACGCCGTCGGCCGATACGACAGACCATCGATAGTGCGTCGCCCGGCCGACGTAGTTGGTCATCCTCAGGACCTCGACGGCGCTCGTAAAAGCGATCATCGAGAAATTCGGCAGCGTCAGAAACCCGAAATGCACGGGCATCGACTCTGCGACTTCAGGCTGCATCACGGTGGCCGGCGTCATGCGTGCCCTCGCTCCGCTCAGCTCAGCGTTGCGGGCTGCCGTGCGCCGTTGCGCAGCCGCATCACGCTGCGCAACCCTTTGAAGCGCGGCGCGAGGGCCGTTCCTGGCGTACGGCCGAAACTCTCCGTGAGGCGATCGAGAATGATCGCGAGCAGCACGACCGATAAACCGCTTTCGAAGCCGAGCCCGATATCGAGCCGCTGAATACTGGCCAGTACGTCATTGCCGAGGCCGCCCGCGCCGACCATCGACGCGATGATGACCATCGACAACGCCATCATGATCGTCTGATTGACGCCCTGCATGATCGAAGGCAATGCGTTCGGAAACTGGACCTTGTAGAGCAACTGCCACGGCGTACAGCCGAACGCTTGCCCCGCTTCCACGATTTCGCGGTTGACGTGGCGAATGCCGAGACTCGTCAAGCGCACGGCGGGCGGCATGGCAAAAATCACCGTCGACAAAATACCGGGAACGCGGCCGAGCCCGAACAGCATCGCCGCGGGAATCAGGTAGACGAAAGCCGGCATCGTCTGCATCAAATCGAGGATCGGCCGCACGACGAGCGCGACATGTTTATTCTTCGCCGTCCAAATACCGAGCGGGATACCCAATGCGAGGCTGATCAAGGTAGACGAAAGCGTCAATCCGAGCGTAACGACCGTCTGATCCCAGAAACCGGTTGCGTAAATCAGCAATAGCGAAAGCGTCGTGAACAAGGCAAAGCGCCAGCCGACACGCCAAAGCCCCACGCCGATGAAGAATGCCATCAGCGCCCACATGGGGACGATCTGCAAGCCGTGCTCGACGAGCGCGGCGAGCCATTCGATCCCGCGACCGACCGTGTCGAACGCTTGGCTGTCGTGATCGAGTAGGTAGTGGACCGATTGGTCGACCCAAGTGCCGAGTGGAATGAGTTCAGACATTTGAGCCTCGCGTACGGGTGATGGCTTGAAGAACGACAGCACGATCCAGCGAGCCGCAATAGCAGCCGTCATCATCGACGACGGGCAGCGCGTGCGCATGCGCGACGACGCGCGACACGACTTGATCGAGCGTTGCGTTGCGCGCGATCGACTCCACCTGCGCCAAACGAGGGCCGTCGCTGCCAAGCACCTCGCGCGTCACGGAGCCGCGGAGCTTGCGCTGGGCGTCGAGTACGAAGGCGTAATTGGCGCTGCCGTTCAGCGATGCGGCCACGCCGGCCGCATCGAACTGGCGCACGAGCGGCACGGCATCGGTCTGCATCAAATCGCCGGCCGTCAGATAGCGGCTCGTGTCGACGCCTTCGAAGAAGGCGCGCACGTAGTCGTTCGAAGGATTGCTGATGATTTCCTGCGGCGTCCCGAGTTGCACGAGACAGCCGCCTTCCATGATTGCGATGCGATTGCCGATGCGCAACGCTTCTTCGAGATCGTGCGAGACAAACATGATCGTGCGGCGTTGCTCTTTTTGCAGTTGCAGCAGCACGTTCTGCATCTCTTTGCGCTTGAGCGGATCGAGTGCCGAGAAGGCTTCGTCCATGATCATCAGCGAAGGATTCACAGCCAGCGCACGCGCCAAACCGACGCGCTGCTGCATGCCGCCCGATAGCTCGGCCGGCAGCTTATGCGCGAAAGGCGCCAGGCCCACCTGTTCGAGTACGGTCATCGCGCGCGCCTCGCGCTCCTTGCGCCCCATCCCGCCGACTTCCAGGCCGAACGAAGCGTTCGAGAGCACGGTACGCTGCGGCATCAGCGCGAACGACTGAAACACCATGCTCATGTCTGTTCGACGTAGTGCGATCAGGTCGCGGCGTCGCGCCGACGCAATGTCGCGCCCGTCGATCAGCACCTGGCCGGCGGTTGGATCGACGAGGCGGTTGATCAGCCGAATCAGCGTCGATTTCCCCGAGCCCGACAGCCCCATGAGCACGAATATCTCGCCTTCCGGAACGTCGAACGAAACGTCGTGCACGCCCACGACCTGGCCCGTTCGAGCGAAGATCTCGTCCTTGGTCGAGCCGGCGGCCAGCATGTCGAGCGCTTGCTTCGGGTTCGCGCCGAACACCTTGCAGAGCCCTTGCACCCTCACCTTCGATGAACTCATTTCTTCCGTCTCCTTGCGGCAGGACAATGCCTGCACAGTCTGCCTACATAGTTGCCAGAAAAAAGCCTCGGTAGCCGACGAATTCCGACGCACGCTTGCGAAAATGCGACACAGGCGTCGCGGCCGGACTACGACGGGTCGCGCCCAGCCCCGTAGCATAAGGCTCCGGGCCTGATTCACCGCCCCACGCTCGACACTCATGTCGCGAAACGACAGATTCCCGTCCGAAAACCCACACGCACCGCGCATATCGGCTGGCAATACTCAGCCAACCGGATCCGCACCCGATTCGACGAGAGATAAGCGGACCGAGGGGAATCAGATAAAACGACGACGGAGCGAACATGACTCACCCTAAGACGCACTCACGCCTAGCGTCCGCCGCCCTCGGCGGCGCGGCGCTATCGCTATTGGTCGGATCGCTTTACGCGCCGGTCGCCCTTGCACAGGCGGCCGACCCCAGCAGCACGGGCGCAAGCGCACCCGCTGCGAGCTCCGCCGCCGCACCGGCCGATGCCGCGGCGCCCGCTGCTTCGGCGGCCAGCGCACAGCCTGCTGCACCGGCCGCCTCGCCGCTTACCGCGAACGTCACGCTGGCGTCGCAATACGTTTCGCGCGGTTTCCAGCAAACGTGGGGCAAACCCGCGATCCAGGGCGGCATCGATTACGCGCACTCGAGTGGGCTCTTCGTCGGGACTTGGCTGTCGAGCGTCAGCAGTAAGTTCATCGAAGGCGGCACCGTCGAATGGGACCTGTATGGCGGTTACGGCGGCGCGCTAGGCGATCTGTCGTACACGGGTACCGTCTACTACTACGTGTACCCGGGTGCGCGTATGTCGGCGGCCAATACGAGCTACAACTACGGCGAGTTCGTGGCAGCGCTGACCTACAAGTGGTTCACGGCCAAGTATTGGCTCACTTATACGCCGAATTACTTCGGCTATGACAGTCAATCGCTCGGTATCGGCAGTGGCAAGGGCAGCCGCGGCTCGGGCTACCTCGACCTGAATACGAACATCGACCTGACGCACGGCTTCGCGCTGCTGCTGCATTACGGCTGGGAACGCGTGCAAAACTTCTCGGCCTACAACTGGCAGGACGGGAAGGTGGCCGTTTCAAAGACATTCGACGGCGGCTGGACGGTGACCGGCGCCGTGACGAAAGCCTGGGGTGCGACGAACGTCTACGACCGCTACACGACGGGCGCAAAAGATTCGTCAGGCAACATTGCCGTATCGAACCCGTTGAAAACGACCTTCTTCGCGACGGTCACGAAGGTGTTCTGAGCTTACTGAGTTTTCCCGAGCCGGGCCGCCGCCCTCGCGGCAGGCCTAGGGGCGGCACCGGCGCGTTCGGTGCCGCCCTTTTCCGTTTCGTGACAGAATGGCCGCGCTTTGCCCCTGCAACACACGCGCAACCGGCCATGTCAGACCCGCTGACGTTCCTCTCCTTCATATCGGCGATGCTCAAACGGCGTCGCGGCTCTTTCGTTCTCGCGGCCTGCGCCGCCTTGTTCGCGGCCGGCTGCTCGGTACTCGCTGCAGCCGACCCCAACGCGCTTTGGCAGATTGTCAGCGTCGATTGCGTGCCCGCTGCGCGCACGAAGGGCACGACGGGCATCTGTGCCGATGTCGATCTGCCTGGCCATTTCGCCTTACTAAAAGATCGGTCGGGCGTGGCGCAGCATTTGTTGATTCCGAGCGATCGCATTTCGGGCATTGAAAGCCCTCGCCTTCTCCAACCCGACGCCCCGAATTATTGGGCCGACGCGTGGGGTGCCCGCCGTTATGTCGAAGCCGCGCTGACAAACGCCCATCGTAGCGCGCTCCCCGACGATCAAATCGGCCTCGAGATCAATTCGGCCATGCGCCGCTCGCAGGAGCAGTTGCATATCCATATCGACTGCATGCGTGCCGATGCGGTCGCGGCCCTTGCCCCCTATCGAAGCGATCCGCCTCGCGTCTGGCGTTCGCTGACGATCGACGGCACGCGCTATCGCGTCATGCACGTGCCTGGGCCTGCGTTCGATTTCAATCCTTTCGACATCGTCGCCCGCGATGCCACAAACCCAAGCGCGATGGCCATGCAAACGATCCTCGTCACGGGCGCCGGGCCGTCCGCCGAACAAGCCGGATGGCTGATCGTCAACAGCAGTCTCGATGCCGACGGCGGCACTGGGTCAGCCGAAATCTTGCTCGACCATCGATGCGCTAGCGCTTCCTGAAGCAGGCTTCGCCGTCTGCGCAACACGTCTGCGCGGACGCATTAAGTTCCCGTTTGCAATTTTTTGCAATTCTCTCGTCCCCGTTTGAAAGCCCTTACTGCAAAATGCCGCGGCAACATGCGCGGCGCGCTGCGGCTGGTCCGCTAGTTTCGATCGTCGGCGTGAACACCCGAAGGCGTGCTTCGTGCTTGGATCGTGCTGGGCTGGCGCTAAGCGCTCATCGAAGATAGAGAAGACATCAGGGGCAAGAGGCAAAGAATATGCAAAACGCAATGCGCCGGTTTGCGGCTACCGTCATCGCGGCAGCCGCCATCGTCGATCTGAATGGCTGTAGTTCGATGTATTCCGAGGGCGCTACGGCGGGCGCGGGTATCGCTGGCGCGGCGGTCGCGTCGAAGGTCACGAGCAATGCAGCGGTTGCAACCGGCATCGGCCTTGGCGCCGTCGCAGCAGCGAGAGCGGGCGTGCAGGCCACGGAACGTGTGGTGCATCGGAATACGCAAGACAAAATCGCCGTCGCCGCGGGACCGCTTGCCGTGGGCGCGGTCGCACCGTGGGTCGTCAAGCACTCGGTCCCGATCGAGGCCGATCAGCACGGCCGTGTGACCGTGAGCCGCGTGATCAGTAGCGGTGCGCTCGACTGCAAGGAGATCGTCTTCTCCGTCGATGAAGATGCGACGAAGGATAAGCCGGCATCGACTGCGTTCTACGTTGCTTCGATCTGCCGCGACGGCAACGCATGGAAGTGGGCATCGGCCGAACCGGCCACTGAACGCTGGGGTGCATTGCAATGAGCGCGCGTATGACGCTGATCGCGCTCGCGCTTGCATGCGCGGGTACAGGCATCGTCGTGAGCGGTTGCGCGTCGATCGGTGCGGCAAGCGGCGCGGTGGCCGGTGTGGCGACGGGTGCGGTGACCGCCAATCCGGCGATCGGGATCGGTGTGGGCATTGCGGTACAGGCTGCGACCGATGAAGCGGTCAACCGCTACATGCGTGCCATGCATCGAGAGCAGCAGGATGCGATCGCGGCGCTGGTCGGCGAAATACCGGTCGGCGAGTCGAAGCCATGGCGGGTCAAGCACACCTTGCCGATCGAAAACGGTCACGGCGAAGTGCGCGTGACTCGCGTATTCGATACCGCGCTGGTGAGTTGCAAGGAGTTTGCGTTCTCGGTTGTCGACGGCGACAAGCCGGATTCGAAAGCCGACTGGTTTATTGCCGCAGCTTGCCGGCAGAATACCGGCTGGAAATGGTCGTCAGCCGAGCCGGCCGTCGATCGGTGGGGAACGCTGCAGTAGGTGCGGGGCGCGCGACGTCGCAACGCGGCCTTGCATCGTTTCAACCCGCGGCCTGCGTCTCCATGACGAGCAATTGCGCGCCATCGGCCACCTGATCGCCGACCCCATAAAGCACTTCGGCCACCTTACCCGCGGCCGGGGCGCCGATCGTATGCTCCATCTTCATCGCTTCCATCACGATCAGCGGCGCACCTTTTTCGACGACAGCGCCCGGCTCCACGAGCACCGCGATCACCTTCCCCGGCATCGGCGCAGTCAACCGCCCCTCACCATGCTCGGCATCGGCTGCATGCGCAAGCAGGTTCTGCCATTCGAACGCAAGCGCGGAGCCATGGCAGAAGACATGGAAGACATCGCCATCGAGAAACACGCGCCCCGCCACGCGCAAGTCACCGAAACGCGCACCGAACGTATGCGGCTCGCTGCCTCGCCACCAATCGAACGTTTCGCTCGTACCGTCATGCTCCAGCAAACACGAATCGCTCTCGCGCGAATAGACGACCTTGAACGCAGCATCGTTCTCCACATCGCGCCATTCGATCGTTTGCCGATAGCTGCCGTTCAAGCGCCAATGCGAGAGTGCATCCCAAGGCGACGCCCCATGCGCCATACCGCCCTCGCGCGTCAATAACGCACCGCAAGCCAGCGCCAGCGCTTCCTTAAAAGGGCGGTCGACGGGCGCGAACAACTCGGCATGGTGCCGCTCAATCAGGCCGGTATCGAGATCGGCCGTGGCAAACGGCTTGCTTTCGACGATCCGGCGCAGGAACGCAACATTGGTTTGCGGACCGACCGCTTCGCATCCCCGCAGCGCGCGGGTCATGCGCGACAGTGCTTCCTCGCGCGTAGCGCCATGCACGATCAGCTTCGCGATCATCGGATCGTAAAACGGCGTGATCGTATCGCCCTCGCGCACGCCGCTGTCGATACGAACGGGCGCTCGGAACGGCGCACCGATCGAGAACTCGACGCCCTCGGGCATACGCAGATACTTGAGCGTGCCCGTGGAAGGCAGGAACCCGCGAGCCGGATTTTCGGCATACACGCGCGCTTCGATCGCATGGCCGTCGATGTGCAACTGATCCTGCCGCAACGGCAATGGCTCGCCGGCCGCTACGCGCAACTGCCATTCGACGAGGTCCTGCCCCGTGATCATTTCCGTGACCGGATGCTCGACCTGCAGCCGCGTGTTCATCTCCATGAAGTAGAACGCGCTGTCGGTCATGATGAATTCGACCGTACCCGCGCCAACATATGAAACGGCGCGTGCGGCGGCGACTGCCGCCTCGCCCATCGACCGGCGCACTTCATCGGAGAGCCCCGGTGCAGGCGCCTCTTCGAGCACCTTCTGATGGCGGCGCTGCACCGAGCAATCGCGATCGAACAAGTAGACGGCGCCGCCGTGCCGATCGGCAAACACTTGGACTTCGACATGGCGCGGACGCTGCAGATACTTTTCGATCAGCACGCGATCGTTGCCGAAGCTGCCCGCGGCCTCGCGTTTGCACGATGCCAGCGCAGCCGGAAAATCGTCGCGCTTCTCGACCACACGCATGCCCTTGCCGCCGCCGCCCGCACTCGCCTTGAGCAGAACCGGATAGCCGATGGCATCGGCTTCGCGCTGCAGTAGTTCCGGGCTCTGATCATCTCCGTGATAGCCGGGCACGAGCGGCACGGCGGCCGCTTGCATCAACGCTTTCGCCGCAGCCTTGGATCCCATCGCCGCGATGGCGGAGACCGGCGGCCCGATGAAGACGAGCCCCGCCGCCTCGCAAGCTTGCGCGAACGCTTCGTTCTCCGAAAGAAATCCATACCCCGGATGAATGGCTTCAGCCCCGGTACGCAACGCAGCATCGATGATGCGCTCGATGCGCAGATAGCTCTCGTTCGCCGCGGCGCCGCCGATATGAACTGCTTCGTCACAGGCGGCGACGTGCTTGGCATTGGCATCGGCATCCGAATACACCGCAACGCTGGCCATCCCGAGCCGCTTGCACGTCGCAGCCACACGGCAAGCAATCTCGCCGCGGTTCGCTATCAAAATCTTATTGAACATGAAAAATCTCGCAATGGAGCGGCAATCGGTGGCAGCTGCGGACGCAACCGCGGGTGCAGTGCAAGCGCGGTCAATCGCGCCAAGCGGGCGCGCGTTTTTCTAGGAACGATGCGACACCTTCACGCCCTTCCTCGCTCGCGCGAATACGCGCAATGCGGCGCGCGGTGTCGTCGATCAACGATTCGTCGATGATGCGGCCGGCGACGTCCTGAACAAGGCGCTTCGATTCGCGTACGGCGTGCGGACCGTTCGCGCAGAGTGCAGCCGCGATTCTGTGCACCGCGCCGTCCAGCTCATCGGCCGGCACAGCTTCGTGCACGAGCCCGAGTCGCAGCGCCGTCGCGCAATCGAACGGCTCGGCCGTCGTAAAGTAGCGTCTCGATGCGCGCTCGCCGAGCGCACGAACGACGTAAGGCGCGATCGTCGCCGCGATGAGGCCGAGCCGCGCTTCCGATAAGCAAAACCGCGCGCTGTCGACTGCAACGACGATGTCACTGGCCGCGACGAGGCCCACACCGCCCGCATAGGCATCGCCCGATACGCGAGCAACGACAGGCTTCGACGCGCAATAGATGGCCGACAGCATATCGGCAAGGCGACGTGCGTCGACGCGGTTCTCCTCGTCGGAGAAGGTCGCCATCTTCTTCATCCAGTTCAGATCCGCCCCGGCGCAAAACGCGGGACCGTTGGCCGCGAGCACGATCGCGCGAACCTCGTCGTGCGACTCGAGCCGGCCGAATACGTCGGTGAGTTCCCCGATCGTCGTTTCGTTGAATGCGTTGCGCACCTCGGGGCGATTGAGCGTGACCGTCGCCACATGTCCGGCGAACGCCACTTCCAGCATGCTGTATTGCATCGACCGTCTCCTTGACCTGCTGCCTGCTTATCCGTCGCCCGGCGTTACATGCGGAACACGCCGAAGCGCGTCTCTTCGATCGGGACATTCATCGCGGCCGAGAGCCCGAGGCCCAACACGTCGCGCGTCTGCGCCGGATCGATCACGCCGTCGTCCCACAAACGCGCGCTTGCATAGTACGGGTGCCCCTGATGCTCGTATTGATCGCGGATCGGCCGCTTGAACGCTTCTTCTTCCTCGGCGCTCCATGTGCCGCCCTTCGCTTCGATCCCGTCGCGCTTGACCGTAGCCAACACCGAGGCGGCCTGCTCCCCGCCCATGACCGAGATGCGCGCATTCGGCCACATCCACAGAAAACGCGGCGAATAGGCACGGCCGCACATGCCGTAATTGCCGGCGCCGAAGGAGCCGCCGATGATGACCGTGAACTTGGGCACCTTCGCGGTGGCAACGGCCGTCACCATCTTCGCGCCGTTGCGCGCGATCCCTTCGTTCTCGTACTTTCGCCCGACCATGAAACCCGTGATGTTCTGCAGGAACACGAGCGGGATCTTGCGTTGACAGCAGAGCTCGATGAAGTGCGCGCCCTTCACCGCCGATTCGGAGAACAGAATGCCGTTGTTCGCGACGATGCCGACGGGGTGCCCCCAAATGTGCGCGAAGCCCGTGATGAGCGTCGTGCCGAAACGCGCCTTGAATTCGTCGAATTCGGAATCGTCGACAATGCGTGCGATGACTTCGCGCACGTCGAACGGCTTGCGCGTATCGACGGGAATGACGCCGTAGAGGCTTTGCGCGTCATAGCGCGGCGGCTTGGGCTCGCGCATGGCGACGGGGGACTGCTTCGTGCGATTCAACTTACCGACGATGCCGCGCGCGAGCGCGAGCGCATGTGCGTCGTTCTGCGCGAGATGATCGACGACGCCCGAGAGCCGCGTATGAACGTCGCCGCCGCCGAGATCTTCCGCACTGACTTCCTCGCCTGTCGCCGCCTTCACGAGCGGCGGGCCACCCAAAAAGATCGTGCCTTGATTCTTGACGATGATCGACTCGTCGCTCATGGCCGGCACGTACGCGCCGCCGGCCGTGCACGACCCCATGACGACGGCGATCTGCGCGATGCCGGCGGCCGACATGTTCGCCTGGTTGAAGAAGATGCGGCCGAAGTGATCGCGGTCGGGGAACACCTCGTCCTGATTCGGCAGATTCGCACCGCCCGAATCGACGAGATAGACGCAGGGTAGCCGGTTTTCAAAGGCGATCTCTTGCGCACGCACATGCTTCTTGACCGTCAACGGGTAGTAAGTGCCGCCCTTGACCGTTGCGTCGTTGCAGACGACCACGCACTCCTGCCCCGCAATGCGGCCGATGCCCGTGATAATGCCGGCGCCCGGCGCGGCATCGTGGTACATCCCGAACGCGGCAAGCTGCGAAAACTCGAGGAATGGCGTACCCGGATCGAGCAGTTGCGCGACGCGATCGCGCGGCAGCAGCTTGCCGCGCGAGAGGTGTTTGTCGCGCGCGGCTTGGCCGCCGCCGAGCGCCAAATGGGCCACCTTCGCACGCAGATCGGCGACGACCGCTTCGAGCGCGGCCACATTGGCTCGAAACTCGTCCGAGCGCGGGTTCAACTTGCTTTCGATGATCGGCATAAAGTTCGATGCTCCGTCTCGCGGCGTACGTCTTAGGCGTTTTAAGCCTTGTAGGCGTTTCAGGCGTTTTACGCGGGTTTTAAGCGTCTTAAGGGCGGGCCGGCATCAAGCCGTTTCCGCGAACAGTTCGCGGCCGATCAGCATGCGCCGCACTTCGCTCGTGCCCGCACCGATTTCGTAGAGCTTCGCATCGCGCCACAGGCGGCCGACCGGATATTCGTTGATGTAGCCGTTACCGCCCAGGATCTGAATCGCTTCGCCCGCCATCCAAGTGGCTTTTTCCGCGGTATAGAGAATGACGCCCGCGCAGTCCTTGCGCACTTGACGCACATGCTCCTTGCCGATGGTATCGAGCTGGCGGCCCACCGCATACAGATAGGCGCGGCAGGCTTGCAGCGTCGTGTACATGTCGGCCACCTTGCCTTGGATCAGTTGGAATTCGCCGATCGACTGGCCGAACTGCTTGCGATCGTGGATGTAAGGCACAACGGCATCCATACAGGCGAGCATGATGCCGGTCGGGCCGCCGGCGAGCACGGCGCGCTCGTAATCGAGGCCGCTCATCAGCACTTTCACGCCGCCGTTCAGTTGACCGAGGATGTTTTCTTCGGGCACTTCAACGCCTTCGAATACGAGCTCGCCCGTATGTGAGCCACGCATGCCGAGCTTGTCGAGCTTTTGCGCAACGGAGAATCCTTTCATGCCTTTTTCGACGATGAAGGCCGTGATGCCGCGCGCGCCCGCTTCGACATCCGTCTTCGCATAGACGACGAGCGTGTCGCAATCGGGGCCATTCGTGATCCACATCTTCGTGCCGTTGAGCACATAACGATCGCCGTGCTTTTCGGCACGCAGCTTCATGCTGACGACGTCCGAACCCGCGTTGGGCTCGCTCATCGCCAGCGCGCCGATGTGTTCGCCCGACACGAGCTTCGGCAGATATTTGCTTTTTTGCTCGGCGGTGCCGTTGCGGTGAATCTGATTGACGCACAGGTTCGAGTGCGCGCCGTAGGACAGGCCGATCGACGCCGATGCGCGCGAAATCTCCTCCATCGCCACCATATGCGCCGTGTAACCCATATTCGCGCCGCCGTATTCCTCGGAGACGGTCATGCCGAGCACGCCCAGTTCGCCGAACTTACGCCATAGATCCATCGGGAATTGATCGTCACGGTCGACTTGCGCCGCGCGCGGCGCGATTTCCTTGGCGGCGAAGTGTGCAAGCGTGTCGCGCAGCATGTCGATGTCCTCGCCGAGCGCGAACTGCAAACCAGGCACATTGCTCATGGGAATGTCTCCTCGAATTCGGATGGAGGCCGGATCGCGGCCCGCGAGCGTCAAATGCGCTCGATCACCGCGCATTTCACGCCACATTTACGTAAGCGTCAATAGTTTTCTTGAGGAACGCTCATTTTTGATTGCACTATCTTATGCAGGGTTCCGTGGTGCTAATATCCTGCCCAGCAACCCAGTGGGCGCGACAAAGTTGAATACGACTCAAACCGTGGAAGAATCGAAGGCCGAAGGCGTCGGGGCGCGGCGCCAGCCGGCCGGGCGAAAATCTCAGCAACGCGTGAAGGACATCCTTCAAGCGGGGCGCGACGTGTTTTCGGAAAAAGGTTACGAACGCGCGACGACCGCCGAGATTGCCCAACGGTTAGGCGTGTCGGAGGCGACTGTCTTCAGCTATTTCCGCGGCAAGCGCGAACTCTGCGCTCGGGTCATCGCCGATTGGTACGACGAGATCACCGCAGCCATCGAAACCGGCCTGCCGCGCGACGGCAGCGCCCGCCAGCAATTCGCCTTCATCGTCCGGACGCATTTGCGCTTGATGCTCGTGCATGGCACGGGAATGTGCTCGCTCGTATTGTCTGAAGGACGGGCCAAGCATCACGAGCTCAGTGCCGAGCTGACGGCGCTGCAGCGTCGCTATACCGCCCCGTTGATGCGCGTGTTGTCGCACGCGCAACAAGCGGGCCAGATCCGCACCGATTTGCCGCTGCGCTTAATGCGCTCCATGGTGTTCGGGCCGATGGAGCATGTGCTGTGGGATGCGACGCTTGCGCATCGCACGCCCGACATCGACGTTACGGCCGAGCGTCTCGTCGATATTCTTTGGGCCGCCTTGCAGCCGCCCTCGCCGGCGCTCGCCTCGCTGGTCCGGCTCAAAGACGATGTCACCGAAGCCATGCGCCGGTACGAAACGGCGGCGAAGGAGGCGCCATGACTGCGCGTCTCACGCCCGCGATCGCCGCGAAGTTCGGCGCGCTAGCGCTGTCCCATCTCACGCGCGAGTATCCGAACAAACTCGCGCATTCGCTCGCAAGCGCGCAAGACGTGCGCTCGCCGCGCGAGTTGCATCCGATCTTCTACGGCAGCTACGATTGGCATTCGTGCGTGCATGGATATTGGCTGCTCGTGCGCCTGCTCGACCGGTATCCGGGGCTGCCGCAAGCGCAGCAAATTCGCAACGTGCTCAACGAGCATTTCACGGAAGAGAAAGTCAAGGGCGAACTCGCCTATTTGAGCCTGCCTCACAATCGCGGGTTCGAACGGCCGTATGGCTGGGCCTGGCTGCTCGCGCTAGCCGGGCAACTCGACGCCATGCGCTCGCCCGAAGCCATGCGATGGGCGGCGGCGCTCGCGCCGCTGACGGGCTTCTTCGTCGAGCGTTTCATGGAGTTTTTGCCGAAGGCGACTTATCCGATACGCGTCGGCACGCATTTCAACACGGCCTTCGCACTCGCCTTGGCGCTCGAGTTCGCGCGCGAAACGGGGCGCACGCCGTTAGCCGTGCTCATCGAAGAAACGGCGTGGCGCTGGCACAAGCGCGATGCCGACTGCCAGGCGTGGGAGCCCGGCGGAGACGACTTCCTATCGCCCGCGCTCATGGAAGCCGAACTGATGCGCCGGGCGCTGCCGTTCGATGCATTCAATCTGTGGTTCGACCGGTTCCTGCCTCGTTTGGCGCAGCACGAACCGGCGACGTTGTTCACGCCTGCGATCGTCACCGATCGCACCGACGGCAAGATGGCCCATCTCGATGGGCTGAACTTGAGCCGAGCTTGGTGCCAGCGATCGATCGCAGCGGCCTTATCCGACAGCGACCCGCGCAAGGTCGTGCTGCAGGAAGCGGCTAAAACGCATTTGAACGCGGCGCTCCCTCATGTCGCCGGCGATTACATGGGCGAGCATTGGCTCGCGACGTTCGCATTGTTGGCGTTGGAAGCTTAAAGAAAGGTGGATAGCGCTTTTTAAGGGCGTCTGTCAGTAATTTCGTGTTCAAGGAGCGCGAAATGAAAACGTTATCTGCGAGGTTCGCAATTCCGAACTTCGCTGCGGATGGTGCAACGCAATCCGCAACACCGCTTCGGTACGCTGGGATCACGGTAAGTCGCCGTTACTCGCCTTGATCACACCTTGGAGGTCAGCGTGCCCCCGCCTATCAACTCGGCCGCACCAATGCTCACGTCCGAAGCGTTGCCGGCCGATCGCTCCGCGGCGCCCGCCGCGACGCCAGCGGCTCCGCGCCCCTCGTCGAATGCGCGCTGGGCTTTGTCAGGTCCGCTCGCATGCCTGTCTCCGTTCAAAAGGCAAACGCCCGCCGCGCCGCCAACCACCGGTGCTTTGCAGAGCCCCGCGCCCAAAGTGTCGCCGCGAGCGATGGCCCGCCAGAAACCGTGGGACGTACAGACGGCCGTCGTCGATATGGCGACGCTCTCGGACAAACGCGCCAAGCGGTGGTTCAAGAAGTCCGCATCCGAGCAATATCTGTACGCAAAGAGCTTGCCGCCTGAGCAGCGCGACGAACTCGAAACGGAGCTTGCTCGAACGATGCGAGGCGATACGCCGGTCGCCCGCGAAGCGCTGACGATGTGGCTCTCGGTCCAGCAGGCACGCTTGCGCACACACTCCCCCTCGCAGCAGCAGGTGCATCGGTCGCAGCAAGTCGCCAACGCAATACCGAGCGTTACTGTCGTAGGTGCGGCAGTATCGTTTCCCGCGCTCATTCGCACGCGGGCCCAGTACTACCAGTCCGACGAGCGGCCCGAGTACGCGAAGGCCTTCGACAACTTTATGAGCGTGATCGGCGATACGACACTGCCCCTCGAAGTCCGAAACGTAGCGGCGGAACGGCTCGAATACCATGCCTGGAGCGAGGGCACGATCGCGCCGCAAGAACAGCATCTGCTGCACACCCACGGTGCGCAAAAGATGGCCGACGAAGGCTATCGCGTTCCTCGGCGGACCTTCTCGGCCCTGTTTCCGGAGCATCCCGCCGCCCCGTTGACGAAGGAGGCGCCCTACTTTTCGCCGGAACGGCCGCTAACCAACCTGAACGGTCAGATCGCGTTCGAAAAAGGCATGGAACCGACCGACGTTAATGCGGACAAGCTGATGTGCAGACACTTGGCCCTCGCTTATTGCCTTTCTTCCGACGACAACGACGGCAAGTTCGACTTCGACAAGCTGTCCATCTCTGGGCCGCTTCATTACGATAATTTCGTCGACAAAGCGTGGCGCGACAAATATTTGCAGCCACGCAGCTATCTTCACGGCGCAGGGATGGGTCCCGATGCGCGTCGCGCGATCGTGGACAACGATCGTTTCGGCGCGTCACTGGCGAACGCATTCAAGAAGCTGGAAGCCACCGGGCAATCGCATGCCTCGGCCGTCATGAATGTGGCGGAATTTGGTGAGACAGGGGCGAAGTCGTACACGGGGCATGCCATGGCCATGACGATAAAGGTCAAAACGGATCCCGACAAAGGCACACCTATCTACGTCGTAACCGTCTACGATCCAAACCATACCGTTACGCATAAACGAGTCAGGGTCACCGATCTGCAATCGCTCGAGCGCCTTGCATTTCGCGATTTCGTCGATCCTGGCGCCAGCTATTGCAACACCGCCGCGGTGGCGATCCTGTCGAAGACCATGCCCGCCGGGTTCGAGGGCGAATCGGCCGCCGCCGATGTAGGCGTCGTCAAAGCGCGGATCGGCCTCGCCCTACGCGAGAACGTACCGGAAGCGCTCGATATCGTCGCCGCTCAACTGAGCGAGCCCGGGCTCGCACAAATCGATCATGTAAAACTGGCGGACACCCTGGAAGCGAAAGAAGCTTCCGGCGTTTCGACGCTGTCTCAGGCGCTTACGTACGGCAACAGCGAAGCCGTGCGCGCATACGGCCGTTTGCTCGACAAGGCGGGGCTGCCGCCGCATATGCACGCCAAGCTGCTTGGAACCATGATCGCGCCCGGCATACCGACGTTCAACAGCATGATGCAAGTGCCCTATTACAACAGTTGGGATGCCATCGAGACCTTCGCCGAGGTAGTCGCGGAGGCGAACCTCCCGGCACAGGCAAAGGTCGACCTCCTGGACGGAAAGAATTCCGAGGGTACACCCGCGTTATTGGGGGCGACGAAGTCTGGAAACGCCGGAGCGGCCGGGCTCCTGATGAAAACGATCCTGCACTCGACGTTGCCGGTGGCCATGAAGTCGCAACTGCTGGCTGCCAAGGACGCTCAAGGTACGCCTGCGCTTGCTCACGCCATGGAACGCGGCGACGCCTATACAGTCATGCGCTTCGTCAAGCAAATAGGCCATTCCGACCTCCCCGACGCCGTCAAGGTGGAACTCATCGCAGCACGAAGTGCGGATGGGACGAGTGGATTAGCGCGCGCCGAACAAGCGGGGCACTCGGATTTGCTGAATCTGTACAAAGACCTCATTCGCCGAACGTCGTTGCCGGAGGCGATGAAAACCGAACTCATGACAGCCGGAAAACCGGCGCGCGACCAGTCAAGCCACCAATGAAATGTGTTACACCGCGATGCACGGCGGCACACACTGGCGCACACAAAATCTTTTATTTCATGGAGCTAGTTCTTTTTTCGGCGCACGCCGAAACGATCAACGGCTTGTACAAGGCTGAACTGATTCATCGCCGCACCTGGAAAACACGGGAGTCTGTCGAGCGTTTCGGAGAAAGCGACGGCTGCATCACGCTCACGCATCCGACGCAGTTCGAGCAATTGCGGTCCTTCCTCCATTCGCAGAAGACCGAGAAGATCCCTGGGACGGAGCTTTTCTATTACGGAAAGGTGGTCGTCCAATGAAACGATTTTTCGTGTCGCTGCTCGCGGCGCTCGTTCTCGCGTTTCCGATCGCCATCGCGATCGGCCGCAGTCCGTGGTTCGGGCATTGGATGACGAACGGTCACGGATGGGACGCATTTGATCCGCTGCTCAACTTCTTTGGGGTGATCGGGATCGAGGGCGAAGGCGATGTCGTCGTGAATACGTTGTTGGTCGTGTCGTTCGTTCTGTCGTTTGCACTCGCATGGTTGGTATTCGGCGCAGTCTCGCGAATGAGACAACGACAAGCGAAGTGATGGACACATCTCCGACGCGGGGCCGGCGTCGTCCGTCGGACTGACAGCCGAGGCCGGCAACGGGTTCCCGCGGGGCTCGTTACTTGTCATCGAAGCAGCATCTCATCGACAAAGCTAACCATGACACACTATGCATAACTTCCGTTGACGCTTGGGGCGCCGCCACAGCTTCAAATCGAGTTCGGCGCGATGCAAGTTGAGCCGCCGCGCCAGTGTGCTAGCGATCGCCTGAAAAGCTGCATTCTTTTGCTTATCCAGGGCACCTATCGTTGTCCACGTCAGCGTCGTCCTCGTGCCATGCGCCACACATCGTTCGAAGGCCACAAGGCCTTCGGCAACATGGCGGTCCAGAGGGATCTCGAGTGCCCTGTCGAATCGATTCAAACGATACCTCTTTCGGATCTGGAAATCCCTCGAACACAAATAAAGGAAAATGTTTAAGAATTTCCGTGCGTGTCCCCAACTTTTGGTTTCTAGGTGGCGACATAAACTCTTTGTCCACTGCTCTAAAAACATCTCAAAGTCAGTTGAATCATTGAGCTCGCCGAGGATCGCAAGGTCGAGGCGACTCAGGTAGTTTTGAGCGGCGATGATCGTACCTTCGGGCTGGCCCCGCGCGGATGAACTTGTGACGGTGATTCTGCTTAGTCTCTCTTGATAAAGGGAAAGTTTGTGCTCATCGTTCTTCATCGGCGAAATTGTCCGGTGATTTTCTGAGGGAGGACTAGTTTCTATAGTAACGGCATATCATGCACAAGACTTTAATTTCTTTCATGTAGACGCCGAATTCAAGCGATTCCGCCCTAACCGACATGCAAGCGCAACGGTTTCAGCGGCGAAAAGCAATCTGAGATCGGTCCGTCAACGGGGAGATCTGATATTGCGAGGCGCGCACTACTGTCGACCGACTGATTTCGCTATGCTTCGAAAGCGGGATTGGCCCGCGGACTGACGACGAAGTTCAGTGAGAGTCGGTATATCGTCCTCGGCCACGCCTGCGACGGCAGCCCGGCACGTCTGGGCGTACGACTTCGTATTCGATGCATGTGCCAACAGCCAGCAACTGAAGTGTCTGACTGTCATCGATGAGTACGCACGTGAATGCCTTGCGATCGACGTTGCAGGTTCAATCCGTTCGCGGCGCGTAATCGAAGTGCTGTCGCAACTGGTCAGCCTTCACGGCGCCCCGCGCTACCTGCGTTCAGACAACGGCCCGGAGTTCGTGTCGCGAGCGATTCTGAAGTGGGCCGCCGATAACGGTATGGAAATGGCGCTCAGCGACCCCGGCAAGTCCTGGCAAAACGGTGCGGACGAAAGCTTCAACGGGAAATTTCGCGACGAGTGTTTGAGCCTCGAATGGTTTCGCACCCAAGCTGAGGCGAAAGTGGTGATCGAGCAGTGGCGGCGCCACTACAATGGCATTCGATCACATTCGAGCCTGGCGTACCTGACGCCCGATGAGTTCAAGCTGCGGTGTTGTTCAACCGAAGCGAACGAGGCCGTTCTCCTAGATTGGAATGGCCCGAAGAAATCAGGCAGGTCAAGGGTTTTTGGGGGATTTCTGTGTCGCCCGTGCGTGTCTCTGTGCTGACGCTGCTTGCAATGGTCGCGTTTGCGGCGAATTCCTTGCTATGCCGGCTTGCCCTCAAGGGCACCGACATCGATGCAGCGAGTTTTACGTCGGTCCGTATCGTGTCGGGCGCCATCACGCTCTCGATGATA
This sequence comes from uncultured Burkholderiaceae bacterium, assembly GCA_966212065.1. Classification (GTDB taxonomy): domain Bacteria; phylum Pseudomonadota; class Gammaproteobacteria; order Burkholderiales; family Burkholderiaceae; genus Trinickia. Next base: position 74,059 of record CBIHOQ010000014.1, read on the forward strand.
GTGCGGCTCCGGGGCGGCAGGCTGGGCGGCGCCGGAAACTGGCTGTCGGCGCTGGCGCTGTTCGCCTATGCGGCCGCGTTCTCGTTTGCATACCTGATCCTGCCGGCGTCCACTGGGGCCCTGCTTCTGTTTGGCGCCGTGCAGACGACCATGATCGGCTACGGCATCCGAAAGGGCGAACGCTTCCATAGGCGGCAATGGATCGGATTGACATGCGCGTTGGCAGGCCTTGCCGGGCTGCTGCTTCCCGGTCTCTCAGCGCCACCTCCCGGAGGCGCTGTCCTTATGCTCGGCGCCGGCGTCGCTTGGGGCATCTATTCGTTGCGCGGCAAGGGCGCAGGAAATCCCACCGCGGTGACAGCCGGCAACTTCCTGCGCGCAGTCCCACTTGCCGCTGCGCTAAGCGCCGCCATGTCCACCCACGCTTCGATTGATTGCGCCGGTTTCTGGTACGCAACGGGTTCCGGTGCAGTGGCCTCTGGCATTGGCTACGCCATCTGGTACGCGGCGTTGCCCGGTCTGAAAGCCGGCAACGCGGCCACGGTGCAGTTGAGCGTTCCGGTGATCGCGACGCTCGGCGCAGTCGCATTTCTTAGAGAGAGCGTGACCATCCGAATCGTGTTGGCCTCGGCAGCAATCCTCGGAGGTATCGCCCTGGTTGTGATGCGTCGGGGAACCCAGCACGACAGGCGGGCGTAAAAGCGCGGCGAGCCGCGAACCCACGCAAGAAGCTGCGCCGACGGCATAAGATTTTCTTTTATCGCGGCCTTCCCACGCGGGCGCGGAGTGCATAAGCTCGAACTCCCGTCTCCCTATGCGGGGCGACGAACGGCCGTTGTGCCTTGAAAGCCGCCGGAGATGCCGCGCTGAGTCGACGGTCCGCAACGGGTCGCGAGCCGCCGGGTATTGGCAGTCACACGCTGACCAGCCATCCGTGCGCTTCTGAGCTTCTTAAAACCTTTTGCCACAACAGCAGCTAGCGCCGCCCGCTCCGGCCCCATACGTAGCGTACCCATCGCTGCCATCGGGTTTTCGGCGCGGGCGAGTTGTGCGCGGCCTGCGCCTCACGGTCACGCTGGACGGATTTCCGCACCTGTTCGTGGATCTGCCGAAGCGTCATGCCACCAGGGCCCTTTGGTTCGTCGAGATTGGCATCAGGATGGCGATCGGAATCGTCTGTCATTGGAGTTGCCTGGACTGGGTAACGGTTGCTGTGGCGTCACTTGTTGCCGACAATCGCTACATTAGACCTGTAGCGCAGCAGGTGATCCGTGCCAGATTCGGACAGCCAGATTTCTCCCGGCCGGCCCATCATCTGACGTACGTTCGCGCGTGGCCGCGGCAGCGCAAACGTCTCGAATCGTTCGGTTCGCGGGTCGAAGCGCACTAGCGCGTTAGCGCTCCATTCGCTGAGCCAGACGATATCTTTGTCGTCGACGAATATCGCGTACACATGCGGATCAGAGCCTGGCAGTTTCCATTCGCGCCACCGATGCGTCGCCGGGTCGAACATTCCCACCTTTCCTGCGTTCCACTCGCTGATCCAGGCGCGTCCTTTCGAATCAGACCATACTCGGCGCGCTCCCTGTTGCGGTGTTGGCGGCTCGATGACCTGCGCCGAGCCGCTCACCGGATCGATGCGGCCGAGGTAGCTGCCAGCGAGTGAAGCGAAGTACAGGCTGCCGTCAGGGGTGACACAGATTCCGTAGGCGCCCGGCCCGCGCGGCGCACTGAATACGCGCATGCGGGCGGTGGCCGGGTCGAGCTCTCCGTAGATTCCGCCTTGTCCGGTAAACCACAGGTGCCCTCTCTTGTCGAAGACCGCCGTGTTCAGGTTGGCGTTCGGTCGGTCTTTGGGCAACGGGAAGCGCGTGACGGCGAGTGTCTTGGGATCGACGCGTATGACCGCGTTCAACCCGCCGTCGGTGATCCATGCTGCCCGATCGGTACCGATGATCACGCCGTGCGGCGCTGATCCCTTGCCGAGTGGGATCCTGTCGATCTTGCCGCTGCGCGGGTCCAACCTCCCGACGGCCCCTTGCGCCTGCGCGGTGTACCAGACGGTGCCATTAGGCTCTGGCGCAACATCGTGCGGTGCGCTGCCGGGCGGCACGGCAAATGAGTCGAACGAAGGGGACTGAGCCTGCGCCGGACCTGTTGCTGCCATCGCGCCAACAAGAACCAGCGCAAAACATCGGAAGAACCGGGATGCGACAATTCCGTTCACCGTCGCCAAAACCGCTACATTTGCGATGTGAGTCACGCCAGCCTCCAAGGCGTCAACGGCTGGTTCGGGTCGATACCGCCAGTTCGCTGTACTCCGATCCATTGCGGGCATCGATCACCGGCACGCGTCGTCACGATGCTCAGCCCCCTCATGGATCGCGACGCCCCGCATCAAGCGCCGGGCGATGTCCGCTGTCTGCAGCGCCCCGCGTTCGGTCGGTGAATGGGCGGCGAGATAGCGGGCGACCGCAATGAGGACGTGCCGGCCCTCGCGAGTATTACCCCACGCGGTAAACTGCCGGACTCCGGCCTCCAGCATCTGATAGGCATGGAAGCCAGCATCTTCGCGCAGCACAGCAAGCGCAAGCGTGGCGATCAGCGCCTGTGGCGAATGGCCGAGCGTGAGATGTCGCGCCACCAGCCTTGCGGCAAGATCAACCTGTCGCTGCCTGTCGAAGGCATCGAGCAACGCGGCGCGGATCGTCTCAACATCGGCAGGGAGGTCGTCGAGTTGCTCGCTGTCCTCACCTGGGATGCGGGCCGGCGGCACATTCAGATAGCGGGCAAGGTAGAGCGCCATGGCTCCGTGCATGATGGCGCGCAGGGCCGTGGCGTAACCGTCGATGTCGGCGGTCCCGATCCGCCTGAGCATCTCGTGGAGCGCGTTAGCGTAGGTAAAGACGTGGTGCGCCGTCTCCCAGTCGGCGTGCTCGTTGGCATTGCCGAAGCGGGCCACCCGCAGCACCGCTCCGTAAGTGAGCGATCGTCCCAGGTCAGCAGGTGTTGCGCCTGAGCGGATCGCCGCCTTCAGCGCATCCATTATCTTCGCTGGATCGTCTCCGAGTAGCTCCCGGGCGAGCGCCGCGTGGTGCGACCATCCACGCAAGGTGCGCGCGGCAGCGAACAGTTCCGGCATCTGGCTGGCTGATTCCTCGCATAGCGCAATAAGATCAACGGGCTGGCGCCAGGCGGTCGATTCCTCCGCGCCACGGGCGGCCACCATCTGGCCGACGATAGTAGGCAGCAAAGCCGGCGCGTGGTCCCACCCGATCAGGTCGAGGCACTCGAAGGCTTTGTTGATGAAGTCGAGCGAATGACCGGTGTCGGCAAACGCCCTTTCGGTCGCGGCCGAGAGCAGGGCATCGGCAAGCACAGCGGGCGAGACACCGGCCGCAATCGCCGTCAGCAGGGTGCGCTCGCCCGCTTCGCGATGGCGCACACTTGTCCAAAGACGCAGCCAGCGCTTGAGTGCGGCCGGCTCCGGCCGGCTTCCAAGCGGCGCACGTTCCCGCCGCGGCGCCTCGCCGGCGCAGTCCGCCGCCACGCGGCGCGCACCATGAAACAGGGCAAGATAGGCCTCGTCCTCTGGCAAGAATGGGAAGAGATTGGCCAGCGCCGTCAGTATCGTGAGACCGACGCCCCAGCCGTCGCGGTTCTGCGCCCCAAACAGCGCCACCTGCCGCACAGTCTCGGCCATCGGCACATTGGCCGCGAACTGACCCTGCACGGCCTTGGCGATGACTAGATCGAGGTCATGCGCGAGGCCGTCCGCAAGCCGCTGACGCCAGTGCGCCGCGGGGTCGGGATGACCGAACGTGGTCGTTACCCAAACGTCGCCATTGCGGACCTCGACCGCGCAGACGGGTATATCGTCCGCCCATAGGTCGAAGGTGCAGCCGCTTTCAAGATCGAAGCGGGCGTGGTGCCAATGACAGGTCAAGATGCCGTCCTCGACGCTGCCGCGCTCGAGCGGGAAGCCCATGTGCGGGCAGCGATTGTCGAGGGCGAAGACGCGCCCGCGGTCGTAGATGACGAGGATCGGACGATGGCCACCTTGCACAACCAGCCGCCCCTGCGCCTTCAGTTCTTCAAGGCTGCCCGCAAGCACGAATTCCTGGTTCGGTGCATCCATGCGCACACCTCCTGCACACGTCCCTTCAGGGACATAGTAGGTGCTGGCGATCTCGCGTCAACTCTCGGGTAAAACACGATATGCCGCCGTGGTTTGGCTGAGCGGATCGGTTTATGTCTTTCGGATATCGGCTGCGATCATCGATCGATCGAGGTCTGCGTCAGACCGGATTCGGCCGATAGTGTTGAAAAACTCTTTTCTCCTGGCTGTGCGTGCAGACGGTAAAAAATCGACCTCTCAGATCGGCGTATAAACTGCTGGCAGCGCTCGTTCTCGCATTTCCGATCGCCACCGCGATTGGCCGCAGCCCGTGGTTCGGGCATTGGATGGCGAACGGTCACGGATGGGACGCGTTCGATCCGCTGCTCGATTTTTTTGGCGTGAGCGGCGTCGAGGGCGAAAGCGATGTCGTGGTCAATACGTTGTTGGTCGTATCGTTCGTGCTGTCGTTTGCGCTCGCGTGGGTCGCCTTTGGCGCCGTCGCGCGAACTCGGCAGCACAGAGCAAAGTGATCGTTATATCTTCGGGTCGGCGACGTGAGTTTCTGGAAGAAAAACGGATACCTGCTATGAAGATCAAAGCAAATCTGAGCTTACTGGCGCTCATCGCTATCGGGGGAACAGTGTTAGCGGCCGACCAAACCACCGTCGCAGACCGCACGACCCAACTGCCGATCGACAAGCGGCGGCGGTAGCGAAAAAGTCGGCGATGCGCGTGAACTTCGAACGAGAGCCAAGAGCTAAAAGACGACGGCAGCATCTCTGACGAGGAGTCCCAGAACAAGCGCCAGCGCCTTCTCGACGAAATTTAGCTTAGCAACCCCTTGGGGTTCGAGTCTTGCCCCAAGCCCGACAGCGGCACCACGGCCGAGAAGATGCATGTCGAACCATTCGTCCCTTTTGTCAAGCAGGGGCCAGCGCAGGCGAGGCAGCGCTTGCCTTTATCAGGCTTCACCCGCATACTAGCTAATGTTGGTTAGCTAATGTAGAGGGGACCATGCTCACGGTCAACATGCACGACGCCAAGTCGAAACTCTCGAGCCTAGTCGAGCGGCTCGAGGTCGGCCAGGAAAACGAGGTCATCATCGCCCGCAACGGCACCCCGGTCGCCCGGCTGGTGCCGTTCGCCGCACCGCGGCGCATCGGCGCCGCGCGGCACCTGCTCGCCGGCCTCGCGGTGCCGGCCACCATCGAGGCGTTCAACGCCGGCGACGACGCGATCGCCGCCGACTTCGAGGCGAGCGCGCAGCAGGGACTCACGCCGTGAGGGTACTGCTCGACACGCATATCGCGCTGTGGGCCGCCGAAGGCGCGCCGCAACTGGCGCCCCAGGCCGCCCGCCTGATCGAGAATCCCGCCAATACGCTGCTGGTCAGCGCCGCGGCAATCTGGGAAATCGCCATCAAACACGCGAAAGGCAACCTGCGCGTGCATCCGCGCGATGCACGCTCGGCGTTTCGCCTGGCCGGCTTCGTCGAACTGCCGGTCACCGCCGACCATACAGAGGCCGTTGCGCTGCTGCCGTCCCATGCGGATCACGCCGATCCGTTCGACCGCCTGATGATCGCCCAGGCGCTGCACGAGGGGACGGCGCTGCTGAGCGCCGACCCGAAGGTGTGGCGCTATCACCCGACCCTGATGCTTCAGGCCTGACGGCCGGCCCCGACCCGCGTCATGGCCAACCGCCCCCAGCAGTTGACCCGGCCGCCGCCGCGCACCTGGACGCGCACCGATTTCCCGGCGCTGCGCGCGTTCGTGCAGCGCGTACCGCCCGCGACCATCGCTCGGCTGTACTTCGATCCGGACACCGCGGCGAGCGCAGTGAGCGGTCGGGTCACGCCCGAATTAGCCAGCGATACCTCGTACTATCCCTTCCGGTTCGCGAACCGAAGAGCGCCATGTAACTTGTGGAACGCTGCCATAAGCTGACGCTCGGTGTCGCGACCGCCTGCTATGCGTGCATGACCGAAAATATTGGGTAGCCGCCAAGCGTGCCCGCTCAGCAGTGTTTCTGCTTCATGCCGCCCGCCGTGACTTGAATTGCACCACGTTCGATGAGGTGCCTGGTGCCGGCGCACCGCCGCCACAGCATTGTTCGATGAAGCGCGTCCAAGCCTCCATCGCGGCGCGTCGCTCGGGAATCTCTTCACGGACGTCATAGACTCCCTCGATACCCGGCAGCTTGTGATTGAGGGCGATCTCGCTGATTTCCCGAGAAAAGCCAAGATTGCGCAGATGCCCCTTTGCCGTCGATCTCGTATCGTGGGGCGTGAACCGGCGAATACCCAGCCCCCGCGTCGTAAAGGCGCGATTGATTGCTGCCCTCAGGATCCCCTTGCCAACGTGCCCCGTTTGGCTCTGCGAATTTCTTGCCGGGCACAGCCACTCGGAGTCACCCGACATCGCGACGAGCTCCTCGATCCACTCAACAACGAGCGGCGCGAGCGGAACAAGAAATTCCTGCTTTGTCTTCGTCGAGTCGCTGAGCACGCGCCAGGATCCTAGTTCAAGATCGATCAATGACTTGCGCGCCGTCACAAGTTCGATCGTGCGCACGCAAGTCGACAACAAAACGCGGAACATGAGGCCATTCTGGCGCCCGATGAGTTCATCAATGCTCGGCAGCAGCTTCTCCAGCTCGTCTCGCTGCAACATAACGCGCTTGCGCTTCGGCGGCCTCGGCCCCAGGATCGCTTTTAGATCGATTCCCACGGCCGGATTCACATTGATTTGCCTGCGCCCGATCGCGTGAGCAAAGATCGTCCGGCAGACCACCAGCAGTGTGTCGCATACCGTCCAAGGTCGCTCACAGGTTTCGATCATCGAAACAATATCGGCCGAGGCGACACTCGCGACTTCCAGCGAGCCGAGACGAGGCCGCACCACTTTATCGATGAGTCCGGCGTACACTTGCACCGAGTTTTTCGCGAGGCTCTGGAATCGCTTTTCAACGTAGTCGTCGCAAAGCGCGTTGACCGTCATCGCCTCGCGAGCACGCGCCTTTTCCACCTTCTTTTCAGCGGCTGGGTCTTTCCCGTTGTCGATCTGTACGCGCTCGGCACGGGCTCGCTTGCAAGCCTCCGACAGGCTCATATCGGGATAGTTGCCCAAGGTCAGCTCGCGCCGGCGCGAACCGCGGCTGTAGCGAAGGACCCACGTTGCCGTGCCGAACTCCGACAACGTGAAGGTCAGCCCGTCGCCGTCGGCGCGCGAGACCGGCTCCCCCCCGCTTTAAGGTTTTTTTAAGCGTCGCCGCCTAGATTTTAAGGCACTCGACGCGTGCGGCGCATACCGCTCGGGCCTGCCCGCCGCGCGCCGATAAAGCTGCCGCAACGGCAGGCTCTCTCTCTTTCACTCACGACGATGAGGTCGAGCCATGTCTCATCCACTGATTGCATCGTTGAGCGTCGCGTGCTTGGTTGGCGCACTTCCGCTCGCGGCTCAGGCCACGGACGATATCGCGCTGCCCGCGCCCAATCCCCTTCAATCGTCGGCAACGCTGGCACCCAACAACTTCTCGGTGCTGCCTGTGAAGGCGGCCGGCACACACACGCGTTCGGCCGACAAAATGGCGCCCATGATCTACGGTCCCGACTTCATACCGAGTTGGCAATTGCGCGCCGTGTCGCATGACCCTGGAGCATCGAAGCTTCAGGGCGAACGCTTCCGGTTCCGCTGAACCGGAAGCCTGGGCGGCCGCGCGTTGCTTACAGCATCGCGATGACGCGCACGTTGCCTTCGTCGGCCGAGGGGATCACCTTCTCCCCCACACGCCGGAACGTGATCGACACCGAGCCTTCGCCGACGCGCAAGTTACGCACCTCGAGCCAGTCGATGCCCTCCGGCAACGCCGGCTGCTCGATGCGTACTTCGCCGCGCACCGCATCGACGGTCATGCCCAGACACGCCTCGAGCATCATGAACGGCGCCCCCGCCGCCCAAGCTTGCGGCAAGCAGGCGACGGGATAGGCGGTAGGCGGCTCGCCGCGCTCGCGGCCTAAGCCGCAGAAGAGTTCGGGCAGCCGCATATCGAAGCTGACCGCCGCCTCGAACAGCGCCCGCAGCAAATGCACGGCCGCCCGCTTGTCGCCGTAGCGCGCGAGGCCCCGGGCGCAGAGCGCATTGTCGTGCGGCCAAACCGAGCCGTTGTGATAGGCCATCGGATTGAAGCGCACCTGCCCGGCCGCCAGCGTGCGCACGCCCCAGCCCGTATGGAAAAGAGTCGATTGCAGCTGCCGCGCGACGGCCTCGCCGCGCGCTTTGGCCGGCAGACCGAACGCAAGCAGATGACCGGCATTCGACGCGAGCACGCGGCACAATTCCCCCTGGCCATCGAGGGCAATACCGTAGAAGTTGTGCTCCGGCATCCAGAACAACGCTTCCACGCGTTCGCGTAAAGCCACGGCGCGCGCTGCATAGCGCGCGGCGTCTTCGGCTAGCCCTCGCTGCACCGCAAACTCGGCCATCGTGTCGAAGGCCGCGCAGGCGTAGGCCTGCACTTCGACGAGCGCGATCGGGCCTTCGGGCATGCGTCCATCCGCATGGAACACCGAATCGTGACTGTCCTTCCATCCTTGATTGGCCAAGCCCCGGTCAGACTCGCAGCGGTAGTCGACGAGGCCGTGACGATTCTTGTCGCAGACGTTGGCAACCCATTGCGCAGCCAGTTCGAGCGCGGGCCAGAGTTCGGAGATAAAGGCGCTGTCGCCCGTACGCGCCGCGTAGGCACCCGCGAGCACGATGAACAGCGGCGTCGTGTCGACGCCGCCGTAGTACAGCGCAAACGGGACCTCGCCCGTCGCCGCCATCTCGCTCTTGCGCATCTCGTGCATGATCTTGCCCGTGGCGGCATCGCGAAACTTCGAGTCCTCGCGCGCTTGATGCTGGGCAAGAAAACGCAGCACGCCGCGCGCAAGCCAAGGCTGCAGCCAGAGCGTCTGCAACGATGTGATGACGGCATCGCGCCCGAACGGCGTAGAAAACCACGGGATGCCCGCGTACGGATACGGGCCGGTCGGCAGATCCGTCGTGAGCAAGCTCAGATCGGCGAACGAACGCTCGAGCCAGGCGTTGAACAGCGGATTGCTCGAGCGCACCCGCGCCGTGGCACGACGGCGTTCGCGCATCGACAAGTGCGCGTCCGCGAGCGCAGCGCGCACGGCCGCCCGCCCGACACGGGGCCGTACCGCATCGATTTGCGTCAAATGGGCCGGATGCGAACTGTGCAGCGGCTGGGCGACTTGCGAGCTCGGCGGCTCGGCGCCGGACTCCGCGGTTAACGCATGCGTATGCGCAGCGACGGATAGGTAAACCGACGCGCACGCGTGCGCGGACAGCTCGATCGTGTAATCGGCACGATCGGCAATGAGATGGTTCGGCGTCGGCGCGAAAGCAATGTCGACGTGCCGCTGCACCTTGTCGAGCCCGACGTAGCCGAGCCGCACGTCGTCGCGCCCGATCTGCACCGGCTCGACCGCGCCGTGCACGGTGCGCTTGAGTCCGCGCACTTCGAACATGTCCTTGAAATCGCTCGCAAACGAGATCGACAGCGGCACGACAGCGTCGCTAAAGCCGTAGTTCGTCAAGGTGATCGCTTCGTAAAGCACGGTTCCGCTTAACACGCGCAGCCGCTCGACATGGATCACGCCCTCGGGCGTGCCCTGGCCGCCAACCGGCGGCAGCGGACGATTCGTGAGATGCGCCGTAAACGAGGCGTTGTCGTTGCTGACGTTGCCGGAGAGCAGCGAAGGCGCCCGCCCGCCGAATGTGAGGCGCAGTTGCGACAGCATGCGCGTGTCGTTGACGAATAGACCGTCGTCAAACCCATTGATGTCGCCGAGCGGGTCGTTCACGACGAACGTGTCGCCCGATTTGAGCACGTACTGGCTCGTGCGGGCGATATAGGGGTGCTCGGGCGCGATGAAGGCGCCGTCGGAGTCGGCGCGCAACGGGGCGCCTGTTTGCGTCGGGGTGTCGCTGACTGCTTCGGTATCGAGCATCGTGTGACTCCTTAACTCAAAGGCCATGCTTTGCGGCCGCTGGCTTGCCTCGATTGTAGGAAACGACGTGCGAAGGAAACAACCGGAAGAAGCCAAACTTGCGTCGCTCGTCCGCTCGGGCGCAAGCCCGGTGCCCGCGCGCCGCGCTTATGCATCATGCTTGCTCGTCAATAAATTCGTCGACATGACGATTGAACGCGCTGGGGTGCGCAAGGTTTATCCCGTGCGACGCGCCGCGTATCGTCTCGCGTCTGACGTCCGGCAGCCAGCCTTCGAGCATGGCCACGTTGCGCCGGAAAAGCTCCGGGCTCTTCTCGCCGTCGATGAGCAGCGTGCGGCATCGCAGGCTCCATGCGGCCTCGCGGGTATAGGCGGGCAGCGGGTCCTGGAATTGCAGCGGCAGCGTCGAGGCATTATCGAGCGCCATGGTGCGAAACGCCTGCGTGCTTTTCGCCCACGAGCCGACGCGGCTGACCGAGTCCACGAACAATTGCAGCCCGGCATCGGCGTCGCCCTGCTCGATCAGTTGGGCCGCCCGCGCACGAAGCGCATTGACGGTATCGGGCAGCACGGCATGCGGTCGCCCCGGCGTTGATAGCGGGCCGCCCGGATCGGCGAGTGTCAGCGTCTGCAGCAGATGAGGATGGCGTACGGCGAATTGGAAAGCGACGGCACCGCCGCGCGAATGCGCAACGATGTGTGCCGGCCCGCCTTCCAGCTTGTCTAGGAACTGAGCTAGTTCGTCGGCATGTACGGACCAGCTGAACGGCACGGTGCGCGGCAGGCCGGCCAAGGGCCAATAGTGCGTGAGGCTCACGGCCACGCAGCGATAACGAGCGGATAACCCGGTAACTTGCGGCTGCCAGTATCGGTAGTCGCAGAGCGATCCATGCACGAACAGCACGAGCGGGCCCGCGCCGCGCTCGATGAAAGGCATTCGTAACCCGTTGTCGAGCTCGATGAAACGAACCTCGTCGTCGGGTATGACGGCGGCTCGGCGCACCGCGGCCACATCGGCGGTCATGGGCACACGCGCACTCATGCGTCGAAACGCAATTCGGCGTCGACCAATTGACCCACGGCCAACGTATCGCCGGTGCCGGAGACGACGATCGCATTTTGCCCAAAGGTAATCGCGCCGCCCACGCGGCTATCGCCGCGGTACGTATTCATCGTGTCGGTCGGCTCGTTCGGCCAGCGAGGATCGGGCGCACCGTGCGCTTGGTCGATCGTCGGGATCGGGCAGCGGGTGCAAGGCTTGACAATGCGCAACTCGACATCGCCGCCTGCCGCCGCGATGCGCAGCATGTCGGTGTAATCCTCTTCGTAAGCTTCTATGCCGCTTACTACGAGATTCGGCCTGAAACGATTCATCGGAATCGGATCGACACCCTTGCCCGCCAAGCGTGCGTTGAGGTCGTTAAGCGAAGCTTCGCCGATGATGAGCAGCGGATAGCCGTCGGCGAAGCGTACTTGCGCCGTGGCCTCACCCGTCCAATTGCGGTTTGCCGTCCGCTCTTGGCCCGGCGCGAACCGCACGAGGCGCACGGGCGCGCTCAGCAAATCGGAAAACCAGCGCGCGGCTTCGTCACCGGCGTAAAGCGCGGCCACCGTGTCGTTCCATACCGTCGCGGCGACGACAGTCGCTCCGGCGAGCGCCGCCGGAGCGACCGGTAGACGCAGTGCCGGCATGCCCGGCGCGTGCACGGTGAGCTGGTCGCCATCTAGCGTCGGCTGAGCGAGCGCAAGGCGCGCATGAGTGCGTTGGGTGATAAATCCGCCGTCCGCATCGATCAACATCCAGTTGCGATCGTGCTCGAGGCCGAAAGGCGTCAACCGAACGGTGTCACGCGAGATCCCCGCGCATGACTTGATGGGATAAACGTTGAGTTGGCTTATCGAAGGCATGAACGGCCGGCGCTTGCTGACGCAAAAGGCTAAACGGCGATGGTACCACCGGCGCGGCCGGCTCGCGGCGCCGCTGCCCGTGCCCACTATCGGTAACTAGGCGTGCTGCTGCGGTAGCGCAGATGGCTCGGGTAGCTCGTAGCTCGGGCGACCCTCCCGATAGCCCCGCGCGGGCCGGCGCTTGGAACGTTCTAGCTAGCCCGGATCGCGCTGCGCGTTCGCGGGACCGGATGGTGGGATTTACTGGAGGAAGGAGGCGGAATCGACGCAGTCGGTGGCGGTACCCGCTCCGCGAACGGCGCAAGTGAGCGGTTCGTCGGCCACACAGACCGCGAGGCCTGTCACTTCGGCAAGACGCTTGTCCAGATTGGCCAGCAGCGCCCCGCCGCCCGTCAGGACGATCCCGGTTTCGGCGATATCGGTCACCAGTTCGGGCGGTGCGTTCTCTAGCGCGTTCTTGACTGCGCCGATGACGGCCTTCAGCGGCAACGCCAGTGCCTCGGCCACATCGTGGTTCGAGAGTTCGATCGTGCGCGGCAGACCATCGGTCAAGCTGCGGCCGACCGCGCACATCCGCTGATGCGGCACGTTCATCGTTGCCGTGCCGATCGTCTTTTTGACATGCTCGGCCGTTTGATCGCCGAGGATGACGCCATAAATACTGCGGACGTGGCTGATGATGGCCGCATCGAATTGATCGCCGCCTACGCGCACCGACGTCTCATAGGCCATCCCGCCGAGCGAAACCACGCCGACTTCGGTCGTGCCGCCGCCGATGTCGACGACCATCGAGCCGCGCGCCTCGCCCACGGGCAGGCCCGCGCCCACGGCAGCCGCCAGCGATTCGCCGATCAACGTCACCCTGGCCGCCCCCGCGGCCAGCGCTGCCTCGCGGATCGCGCGCCGCTCGACCGCCGTCGCATTCGACGGCACGCAAATCGTGAATTCCGCGCGCCGCCCGAACAGCGAGCGCAGTTGCGCCATATCGACGAATTCGCGGAACATGCGCTCGGCTGCCGAGAAATTGGCAATGACGCCATGCTGCATCGGTCGAACGGTTTCGACATTGCCCGGGGAGCGCCCCAGCAGTTGCTTCGCTTGAGCGCCGACCGCCGTCATGCGCCCATTCGCCGCATCCGACGTCTTCTGAAAACAAACGACCGACGGTTGGTTCAGCACGATGCCCTTGCCGCGCGTATAGATGAGGGTGTTCGCCGTGCCGAGATCGACCGCCACGCTTTGCGGGAACAGTCGATTTAAGAATGCATGGTGCGACATCGTTGACTCTCTTGTGGATGACAACAACGACATGCGTCCCGTCCAACGGGCGAAGCGCACGGGCAGCAAGGTCGGGCTGTTGTCCCCTTTACGGCAACGTTTGCCTACAACTTTAGGGGTCGGTAGGCCATTATTCGTTGTGCATTGCCGCAGATGCCACGCGACGCGCTGTCACGGCGGCGCCGAGTCGTACGCCGGTGGTACGCCGGTCCCGATGCGTCTCCTTGAATTTCTGCGCGCGCTTGGCGTCCAATGCGCACCTTGGCGTCCTTTGGTGCCATCCTTCTGCACGGCAGCCGTTTCCACTCCATTGGGTTTTCCGTTCATTCATGCGCACTTCGCTTCGCCGCCTGCTCCTATTGTTTTGCGCGCTTCGGTACGGCGCGCGCCTGCTTTGGGCCGTGGCGCCGCGCGAGCACAAGCTGCACTGGATCGCGAGCCTGGCCGAGCGCCTGCATGGATCGCCGGACGCACGAGAAGCGCTGCGCAGAGCGCTCCCGCAGTTGGGGCCGCTCGCGAGCGCTTTCGCCGATCGATTCACAGAGCAACCCCACGCGCTCGGCCAGTCGCTCCACGACGTATTCTCCGTGCTCGCACGCACCGAAAGCGCGCTCTCGGCGCCGTTGCCCCCGCCCGCGGTCGTCCCGGCACTGCGCGCCGCGCTCGAGCATGCACCTGAATCCGCATTTGCTTCGATCGACCCGGTCGCGCTCGAAAGCGGCGTCGCCGAGCAAGCGCATGCCGCTCGACTGCTCGCGCCGGAAAACGCCGCGCGCGGCGACGGCGGCTATATCGACGTGGTCGTCAAACTGCTGCGCGTCAAGGAAGTCCAGCGCATCGGCGACGATCTTGCCGTGCTGGGATGGGTAGCGCGCCTGCTCGAGCGCTGCCTGCCCGCGGCGCGCGAGTTGCACTTGCACGCCATGGCGCGCTCGCTCGCCGCCGACGTTCAGCGCCGCTTCGACTTGCGCGCGGAAGCGGCGAACTTGTCGCAGACGGGGCAGCACTTCAGCGGGGACAAGCGCGTCGTCGTGCCAGAGGTCGTATGGGCGCTCAGCACCGATCACGCGCTCGTCATCGAGCGCATCGACACGGTGGCCGTCAACGATTTGGACGCGCTGCGGCTCCACCGCATCGACCTTGAAGCCTTGGCCGAGCGTGTCGTCGAAGTCGTCGTCGAGCAGGCATTTGCGCACGGCTTCTTCCATGCCGCGCTCGATGCGGAACGGCTGCGCGTGAGCATCGCGCCGCGGACGATCGGACGGCTCGTGTTCGGCGACGGGAAGACGATGTCTAGTTTGACCGAGACCGAGCGCGAATTCTTCGTGCACGCGGCAAGCGCGTTCTTCGAGCAAGATTACGGCAGGATCGCGGCGATGCATCGGGCGGCGGGGCATGTCGCTGCGGATACGCGCGACGAAGTGCTCGAGGGGGAACTGCGCATGCGCGCAGAGCCCCACTTCGCCGCGCCGGCCGATCAGCGCTCCCCCGGCGCGCTGTTGCAGCATCTGCTCAGCGCCGTCGAACCGTTTGCGGGCAACGTTTCCCCCACGCTCGGGCTCGCACATCAAGCGCTTATTCGAGCCGAATCGCTCGCGCGTACATTGGCGCCGAGCCTCGATACGTGGAGCCTCGTCAAAGGCACGCTGAAGGGGCTGGCGCGCGAGGATGTCGGTCACCGCGGCTGGATCAAACGGCTCGCACGCGAATTGCCGCATCTCGCGATGATGCCGCGCTTGCCCACGCTTGTCGCACAACGGCTACAGGACTGGCACGACGGGCACGAGGCGCGCGCTTCGCTTGCATGGCTCGCCGATGTGCGCCGCGAGGAGCGGCTGACGCGGCACCTGCTTTGGGCGTGCGCGTTTGGCGGCGCGCTGATCGGTGCCGGTGCGATTTGGTTAGGCCGGTGAAGAGCGGCGCGAACAGCGCAAGATTCAGTCCGCCGTGTCCGCGCTGCCTCGCATCCGCGCGCGAATCTTGGGTGGTGGCGGCGGCGACCAGGGCGGCCGCGCCTTCGCCCCCGAATCGATGACGACCAGGTAACGGCCGGCCCACGGCGTCACCGCGCGATCGGGATGCAACACCCAGAGGGAGATGCCCGCATTGGCCATCGCCTGATAATCGGCATCGAGAATGCCGTGGTGATCGAGGAATCGATCGAGCGAATTGGGCAGGCGCACGCAACCCTTCGAGTGACGAATGCCAAGCAGCGGCTCCAGCTTATCGGGATCGGTCGCGTGCATTTGAAAGCGCATCAAGGAAACGCCCCCTTTGCCCCAGCCGCGTTGGGCATCCGTCCAGCCGAAATCGAAAATGCGCATGTCGCGCGCGCCATAGCCGCGGATGCCGTTCTCGTTGACCGTGCCCTCCGCGCGGAAATCCATGTTTTGCGGCGTGTGCTCGAAAACGCCAACGGGCGTGACGAAATGGTCGTAGCGGCCCGGCCATCCCGTCGAGACCGGCGAGGCGCCGATCAGCGTCCAAACGCTGTTCGGATCGCCGCGAAAGTAGATGAATAGCGCTTGTACGTTCGGGTTGCGATCGACAAGTACGACGTACTG
The DNA here is from genome assembly GCA_966212065.1 of uncultured Burkholderiaceae bacterium. Taxonomy (GTDB): domain Bacteria; phylum Pseudomonadota; class Gammaproteobacteria; order Burkholderiales; family Burkholderiaceae; genus Trinickia. The sequence continues at coordinate 89,945 of CBIHOQ010000014.1, forward strand.
CCGGACAAGCGTGCCAAGCCCATTCTCTGCGAGCGCCGCCTGCAGACGCCGCGAATAGGCAAGCTGGTCGGCAGGAAGGACGGTCAAGCGCCGCGTCACGTCGCTTGCGAACTGACTGCGCAGCTTAAGCGCATCGCGCGGGTCCAACCGAGCCGCCACATCGGCAGCGTGCTGGGCGGCCGCGGCCACCGCGGCCGATGCAGCCGATGCGGCTTGCACGGCGGAGGCGGCAGATGCGCCTGAGGCCGCGGATGCTCCCGAGCCGGGCTGCGCCGCGGGCACGGCAGGGAAAGCCAACACGGTGCAAATCGCCAACCCCACCGTGAGTCTTGCCCCCTCTCGAGCCCGGTAGTTTCGCCGACGAGCCCGCCGATTCAGCGCCGGAGCGTTCCTGAAAGTTTCGCGAGTTTCCCCCATCGAGTAGCGGACGCGCCGGCCGGAAGTTTTTGCTTCATTCATCGATTGTCGCCGCAGAAAATGCTTACCTGCTAGCGTCGAAGCAACATCCGCGCCAGCCATCCCGCCTAAACCACAAGCACCTGTGCGTCCAATGAAAAAGCGGCAGTGCCGATTCGCTTCGGCACTGCCGCCGTCCCGCCAAGGAGCGGACTTGCCGCTTACGCCCGATGCCGCTGTTGCAACATGCGCACGCGCGCCATGGCCGGTTCGTCGGCGCCCACGGTGTCGTACAGCTTCGCAAGGTCGGTTTTGAGCGCCGTACGCGAGCCGCCGTCCAGATAAATCATATGTCCCGACGGATAGAACCGCGCCGACAAATTATTGCGAACGGTTTGTTCGATCAGCGGCATCTGCTGCAAATCGAGCACCGTCTGATAAAACGGCGTCACAAAATCATAGAAGCCGTTGGCCGACAGCACTTTCAGGTCCACGTTCAACGCCATGACGGCAGCCAAATCGCCGGCCGTATACAGGATGATGTTGCCCTGCGCGTCCTTGCCCTTTTGGGCGCCGGTCGGATCGATATGACTGAAATCCCAGAACTGGAACGCCTGGTCGTTCAGGTCGGTGAACGATGACGTCGACGTGTACTTCAACTGCTCGTTCAAGTACTCGTTCCACATGGTCGTATAGACGCCCGAGACCGCCGTCATCGTCGGATCGTTCCCGCCGGAATTGGGATCGATCTGGCCGGCAATGCCCGTGTCGATGGCCGTGACACGGCCATCGTAAGCACCCAGCGCGACGCCTTTCGACTTGAGCAGCGTTGTCAGAAACAGCGAATTCCCGCGGCTGTCGTAGCCGGCGATATCGAGACTCCACGCAAGCAGCGTCGTCTTGTCGATGCCGGTGTACTGCGCCAGTTTTTCGACGACAGCATCGTCCGTTTGCGGGAATTTGCGCAGCGCGGTGAGATAGTCGGTGCGAGCGAACTGCGCGACCTCTTCGACGAACGCGCCGAGATCGGTAGGCGTGGGCGCGATGTCGAGCCGCTTGTGGTACCAGGCGTCGGCCGCGGCGGTCGGCAATGCCCCGACGGGATTGCCCGCTTGCGTGTAATCGAGGATCGACGACTGCAGGGTGACGCCGTTCAGATCGATGCCGTCCTCATGCAGCATGTACGCGAGCACGCAACTGCGCGCGGTGCCATAAGATTCGCCGAATAGGTATTTAGGCGAATTCCAGCGGTTGTTTTTCGTCAGGAAGCGCTTGATGAATTGCTTAATCGAGCGGGCGTCCTGATCCACGCCCCAGAAATCGCGATTCTTGTTCGGCGCGATGGCAGCCGAATAGCCAGTGCCCACCGGGTTGATAAAGACGAGGTCGCTCTTGTCGAGCAGACTGTCCGGGTTGTCCTCGAGCGTATAGGGCGCCGGCGGCGTAAAGCTCGGCATCGAGGTCTTGATGCGCTTGGGCGCGAACGAACCCAGCAACACAAAGACCGACGAGGAGCCCGGGCCACCGTTGTAGAAGAACGTGACGGGCCGCGTTTGCTCTTGCTGCTTGTCTTCGGTGAACGCGACATAGAACATCTTTGCGTTCGGTTTCGAACTCGATTCGTCGACGGTGACTAGATGACCGGCCGTCGCCGTGTAATCGATTTTTCTGCCGCCGATCGTGACCGTATGATGCGTAATCGCGGCGGTCTCTCCGGTATCGGTCACGAAGTCGTCGGGCCCCTTGCCGTATGCGACTTCGTCGTAAAACGGCTGATCGTCCTTCTGGCGACCGAAAAAGACGTGTGGCATCGAAGCTCTGCCCGGCGACGGCGCATGAGCGTTATGAGGCGACGACTGCGGGCTACCCGTATCGGAATTCATCGTAGACGCTCCATCGGTTATGGCCGGCGCGCGAGTCAGAGCGCATGCCCCGGCTGCATTTGACGAACTGCTGCTGCTGCCCGCGCGTGTCGGACTGACACGCGCGGGCGATAAGACGTATTCGTTCGATGCTACTTCGAGACGGGCGCCGCGCCGCCGGATGCCGACGCTGTCGCCCCCACTGCGCCGAGCGCCGCGGCGATGCGACTGCCGTTCGGACTGCCGAGCCCCGTGCATGCATCCCATCCGGGCGCGGCGGCATAGCTGCCGTTGTTGCCCGACGTAATGTCGTTGAACGCGCTCACCGACTGATAGAGCTTCGCGTTCGCGAATCCCACCGCCTTGCCTGATCGCGCGTTGATGCGCGCTATCAGCCCGGCGAATAGCGGCGCAACGGCGCTCGTGCCGCCGACAGACGCGCTCTGGCCGTCGATGAGCACTTCGTAGCCGGTAGCCGGCGACGCATCGGCCGCAACATCCGGCACACCGCGATTCGCGAGCGGCGCGGCCGAACCGCCGACGCGCGTCGCTTTCAGCCCTTCCTGCCACGCAGGCAGCGCAAAACGGGTGCTGACGCCGCCCCCCGTTGCGCCGCCGGATGACCCGTCATTCCAGACCACCTCCCGCGCGATCGACTTGCTGCCAGCCGAAGCGGTCAGATGGGTGCCGCCGCACGCAAGGACGTACGGACTCGCTGCGGGAAAATCGACTTCATCGCTGCCGGTGGCGGCCCCGTCGGTCGAGCCGCTGTCGCCCGATGCCGCGCATATCGTCACGCCCAGCGCGACGGCGGACTGTAGCGTGTCGTTGAAGCTCGTAATCGCTTGAGCCGTCCACGCGCTTTCCGGGCCGCCCCAGCTAATCGACAGGACAGACGGATTGTGGGTCGAATCGTGCAGCGCATGCGAAACGGCATCGACGAAGCCGGCATCGCTGTTCGACGTGAAGTAGACGGCAATTTTGGCTTTTGGCGCAATCGCGCCCGCGATCTCGATGTCGAGCGTGACCTCGCCGTCTGCCCCACTGGGATCGCCCGTCGGGCTGTTACGGGCCCCGTCCACCGATACTGAAACGACCTGCGGCGCGGGCACCGCAAGGCTGCCGAAGTAGGCCGACAAATCGGACGTTTCGTACCCCCCGCCCAACTCGATCAGGCCGATGCATTGTCCGGCGCCATCGCCGTCGGGGAAATCATAGAGTGCCGCCAGTTGCAGCGGGGTGAACGCCTGCGCCGCCGCGCGCGCGCCAACGGCCCCCGGCGCCGGACGCAGCCGGAAATGCGGGCGCGCTTGCGGGCGGTTGTCGAGGCCAAGCACGGCGGTAATGACACCGGCGGTTGCGTCGGGAACGGTGATAGGGCCCGTCCGGCCGCGAAACCGACCGAGCGTGGGGTGCTCATAGTGGGACAACTCCACGCCGAATGCCGCTTGGAGCTGCCGCGCGGTGCCGGCAAGCACAGCCGTCGCCGCAGCGAGATCGTACCGCTCTATGCTGAGCTCGTATTCGCGCGCGAATGCTTCGAGTTTGGCGAAATCTTCCGGCGCAACGGCGAAGCGCTTGGCGAATTCCTCGCGCCCCAGCGGCTCGGCATGCTGATGCGCGATGCGCTGCGTCAGCTCCTCGAGTTCGCGTGCGGTGCGCCGGCGCAGCGTCACGACGACGTGCAGGGTCTCGTTCGGGTCGATGGGCCCGAGGCACTTGCAATTCGCGACGGCTGCACGATCGCTACCGGCAATCCGCTGTCTCGCTTGGGTCATAGATGGCGCTCCTCACGCAGTGGGTACGTCGAAGCTCCGACACCGTCCGGGGTCGTACAGTTCCTGCCGGCATACCGCCATGCCGCCTGCAAAACAGAATCAGAAAGGCTTTCGTAGGACAACACATCGAAGTGTAGTGCATCGAGTGCCACGCGCGGACCCTGCAGCGGCGACATTGGCCGTCTGGCCTATGGAGACGGCCGAGTGCGGGCTTACGCGCAGGCTGACGCGCCGTATGGGCGGCCGGCGAACATGGCGGCATCGGAATATCATGGCGCGGCAGTACGCAAGCCGGCAGTGCGCTGCCGGGCTGCCCACCGCGGCCCGCTCCTGGGAAAACGCCAAAAGAAAGGAAGATCTAGAAATGACCCTGTCTGTTTACCAAGCATCCGTACCCGTGTTCACGCGCGGGCTGACAAACCTGCGCGCCGTGCTGCAAAAGGGGTACGATCACGCGTTGGCGAAGCACTTCGAGCCGTCGATTCTGCTGTCGAGCCGGCTTTATCCCGATATGCACCCGCTGACGAGGCAGGTGCAGATCGCGTCCGATGCGGCGAAATTCTGTGTTTCGCGGCTGGCTGGCGGGGAGCCGCCCAAGTTTGAGGACGTGGAAACGACGTTCGACGAACTTTACGCTCGCATCGACAAGACGATCGCTTACTTGCAAGGGGTGGAGGCGGCGCAGCTCGAGGGCAGCGAATCGCGCACGGTGACGCTGACCGTGCGGGGCGATAAGCACGAATTCGCGGGCGACGCCTATCTGCTTCACTTCGCGCTGCCGAATTTCTTTTTTCACTTGACGACGGCCTACGCCATCTTGCGTCACAACGGCGTCGAAGTCGGCAAGTTCGATTACCTGGGACGCCTGTCGTAGCAGCGAGAATGTAACGGGTTGGCCGGTTTCGCGAAATCTTGTCTCACGAATTCCCATCAATTTTGGGAATTCCCGAAAGTGACGAGAATTCGCGAGGCAACGGCTATCGCCCCCTTAGCCAACGCGGGTTTTCACATATCGTAGAAAAACGATATATGATTCTGTCAACGGCGATCCCTGCATCGAATCGTCCCTATCCGGGCCGGGTACGGGTCGCCCGCCTGAAATGACGATAGACATCGACGCCATCCATAAGGCACTCGCCAATCCCATGCGGCGCGAGATCCTCGCGTGGCTGAAGGAGCCGAGCGCCTACTTCCCCGAGCAAGAAGTGCCGCTGGAATGCGGCGTCTGCGCCGGGCAGATCAACGCGCGCTGCGGCTTGTCGCAGTCCACGGTATCCGCCCATCTCGCAACGTTGCAGAGTGCGGGGCTCGTGACGGTGAAGCGGATTGGCCAATGGAGCTTCTTCAAGCGGAACGAAGCCGTCATCGAGGCGTTTGTCGCATCGCTGCGCGAAGCGCTATGAGGCGCCGGTCATGCCTCGTCCGCTCAAGCCCAACCGATGCATCTTTTTACGCTTTTATCTCGCTTTTATCTTCTACCTTCCCGCGATGCTTTCTTCGATCTATCGCGTTCACGAGGAAAACTTGCCATGCCTACTTTGTTCGATCCGCTCGTCGTCGGTGATTTGACTTTGCCCAATCGCATCATCATGGCTCCGCTCACGCGTCAACGCGCGGGCGAGGAGCGCCTGCCGAACCGCTTGATGGCGCAGTACTATGCCGAGCGGGCATCGGCGGGCTTGATTCTCACCGAAGCGACGTCGGTCACGCAGCAAGGCGTCGGGTACGCCGCCACTCCGGGCATCTGGTCGGACGAGCAAGTTGCCGGATGGAGGATCGTGACCGGAGCGGTGCATGCCGCGGGCGGACGCATCTTCCTACAGCTGTGGCACGTCGGCCGCATCTCCGATCCGCTCTTCCTGAACGGCGAATTGCCCGTCGCGCCGAGCGCGATCGCACCGGCCGGCCACGTCAGCCACGTACGCCCGCAGCGCCCGTACGTTACGCCGCGTGCGCTCGAACTCGATGAAATCGCCGATGTCGTCGCCGCTTTCCGCAAAGGCGCAGAGCATGCGAAAGCCGCCGGTTTCGACGGCGTGCAAGTTCACGGCGCCAACGGCTACCTGCTCGACCAATTCCTGCAAGACAGTACGAACCGCCGCACCGATGCCTATGGCGGCCCGATCGAGAACCGTGCACGGCTCTTGCTGGAAGTCGTGGACGAATGCATCGAGGTTTGGGGTGCCGGGCGCGTCGGGGTTCATCTCGCGCCCCGCCGCGATGTCCATACAATGGGCGACTCCAATCCGGCCGAAACGTTCGGCTACGTCGCGCGCGAACTCGGCAAGCGCCGCATTGCGTTCATTGGCGCACGCGAGTCGCTCGGCGAGGACCGCCTAGGCCCGCTACTGAAAGAAGCGTTCGGCGGCGTCTACATCGCGAACGAAAAGTTCACGAAGGAAACGGCGCAGCAAACGCTCGATGCGGGCGAAGCGGATGCGGTTGCGTGGGGCCAGCTCTTCATCGCGAACCCCGATTTGCCGACGCGTTTCAAGCTCGATGCGCCGCTCAACGAGCCGAACCCCGCGACGTACTACAGCGGGGGAGCCGTCGGCTACGTCGATTACCCCGTGCTCGAGACGGTTTGAGTTTAAGTTTGAGCTCGCATCCGACATGATCGCCACATCGAATCTCGTCACTAAGGCAATCGTCACGGGGCATACGCGCGGCCTCGGTGCTGCGCTCGTCGATACACTGCGCGCTCGCGGCATCGATGTGCTCGGCCTCGCACGGTCTCGTGGCGCGCCGACAGCCGGTGCCGGCCAACGGCCCGGCCGTTTCGAGGAAGTCGAACTCGACCTGTCGGATAGCGATCGGCTCGCCCAATGGTTAGCCGGCGCCGCCCTAACAACGTTCCTGCGCGGCGCCGAGCGCGCCATACTCGTCAACAATGCGGGTACGCTCGGGCCGGTCGGTCCTTCCAGCATGCAGGCGCCCGCTGACGTCGCACGCGCGGTCGCACTGAACGTCGCGGCACCGCTCATGCTTTCGAGCGCGTTCTGCGCCGCGACCGCCAACGTGCCCGATCGGCGCATTGCTCATGTATCCAGCGGTGCGGCGCGCAATCCCTACCCGGGATGGAACATCTATTGCGCGACGAAGGCTGCACTCGATCATCACGCACGCGCCGCGTCGCTCGACGCCGAACGGGCGCTGCGTGTTGCGAGCGTCGCACCGGGCGTCGTCGATACCGACATGCAAACCGAAATTCGCGGCATCGACGACGCACGTTTTCCGTTGCGCGAACGCTTCGCCGAGATGAAACGCTCGGGGCAGCTGAGCGCGCCCGAGCAGGCCGCGAGCAAATTCGTCGACTACCTGCTTTCCGATGCGTTCGGGCAAAACCCGGCTGCGGACATCCGGTCGCTGTAACCGATGCGCACGATAGCGGGGTTTCGCGAATCATGCGAACCGTGCGAACCGTGCCAACGCGGTCCCGGAAGCATCGGGGATCGGGTATCGGCGATAATCGGCGCAATTTCCCCGATACCGCGCCCGGCCGACGGCCATCGCACGATCGGCCGCTGGGCCGCTGGGCCGCTGGGCCGCTGGGCCGCTGGGCCGCTGGGCCGCT
>CBIHOQ010000015.1:0-96720 GCA_966212065.1 uncultured Burkholderiaceae bacterium
GCCATGACGGCGCGAAGAGGCGTGATTCTAGGCGCGTTCCGCACACGCTGCAAGCGGAGATTTCGCTCCGGTTGAAGCAGCGGCTTAGCGATGCTTGAACACGGGCTTGCGCTTCTCGACGAATGCCGCCATCCCTTCTTTCTGATCTTCCGTCGCGAAGAGCGAATGGAACAACCGGCGCTCGAAACGGATGCCTTCGGCAAGGGTCGTCTCGTAAGCGCTATTCACGGACTCCTTCACCATCATGACGGCCTGCAATGGGAATTCGGCAATCGTCGCGGCCGCCGCAAGGGCCTCGTCGAGCAGCGAGGCCGCCGGCACGACACGCGATACCAGCCCGGCCCGCTCCGCCTCCACCGCATCCATGAAACGCGCGGTCAGGCACATATCCATCGCCTTCACTTTCGATACGGCTCGCGGCAACCGCTGCGTGCCGCCGGCACCCGGCATCACGCCGAGTTTGATCTCGGGCTGCCCGAACTTCGCCGTATCGGCGGCAATGACGATGTCGCACATCATCGCGAGTTCGCAGCCGCCACCGAGCGCAAACCCGCTCACCGCGGCAATGACCGGCTTGCGGATCGAGCGCACCGTCTCCCAATTCCGAGTGATGTAGTCGCCTTTATAGACATCCATATAGGTATAGGTCGCCATCATGCCGATGTCGGCGCCCGCCGCGAACGCCTTTTCGCTACCCGTCACAACGATCGCACCGATGTTCTCGTCCGCGTCGAACGCGGTCAACGCGGCACCGAGTTCGTCCATCAGCGCATCGTTCAGCGCGTTCAGCGCCTTCGGCCGGTTCAGCGTCACCAGCCCGACGCGTCCGCGGGTGTCGACCAAAATGTTTTCGTAACCCATGCATCCTCCATTTTCTTAGGTGTCGATGGGGCGCGAAAAGCTTTCGCGCCCGCCCGGAAACAATGCTAACATTCGCCAACCAACCGGTCGGTCGGTTAATTGATACGAACCTTTGTTGCTTCGTTGATTACCGGCCCGCCCCCCCCTAACGCCTCGCCTGCCCCTTGTCTCGCTATGACCCATCCTCTATTTGCGAAGCACGAAGACACGCTGAACAACGCCCTGAACGCCATCGGCTCGCGCGGCTATTGGAGCCCTTTTGCGGAAATGCCGAGCCCCAAAGTGTACGGGGAAACCGGCAATGCGGACGGAGAAACGGCCTTCAAGGCCCACCTCGATCACCCGTTCCTCCTCGACCAGCCGAGCACCGGCGAATGGATCGGTGCGGAGCAATCGCCGTATGGCTTCGCGCTCGGCGCACGCTATCCGAAGGCTGACGTCGATGCGTTGATTGCGGCGGCGGCCGCCGCTGAAAAAACTTGGCGCCAAGCCGGGCCGCAGGCATGGGTGGGCGTCAGCCTCGAAATCCTGAGCCGCTTGAACCGCGAGAGCTTCGAGATCGCCTACAGCGTCATGCATACAACCGGCCAAGCGTTCATGATGGCCTTCCAAGCCGGTGGCCCGCATGCGCAGGATCGCGCGCTCGAGGCCGTCGCCTATGCGTGGAACGAGCTGCGCCGCGTACCGGTGGACGCATATTGGGAAAAGCCGCAGGGCAAAAACCCGCCGCTCGCCATGCATAAGCGCTTCACAGTGGTACCGCGCGGCATCGGCCTCGTCCTCGGCTGCTGCACCTTCCCGACGTGGAACGGCTACCCGGGCCTTTTCGCCGATCTGGCAACGGGCAATGCGGTGATCGTCAAACCGCACCCGGGCGCGATTCTGCCGCTCGCCATAACCGTGCGCATCGCGCGCGACGTGCTGCGCGAAGCCGGCTTCGATCCGAACGTCGTCACCCTGCTTGCCACGGAGCCGAACGACGGAGCGCTCGTACAGGATCTCGCCCGACGCCCCGAAATCAAGCTGATCGACTTCACCGGCAGCACGCAGAACGGAACCTGGCTCGAGCACAACGCGCATCAAGCTCAAGTGTTCACCGAGAAAGCCGGCGTCAATCAGATCGTCATCGATTCGGTCGACGATCTGAAAGCCGCGGTGCGCAATATTGCCTTCTCGCTGGCGCTGTACTCGGGCCAAATGTGCACTGCGCCGCAGAATATCTATGTGCCGCGCGACGGTATCCGGACCGCCGAAGGCCATGCAAGCTTCGACGAAGTCGCCCAAGCGCTTGCCGCAGCGGTGCAAAAGCTGGTGGCCGACCCGGCCCGTGCCGTGGAACTGCTGGGCGCAATCCAGAACGACAGCGTGCTGCGGCGCATCGACGAAGCGCGTTCGCTCGGCAGCGTACTAATCGATAGCCAAACGCTCGAACATCCCTCATTCCCGCAGGCGCGCGTGCGTACGCCGCTCTTGCTGCAACTCGATGCTGCGAACGATTCGGCGAAGTTCAGCGGCGAATGGTTCGGTCCGATCTCGTTCGTGATCGGGACGGATTCGACACAGCATTCGCTCGAACTGGCTGCATCGCTCGCTGCCCGGCACGGCGCCTTGACCCTGGCCGTGTATAGCACCGACGAAGCGACGATCGAAGCGGCGCACCAAGCGGCAATCGATGGCGGTGTCGCGCTCTCGATCAACCTGACGGGCGGCGTATTCGTGAATCAGTCGGCGGCGTTCTCGGACTTTCACGGTACAGGCGCCAATCCCGCCGCCAATGCCGCCTTGACCGATGCCGCTTTCGTCGCAAATCGCTTCCGCGTTGTGCAAAGTCGCGTTCATGTTGCGCCGCGCGAGGCGTCCGCACAAATCGGCCAAACGGCATAGGCCGTCCGGACGAATGGAGCCGGCTCGACGGCTCCCCTAATATGAAGCCGATAGGCCCCGTTATCGTGACGGGGTCCCGTTCGCTGGAAATCAACCGATGACCGATGCCTACATTTGCGACGCGATTCGCACCCCAATCGGCCGCTACGGCGGCGCACTGAAAGACGTTCGCACCGACGACCTCGCGGCCGTTCCCATCAAGGCCCTTGCAGCGCGCAATCCCGGCGTGGAGTGGAACGCGCTCGACGACATTCTCTACGGGTGCGCAAACCAGGCGGGCGAAGACAACCGCAACGTCGCGCGCATGGCGGCGCTGCTGGCCGGCTTGCCCACCGAAGCGTCCGGCTCGACGATCAACCGGCTGTGCGGCTCGGGCATGGATGCGGTCGGCTCCGCCGCGCGTGCAATCAAGGCTGGCGAAGCACGGCTCATGATTGCCGGAGGCGTGGAAAGCATGACGCGTGCGCCGTTCGTCATGAGCAAAGCGGCGAGCGCCTTTTCCCGGCAAGCGGAAATCCACGATTCGACGATCGGCTGGCGCTTTGTCAACGCGCGCCTGAAGGCGCAATACGGTATCGATTCGATGCCTGAAACCGGCGAGAACGTTGCCGAGCAGTTTTCGGTGAGCCGGGCGGACCAAGACGCGCTCGCACTGCGCAGTCAGCAAAAAGCCGCGCGCGCGCAGCAGGATGGCACGCTCGCCCAAGAGATCGTGCCCGTCGAGATCCCACAGAAAAAAGGCGAGCCGCTGATCGTGGCCCGCGACGAACACCCGCGCGAGACATCGCTCGAAGCATTGGCCAAGCTGAAGGGGATCGTGCGCCCGGACGGGACCGTTACCGCCGGCAATGCGTCAGGCGTAAACGACGGCGCCTGCGCATTGCTGCTGGCCAACGAGGAAGCCGCCTCGCAATACGGCCTGCGCCGCCGAGCACGCGTGCTCGGCATGGCGACTGCCGGCGTCGAGCCTCGCATCATGGGTATCGGGCCTGCCCCGGCCACGCAAAAGCTGCTGCAACGGCTCGGGATGTCGCTCTCGCAGTTCGACGTCATCGAGTTGAACGAGGCGTTCGCCTCACAAGGCCTCGCGGTGCTCCGAATGCTCGGCGTGGCCGACGACGACCCTCGCGTCAACCCGAACGGCGGTGCGATCGCCCTCGGCCACCCACTCGGTGCATCGGGCGCGCGGCTAGTGACGACTGCGCTCTATCAGCTCGAGCGTACGGGCGGCCGATACGCACTGTGCACGATGTGCATCGGCGTGGGTCAAGGGATCGCGCTCGCCATCGAGCGCGTGTGATCGCGTGTGATCGGCGCGTGACCGGCATGTGGTCGGCGTCGAAGGCGACGAACCCGGTCGCAGGCGGTGCACAGGAGTCAATGAGGAGACGATCGATGCAATATGAAGCGATTGGCGTCGAGATCGACGCTGCGGCCCGCGTGGCCACCGTGACGCTCAACCGTCCCGAGAAGCTGAACAGCTTCACGCGCGCGATGCACAAGGAATTGAATGCCGCGCTCGATGACGCCGTTGACACCGGCGTTCGCGCGCTGGTGCTGACGGGTGCGGGCCGCGGCTTTTGTGCGGGGCAAGATCTTGCCGATCTGAGCTTCGAACCCGGCGCAATGACGGATCTTGGCGCACTAATCGACGAGTACTTCAATCCGCTCGTGCGCCGCCTTCAAGCGCTACCGCTACCCGTGATCGCCGCCGTCAACGGCATCGCCGCCGGCGCGGGTGCCAATCTCGCCCTTGCCTGCGATATCGCAATCGCCGCCCGGTCGAGCAGTTTCGCCCAATCGTTCGTCAAGATCGGCTTGGTGCCCGACTCGGGCGGCACCGCATTCCTACCACAGAGGGTCGGCATGGCGCGCGCCCTCGGTCTGGCCATTACAGGCGAGAAGATCGGTGCCGAGCAGGCCGAACGCTGGGGCCTGATCTGGCAGGTTGTCGACGATGGCGAGTTGCTCGCGTCCGCCATGCGCCTCGCCACCCAGCTCGCCCAGCAGCCCACCCGTGCAATTGCCGCAATCAAGCGCGCCATGCGGGCAAGCACGACCCATTCGCTCGATCAACAATTGGATCTCGAGCGCGATTTGCAGCGCGACCTCGGCAATTCATACGACTACGCGGAAGGCGTACAGGCCTTCGTTCAAAAGCGCGCGCCGCGCTTCGAGGGGCGCTGAGATGACGTCGGCGAACCTCCAAGCAGCGCAGCAGCAGTCCGCCACTGAATCGATGATGCCGGATGAACTCGCCCGCGCTGTCGGACGGGCCATGTACGAGGCCGACGCGTGCAGCCGCGCGCTCGGCTTCGAGCTCGTCGAAGTGCGCGCGGGCTACACGCGCATGCGTGCCGCCGTACGCCCCGATTTTCTGAACGGCCACGGCATCTGCCACGGCGGCCTCATCTTCACGCTCGCGGATTCGACATTCGCTTTCGCCTGTAATTCGCATAACGTCAATACGGTTGCGTCGGGCTGCTCCATCGAATTTCTGCGTCCCGTTCACGGCGGCGATGTCCTCATCGCAGAAGCGGTTGAGCAAACGGTCAGCGGACGAACCGGAATTTACGACATTCGTGTCGTCAACGGCGCAGGCGAGACGGTCGCCATGTTTCGCGGCAAGTCCGCGCACATCAAGGGGCACGTGATTCCTCCGACGTAACGGCAGACGCCGCTTGCCCCGCGACCTTGCCGCACGGCACGGGCTCGCGAAACCGCAAATTGTCGTACGGGATGGGCAGCCTTGCGCGCATGCCCGCCGGCAGCTATTTTTTTGATGAGACAGGAGACACGCGATGAATACCGCGCTGCCGCTCGATCCGATCGAGACCGCGAGCCGAGACGAGCTTGCCACCCTTCAGCTCGAACGGCTGAAATGGACACTCAAGCATGCTTATGAAAACTCGGTCGTGTACCGACACAAGTTCGACGAAGCAAGCGTGCATCCCGAAGACCTCAAAACGCTGGCCGACCTCTCGCGTTTCCCGTTTACGACGAAAAGCGATTTGCGCGACAACTACCCCTTCGGCATGTTCGCCGTGCCGCAAGAAAGGATTTCCCGCATTCACGCATCGTCGGGCACAACGGGCAAGCCAACGGTCGTGGGCTATACGGCGCGCGACATCGATACGTGGGCCAACGTCGTTGCGCGTTCGATCCGCGCAGCGGGCGCACGGCGCGGCGACAAGGTGCACGTGAGCTACGGCTACGGGCTTTTCACCGGCGGCCTCGGTGCGCATTACGGTGCTGAGCGCGCGGGCTTGACGGTCATTCCGTTCGGCGGCGGGCAAACCGAAAGGCAAGTGCAGTTGATCCAGGATTTCAAGCCCGACATCATCATGGTCACGCCCAGCTACATGCTTGCCATAGCCGACGAGTTCGAGCGGCAAGGCGTCGATCCTGCGCACTGCTCGCTGCGCATCGGCATCTTCGGCGCAGAGCCTTGGACGAACGACATGCGCCGTGCAATCGAGGCGCGCATGGGCATCGACGCGGTCGACATCTACGGATTGTCCGAAGTCATGGGCCCGGGCGTCGCATCGGAATGCGTCGAGACAAAAGACGGCCCGACGATTTGGGAAGACCACTTCTATCCCGAGATCATCGATCCCGTCACCGGAGACGTGCTACCCGACGGCGCATTCGGCGAACTCGTCTTTACCTCGCTAACGAAGGAAGCGCTGCCGATCATTCGCTATCGAACGCGCGACCTGACGCGGCTTCTGCCCGGCACAGCGCGCACGATGCGACGGATGGAGAAGATTACCGGCCGCTCGGACGACATGATGATCATCCGCGGCGTCAACGTCTTCCCGACGCAGATCGAAGAACTGCTGCTCAAGCAGCCTTCGCTCGCACCGCACTATCAGATCGTCCTCACGAAGGAAGGTCCGCTCGACGTGATGACGCTGAACGTGGAACCGTGCCCGGACGCGAAAGCCGACGAGGCGGCGCTCGCGGCTGCAAAGTTGGCGCTCGGGTATGACATCAAGGCGCTTGTCGGCGTAACGGCCGTCGTCAATGTCTTGGCCGCGAACGGCATCGAGCGCTCGGTCGGCAAAGCGCGGCGCGTCATCGATAAGCGACCGGCCTGAGATCGACGGTTGCAACAACGCCTGACGCACCGCTCATGAGTTCGGCAGCAGCAGCCACATGCGGCCGGCTTGCTTCATTTTGCCGGCTAAATCACCCGCATCGTCGCCAAGGCCCCAGAAGTAATCGGCACGCACGCCGCCGCGGATCGCGCTGCCCGTGTCTTGAGCAAAGACGAGCCGATTCATCGGCGTATTCGTGTACGGCCGCGTCGTTTGCAAGAACACGGGCGTACCGAGGGGGATCGATGCGGGATCGACGGCGATCGAACGCTCGGGGGTGAGCGGCACGCCGAGCGCGCCGATCGGCCCATCGCCGCCGGCCGACCCAGCCGTCGTGGGCGGCATCTCGCGGAAGAACACGAAGCGCGGGTTCGTATCGAGCAGGTTCGTCACGCGTGCCGGGTTCCCGCGCGCCCACGCCTTGATGCCCTGCATCGTGGCCTGTGCCGGCGTGATCTCGCCATGATCGAGTAACCATCGGCCGATCGACTTATAAGGCTGATTGTTCGTGCCGCCGAAGCCGACCCGCATGATGCTGCCGTCGTCGAGCACAACCCGCCCCGAGCCTTGCACCTGCAAGAAAAACGCTTCGATCGGATCGTCCACCCATACGAGTTCGTTGCCCTCCAGCACACCCGAGCGTTCGATTTGCGCACGTGGGGGCAGCGAAGCACCCGCGCGATATCCCGCCGGCCAGCGATAGAGCGGGTATTGATATGGGCCGCGCCGCATGCGCGAACCGTGCAACAGCGGCTCGTAGTAGCCCGTGACGAGGCCGTCGATCGATCCGTCGCTGTTGGCGAGTTGGAACGGCGTGAAATATGCCTCGAAGAACGAGCGCGTGCCGGCTGCGTCCAGATCGTCGAGCTGCGCGGCGGCCGCGCAGGCGCGCCGCCAATTGGCTAGCTGCCCGACACGCAGGCAGTTCTCACGCAGCGCGGCAGCCGCACCGATCAGCGAATCGTCTTCCCAGCCCGGCACTTGCTGCCATGCCACCGCCGTCAGACGCGCCGGAGACACGGCCCCTGCTAGGTTGGGAACACCGCTAGGCGCGCCGGCGAAGCTGGTGGGCGCGGGCCGCACCGCAGCGCCGCCGCCGCATGCAGCCAGCAGAACGGCCGCCGCCGCAGCGGCGACCCAGCCGAAGAAGGACGAATGAATGCGCATACAATGTTCGTTCTTGATGGAAACCGCCATGTCCGCTCTATTCGACGAATACCCGATGCTGATTTTCGCGCTCGAGGCGCTCGCGGCCCTTGCGCTACTGGTGTTCATCGTCGTGTGGACGATGTCGGGCAGAAAGACAAACCACCACCATCGACCGGATCGAGATGCGCCGCAGTAAACGATGTGCGTGGCCGGCGTCTACTTGCGCATTGCCGCGCCGTAGCCGTTCGTTGCATGCGCGGCCTCAATGCAGCGTGCGTGGCATCTGCAGCGTGAATTCGGGCACAGGCGCCTCGAAGCGCTCGCCGTCCTCGGCCACGCAGAAGTAGGTACCTCGCATCGTCCCAACCGGCGTCTCGATCACGGCCCAGCTCGTGTACTCGAACTGCTCGCCCGGCTGTAAAAGCGGCTGGTGGCCGACCACGCCGAGGCCTTTGACTTCCTGCGCCTGATCCTCGCTATCGGTGATGACCCAATGGCGCGCGATCAGTTGCGCCGCTACCTGCCCCGTGTTGCGGATGGTGAGCGTATAAGCGAACGCGTACTGACGGCGTTCGGGATTGGACTGTTCGGGCAAATAGCGAGTCTGCGCCGACACGCTGAATTCATACTGGCTCATCGTGATTCCGTTCTCTAAAGAATCGGCGCGCCTCGCAGGCAGCGTCGAATGGGGGCGAGCCGGGCGGCTTGCCCCGCGGCGCCCGGTTTGCCCCGACATTTTGGATTCGCATTCTGAGGGATGCGGCCCCTGCCCGCAACCGCCGCACCGCGCGACGCCGTCTTGCGCGCGCAGCGCGGTAAAATACGGGTTTTCCGCTTGCGGCCAGATCGCCGGCCATCCTGCTTCCACCCTGCTTCCACGCCATGACGCAATTTCGCATCGCTCCAAGCATCCTCTCGGCCGACTTCGCACGACTCGGCGAAGAAGTCCGCAATGTCATCGCCGCCGGCGCCGATTGGATTCATTTCGACGTGATGGACAACCATTACGTGCCGAACCTGACGATCGGCCCGCTCGTTTGCGAAGCAATCCGTCCGCACGTGCAGGCCCCCATCGACGTTCACCTGATGGTACGCCCCGTCGACCGCATCGTGCCTGATTTCGCCAAGGCTGGCGCGAACATCATCAGTTTTCATCCGGAAGCGTCGGACCACATCGATCGTACGCTCTCGCTGATCCGCGATCACGGCTGCAAAGCGGGCCTCGTCTTCAACCCGGCCACGCCGCTCAGCTATCTCGACCACGTCATGGATCGCGTCGATCTGGTGCTGATCATGTCGGTCAACCCTGGCTTCGGCGGCCAGTCGTTCATTCCGGAAGCGCTGAACAAACTGCGCGAAGCGCGCGCGCGAATCGACGCCTATCAGGCGCGCACGGGCCGTGAGATCCACCTCGAGGTGGACGGCGGTGTGAAGGTCGATAACATCGCGGAAATCGCGGCGGCCGGCGCCGATACGTTCGTGGCCGGCTCGGCGATCTTCGGCAAGGCCGACTATCGCGCGGTCATCGACGACATGCGCGGTCAACTCGCCGGCGTGGCCACCCGCGCATGAACGCCGCCGCCGAGCGGCCCGCCGCTGCGCCGGCCGACACACGGCACGTGAAGGCCGCGGTCATCGATCTGGACGGCACCATGATCGATACGGTCGACGATTTCACGGCCAGTTTGAACGGCATGCTAGCCGAGCTCGGTGCACGTTTGGTGACGCGCGAAGAAGTCGTCGGCTATGTCGGCAAAGGCTCGGAGCATTTGATTCGCAGCGTGCTGTCGGCGCGGTTTTCCGACGATGAATCGCAGGCGCGCTTCGACGCAGCGCTCGAGCGCTATCAAGTGCACTACGCCGAGATCAACGGCCGCCACACGCGGCTCTATCCCGATGTCGAACCGGGCCTTGCGGCACTGGCTAGCGCGGGAGTCAAGCTTGCCTGCGTGACCAACAAGCCGCATCGCTTCGCCGTCGCGCTGCTTGAGAAGTACGGGCTGGCACGCTATTTCGCCGTCATACTCGGCGGCGACAGCGTTGCTCGCAAGAAGCCGGACCCGCAGCCGATGCTCATGGCGTGCGAGGCGATGGGGGTCGCGCCGAGCGAAGCCGTTGCCATCGGCGATTCGGAGAACGATGCGCTTGCGGGCCGCGCGGCGGGAATGGCGACATTGACGGTGCCGTACGGCTACAACCATGGCAGAGCTATACAAACGATAAATTCGGATGGTATAGTCGCCACGTTGCTCGAGGCCGCGAGGTTTATCGCGTGTTCTACGCCAGGCCCCGCGGCAGCGCCTCAATCGCTGACGACTTAAGTCATTCACCTCATGTTTCTGAACAGAAAACGGCGTCCGAGCAGTATCGACCGGGGAGCTTGGCCCTGGCGCCGCTCGTCACGCTAACCTCTTTCGAGGTACGCTGAAGTGTGTCTTTCGCCTTCAGTGCCGTTTTTTGATTTCGCCGCGCATTCGCGCAATATTCGCCGTATCGCCCCAACGATCGTATCCGACGGGATTTCGTAGTCGTCGCTGCGCTCGTGCGTCCACGGTTTGCCACACGCATTCTTCGCTCGTCTTGGGCAACGAACGCGTCGGCCATTCGAACAGGATCGGAACATGACCGAACTCGAATTTCAATCCCTCGCCGGCGAGGGTTACAACCGCATTCCGCTGATCGCCGAGGCGCTCGCCGATCTCGAGACGCCGCTGTCTCTTTACCTAAAGCTCGCGCAGCCCGAGCGCGGCGGAGCGAACTCGTTCCTGCTCGAGTCCGTCGTCGGCGGCGAGCGGTTCGGCCGCTATTCGTTCATTGGCCTGCCGGCACGCACGCTCATTCGTACGAAGAACGGCGTGAACGAGGTCGTGCGCGACGGACAGGTCGTCGAGACGCATGAAGGCGACCCGTTCGAGTTCATCCAGCAATTCCAGGCGCGCTTCAAGGTGGCGCAACGCTCGGGGCTACCGCGCTTTTGCGGCGGGCTCGCCGGCTACTTCGGCTACGACGCCGTTCGCTACATTGAAAAGAAGCTGGCGCACACGACACCGCCGGACGATCTGAACCTGCCCGACATTCAGTTGCTGCTGACGGAAGAAGTCGCCGTCATCGACAATCTCGCGGGCAAGCTCTATCTGATCGTCTACGCCGATCCGGCCGTTTCCGAAGCTTATGCGCGCGCCAAGCAGCGGCTGCGCGAATTGCGCCAGCGGCTGCGCGTGACGGTGCAGCCGCCCGTGACGTCGCCGAGCGTGCGCACCGAGATTTACCGCGAGTTTGCGCGCGACGATTACCTCAATGCCGTGCGCCGCGCGAAGGAGTACATCGCCGCCGGCGAACTCATGCAGGTACAAGTCGGCCAGCGCTTGATCAAGCCGTACCGCGACAATCCGTTGTCGCTGTATCGCGCACTGCGCTCGCTCAATCCGTCGCCGTACATGTACTACTACAACTTCGGCGAATTCCATGTGATCGGCGCGTCGCCCGAAATTCTCGTGCGTCAGGAAAAGCGCGGCGAGGATCACATCGTGACGATCCGGCCGCTCGCGGGCACGCGCCCGCGCGGCAGTACGCCGGAGCGCGATACCGAACTGGCGACGGAGTTGCTGAACGATCCGAAGGAGATTGCAGAGCACGTGATGCTGATCGATCTCGCGCGCAACGACGTGGGCCGCATCGCGCAGACTGGATCGGTGGTTGTCACCGACCAGATGGTCATCGAAAAATACTCGCATGTGCAGCACATCGTCAGCTCGGTCGAAGGCAAGCTCAAGCCGGGCATGACGAATTTCGACGTACTGCGCGCGACCTTCCCGGCCGGCACGCTATCGGGCGCGCCGAAGGTGCGTGCGATGGAACTCATCGACGAGCTCGAGCCGGTCAAGCGCGGCCTCTACGGGGGCGCAGTGGGCTACCTCTCGTTCACGGGCGAGATGGATCTCGCCATCACGATTCGCACGGGGCTCGTTCATAACGGCAATCTGTACGTGCAAGCGGCGGCGGGCGTCGTCGCCGACTCGGTGCCGGAATCGGAGTGGCAGGAAACGGAGAACAAGGCGCGCGCTGTGCTGCGGGCGGCCGAGCAAGTGCAAGACGGTCTCGATAGCGATTTTTGAGGGGAAGCGCGGGGCATCGTCGGTCGAGTGCAGGCGTGCCTGCACTCCGCTTTTGGCGCTTAGTTGAAGGACAACGCAATCAGAGAAATCGGACGGTGCCGGCTTCTCCTGGTTCTAGCGCCAGTGCTTTCCGCGCGGCATTCACCTCGCGCTTACCTCCTGGCTGAACAAGCGTTCTGAGGTCCGGCCAAACATTCCATCCGAACAGCGAACGAACAATCGTACTGGTAGCGCAGAGGCCCACGGAAGCAGCCATGCCGATAAGATATAAATCGAGCAGATGGTGCGTACTTCGTTGAACGAAGCCCACTATGCCGGAACAGATCCCGCAGGCGATAACACAAGAAATCGCCACGTAGATGTCCCTTCGCGCGCCGACGACGTTGGCGGGGCGAACCAGGTACACCGAGCCATCCTTCGCGTTACGGATGCCGAAGATTGCCAGGCCATCAGGACATTCGATGCACGCGACGTCCAACTGATCACCTTGCGCGATAAAGAGTTCGTACGTTTTGCTTGTCTTGAGAATGAGCGGGCGCTCGATCGAATCGAGTCGCAGGGTGATTTCTTCCCCTCGATCGGTGGTCGGCCCCAAATTAGGGCTCCACACCCTGATGACGGCCGACCTTTGGCTGACGGAAAGCACGCGGCCGGATGTGACTTGCATGGCATCGGCTCTCATTGGTCGCTCCGTTCCGCCTCGAACCGATAAGGCTCGCGCTGCCAGCGCTCCTGCGCCTCTACCCGAGCAGCACCCAGCGAGTCAATCAATCCGCAGATTGAAAGGAGGCAGCCGAGCAAGCTGATGATTGCCACAAAGATGGCCAACACCGCAATGAGCGAGACCCCGATCCCCACGGCGGCGAGACTCACTGTCAGCAGGCACGATGAGATAGTGAGCAGTCTCAGATTTCGCTGTCTCTGCGCGAAGATATCGTAGGGAGCGAGGGAATGACCGGCGCTTCTAATCCAAGCAATCTTGCGACGGCCGTGCTCCTCGAACGTGCAGACCCGCACGTTTATGCCGGGCTGCAATTGACTGACTTGATCGAACACATCTGCATCCATGTCGCTGCGAGCGGCGAAGTAGCAGCCATTCGGTAGGGTCAACCGATAGAGCTTGGCCTTCTTGTCATCGGCCCGGGTTTGAATCAGATTGGTGTCAATGCCGTCGATCGTGGTTTCGATCAAGTTAGTGTTGTGCTTGCTCATGAGACGAAAATTGTTATCGATTTAATCTGTGCGGCTGCCTATGCAAGGATCATGTCGCTGCTGCGAGGCCTGCATCGCACTATCTCACCGCCGGTATGCTTCGACACGGCGGTCAACTGCATGAAGCTGTTCAGGTGGACGTAGTCACCGAGAAACGTATTGATTGCACCCACGAAGGTCGCAATGCTGGCACCGATAAAATGGTTTTCGTCGATGGTTAGGCGCACTTCGATACCCTTCACCGATGTCATGAATGGGTTGCCCGGCAATTCAAGCATGACCTCGCGCGACTCAACGCCAATGATCCCGTCTATGTGCCGGGACGACACCGCGGAGCACCGCATGTCGTACAGCACGAGCACCATCTTGAGCGCCGCGACGTGCATATCCGCGAGCGAGAAGTGATCGAGCGCAAGGTGTGAAGTAAGCCGCAAAGGCAACTCGTCGCTGCGCCCGAACCGCAGTGTCTGCGTCGGTCGGCGCAGCATCGCGATACCGACCGCCGCCCCCTCGTCAACGCTGTCTTGCAGGAAAAGATCGCCGCCCTCGAGCCCAATTGCGAGTCTGGACGGTAGATCCCGGTTCGTGCAGGTCAGCTTGAGACTCAACGTGTCGGTGTGCGACGCCATCGGATCGAAATCGGCATCCACCACCGCAATCTCCGTTTCGTATCCGGGGCTCATGGAAGCCACTGCTTCGTTACGGTGGGCAAACCAGTAACGCGCGCGCTGCGGCTCGTCACCGTAGCGCAGTGAGAAAAACGGCTCGAACTCGATCATCTCGTCCCGCGCTTGAGTCTGGCGTACGAGGAGAACGGAATCGATCGAATAAATGTCGTAAGCGGACGCGTGGCGGGCGTCCGCCACCACCGGGTACGCGACCTCTTGGTGCGTCACGCGAATCGGTTCGCCGCGCTGGCGGAACAGGTTGACGACGGGCGTTGAGAAAAGCGTGAAATGAACGGCCGACAACGATTCCAGCAGCCGCGCCGCATGCGGATTACCGTGCCCCTCCTTCAGGACCACATGGAGCGTCACGCGTCGGCACGAGTCCTCCGTATCGAGCATCGCCCCCAGATCGACATCGACGAAGTCGAATTTTTCTTGAAACGCAAAATATTCGGCCAGCGACCGGTATGCCGGGTGCGAGCGCATCGGATAGTCGAGCAGCGCATCACCCTCGCCGAAACCGGCCTGCGCGACCGGCACTGTCTGCAGCGGTTTCCAGCGACCATCGCCTCCGATCTCGACATAGCTTGCCAGCGCATGAATGCACAAACCATCGACAAGCGCCGCAACCAACGACGATTCACCGTTCAAGTGGATACGAACAGTGCGCAAGTCGAGCTGGCGCAAATCCAGGCGCGGCGCCGTCGATTCCAAGGTAATCGATACGATGCCCGCCGCGTTTGCCGGCAGCACGACCGGTGCCGCCGCTGCCGGTAGGTAGCGCGCTTCGCTGATCGCGAGCGGCGCCAACGTGACGTCATAAGCGGTTCTGAATCGGCATTGGACGCCGTTGATCGATCGGCTGACCAGCTCGGTGCCGCGTGCAAATGTATAGGGACGCAGCTCGTCGCCCGCCGATGCAAACGAAAACTGAGCAATCGAGCACGACGGGAACGGCCGCAGATAATGTGCATGCAGAAGGTCGAATAACGCCTCGACGCAGTACGGATAATCGTCTTTGAGCTTCTTGCCGATTCGCGCATCGAGCAGCGCGACGGCCTCGATCATCTGCTCGATATGCGGATCGTCCCCGTGCTCGCTTCCGGGTAAAAGCCGTGGCGCTATTTTGGGATAGCGCTGTGCGAACGCCTCGGAATAGCGGCGCAAATACGATAATTCCCGCTCGTAGTACGGCAGCAATTCTTCCATCTATCTCTCAGGCTCGTGTGTTGTCTTGTTCGAGGCGCTACTGTATGCGCAGCGTTACCTCGGTCCTTTTTTGCGGCCGCGTGTGACCGAATACTGCAGTGTGGACGGTTGCAGCATGGCGTCGAAATTGATCGGCTCCTCGGCTTCATGTACGACGAGCAGCGCCTGGATCGCGAAGCACAGCACGCTCGTCGACTGTTCGTTCACCTCTAGCTTGACCACCACCTGCTTCAATCTTGGCTCGTGGCGTTCGATCGCGCGTTGAATCGAACTGCAAATGGTCGTACGGTCGTCATGGCTTGCAAGACTGAGCCCCGCAAAATCGTTCAGCCCGTAAGTCAGCACCGACCGCTGGCATTCGGTTAGCCCGCCAAGGCGCGCGTCGGTAAAGGTGATTCGGGCATTCAGCAGAGACTCGATATGGCCGGCGACTGCGGCTTTCAGTTCGTCCAGCGTCAACCGCCGAACGACGGCGGGCGCCGGCTGATGCGGGCCGTCGCCGAATAATTTGTCGAGCAAGCCGGGTTCGAAGCGATTCATTGGGTCCACCAATAGGCGCGAGGCTTTATTCAAAATGAACCGGGTGATTTGCCCGGCTCCAGTGCGCGCATATAGTACAGGACTGCTTTTCGCTATTCCACTCGTACCCGCTTGGCCTTATTTGAGATAAGCATCCTTATAAGCGATCATTTCTCTAAACGCTCAACGCGCCACCTTTATCCGACGACAATTCCCGCAGCGATGCGTACCCGCGCCGGTCCGCCCATGACCGATCTAGGAAGCTGGCTCGTGGTGCTTGCCGGTCGTCATATTGAGTTCGGATGCGTTCGGGGTACGGCACGCTTCACGGGAATCCGAAATTTCCCCTAGCGCGGACGGCTGGCGGCGGAGCGGCTCACAATTCCTGATAGAATGATCGCCACCATGCGACACAGCCGCCGCTTCCCCTCTGTCCTGCTCTTCTTCGGTTGGCGTTAAGCCAGCCACGACCTCCCTTGCCTGCCCACCTTGGGCTCCCCCCTTCATAGCGCCCCGCCAAGATTAGATGGGACGCAATCGGGGCGAAAATCCAGATCTTGCGGCCGTATAAGCAAGAAGTACCCAATCAAATCATCAAGTTGAGTCCAATCATGCTTCTGATGATCGATAACTACGATTCGTTCACCTACAACCTCGTGCAGTACTTCGGCGAACTCGGCGAGGACGTGCACACGTATCGCAACGACGAAATCACGCTCGATGAAATCGCAGCGATGAAGCCCGAGCGCATCTGCCTATCGCCAGGCCCGAGCAATCCGCAAAACGCGGGCATCACGCTCGACGTGTTGCGGCAATGCTCGGGACATGTTCCGATCCTCGGCGTGTGCCTTGGGCACCAGGCGATCGGCGAAGCTTTCGGCGGCCGCGTCGTACGCGCGCAGACGATCATGCACGGCAAGGTGAGCCGCATCGAGACGGACGGCAAAGGCGTCTTCGCAAATCTGCCCAAGCATTTCGATGTCACGCGCTATCACTCGCTCGCGATCGAGCGCGAATCGCTGCCCGAGTGCCTCGAGATCTCGGCGTGGACCGACGACGGAGAAATCATGGGCGTGCGCCATAAGACGCTCGCCGTCGAAGGCGTGCAGTTCCACCCGGAATCGATTCTCTCCGAGCACGGCCACGCGCTACTCGAGAATTTCCTGAAGGGCTCGAAAGCGGCACGGGCGGCCAACCTCGCGCATAGCGCATAAGCACGCAAGCACGCGCGATCGACGCGCGGATCGAAGGGGCCGAACGGAACCAAACGGACGACAGGGGCGCTTCCATGACCATCACACCGCAAGAAGCACTGCAGCGAACGATCGAACATCGCGAGATCTTTCACGATGAAATGCTGCACCTCATGCGGCTCATCATGCGCGGCGACATGTCGCCCGTGATGGCCGCGGCGATCATCACCGGCTTGCGCGTAAAGAAGGAAACGATCGGCGAGATCGCGGCCGCCGCCACCGTCATGCGCGAGTTCGCGCGTCACGTCGAGGTGCCCGACAACGCCAATTTCGTCGACATCGTCGGGACGGGCGGCGACGGCGCCAACACCTTCAATATTTCGACGGCAACGATGTTCGTCGCCGCCGCGGCTGGCGCGAAGGTTGCGAAGCACGGCGGCCGCGGTGTCTCGAGCAAATCGGGCAGCGCCGACGTACTCGAAGCGCTCGGCGTCAATATCGATCTGCAGCCCGAGCAAGTGGCCGCCTCGATCGCCGAGACCGGCATGGGCTTCATGTTCGCGCCCAATCACCACCCGGCGATGAAGAATATCGCGCCGGTGCGCCGCGAGCTTGGCGTGCGCACGATCTTCAACATCCTCGGCCCGCTAACGAATCCGGCCGGCGCACCGAATCAATTGATGGGCGTGTTTCATCAGGACCTCGTCGGCATTCAAGTACGCGTCATGCAGCGTCTCGGCGCGAATCACGTGCTCGTGGTCTACGGGAAGGACGGGATGGACGAAGTGTCGCTCGGCGCCGCGACGGTCGTTGGTGAGTTGCGAGACGGCCAGGTGCACGAGTACGAGATTCACCCCGAGGACTTCGGTCTGCAGATGGTGTCCAATCGTACGTTGAAAGTGAGTGACGCGAACGAATCGAAGACGATGCTGCTGCAAGCGCTTGAGAATCGTCCCGGCGTAGCGCGCGAGATCGTCACGCTCAATGCGGGCACCGCGCTGTATGCGGCGAATACCGTCGCTTCGATCGCCGACGGCATCGAGGCAGCGCGCGAGGCGCTCGCGTCGGGCCGCGCACGCGCGAAGGTGGACGAGCTCGTGCGCTTCACGCAGCAATTCAAGCAGTAACCTGCTTACGCATCTTCAATCAGGCACCAGGGAAAAGGCCTCGTCCATGAGCGACATCCTCGAACGAATCATCGCGGTCAAACGCGAAGAAGTGCGAGCGGCGCAGTTGAGCGCGCCGCTCGAAGCGTTGCGCCTCGAGGCGTCGGCGCGCGATCTGCGCGACTTCGTCGGCGCGTTGCGCGCGAAGCATGCGGCCGGCCAAGCCGCCGTCATCGCCGAAGTCAAGAAAGCGAGCCCGTCGAAGGGCGTGCTGCGCGAGCACTTCGTGCCCGCCGATATCGCGCGCTCCTATCAACGCGGCGGAGCAGCCTGCCTATCGGTGTTGACCGACGTGCAGTTCTTCCAGGGCAGCGCAGTCTATCTCGAAGAAGCTCGCGCGGCCTGCGATCTGCCCGTGCTGCGCAAGGACTTCATCGTCGATCCGTACCAAATCATCGAAGCGCGCGCGATGGGGGCCGATGCGATTTTGCTGATCGCAGCCGCGTTGTCGCTAACCGAGATGCAGGAACTCGAAGCGTTCGCGCATTCGCTGGGGCTTGCGGTGCTCGTCGAGGTGCACGATCGGCAGGAACTCACGCAAGCGCTGACGCTCAAGACACCGCTAATCGGTATCAACAATCGGAATCTGCGCACGTTCGAGACGTCGCTCGATACGACGCTCGATATGCTCGATGCGCTGCCTGACGACCGGATCGTCGTCACGGAGTCGGGAATTTTGGCGCGGCCCGACGTCGAGCGCATGCGCGCAAGCGGCGTTCATACGTTCCTCGTCGGCGAGGCATTCATGCGCGCCGACGATCCGGGCGCCGCGCTCTCGTCGATGTTCTTTTGACCGATAGCGTCGACACACACACACGCACAAACGCACGCACGCACGCGATCACACACCGTCACGCTCATGGGTATCGAACGCGAAATCAAACTGGCACTGCCGCCCGAGCAAGCCGATGCCGCCGATCGTTTTTTCACCGGCATGGCCGGTGCGCCGGGGCGCGATGTGCCGCTCACAAACCTCTATTTCGATACACCGTCGCTTGCGCTTGCGGGCGCGAAGATCGCGCTGCGCTTGCGCAAGACGCCCGAGGGCTGGCTCCAAACGCTGAAGGCCGCTGGGACTGCGGAAGGCGGCTTGCATAGCCGTCACGAGTGGGAGACGCCGGTCGCGAACGAAGCGCTCGAATTCGATACGCTCGCAGCCGCCTGCGACGACGAAACGGCGCTCGCCGTATTGCGTGCCACATCGACGGCCTTGGGCGAGCGGTTTCGGACGGTTTTTGTACGGCGGCTTTGGCAGTTCGAATTCGACGGCGCACGCATCGAGGCGGCGATCGATCGCGGTGAAGTCACGGCCCGCGTGGGGGGACAAATGCGTCGCGACACCATCAGCGAAATCGAACTCGAGCTGTTGCGCGGCGACGAGAATGCACTGCATACGCTGACGGCGAAGCTATCGGCCGAGGTGCCGGGGCTGACGCCCGAGAACGTCAACAAAGCGCAGCGAGGTTACCGCTTGTGTGTGCAGTGAACGCAAAAAAGAGCCGAGCGGCGCCTACGGGCTCAGGCGACACCGCGCAAGGGTCGCTGTTCGATACGGCAGACGATGCATCGGCCTACGCCGCTACGGCACCGTCGAGGCGCGACGAGCCTCGTGCCTACGAACGACAGCCCGCGCTGTCCGCTCGCCAAAGCCTGTGCGCTCCGCTCGAATCCCAATTCGACGCCTTACCTCCCGCATGGCGCGCGCACTTGCGCACCTTCATCGAGAGCGACGCCTATCGGCCGCTCTGCACTTTCGTCGATGAGCAAATCGCGTCGGGCAAGACCGTCTACCCAGCCGAAGTCTTCCGTGCGCTGCGTTTGACGCGCCCCGACGACGTCAAAGTCGTTATCGTCGGGCAAGATCCCTATCACGGCGACGACAAGGGTCATCCGCAAGCGCACGGCCTGGCATTCTCGGTGCCGTCGCCCGTGCGGCCGCCGCCGTCGCTGCGCAATATCTTCAAGGAAATCGCCGCCGAATTCGGCTATGTCATGCCCGCGCACGGCTGTCTCGACGCCTGGGCGCAGCAAGGCGTATTGCTGCTCAACACGGTGCTGACGGTGGAGCAAGGCAAAGCCGCCAGTCACGCCAAGCGCGGCTGGGAGGCGTGCACCGACACGCTGATTCGCGAGCTCGCCCATCGGCACGAGCATCTCGTCTTCATGCTTTGGGGCGCGCATGCGCAAGCCAAGCGGGCGCTGCTCGATGCGCGTCCGCACTACGTGCTCGAGGCGCCGCATCCGTCGCCGCTATCGGCGCATCGCGGCTTTTTGGGCTGCCGCCATTTTCTGCTCGCCAACGAATATCTAACGGCGAACCGTCGCGAGGCGATCGATTGGCGACTGCCCGAGACGGTTGCAAGTTGACGCGCCGCGCGGCCGGAGGGCAGCGCGGCGCCCGGAGCCACGACTATCGATCGAATGGTGCCGATTACGCGGCGGTAGCGATCGCTTCGCGCGCCGAGGCAAGCGCGGCGCCGGCCGAATCCGGGCCGAGGTTCAAGCCTTCGGCATAGATGAATTCGATATCGGTGATGCCGATGAAGCCAAGGAACGACTTCAGGTGCGGCGTATGGCTGTCGCCCGGCGTGCCGGCATACTTGCCGCCGCGCGCAGCGACGATATAGGCCTTCTTCCCTTTCACGAGCCCTTCCGGACCGTTCGCCGTGTAGCGGAACGTCACGCCGGCGCGGGCGATCCAGTCGAAATACGTCTTCAACTGCGAGGAGATGCCGAAGTTGTACATCGGCGCGCCGATGATGATGACATCGGCCGCCTGCAGCTCGGCGATCAACGCATCGCTGCGCGCGATGATGGCCGCCTGTCCGGGCGAGCGCTGCTCGGCCGGCGTGAAGAACGCGCCCAGCACGGCATCGTCGAGGTGGGGCAGCGCGTCAGCCAGCAAATCGCGCACGACGAGCTTCGCGCCGGGATTCGATTGCTGCAGCTTGGCGGCCAGTTCGTTCGCAAGCAGCGTCGAGTTCGCGCCTTGCGAACGCGCCGCCGAGTTCAGTTGAAGGATCGTCGTCATGTCGTGCTCCAGGTGGGTTGCGCATCGTTGCGCGAGTGGAGCCATTCTGAGGGTTGGTCTCGCGCCGAAAAAGTAGGGCAGACAAGACGCATTGTTGCAACGATAGGACGATCGACAGGCTGCGGCGCTTGCCGGTCAACCGCGCAACCAGCGTTCTCGGGCCCGCCGAGCCGGCGCACCGCGCCTGTCTTCGGCCACGGCGAGCTGGTAACGCGTCACCTCGGGCGCGTCGAGCCTCACGCGGGCGACGCGCAACTCGTCGCGCCGGAACGCGTGGACGTCCACGGTCGCCCCCGGCAGGTAGCGGCCCAGGAGCGTGTCGAGGTTCGAGCCCGCGACGCGCAGGCCATCGACGGCGATCAGCACGTCGCCTGCCGACAAGCCCGCCTTTTGCGCCGCACTGCCATCATGCACGGCCGCCAGCGTGCAGTCGGCGCCCGGGCGTACGCGCACGCCGAGCGAGGGCCTGCCGTCCGCCCCGCTTCGTCCGTCCTTGCCGTCCTTGCCGTCCTTGCTGTTCTTGCCGTTCGCGCCGCCCGGTTGCGGCTCGAGCGTGACGCCGAACGGCTCGAACAGCGCGTCGAGCGGCAAGTCGCGCGTGCCGTTCACGGCTTCATCGAACAGCGGGCCGAGCGCGACGCCTGTCGCTTCCGCGATCAGCGCCTCGACTTCGTCCTCGCCGACGCCGATGCCCGCCATTTTACCGCCGTAGAAGTGGCGACCGTAGCGCTGCCACAGCAGACGCATGACGTCATCGAGCGATTTGCGATGATCGGTGCGCGCGCGGATCGCCAAATCGAACGCCAACGCCACGAGCGAGCCTTTCTGGTAATAGCTGACGATCGCGTTCGGGGCGTTCTCATCCTGCCGGTAGTACTTGATCCAGGCATCGAACGAGCTTTCAGCCACGCTTTGCTTCAAACGCCCGCTGCCGCGCAGCACGCTGCCGAGCGTTTTGCCCACAAGCGCGAAATAGTCGACTTCGGAAATCGCGCCGCTGCGCACGAGCATCAGATCGTCGTAATACGAGGTGAACCCCTCGAACAGCCAGAGCAGCGACGTGTAATTCTCGCGTGAGAGGTCGTAGGGCGCGAATGTCGCCGGTTTGATGCGCTTGACGTTCCACGTATGGAAGTACTCGTGACTGCACAAGCCGAGGTAAGTTCGATATCCCTCCGTTGCCTCGGGCCGGCCAAGCACGGGTAGATCGGCGCGGTTGCAGATGAGCGCCGTCGAGGCGCGATGCTCGAGCCCGCCGTAGCCGTCGCTGACCGCTTGCGTCATGAAGACGTAGCGTTCGACGGGCGCTTTTTTCGTGCGCGGCTCGAACAACGCGATTTGCGTTTCGCAGATGCGCTTCAGGTCGGCCGCGAGCCGCGCCATATCGACCGATATGGCGCGCCCGGCGATGACGACATCGTGCGGCACGCCGTGCGCCTCGAAGGTGGCGAGTGCGAACTGCCCGAGCGTGACCGGATGATCGACGAGTTCGTCGTAGCGCTGCGCACGGTACTCGCCGAAGCCGTAGCGCTTGGTGCCCCGCGCTTCAGGCAATGCGGTGGCCACGCGCCAATCGCGATACGGCGCGCCGGCGGGCTTTTGAATCTCGACGATGCAAGCGGCCTCTTCGCGGCCGGCCGGCAGCAAAAACACGCTCGTCCCGTTGAAAAAGCCCCCGGTGTCGTCCAAATGCGCGGTGCGCACGGACATGTCCCAGGCATACACTTCATAGCGCAGCGTCAGCACCCCGCCCTTGACGGGCGCGGCCCGCCAAGTCTGCTTATCGGTCTTCTCGATGCGCACTTTCCGCCCGGCCTCGTTGACCGCGCTCAACGTCACGACGTTGCGCGCGAATTCGCGCACGAGATAGCTGCCCGGAATCCAGGTGGGCAATGTGAAACGCTGGCCGGCCGGATCGGGATCGGCCAGCGTGAGCGTGACTTCGAACAGGTGGGCGGCGGGATGCTTGGGAACGATGGCGTAGCGAGTGGGCTTCATCGGGCGGCGCGAAGTCTCGAAAAGAATGGGGGCTCGTGGATTGTCGAATGCGGAAATCGGCTTTGGCGTGGCCTTAATGCGCGCTCGCCAGCGCGCCGTTCAGTTGATCGACCGAAACGGCGCCGGGCAGGCGGCGGCCGTCCGCAAAGACGATTGTCGGTGTGCCCGTGACGTCAAGACTGCGTCCGAGCGCAAGGTTCTTGTCGAGCGCCGTCGTGTCGCAATTGGATGCCGCGGCCGCCGGGGCGTGGCGATCGATCATCCACGCCTCCCACGCCTTGGCGCGATCGGCCGAACACCAGATCGCCTTCGATTTCGTCACCGAATCCGGCGACAAGACCGGATACAGGAATGTGTAGACGGTCACATTGTCGACGGACTTGAGCGTCGTCTCGAGCTGCTTGCAGTACGGGCAGTTCGGATCCGAGAACACGGCGATGCGGCGGCTGCCGTTGCCCTTGACGACTTTGACGGCGTGTTCGAGCGGCAGGCTCGCGAAGTCGATCTTGTTGAGTTCGGCCAAATGCGCCTCGCTCAGATTGTTGCGTGTTTTCGTCTCGACGAGATCCCCGGCGATCACATAGTCACCGGAGGCATCCGTATAGACCATCTGCGTGCCCAGATTCACCTCATAGAGGCCCGCGATCGGCGCCTTTGTGATGCTCTTGATCGGGATGTCGGGCAGCCGCGATTGCAACGTAGCTTTGAGCTTATCCGTCGTCTGATCGGCGTGAGCCGTACAGCCGAGCGCAGCGGCGGCGGCAAGCGCGACGGCGGCGACGATTCGCTTGGCGATGGGCATGATGGGTGTCCTTGCAGTTCGGTTCGGGCGCCGCACGCGCCATGCGTGCGGAGGAATGAGAGGGGTCGATACGGTGCGGCGCCGCTCGCCGGCGCCTTTAGCGTGTGTCCATGGGCGCTCCCGGCGCTATCCGAGCGCGGCCGATACTAGCCAGCGCTTCACGAGCGGCTGCGCGCCTACGATCGCCATGCCGGCGTTGCGCGCAGTGCGCGCCAGCATCCCGGGTACGGAGAACAGGCGCTGCAGGCCGTCGGTGGCGAGCGTCAATGCGCCGATGTCTTCGCGTCGAGCGCGTTCGTAGCGGCGCAAAAGCACCGGATCGCCGAGATCGCGGAAGGGTTCCTTCTTGGCGATGACGTCTGCCAGCGAGGCGACATCCCTCAGGCCAAGGTTCATCCCCTGGCCCGCGAGCGGGTGGATCAGGTGCGCCGCATCGCCCACGAGCGCGACGCGCGGCGCGATCAGGCGATCGACCGACTGCAGCGCCAGGGGAAAGCCATGCGCGGCCCCGACGCATTCGAGCTCACCCAGGCGGCCATGCGTGACCGCTTCGACCGCGGCTTCGAGTTGCGCCGGCGCAAGCGCGAGCAAGTCGCGCGCGTGATAGTCGGCGGCGGACCAAACGAGCGACACATGCGAATCGGGTAGCGGCAAGAGCGCAACGATTTCGCCACCGACGAACCATTGATAAGCGGTCTCGCCGTGCGGTTTCTCGGCCTTGAAATTGGCCACGACGCCGGTTTGCCGGTAGTCGCGCCGGGTCACGTGCGCGCCGATTTGCGCGCGCACCCATGAATGCGCGCCGTCCGCGCCGACAACAAGATCGGCTTGCAGGACCTGGCCGCTCGCCAGCGCAAGGCAAGCGCAGTCAGGCTTGATGTCGATGCCCTGCGCTCGCGTGTCGAACCAGCCCACCTGCGGCTGAAAACGCAGCGCGGCATCGAGCGCATGCTCGATCAGCGACGACTCCGCGATCCAAGCGAGTTGGGGCACGGCCGCTTGAAATGCGGAAAAGTGGAGCTCGGCGAGCGCGTCGCCGAATACGCGCATGTCGTAGACGGGCGAGAGGCAATCGTGGTCGAGCGCTTGCCAAATGCGCAGCCGCTCGAGCAACGCCTGCGAGCTGGCGGAAAGCGCATAGATGCGCGCGTCGAACGGCGCATCGGCCGAACGCGGCGAGGCCGGCTGAGCGACGAGCGCCACGCGCAGCCCCGCTTGGGCCAACGCGAGCGCGGCGCTCTTGCCGACCAGGCCGCCGCCGACGACGGCAACGTGGAACGTCTGATGATGGGCGGTCATAGCCGCCGATTATAGCCGTGTGGGCCACATCGCAACGGCGGCCTACCGCACTGTTGGTGCCTGTTCGCGGTGCGCCGGCCCGCGCCCTGCAATGAGCGCCCCCAAGCGCGCCGGAAGCTGAACCCGCAGCCGACCGTCCAAGGCTTGTCCTCAGCCGCTCGCGGTACCGGTATTCGGCGCGTCGAAGCCGATCGGCTTGCCATCGGCGATAAGGGCGAGTTCTTGCGGCGTCAGCGGCGTCGCTAGTGCGTTGCCGTTGTCGCGCTGCGCGTCTTTCCCAAGGATCTGCGCTCTGACGCTGTCGGGCAGCGATTTGACGATCGGATCGGGATCTCCCGTCAACGCGGTAACTGTCTTGGCAAACGCGGGGAAGTCGCCCGGATCGATATTCGCGTAGTAGACGGTCTTGCCGTTCGCCGTTCCGTCGAAGTTCTTCCAACCCTTCGTCGCCAGAATCTGTTGCGTACGGATGTCCGCCATGTTCTGGTTCGGGTTGATGATGCGCACGTTGTCCATCCCTCTTTCGTGGAGCGCACCCTTGAACGCGTCGACGACATCCTCGGTGACGTAATGCGTGCAAGCAAGCGTAAGCGACGTCGTATCCTTCGGCAGATTCTGGACCGACAGTTTCGCCGCCGCCTGCAATTTCTGGAGCCAAGCGGGGTAGCCCGGATCGCTCTTGGGCGGCGTTTCGTTGACCAGATCGGCGATATTCATGCCGGAGACACTAGCGACCGTCAACGGTGTACCCGGTGCCGCATTGGTCGAATCCTGCAACACCACGAGATTATCGACATTGTCTCCGCCGCCCTTGGTGCTTCCGCCTAGGGGCATCTTATTAACGTTGGGGTCGCTCTGGAACGCGGCGAGTTCGTTAGGATCGAACGAGCCGCCCTTCACTAATGCGGACAGCGCGGCGGGAAAGGCAACGTTCTTGACCGTGCTGTTGGTCGCCACGAACGCAGGATGGTCGCCACCGTTCGCAAAGACGTATTTCGACGTGGCGTCGACGATGTTGTTGAGCACGGCATCGCCGGCCATCGCCGCCACGCCGGCATTCGTTTGCGCAGATGCCGTATTGCAGAAAATAACGACGTTATTCGCATCCAAATCCTTGGAGGCGAAGTTCAAGAGCGTCGCCGTATTGTTCTGGACGATGCCGTTCTTGAGCGGCCCCCAGGTCTGGCTCGCATCGACGACCACCGTGCGCTGCGGCGTAAAGCCGAGTTGAGCAGAAGTGAATCGCTCGGTCTGGCTTCCCGATGCCGTCGCGCCGTGTCCCGAATCGGCATCGATGGTCTGCGGCGACCGGCCCTGCGCGGCCATCGCCTGCGCGAACGGCAACGCGTACCCGCTCTGGCCGCCCAACACGCGCGCGCCTGCAGCGCCCGCAACGAGCGGCGTCACGAGGCTACCCACCGACTCAATTTTCTCGCCGGTACTCATCTGATCCCAGTTCTGAGCCATCAGGGCGGCCTGCTGCTCGCCCGCCGCCGCGGACAGGCCCGCGGTGGCCGCGCCGCCGATCTGGGAGGTCATCACCCTAGACAGCGCCGAAGGCGTACCCGTCGATACGATCGACTTGAATCCCTGCAGTTCCGCAAGGGCACTGCCGCTGTAGAGGCCGCCCGCAGCCGCGCCGAGCAGGCTCGCCAAATTTGCCGTCGTCATATACGGCTGGTTGTGTTCGCCTTCCTCGATCATGTCGTTCAGCGTGCTCCCGGCGATCACCGTCGATGCGCCGAGGGTCGCCGTCGCGGCCGTACCCGCCATCGACGCGGTGACGACGCTGCCGACTGCCAATTCCTCGGGCACCGCGGCCCCCGCCGTACCAACCGCGACCACCACGCCACCCACCACCGCGACGCCGATGCCGACATCGCGCGCGACATGCCACAGTGTGTCCTGCCAGGTCTCTTGATACGCCTGGTGCGTGTCGACGCCGACGTGGCCATCCTTCACATCGAGCGTCATGTCTTTCGGCACCGCAAGGATGCCGTCGCTCGAAAAAACTTGGTTGTGATGGAGCAGATCCTGCAGCGCATCCTGCCCGTTCTTGCCGTCGTAAGTGGCGCCGGTCAAGTCGATCAGCTTCACATGATCGTTGCTGTGCAGCGAGAACAGCGCGGTATTGCCGACGCCCGTTTTATCCGTCCCGTATGCCACCGGTACCGCTGACAACGCTGTCTTTCGATCGCCGTCCTCCTTGAGAATGCGATCCACCACCGGTTCGATCGCTTTGTCGATGTTCTTGGCCTGATCCGTATTGCCGCCGTACCAGTCTTGATAGGGATCGGCCGTCTGGGCCGTGCTCGCGGTCGCAAGCGCCTGCGTCGTAGGCGCGTAGCCGAGCGCCGCACCGACGAAGTTACGCAGCCGCGTCTTATATTGCGCATCCGTTTCCGTCCCGCCGCCCGGCGGCGTCTGCGAAAAATCGAGCTTC
Source organism: uncultured Burkholderiaceae bacterium (assembly GCA_966212065.1). Classification (GTDB taxonomy): domain Bacteria; phylum Pseudomonadota; class Gammaproteobacteria; order Burkholderiales; family Burkholderiaceae; genus Trinickia. The sequence continues at coordinate 27,650 of CBIHOQ010000015.1, forward strand.
GCTTGAGCGTCCTTCGACGAAAACTGATCGAAGTACTGTTGCACGTACTTCTGCGGGTCGGATTTGAACGTCTCGAACGCGTGCTTTTGTTGCGTCGATTGCGCGTCCTTCAACCGATCTGCGCTGCCCTTGGCGATCGAATCCGTGAGCGCCTTGATCGCCTTCTTCGGCGTCGAAGGATCGGCCGAGAGCTGGGTCGCTACCGCATTCCATAAATCGCCGTCACCATTGCGCGCGGCGGATTGCGCGGCCGTGAAATGGTCAGGCAAGCTCGCAGTGCCTTTGCCGTCCCGCGACGAAAGCAGCCACTGGGCGGCCTTCGTCGCCGCGGCCGGGTCGCCCGAGACCAGCTTGCTCACACCATCGAAGAATGCCGTCTTCGTGAAGCTGTCGGCGCCGCCGATATCGGGCGCGTCCTTGCCCAAATGCTTCATCAACGCATCGAGCAACGGGCCGCGCAATTCGTTCGGGCAGCCGTTCGCGAGCGTGCTCGATAGCCACTCGCCCGCGTTGGTGGCTTTCTGCTCGAACACGCTCGCCTGCGGACCGGAGTGAATCTCGAACGGATGCGTCGCGTCCGTCGCATCGTCGAGCCCTTTCTCCAGCACTTGCGGGGTCAGTTCGCCACCGGCTGCGTCAAGGACGGCCTTGCGACCGGCCGCGCCATCCGATTGTTGGGCCGCGGCCATTTGCGCATTGAGCACCGAAAGCTTCGAGGATAGATCGGGGGCGTGCGCGACCAGGTCACGGGCATAGGACGGCCGCATCGCAGAGGCGGCCGTGACAAGCGAGAGCTGCATCGCCGAATCGTCGGGATTGCGCGCTAACAAACTCGATAGTGCGAAGCTGAGCGGATCGTTCTTGAGCATCTGCTTGTCGGCATCGGTCAGGCCGGCCGTCTGCGGATGCGCGATTTCGTCGTGCAGCATGTGTGAGGTCAACAGCGAATTCAGATCTCCATCGCCCCCCACGCCATCATTCGTATGATTGCCGAGCACGATCGCAAGGCGCGCCGAATCGGGGTCCTTTGATCCCTGCGGCGCTTGCGTCGTGTCGTACTCGTGCTCGACCGCCGTATTGAGCGTCGTTTGTAATTGGTCGATGTGCCGTTGCTCATCCGACAAAGTCGGCCCATCGCCCTCTTGCTGACTCATCGCGGCGAGTTTTGGCGAGATCTTACGCAGCGCCGCTAGATCGGCCACGTCCTGGTTGTACTTGTCTTGCGCCGTTGCAATCGCATAGGCATCCTGACGAACTGTGCTCACGGCCGGCGTTTCGGCCGACACGCTTTGCGTCGCGTCCTTCGCCAGGCTGCCGAACAGCTTGGCGGCGTCGCCGCCCTGCGGCGCGAGCTTGCCGATTTGCGCGCCGGCTTCGGTGAGCGCCGCAGCTCGCGCACTACCCGATTTGTCGCCGGCGTAGACGCGCATCGCGTTTTCCATCGCCGCCTTCACTTTCGCCAGGGCGGCCTGCTGCTCCTCGCGCGTGCGCGCCTCTTGGGCACGTTCCAGCGCGGCCTTCAGCGCGGCCAGCGCTGCGGCCTGATCCGCGTTCGGCTGGGATGGCGCGCTCTGCTGCACGGGCAACTGTTGCCCCGATGACGACGGCGACACTGAGCCAGCGCCACTACGATCGATTGCAACTCCCATGACTTCCCTCCCAAAGAGCCAAGGAACAGCTCGTCGATGAATTTCCGTTTATGGTCGGGCTCACCTGCTCAGTGAAGAATGCGCGACAGGAAATCCTTCGCTCGATCGCTGCGCGGCGCTTCGAAAAATGCGTCCTTCACGTCGTTCTCGACGATCGCGCCGCGATCCATGAAGATGACCCGATTGGCGACCTTCTTCGCGAAGCCCATTTCGTGGGTCACGCACATCATCGTCATGCCTTCCTGCGCGAGTTCGACCATGACGTCGAGCACCTCGTTGATCATTTCCGGATCGAGCGCGGAAGTGGGCTCGTCGAACAGCATGGCGATCGGGTCCATCGACAGCGCCCGCGCGATTGCCACGCGTTGCTGCTGGCCGCCTGAAAGCTGTCCGGGGTATTTATCGGCGTGCGCCTTGAGCCCGACGCGATCGAGCAGCTTGAGGCCTTTTTCGATCGCTTCGTCCTTCGAGCGGCGCAGCACTTTGATCTGAGCGAGCGTCAGGTTCTCGGTGATCGTCAAATGCGGAAACAATTCGAAATGCTGAAACACCATGCCCACTTTCGCGCGCAGTTGCGCGAGATCGGTCTTCGGATGATGGACGGGCGAGCGGTTGATCGTGATCGAACCGGATTGGATCGGTTCGAGCCCGTTGATCGTCTTGATCAGCGTCGATTTACCCGAGCCCGAGGGGCCGCACACGACCACTACGTCGCCCTTTTCAACGCTGGCGGTGCAATCGTCGAGGACGCGGAACGGCCCATACCATTTGGAGACTTTTTCTAGCGTGATCATCAGATAGCCTTTCTTTGCAGAAACTTCACGAACATTGAAGCCGCGGAGCAAATGACGAAGTACGTCAAACCGGCAAGCATCAGCATCAGGATGAGGCTGCCGTCGCGCTCGCCCACGCTCTCGGCCATGCTGAAGAAATCGCCGAGCCCGATGACATAAACGAGCGACGTGTCTTGGAACATCACGATCGCCTGCGTGACGAAGACAGGCACCATCGCGCGAAACGCCTGCGGCAGCACGACATGACGCATCGTCTGCAGCGGCGTGAGCCCAAGCGCGAGCGATGCGCTTTGCTGCCCGCGCGGTACGCCGAGTATGCCGGCGCGAATGATCTCGGAATAGTAGGCAGCTTCGTAGAGCGAAAACGCGACGAACGCCGATACGCGGCGAACATCGACCGCCGGCGATAGGCCGAGCACCGATTGCAGCAGTTGCGGCACGACGAGGAAAAACCAAAGCAGCACCATCACGAGCGGTACCGAGCGAAAGAGCGTCACATAGCTCTGCGCAAACCAACTAAGCGGCTTCACGGGACTGATGCGCAGCAGCGCAAGGACGGTGCCCCAGACAAGGCCGGCCGCGATGGCCGATGCGGTCAACTCCAACGTGACGATGAAACCGCGTCCGAGCGCCGGCAGCACGGCAAGGAGAAGTTCAAGGGTGTGATGGGACATCAGCGCGCTCCGCCGGCAATAGGTAGGCGCACGCGCCGATCGATCGCACGCATGATCGCCATCGCCGAAAGATTCACGATCATGTAGGCGATCGTCACCGCGATAAACGCTTCGTAAGTCTGCGCCGTATAGTCGACGAGTTGCCGCGCTTGAGCGGAAAGCTCGAGCAATCCGATCGTCGAAAACACGGCCGAGTTCTTCAGGACGTTCAGCAACTCGGATGTCAGCGTCGGCAAGATGTGCCGCAACGCGACCGGCAACAGGACGTACCGATACGATTGCGCGGTGCTCAAGCCCAAAGCATGCGCGGCCGCCCGCTGGCCGCGCGGCAACATCTGCAGCGACGCGCGTACCTGCTCGCAGATGCGCGCGGCCGTGAAGCAACCTAGGCACGCGATCGACGCCGATAAGAACTGCGTGGTAGGCGGCAGCGATTTGAACCACATGCCTGCCGTATCCGGTATGAGATCGGGCAGCGCGTAGTACCAAAGGAACGCCTGCACGATCAGCGGCACGTTGCGAAAAACGGCGACATACAGGGCGCCGAAGGCACGCGTGAGCGGATTCGTCAGTGTGCGCCCGATGCCGAGGAGGAGCCCGAGCGCGAGCGCCACGGCCCACGCGCCGAGCGAGAGCACGAGCGTCAGCTCGAGGCCCGAGACGAGCCAACCGAGATACGTCGAAGGCTCGCCGGTCGATACCCGCTCCAAGAAAATGCCCCAATTCCAGTGATAACCCATGATCGAGAACTCCTGAACGTTCGGCGGACATCGTGCCGCTAATTCACTGCCATGCGAGGGTTTTTAGCGATCGGCCGCGCGGCGTAGCCGCCCGTCGCGAACCCCTGCTGGCCCACGCCGTGCTCAGTCGAGCGCCTTGTCGTTCGGATGTGCGAAGAGCGCTTTCATATCGGCCGACAACGGGTAATTCATGTTCACGTTGCTGGGCGGCGTCGGCTTCAAGAACCACTTCGTGTAGAGCTGCTCGGCTTCGCCCGAGGTCTCGATCCGCGAAACGACGTTGTCGACGAGCTGCTTGAACGGCGCATCGTCCTTGCGCAGCATGCACGCGTAGTTCTCCTTGACGAGCGGTGTGCCGTTCACGACGTAGTCCTGCGGGTTCGGCGCCTTCGCGACTTCGCCGTACAACAGCGGCTCGTCCATCACGAACGCGACAGCGCGCCCCGTCTGCACGTCGAGGAACGCTTCACTGTGTTCTTTGGCGCTGATGACGTTCATGTTCATGTGCTTCTCTTCGTTCATCTTGCGCAGCAGCTTCTCGTCGGAGGTGCCCGCCGTGCTCACGACCGTCTTGCCCGCCAGATCGGCGAAGTCGTGGATGTTCGAGCGCTTCTTGGACACCAAGCGGATGCCGTAGAGGAAGATGCTGTTCGAGAACGCGACCTGGTTTTCACGCGCGAATGTGTTCGTCGTCGATCCGCATTCGAGATCGATCGTGCCGTTCTGCATAAGCGGAATGCGGTTCTGCGACGTGATCTGCACGAACCGAACTTGCAAATTCGGTCGATGGAGCTTCGTCTTCACTTCATCGACGATCTTCATAGCGATGTCCTGCGAATAGCCGATCGTATTGCGGTTGTTGTCCGAATACGAAAACGGGAACGAGGCATCGCGCACCCCGAGCACCATCAAGTTCGCGTCGGCTACCTTCTTCAGCGTGCCGCTCTGAGCTTGCGCCTGCGCGCCGCACGAGAGCAGCATCGAGACCACGGCGACGCCGCCGGCGAGGGACATATTGCGCATGACTTCTCCTTAGGTTCAACAGATCGTCGAATACAACGTAATCGCTTTAGAGGCCGCTTCTTCGAGCAGCGCACGGCGCCCAGCACGCCCCTACGACGGCGCCATCAAAAATCCGTCCAACTCGATCTCTTGCGCGCGCTCGTCTAGCATGTCCGCGACGACGCGTGCGCTGCCCATTGCCAGCGTGAAGCCCAGGCCGCCGTGGCCGACGTTGACGAACAGATTCTCGTAACGCGTCGGCCCGAGGATCGGCCGGCCGCTCGGTGTTGCCGGACGCAGCCCCGTCCATTCGGCAAGCGGCACGTTCAGCGAAAGCGCCGGAAACACGCGCGCAATGCCGCGCTTGAGCGTCGCGATCCGGCGAGCATCCAGCGCCAGCGAGTGGCCGACCAGATCGGCGATACCGGCCACGCGCAGCACCGATCCCAGCCGCGCAAACGCAATCTTGTTGTCGTAGTCGGTCACGCTCACCTGCGGGCACGCAGCCTCGTTGTCGACCGGAACGCTCAAGCTGTAGCCTTTGATCGGCCACAGCGGCAGTTCGACGCGAAGCGGCGCAAGCAGATTGCGCGCATCGATACCGCTTGCCACGACCACTCGGTCCGCCTCGATCTCGCCATCGGCCGTCGCCACGCCCCGCACCCGATTGCCTGCCGTGAGAAGCCGCGTCACGACAGCACCGAATCGAAACGACACCGGCACGGTATCCGTGCGCATCGCGTTGCACAGTTCGATACAGAGCCGATAGCAGTCGGCCGCTTCCTCACCCGGCGTATAGATGCCGCCGACGAGTTCTTTCTCGACCGACGCGAGCGCCGGCTCGATCTCGATGCACCGCGCCGCCGTCAAACGCTCCTGCACGTAGCCGTACGGCGCCAGCGCATCGGCCGTACGCGCCGCTGCATCGAGCCCGCCGGCGCGCCGATGCACGATGAGCTTGCCCTTGCGCGCGAAGCTGAAACGATTCGGTACTTCCTTGAAGCAAAGATCCCATTCCTTGCGGCTCAGCATGGCGAGCTCGAACAAACGGCGCGTCGTGTAAGCGCTTGCGCCCGCGTTGCAAAAGCTCACGAAGCGCGCCGCCCAGCACATGAACGCCGGATCGAGCACGCCGGCCACGCGCAGCGGGCCATCCACTTGGAGCAGCCAGCGCGGAATGCACGACAGCACGCCCGGGCCCGCGAACGGCGCGACGTAGGCGTAGCTGAGCTGGCCGGCGTTCGCATAGCTCGTTCCCTCGGCCACGCCGTCGCGGCGTTCTATCACCGTCACTTCGTGGCCGCGCCGTTGAAGTTGCCACGCCGTCGCGAGCCCCACGATGCCCGCGCCGATCACTACGATCCTTGCCATGAAATCCGTTGTCCCCTGCAGAGTTTTTATTCCAGGAGAAGACGGTCGATGCGACCGGCTCCGTTCGCAACGGCGGTGCGTCAGAGCGCCGTCGCCAAGCGATGCCAGTCAATTTAATCGGACTATCGCCGCATCGATATTCGAATTCGTCGTCGGTCCATAGCAAAGAAGCATAGTGGCGAAATCGACGAGGCCCGCGTCTTGGCGCGCAACGATGCCGACACGCAAGGCACCCCGCGCATCACCCTTGGTTCTGTCCGATCTGCACGGGCACGCCGATATCGAGCGCGCCGGATTTGTCCAAGTCCGGATTCAGATTGAACAATTCCGCGAGCGCGGCGGCGGTTTGCTCGTCGCTGCGCTCGAGCGACGGTGTGCCGGCCTGCGCCGTAAGCGCCGAAGCATGCTGCGCGGCGATCGCCCAGTCAGAATCGCCCGCGGAAGACACGACATAGAGCGGGGCGACACCTGCCGGGTTTGCGGCGGCCACCGAGTCCGTGACAACGGGGCCCGCCGCGGGATCAACGCCCTTCCCGCCGGGCGTCAATCCGTCTTGACGCGTCAGATAGTTGTAAAGCCCTTGCTCGCTGACGGGCTGCTGGAGCACCTCGCGCTCGGGCAGTTCGTTCCCGGCCTTGCCGCTCGCCTGCGGGCGCAGCACGTAGGTTCCGGCTTGACTGTCGCTCGGTGCGGTGGCCGCGAATTTGCCGCTCTGTCCGTCGATGCCGCCGCCCAAAATCCAGTCGAGAACAGGCACGTGGTGGTTCTTGAGCGTGTCGAGGGTGTCGTCCTCGACGTTGTGCGCGGCACCGACGCCATCGTGGACCTTGCTCGCCCCCGGAGTAGAGTCGGCTTCGGCCCAAGCCATGATCTGCGGCAGCGTGACGCCCTTGATTTGGCGCAAGGCCTGCATGGGGCTCACGCCGTTCTGGTTTTGATCGAGCAGCGCGCCGGCTTGATCGCGCGTGAGGCCGGGGTATTGCGTTTGCAGTAGCTTGAGCAGACGGGGATTGTTGTCGGCCTCGTTCTGATTGACCGCGTCGAGCCGGTCCGCAATATTCCAGATCTGTTTCACGATGCAGCCCACCGCGAGGATCGTACCGCCGATCGGATTAAGCCACTCGGGCACCGTCTCCCCAAGCAATCCCGCGATCGAGGCGGCCCCGGCCATTCCGCCGCCGATTGCTTGCGCGGCGTTCGATGCGGTCACGAGCGCCCCCTTGTCGGCCTGCGCGAACGTCAACATGCCGTCGCCGATCGCCACGCCGAAGGTCCCCAGCGCCTTCGTCCACTTCAGCCAACCCAACGCGGCTTCCCAATCCTTGCCGCCCAGGGCAAGTACCGTCGTCGGGGTGGTACGGACGAAAAAGCTCGGCTGAGTGGCCAGATAGGCGTAATTGAACGGTTGCGCCAAACCATCGGCAATCGTCGACACGGTGGACGGCGTGTGCCACAAGAACCCAATATTCTTGCCCCAGTTCAGGATCTGCCCGAACATCTTATAGACATGCGTCGGGTCGAAGACTTGCTTGAGGCCCACCACCTCGTGCACGATCGCGTTGCCGTCCTTGTCGACGCCGCCCGTGAACCCGAACAGCGTCTTAAGTGTTCCGTCCAGCGAGCTTTGCAGTTGTCCGAGCCGCGCCGCTTTGGCGCTGTCGCTCAGCGAACTGTCTGCGGCCACGGCAGCCGCCTGATCGCGCCATGAGAGCACCGCATCGACGCCGCTTTGCGTCGCCGCCGGATCAAGCCCCGCCCGCGCGGCCGTCGCACCGATCCCCTTCATCAATTGATCGAATCGCTTCGAGTTGCCGGCCGGATCCGCCATGAGCGCGCTGAGCGCGCCTTTGCTGTAGCTTGCGAAACCGTCGCTGATCAGGTTCGACGTATGTCGAATGATGAACGCGCCGGAATTCAGGCTTGCGGGCATGCCCCAGGATGCGTACGGCTCGTGGAATTTGAGCGCGCTCTCGGACAGCGTTGCGATTTCCGTATTGTTGTCTAGCGCACCGGTGACGGAAGCGTCGCCCAATACTGACTTGTAGGCCGAATCGAGCTCCTTTTCGCCGTGTCCGGTCGGGTCCTTGCCGATCGTCTTCAGATCTTGAATCGCTTGCGTCGACTGATACAGCAGCGCCGCCTGATGGCTGGCCTGCGTCGAGCGCGCATCCATATCGTCCGCCTTGTCGGGATTCTGTACCCGGTATGTATTGACGGCGGCGGCCATTTGCGAGCGATTGTTCGGGTCGATGAAGTTTGCCGTATAGAAACTCAGATCGGCGCCCGGCCCCGGTTTGTCCGGGGTTCCCACGATCGAGGCTAGCGAACCGTCTGTTTGCTGCTGCAAATCTTTCACGCCGTCGCCGATCGCCGCGACGATCAGATCGCGATCGTCCGTCGGCTTTGTGTAGAGCGGACCGGCCTTTTCCTTCGCTTTCTTATCCTCGGGCGCAGTCAGCAGGACATTCGCGAGCGCGACGGACAACTTCGCGTTGCCGGCGCTGACCGATAACTCGACCGGCACCGGCTGTTGCCCCGGCGCAGGGAACAAGAGCGGGTGGACGATCTGATTCGATACCAGCACATTAGCGAATTCGTCCGCACGATCGGCGCCGAAGCGATCGGCCGATTCCACGGCGGCGCTGAGCCCTTGATAAAGATCGTTCGTCGCATTGGGCCGGTCATCGAGCAACTTGATCGCCCAGTTGTCGCTCTTCTTGGACGTCGTTAGATGGGGCTTGACCACATCCAGCACGATGTTGGCGATTTCGGTCGGTGCGTTCTGGCCGATCGTCTTCAGCAGCGTCGCTTTATCTTGGTGGTCGAATTGCGTCTCGAAGTAGGCCGACGTGAATTGCGAGCCTGCCGCCTTCAAGATCTGCGCGCGCGCGTCGGGCCCCGACGCCGCGTCCATATTCTTCTTCAGTGCGTCGAGCGCCGCGCCGAGATCGCCCTTTGCCATCGCCGCATCGACGACCTGCTTCGTGTACTGCGCGCGCACCGGCGCTTCCACCGAAGTCAGCGCGGCACCATAGCCGGGATCGTCGGCATGCATGCTCAACAAGTCCATCGCCGCGTAGGCGACAGGATCGCGCTGAGCGAGCGCCCGGTTCGGATCGTTGATGTATTTGGCGTCGTGCGCGACCGACGACGCTTGCTTGATCGCATCGGGAAACGCGGCCTGCAATGCGCTCGCCAAGCTTGCCTGATCCTTCACCAGTGTGGCTTGCGCGCCCTTTTCCGCCGATGTGCCCGCTACCGTCTGCACGTTCGCTTGATCGACGTCGAGCGTGTAGGTCTTCTCTTCGACCGAACGCATGCTCGGATCTTCGCCGTCGACTTGCTTTTGCGCGCCGGCGAGCGCCTTCGTGTAGTTCACGTCATTGGGCGCCAGCGCGTGCAGCGACGACGCCGCGGCGACCGACGTGATGCCTTTGTCCTGTGCACGGCGCATCTGGTCGGCAACCGAGCGCTGCACTGCGGCCCACGCGGCGTCGGCCAGCGCCTGCGCTTTCTTTTGTGCGTCCGCGGTGGCCTTCTCGCGCTGCGCCTCCTCAAGCTTGCGCTGCGCCTGCTGGGCCTGCGCGAGCAGTTGCGCTGTTTCGGCAGAGGGACTGATGCTTGCCGCCGAACTATTGCTGGACGGGCTACTGGATGGGCTACCGGATGGCGCGGCCCCCCCATCCGCAGAAGCCGCCGAGGCCGAGGCGGTGGAACCACCGTTATCAACGCGTTGGATCATGGCATCGCTCCGCACTCGGATCATCACAATGCATCATGATCACGCGAAGCGATTTTCACCGGTGACCGGAATTTCGTAGTCGGAATCCTAGCGCATCGCAAAAAGCTTGAGTGCGACTACCGTCCACCGTAGCCGGGCTCGGGCGTGGCTACCGCTGCGCGCCCTCGAGAGGCGCGTGCGCCGGCCGCCGCTCGGAGAGCGCGACCTTATTGCGCCCGAACGCCTTCGCGTCATAGAGCGCTTGGTCCGCCGCGTGAATCACCGCGGTGACGTCGCCGTCCGTCTCGGGTGTCCATGCGGCCGCGCCGATACTGGCCGTCAAGTAGCCGAATTCGCTCGCAGCGTGCTCGATACGCAGATCGTTGATAGAGGCCCGGATTTGCTCGGCGATGGCGGCCGCGCCTTGCGGCGGCGTGTCCGGCAGCACGACGAGGAATTCCTCGCCGCCATAGCGGGCGGCGCTGTCGGCGGGGCGGCGCAGATTGTCGCCGATGCACTTGGCGACCGCCGCGAGCGCATCGTCGCCCGCCTGGTGCCCGTAGACGTCGTTGTACGATTTGAAGCGATCGACGTCGACGAAAAGGAGCGAGAAGACGCTGCGGGTCCGTCTTGCCCGGCGCCATTCCTGTTCGAGAATTTCGCCGAGGGTGCGCCGATTGTTCAGCCCGGTGAGCCCGTCGGTGCGCGCAAGCAGCGCCAATTCGCTCTCGGCTCGCATCCGCCGCCGCAATTGCGAGGCAAGCACGAACGCAAGCAAAACGAAAGCCACGGCAAACACGGCCAGGAGAGAACCGATCAACAATGTCCGCCGCGTCCACGTCGAATAGACGTCCGATTCCGCCGCGGCGACCATGATGATGAGCGGCAGATGGCTCAACTGCTTGAAGTAGTAGAGCCGGTGCACCCCGTCGAGGGTCGATGTATCGGAGAAGGAGCCTTCGGGAGCCGTCAGAAATCTGCGAAAGGTGCTCGCGCCCTTGATGTCGCGCCCGATGACGGCCGGATCGTACGGCTGCCGCATGACCATGACGCCGTCGGCGCCGATCAGCGCAATGGACCCATGGGGGCCGAGTTCCAGCCCCGAAAAAAGATGATGGAAATAGTCGAGCTGGATGGCCACGAGCGCGATGCCGCCGAACGAGCCGTCGGGCTTGGAGATCCGGCGGCTCAGCGCAATGCTTGGCGAGCCGCCGCGCAACCGCGAGCGATAGGGGGCGCTCACGAAAAGCCCGATGTTCGGATTGTCGCGTTGGATCGTGAAGTAGCGCCGATCGTGAAAGTTGATGTTGCGCGGTGTGTCGCCTAGGGAATCGACGATGACCTGGCCCGTCGCGTCGAGGACCAAGACAGACCCGAGATAGCTGGCGGAGGCGGCGCGGTCGAACAGCGCCTCGCGCCGCAGCCGCGGAGAAGCGGCCATGACCTCCGGGTCGTTGACTCCGTCGATAACCGCCTGCAGCGATAGCGAATACAGTTCGAAGTTTCGTTCGATGTCGCGCTCGGCGATCACCGCCAGGTTGCGCAGCGTCTCTCGGGCGTGATCCTTCGCATCCACACGCGCCTGATACATGACGATGCCGCATAGCGATACCATGAAGCTCGCGGCGATAAAGGCTCCGGCGATAATCCCGCGGGGGGCAAGCAAATCGAGCCGCAGCCGCCCCCGCACGAAGCGAAGCGGCGCGGCTCGAGTGTTCGAACTGCCGTCACCAGTTCCTTGCATACCGGTCCCATGATCAAAAAACGACTATCGGCGGCGCCTCTGCTGGGGCGCGCCGGCAAGTTTAGCATCGGGCGCCGGCGCCGCGGCTGCTCGTTTGAAGCGCATCCGATCGCCCTGCGCCGCCGAGCGAGACATCCGAAAGGGTTACAACTGATTCGACGGAGCGCCACCATCCGTTATGTCAACGGTACAACCCGCGTGAGGAATTATCTCGTCTCGGATGAACGAAAACCGACACCAGCTCTCAAAGCGAAGGGCGAACGGTTGATTAAATGGCATCCGGTTGATACAGACGAACAGCCCGTGCATAGTGATTTAATGAAGATGACTGGACGGTCGGCCACTCTAAAATATCATTGTGGCGCCGACCAACCGTGGGTCAATCGCACACTGCTGCGCGCAGTGGCATCCCCGCCCGTCCAGCATTCACTAGTCACAGCGCGACGGTCGGGGTAATTGACCATGTATGCAAATAATTATCGTTTCACCAGCTTCAGCTTGGGTGAGCGTAGCCGTACAAGTAGAAAATAACGGTAGATAGCATCAAACCGGCGAACCAAGCCACCCATTTTCGCAATGCCCAACGTTTCCAAGCCACGCCATTCAGAATCCCGAAAAGTAGCGCCGGGCCAAACAAGGAAAGAAATAATTGCGTTGCCGCCAACCAAGACACCGGACATTTACCAAGCTCATGGCAGCCAGTAGCAGCGCGCTGCGATGGCCGCCAATGAATATGGCTGAACACATAAAGGCAAAGCCAGGTCAAGAACAACCCAAACACCAAACCAGCAATGCCAACCGCAGTTCGCTTCACTTGAGTTCCCAGAATAATATTGATTTCGATTGACTCAAATCGGAGTAACTGAGCGCATTCGCAAGACTAGCACCCTGACGGAATGACGAGATTCCAATTCTCCGCCCGATGGTTGCGAGCGCATCAGGCGCACTGCTGATCGTCAACCGCGTGCCATTCCAAAGGTCTATGTGTCCACCACTTGCGTCCGCGGCATTTTCACCCTCACGCGTCCAGTACCGCGAAAACTGAATGATACCCGTGCGACCCTTAACTTTTGACCCCCAATCCGGCCCTGTGATGTCCTCTGCTGGTGGAAGCCCCGCAATCGGACGCAGTTGTAGCCATTCACCTAGTTCGTCGGCTCGCGTGGCGGTCGCTTTGCCATCAAGCAAGATACGCCCGATGGTAGGCCGGCCGGACATCGGCTTCACCAGCTTTTGCGAGAACGACTTCATCTCAATTCCGACCCGGTGAAATGTCACGCTCATGCGGATCGCGCACTGATCCCTGTAGGCGGAGTTATCGTATGGGTCGCCAGATGGATATGCGCCCCACAGTTCTTGGAACGTCAGTGCCTTCAGCGGCACTTCCTTGATCGAGTTGGGCGTCGTGTTCGTTCTCACGACCGTTTTCTTGTTCGGCATCGGTCAAATCCCATCCTGCTTTGCGAGGGCTTCATCGCCCCAATAGACGGTGTAGTCATCCGTACTGTAGGTGTACACGCGCGGCAAATGGCCGCTTTCATCCAGCCGTCCAGAGAACACCTGACCGTCGCTTGTCTCGATGAAATACGGGTATCCTTCCGTCGCACCGCTTTCGGTCACGCGAACCTGTTCATCAAAAGTGTCCTTTGCAGCCGATGCGGTGGCTGCACCCGTTGTCGCAAGACCGTCTCCGGCTGCTTTGATCGGCGCGACGACACCCAACGTCTCGGCCATGTCGTCGCACCACGATTCTCCGGCCAGCGTGGCTACAATTCGCGGTGGCGTCGGACACTTGCAAAGCACAATGTCACCATCTGCGGCAGTCTCGCTCAAGAAATCGAGACGGCGCGGGCCGCCCGTCTTGGCAATGACGCCCTTGCTTTTGCAGGCTTCGCAGTACGCCGGTCCACCGATGAGAGCGACCTGACGCCCTGCATCACCCATAGTAAAGACCGGGCCTACGTAGGGCAGTACCTGTCCGCCATGTTCCAAGCTGTCGCCGACGACAGCGATTCGACGCATCATGAGTTACCGTCCTTCATCGCCATTGCTGACGTGGCTACCGACTATGGCAATCGGCTTACCGTTGTCAATTGCCGCGAAACCGGCACCCGACGTGATGTGTGCGACCGTGCCGTTCGGGTAATGCACTTCATCGCCGACGCGGGCGGCACGGAGTTCATTGAAACAGGTCGCCGACGTAGCGGTCTGTACCGTGCCGCCGAGTTTGGTGCGAGAACCGAGTGTTGCGACTGCGTGGCGAGCCAGAACGGGCGACGCTGCAATGCGCTCCCGCTCCGCAGTGGCCGCAAGGGCGTCAGACGGAAAGTCTTTGTATTCCAAGTTGATCTCTCAGGTCGTTATCGCGCCGATGAATTCACGGCGCATATTGTTTGTCTTTCGGACGCGACAACTATACTCGATTCATCCGATGAATCGAAGGCGAGGGACTTAATCGACTGAGCCTCCCCTTGAACACTGGTTGCCACCACGAAACTGTGACTTCTTCTTCCTACGTTGAGACAAAGGCCGCGCAAGGTCCGGTCCCGGAGGATCGTCCCTGACCGCCCCACACCCCTGCCGATCAACGCGTCCGAAAGCGTTACAATTGCCATCTTTCGAGTACAAAGCGAGCACAAAAATCGTTGAGCCAACGCCCCGATTGGTGCTGTTTTGTCGCTTTCCCGAATTCACCTTGCGGCTATCGTCGCCCTGCCTGTCGGCAGCCAGCGTTGTAAGCAGATCAGCCGCAAACCCTTGATACACAAAGGTCTTCCATGAGCCTCAAATGCGGCATCGTCGGCTTGCCTAACGTCGGCAAGTCCACCCTGTTCAATGCGCTGACGAAGGCGGGCATCGCCGCCGAGAACTATCCGTTCTGCACGATCGAGCCGAATGTCGGCGTGGTCGAAGTGCCCGATGCGCGGCTCGAGGCGCTCGCCGAGATCGTGAAGCCCGAGCGCATCTTGCCGGCCGTCGTCGAATTCGTGGACATCGCCGGGCTCGTCGCCGGCGCGAGCAAAGGTGAAGGGCTCGGCAATCAGTTCCTCGCCAACATCCGCGAGACCGATGCGATCACGCACGTCGTGCGCTGCTTCGAGGATGAAAATGTCATCCACGTCGCCGGCAAGGTCGATCCACTCTCGGACATCGAAGTCATTAATACGGAACTCGCGCTAGCCGATCTGGCGACCGTCGAAAAATCGTTGACGCGTTACGCGAAGGCCGCCAAATCGGGCAACGACAAGGAAGCGATCAAGCTCGCCGCCGTGCTTGAAAAAGCGCGCGCGCAGCTCGATGCCGCCAAGCCGATCCGCGCACTCGATCTGTCGGAAGAAGAAGCGGCGCTGCTCAAGCCCTTTTGCCTGATCACGGCCAAGCCGGCAATGTATGTCGCCAACGTCAAGGAAGACGGCTTCGAGAACAATCCGCATCTCGCCGCCGTGCACAAGCACGCGGAGGCCGAGAAGGCGCCGGTCATTGCCGTGTGCGCAGCGATCGAAGCCGAGATCGCCGATCTCGCCGATGAAGACAAGGAAGTCTTCCTTGCCGACATGGGCATGGACGAACCAGGCTTAAATCGCGTGATCCGCGCGGGCTTCAAGCTGCTTGGGCTGCAGACTTACTTTACGGCCGGCGTGAAGGAAGTACGCGCGTGGACGATTCACATCGGCGATACGGCGCCGCAAGCGGCCGGCGTCATCCACACCGACTTCGAACGCGGCTTCATCCGCGCGCAGACGATCTCGTTCAACGACTACATCGCCTACAAGGGCGAACAAGGGGCGAAGGAGGCCGGCAAGATGCGCGCCGAAGGCAAGGAATACGTCGTGCACGACGGCGACGTGCTCAATTTCTTGTTCAACGTTTGAGCCAAAGTTATCGTTTCACGACGTTTCACAAACCCCCAAAAGCCTCCGAAAGCCCCGCAAATACGGGGCTTTTTGCGGGTACCCCAACTGGCTTATCCTTAAAACCCTCTGCTGGCCTGCACCCATATCGTCGGTGTTTGCACCGCCGACGCCGGTATCGAGGTCGGCTGTTCGCGTCTGGTACGCCACGCTACCGATGCGCGGATGCGGAAATCAGCCACATTCGCATTCAGGCCGATACCCGCGCCTGACAGTGTACGATTGTTGGTCGTCGCCGCACCGAATGGCGTTTGATTGATACGTATCCCACCAATATCGTAAAACAGCGTCGCTTGCAGCGCATCGCTGAAGTTGTGGCGCAATTCGGCGCTCACCAGATAGCCGTCGTCGCCGCTGCCTTCGCCTTGCGGATAAGCACGCACGCCGCTGGAGCCGCCCAAGGCAAATTTCTCCGACGAATCCAGATTTTTATTGGCGACCTGACCGGACAGAGAAAGCCACAGGGAATCGGCAGCACTCAGCGTTTGCAAGCGGCTCAAGGTATAGGCCAGACGCGTATAACCACCATTGGTATGTGCCGAGGCCGCATCGATGGTGAGTGCCGATGCGGATTGAATCTCCAGCTTGCCGAAGATCACCGTCAGACCGGCACTGGTGAAACCGCCCCCGCCCAGCCCATCCTGATGCATACCCTGCACGCCGAGTGCGGCCAGTTGCACGCGCTTGTCGGTGGTGGTCGAGGTCGAATCCACGCTATCGCTTAACTTCTTTTGTTCCAGACTGACGATGCCGTTCAGGCTGCTCTGTTGGCTGCGCAGGAAGGGATAAGCGGCAAATACGCTGACGCTGTTGGCCGTGCCGTGCGCATCGAGGCTCTCGAATTCCTTGCCCAGTTTATAGATCGTGTCGGAATAGGCCGCGCCGAGCCGCAAACCGTCGCTGCCGATCGGTAACTGATACGCCGCTCTGCTGTAGTTCAGGCCGTTACCGCTGCTCAGCACGTTGAGCGACAACACATCGCCGATCCGTAGCGGGCTATTGACGTTGAGCGTGCCGCCCAGGCGATAGGGGCCGACATAGCGGTTGCCGTAATTATCGAGATCGATGCTGCCGCTGTAGGCCGCACCGGGCGTCAGGTCCACCACCAGATCCGACGTGCCGACGCTGGCGCCAGGTTGCAAGGTGGCGCGTGCGGCGCCGACGCCGGGCGTATCGTTCAAGATCAGCAGGCCACGGTCGATCTGACTGGCGCGAATCACGTCGCCGTCCTTGGCCTTGTCCAGATAGGCACTGGCCCGGACATCCGACAGGCGCGACTGGTTGTTCAGCTTATGCATGCCGATACGGCCTTCGACCACGTTAATCGTGACCTCGCCCTCCGTGATCTCTTGTGCCGGCAGATAAGCGCGTGTGACGGGATAACCCTGCTCACGGTAAAAACCCGTAATGCGCGAGGCGGCCGCATTCAGTTCGTTCAGCGAGTGGCTTGCCCCTTCCAGATCGGCCACCAGCGCATGCAGCGCAGCAGTAGCAATGACCACGTTGCCGTTGATGTGAATCGTCTTCACCACAAACCTGACATCGTCGCCTGCTGGCGTGGCTGCTGGGCGTTCGTCGGTTCGGAGCGATGGCGCTGCCTTCGGTGGTGTCAAATCGGGCTGCGATTGCAGTTCTCGCAGGAACTGGCCGGCGTTCGGTGCGGTCTGGGCGACACTGCCGACGCTATACAAAAGTGTCATCGTCAACGTCATGATGCGCGCGCGCCGAACAGGAGTGGCACGAAAGGAAAGCATCATGAAAAATAGGCGCGCATTCAAAAAAGAGGAAGCGAGATGCATCATTGGCAATGGCTTCCGATCGGCATATTCACACCACAACCGACGATGCTTAAGCGTGGCGTGATGTTGCCGGTACTCCCATTGCTGGAATTGCTGTTGCCGGCGATCAGCCTCGACTTGGCAATGGTGTTGCCATTCTTGTCCGACTGAGCCGACGTCTTTTGCACACTGGATTGCGTGTTCTGGTCGTCGCTGTTGCTAATGTCGATCACGGTTTGCCGTGCGCCGTTATAAGCTTGCTCCAGGGTAGAGCCGCCCAGGGCGGCGCTCGCCTGGCTGAGCGCCTTGATGGTCAGTACGCCATCGACAAAACCTATCGTGTAATTGGCGCTGCGCAATCCGCCTGGTGTGATCGCGTAGCTGCCGATACCGATGGCGCCTCGCGACGAACCGCTGTAAGCGAGCGCCCCGAACAGATCCGCCAGGGTTTCGCCATTAACCAGACCGCTGATCGTCGATCCGTTGTTGCCGGCATAGGCAATTCCGTCATAGAACTTGCTGCTTGAATTGGCGGTCACCGTCAACGCTGCCGGCGTGATGTTGGCCGAAGTGCTGCCTGTGGTGGTCAGGTTATAGTTACCTGCATCGGCGCCATTGAGGACGATGCTGTTGACGATGATTGCCTTGCCATTGCCGACATTCTTGTCGGCGAAGCTGGCCGTACTGCTGAAGTTCAGTGTATCGCCGGCAATGCGGTTATCGGTATACGTCACCGTGGCATTGCTCAAACCGTCATAGATCTTGTTGACGCCAGTGGCAGTGGCAATCAGGTTGGCCTTGTTGATGGTGCTGGAGGTGTTGTCGGCGTAAGTGACGTTGTAATTGTTGCCGCCGTTACCGTCACTGATCGTCACGCCGTTGGCGGTCACGGTCTTGTTGCTGCCGGCATTCTTGTCGGTATAGGCAAACGTACCGCCGCTTAGGCTATCACCGGTGAAAATGGTGCCGACAGTGGCAACAGCGGTTCCCGATGCAGCGGTGGTGCCGTCGTAAGTCTTGGTCAAGTCGCTTGTGGACAAGGTCACATGGGCTTGATTAATTGTACTGGTGGTGTTGGCGACGTAGGTGATGTTGTAGTTGCTATTATTGGTGCCATCGCCCACGGTCACGCCGCTGGTAGTTACGGTTTTATCGCCGGTGCCGGCATTCTTGTCGGCATAGACAAACGTGCCGCCGCTCAGGCTATCGCCCGTGAAAATGGTGCCGACGGTGGCAACAGCGGTTCCCGATGCCGTGGTCGTGCCATCGTAAGTCTTAGTCACGTCGGAGGTGGACAGCGTCAGATTGGCCTTGTTGATGGTCAGGCTGGCATTGGCATAACTGATATCGTAGCCCTGCTGGCCGGAATACAGGCCGGTCTGGGTAAGCGTGCTACTTGCCGTGCTGTAGGTGCCGGCGTTCTTGGAAGTGACGTAATTCAGGCTGCCGCTAAGCGCCGCGCCGTTGATGCTGGTGCTGTAGGTACTGGCTGTGCTGGTGGTGCCATCGTAAGTCTTGCTGGTGGCGTCGGCAGTCACGGTGATCCCCGTGAGGAAAGAGCGCAGCAACGGCCCAGTCTCGCCGTCATAGATGCGCCAGAGGGTGCTGGTGCCGCCTGTTGCGCCAATACTCCAGCCAGCATTAGTGAAGGTTGCCAGGTCGCTCGCGGCGGTATTATCAATCCCGGTCACGCCGCTGCTGCTGCCACTACCAACACCAATACTGAGACCTGAGCTTGCGGTATTCCAGAACGATGCCGTAATGGTGTTGCTGTTTGCACCGACCAGTCCGCCGGCGTAGCCTAAGCCGGTGACGCTGCCAGTTGCATAGCTGCTACCGACTGTGCCGGTGCTGTTGTTTCCGATCAAGCCGCCGACATAGTCCGTCCCGTCCACACTGCCGCTTGCATAACTGTTGCCGACCGTACCGTCGTTGCTCCCCGCCAGCCCGCCGACGTTGTTCAGGCCGGTCACGCTGCCGGTCGCATAGCTGGTGCTGAGCGTACCGTTATTGCCTCCGACTACCCCGCCGACATAGTCCGCCCCGGTGACACTGGCACCGACCAGCCCCACGTTCTCAATCGCGCTACCGCTGCCGGTCAAACCAAATAATCCAGCGTAATTGGCCGACGGCCGGTTGATCGTCAGATTGCTGACGGTGTGGTTCAGGCCATTGAAGGTGCCACTAAACGGGCTGCCATTTATGCCGATCGGGGCAAAGCCGGCCGTGCTCCACATGCCGCTGGCATTGCTGCCGCTGGTCTCGCCGGCATCGACGTTGCCTATCAGGGTGTAGCCGGCGCTGGTGTCCACGGCCATCAGCTGCAGTTGGTGAGCGTTGCGGATGCTGGTGCTGTATTCGCTGTACAGAAAGGGCCGGGTACTGCCTTCGATCAGCACCCAGTCATTGCCGCAGCAGCCGACAGCAAGCCACACGCCCGAACCGCTGGCCGTCTCGCTCCAACCCCACATCGCGAGGTTGGAATAGCTGCTGTGGCTGTAGGCGTTGCTGCTGGTGACGGCGCTGACGTTGGTGAGGGTGCCGGCGTTGACGCCCACCGCCGTGCTCTGGCCCGTACTGCCGCTGTCCCAGTAGCTGTTTGTGATGCTGCTGGTTCTGTCATTGTAGCCAACCAGACCGCCGACGTAGCTGGTTCCTGAAACGCTGCCGGTGGCATAGGCGTTAGTGACAGCTGTGCGGCTGTTCATGCCCGCCAGGCCGCCGACGTTGCTGTATCCCGAAACGCTGCCGGTGGCATAGGCGTTATAGATGTCGCCGAAGTCGTTCCCGCCCACCAGGCCACCGACGTAGAGGTCGCCGGAAACGTTGCCGGTGGTATAGGAGCTAGTGATGTTGCCGGCGAAGTGGTTCAGCCCCACCAACCCGCCGACGTTGACGGAGCCCGGGGTGCCCGCAACGTTGCCGGTGGTATAGGCGTTGATGATGCGGCCGGTGTTCACCCCCACCAGCCCACCGACGTCAACATGGCCACTGACACTCCCCCCCACCAGTCCGATATCCCGAATTACGCTAGGGCTGTTGGCATAGCCGAATAGCCCCACGTACTGGGTATTCCCCCCGCTTGCGTTGATGGTCAGGTTGCTGATGGTATGACCGAAGCCGGCGAAGGTGCCTGTGAAGGGGCCATTGGAGCCTCCTATCAGCGCGCTGGTGTAGGTAGTGCCGCCGGCGTCCAGATCGCCGGCCAGCGCGTAATGACCATTCAGGTTCGTTCCGGCGAGTGCCGTCAGATCGGCCATGCTGTGGAGCAGCTTGTAGGTCGCGCCGTCGATGCTGAGACTGGCGCTGGCGCCGCTCAGGGTGATGGGAGCCTTGACGTTGTAGTTGGGGTAGATGTTATTGGAAGGGACGATTCCTGTCGTACCGTAATCGCCGTAGTTCAGCACCAGCCCGGCACTGGCGCCAGTGACGGTGATGGCCGCGTTGACATTGATGTTGTTGTACGCATTCAACGTCAGCGTGGTATTGGCGCTCCAGCTCACCGCTGCGTTGACGTTGATGTCGCCGATATCGGCGCCGGTGCTGCTGTCGGTGGTCAGCGTGACGCTGGTGTTGGCCAGGTTGCTCGACAAGGTGGCCGCGCCGATGCCGCTGGTGGTCTGGGCGCCGCTGCCGCTGCTGATGGTGAAGTCGGTCGGATCGATCAGCCAGGAGCCGGTCAGACCTTGTGCCGCTGTAGTCGTGACTACGGTGCCGTCAGCGATCTTGACATGCGCGGCGCTGGTTTCTATCGTCCCACCGTTGCCGCTGCTCGGCGCACTGGCGTCAAGCGTGCCGCCGACGTTCACGGTACCGACATCCAGGTCGCCCAGCAGCAAGATATGGCCGTTCTGGTTTCGCACCGTCCGGGCTTCAACGACGCCGGTGTTATTGATGACGGCAGTGCTCAGCTTGTCCAGCGCCTTGGCGACCACGATGACCGAACCGCCGTCGGTCCGGATCAATTGTTTGTTTTCCACCAGCGCATTGAGATCGCCCTGATCAATGCTGTAGCCGATCAGGCTACCGTTGTTGATATTGAGTGTGACCTTGTCGCCAGCAGCCAGCAAGCCCGTGCCGAGTGGGGCATTGATCGTGCCTGTATTGCGTACCGTGCCGCTGAGCAAAGCGATATAACCGCCATCGGCTGCCGTGAGCGTGCCTTGGTTGACGACACTGCCGGAAGCGTTCGGATCTTTAGTGAAGGTGCTGCTGCCGTTCATGAAATCGTTGGGATTCATCGCCAGTGTCGACGCGACGAGACCGCCGACATTGACTTGCGCGCCCGCGCCGAACAGCACGCCATTCGGATTGAGGATGTAGACCTGGCCGTTGGCCGTCAGACTGCCCAGCAAGGTGCTCGGGCTGGAACCGGTGATGCGGTTCAAGGCAATCGCGGCAGCATTCGGCTGCTTGAAAACCAGAGCTTCGTTAGCCGCTGTCGACAAACCGGTCCAGTCTATCGCCAATCGTTGCGTGCTCTGGTTGATGGTGGTGGTGGCGCCTGACTGGCTGACCGAACCCGTGCCGCCGACTACCTTCGCATTGGCCGCGTCAGCAGCATAAGCCGATGATGCCAGTAATGAACCGCCCATCAGTGCCGCCGCCGCGGCCACCAGCTTGCGTGCGGCAATCGATTTGCCGTAACCCTTGGCGTTTTCCGCAACGGCAACCCACGCCTGATTCACCTGGCTCCAGACGAGACGGTAGTGCTGATTCATTACTGATTTCCCCTGACGTGCTGTGCGGCGCCGCTACTATATTCATCAAACTAAAGGTCGAGCGCTTCTTGACCGACTTTTGTATGCGCATTTTCATCCAAAAATTTTTCCGGCCTGATCGCCGGCTTCATTTTTTAAAATAAATATGGCGATTCCGAAATGAAGAAATGCAATGACGCACTTTGCGGCGGAATCCAGCGCATGGTAAGATTCAATGAATTAAAGATTCATAAATAAAATGCGCAATGCTCAATGGCAGCTTTCTGCTCTTGTGATGTCAGCGGTGCGCTTCTTATTTCCACCTCGCCTGTTTATTTCAAAATAGGCACGAGCATATTTATGCAGAGAATCTTTGTATGTAGCACAAACGTGTTACACGCACCGCCCCCAATCCACCGTACAATCGTGCTATATGCCATCCATGCCCATTGCCTCAGAACCACTCCCCATCCACGTCGCTATCGTCGAGGATGACCCCAACTTTAGCGATGCCTTGAGCAGGGTGGTCCAGGCCGCGCCGGATATGCGCCTCACAGGGCTGGTCGGCACCCGGGCACAAGGATTGACGATGTTGCAAGGTCCGCCGGCCGATGTGCTGCTGGTCGACCTGGGCTTGCCGGACGGTTCGGGCATCGACGTCATCCGGGCGGCAGTACTGTTGTGGCCCAGTTGCAGCATCATGGTCAGCACCAATTTCGGCGATGAGACCCATGTCATGCGTTCGATCGAAGCGGGAGCGGCCGGCTATCTGCTCAAAGACAGTTCGCCAGTCAGAATGATCGATGAAATTCGCAGCCTCGCCAGCGGCGGCAGTCCGATCAGCCCGATTATCGCGCGCCAGATACTGGCACGCTTCCGGCAAAACAGTTCCGGCAACGCGAACGCTCAGGAAAAGACTGCAGACTCGGCTGCACTGTTGTCGGCGCGCGAGAAGGAAGTACTGAATTTCATCACCCGGGGCTTCACGACACAGGAAATCGCCAAGCTGATGCAGTTGTCCCCATTCACCGTGCGCTCCTTTGTGCGACGCATCTATAGCAAGCTCAAGGTCACGTCCAAGGCAGAAGCCCTTTATGAAGCCAGGACGCTGGGATTATTGGGCGATTAAGGGGGAAGCAAATATGTATTTTATATCCCACACCGAGATCGGACGTCTCAATATAATTACCGCATGAGACACCGTCCCACCTTCCTTTTTGCCAATGCAGTATTCGTCTTTTCCGTGACGTTGTTGATTGCCGTCGGTATTTGGTATGCAGAAGGGGACGCGGCACAACCGTCCGCTGCAAGCCTGCACCTGACACAAGCCGACTGGCAGGTGGCCGAGGCGCCGAGGTTCACTACACCGCCGTCCACCCTGGATAGCAAGAATCTGCCCGCCGCATGGCAGCGCATCATATTGCCGGGCACCTTGCCCAATGCGATGGCGCGACCCGCAAATACGCACGCCCCCAGCAACATCCAGGTCACCTGGATAAAGCTGTCCACCCACGGACTGGCGATACCGTCCGGACCGCTGGTGTTGTATGGCATCCGCGTCAAAGTCGAAGGCACCATCGCGGTATATGTCAATGGCCGGCTGGTGCGCCGAGAGCAGCAACAAGGCCAGTTATGGAATAGTTTGTTTACCCCGCTCTGGGTAGTGCTGGACCAGGATGCTAACGATGCGCCGCCAAGCGAAATTCTTATCCGCCTGGAGCACGCTGATGCTAGCCGGGTGGGCTTGTCCTCGCTGTGGCTGGGTCGCCCCGCAGCGTTGCGCGGGCGCTATTATCTGCGCCAATGGCTGCAACGGGAACTGCCGGCCACGCTCAGCGCAGCGTTTCTGTTGGTAGGCGTGTTTGCCTTGCTTGTCTGGTTCAAACGCCGCCATGAAATGGACTATCTGCTGTTTTTCAATCTCGCCGCCGTCTCTTTTGTTGGACATCTGCATTACTACGTGAGCCTGCCTATCATCAATGACTGGTTTGCGTGGCTGACCGCCAACGCGCTGTTCTGGCTGGTCATGGTTTTGCATTTATTTCTTCGTCGATTGCACGGCCGCGCACTCACCTGGCTGACCCGCGCTGTGGTTGGCGTGACCGTCCTGATCAGCGTACTAACGCTGCCGCCGCTGGCGATCTTGCCAATCTTTCCGAGCACGTCTGTACTCGTTCCGCTGGTTTATGCGATCGTGATCCTGATGGCCGCCGCAGTCTGCCTAGCGGGCGGGATCAGCGCCTGGCGCCATTCCTGGGAAGGACGTCTGGTGGCAGTCGGCCTTGGGGTAAGCACCTTGCTAGGCGTGCCCGACTGGCTGCTGCATAACAACGTTATCAGTCCGGAAGGCTGGTTTCTGGGGGCCTATACCAACGCCATCACGTTCGGCATGTTCGGTGTCCTGATGTACCGGCGCTATGTCAATGCCATCGACGAGGTGGAACAGATCAATGCCAGTCTGGCGCAGCGCCTGCAAGCGCGCGAAGCCGAACTTGAGATCATTCATCAACGTCTGCGCGAAGCCGGGGAGCGACAAACTATCAGCGATGAGCGCCAGCGCCTGATGCAAGACATGCACGACGGCCTGGGCTCGTCTCTGATCAGCGCAATCCGCTCGGTGGAACGCGGCGGTATGAGCGAAGTGAAGGTGTCGCAAATTCTCAAGGACTGCCTGGACGACCTGAAGCTGACCATCGACTCGATGGAGCCGGTCGAAGCCGACCTCCTGCTATTGCTGGCCACACTGCGCTTCCGGCTGGAGCCGCGCCTGGAAAGCACCGGCATTGCCTTGTTATGGGAGGTGCGAGAATTGCCGACCTTAGCTTGGCTGGAACCGTCCAGCGCGCTGCATATTTTGCGTATCGTCCAGGAAAGCATTGCCAATATTCTGCGCCACACCCGCGCCAGCGAGATCCGGGTCGGCACCGCCTTGGCAGCGGCCGGCGTGCAGGTGACAATCGAGGACAACGGCCAGGGCTTCGATGTGGACAAAGCGCTGGGCACCGCCGCAGGACGTGGCCTGCATAACCAGCAACGCCGCGCCCAAGCTGTCGACGGGCGCGTGACCTGGAAGTCGGGTCCGACGGGCACGCGTTTCACGCTATGGCTACCGCTGGCGCGCAAGACACACTTCGCGGTTTAACGTGTGAGCGCTTATCAGTCTTCGGCGCCGTCACTCTAGTCCGATCGCCTTCGGTCGGTCTCAGCACCTCCGACAAGCCCGCTCACGCGGGCTTGTCGGAGGTGCGTGATTTGGCGGGAATCTGCGGCGCAGCGCGGCTCACTTTCAAAAGCAATCAGACGGTGGCCAAGCGGGAGCTCACGTAGATGGGTTGTCGCGCGGTTGCTAAAATGACGCGTTGCAGGCGTTCACGCTACCCCGTTTTCACCTTCCATTCACCATCACGCTTCCCTCGTCAGCGAGGCCGGCGCCTAAGTTCACTCATTCACGCACATGGCCCAATACGTCTTCACCATGAACCGGGTCGGCAAAATCGTGCCGCCCAAGCGTCAAATCCTGAAGGACATTTCGCTGTCCTTCTTCCCCGGTGCGAAGATCGGCGTGCTCGGCCTCAACGGCTCGGGCAAGTCGACACTCATCCGCATCATGGCCGGCGTCGATCGCGACATCGAAGGCGAAGCGACACCGATGCCGAACCTGAACATCGGCTACCTGCCGCAAGAGCCGCAACTCGATCCGGAACAGACTGTGCGGGAAGCCGTTGAGGAAGGGCTGGGCGATGTCTTCCAAGCGCACAAGAAGCTCGATGAAATCTATGCGGCCTATGCGGAGCCCGACGCCGATTTCGATGCCCTCGCCGCCGAGCAGGCGAAGTACGAAGCGATCCTCGCCGCCAGCGACGGCGGCAGCCCCGAGCAGCAGCTCGAAGTCGCCGCCGATGCCCTACGCCTGCCGCCGTGGGATGCGAAGGTCGGCAACTTGTCCGGCGGCGAAAAGCGCCGCGTCGCGCTCTGCAAGCTGCTGCTCCAAAAGCCCGACATGCTGCTGCTCGACGAACCCACGAACCACCTCGACGCCGAATCGGTCGAGTGGCTCGAACAGTTCTTGACGCGCTTTCCGGGCACCGTCGTCGCCGTCACGCACGATCGCTACTTCCTCGATAACGCCGCCGAATGGATTCTCGAGCTCGACCGCGGCCACGGTATCCCATGGAAGGGGAACTACAGCAGTTGGCTCGATCAGAAGGAAGATCGCTTAAAGCAAGAAGAGGCGTCCGAATCGGCGCGCCAGAAGGCGATCAAGAAGGAGCTCGAATGGGTCCGTCAAAACCCGAAGGGGCGCCAGGCGAAATCGAAGGCGCGTATCGCGCGCTTCGAGGAACTCTCGAGCCAGGACTACCAAAAGCGCAACGAGACGCAGGAAATCTTCATTCCCGTCGGCGATCGGCTCGGCAATGAAGTCATCGAGTTCAAGAACGTCAGCAAAGCGTACGGCGATCGTCTGCTCATCGACAATTTCAGCTTCAAGATGCCCGCGGGCGCGATCGTCGGCATCATCGGCCCGAACGGCGCCGGCAAATCGACGCTCTTTCGCATGCTGACAGGCCGCGAAACGCCCGATTCGGGCGATATCGTCATGGGGCCGACGGTCAAACTCGCCTACGTCGATCAAAGCCGCGATGCGCTCGACGGCAGCAAAACGGTATTCGAAGAAATCTCGGGCGGCGCCGACATCCTAACGGTCGGCAAGTACGAGACGCCGTCGCGCGCCTACATCGGCCGCTTCAACTTCAAGGGCGGCGATCAGCAGAAGAACGTCGGCAGCCTTTCGGGCGGCGAGCGCGGCCGCCTACATCTGGCCAAGACGCTGATCGCCGGCGGCAACGTCCTGCTGCTCGACGAGCCGTCGAACGATCTCGACGTCGAAACGCTGCGCGCACTCGAAGACGCGCTGCTCGAATTCGCCGGCTCGGTGATGGTGATCTCGCACGATCGCTGGTTCCTCGACCGGATCGCGACGCACATCATGGCGTTCGAAGGCGATTCGCAAGTGGTGTTCTTCGACGGCAACTACCAAGAGTACGAGGCCGACAAGCGCAAGCGGCTCGGGGAAGAAGGCGCGAAGCCCAAGCGCCTGCGCTATAAGCCGATCACGCGCTGATCAGCGAGTGCGGACGTGCCGTTCGGGAGCGATCGACCGCGCCCGAGCGCACGCCGCACGCCCCGCACACCGAAATCGAAGACGACGACCTTCGGTTGTATCCGATCTCCGTTTGCGTTAAATCGGCTGCGTGCGCGCCTCGATCCATGCTTTCGCGGCACCGCTCACATGCGGCGAGACACGCGCGCGCACCGTCTCGTGATACGCGTTGAGCCAAGCGCGCTCATCGTCGCGCAGCAGCGAGGACATCACGCACCGCGTATCGATCGGGCACAGCGTTAGCGTTTCGAAGGCCAGGAACGCGCCGAACTCGGTCTCGCTGTCGGCTCGGTTCAGCACCAGATTCTCGATGCGCACGCCCCATTGACCGGGCCGATAAATGCCTGGCTCGATCGACGTGATCATCCCTTCTTCCATCGCCGTATGCGGCTCGGCCTGCGCATAGTGAGAAATCACTTGCGGGCCTTCGTGCACATTGAGGAAGTAGCCCACGCCGTGCCCGGTCCCGTGACCGTAGTCGCAGCCCGCCTCCCAAATCGGCGCGCGCGCGATCGCATCGAGCATCGGGCTGCGGATGCCGTGCGGAAAGCGCGCCCGCGACAGCGCGATCACGCCTTTGAGAACGATCGTGAAGTCACGTTTTTGCGCATCGCTTACTGCGCCCACCGGCACGACGCGCGTGATGTCGGTCGTGCCCGTCACATATTGGCCGCCTGAATCGATCAGCAACAGGCCGTCGCCTTCGATCTTGGAATGCGCCGCCGCCGTCGCGCGATAGTGCGGCATCGCGCCGTTGGCGTTAAAGCCCGCGATCGTCGCGAAGCTCGGCGAAACGAAGCCTGGCCGGCGCGCGCGGGCCGCGGTCAGCTGCTCGTCGATCGTGAGTTCGGTAATCGTCTCTCGGCCGAGTGCGGCTTCGAACCACGAGAAGAACTCGGCAAGCGCCGCGCCGTCGTACTCCATAGCCAAGCGCACGCGCTCGGCCTGCTCGGGCGTCTTGCGCGACTTTGCGAACGTCGACGGGTTCACCGCTTCGACAACCAGCACGGCCGCCGGTACCGCCTCGCGCAAGCCGAGCGTGACGCGGCGCGGGTCGAGTAACAGCGCGGCGCCTTCGGGCAACGCAGCCAGCGCCGTGCGGGCCTCGTCGTACGGGGCGACGCGGATGCCGTCGCGTGCCAGGGCCTCGACGATCGCCGGCGGCACCTTGCCCATGGCGACGAACAGCGTCGCCTGATCGAATCCAACCAGAACGTGTGCGACGAACACGGGATTGAAGTTGACGTCGTCTCCGCGCAGGTTCGTAAGCCACGCCACGTCGTCGAGCGTCGAAATGAAATGCCATTGCGCGCCCGATTCGCGCATCGCTGCGCGCACGAGCGCGAGCTTTTCCTCACGGGCGACGCAGGCGTCGGCAGCGGCATGCTCGTAGACGAGACCCGCCGGCAGCGCCGGGCGATCTTGCCAAATCGATTCGAGTAAATCCGTATCGGTGACGAGCGCGATTCCGCGCGCGCTCAGCGCCGCTTGCAGCGCACGCTGAGCGGCGAGGCCGAGCACCGCGCCGTCCGCACCGACGCGCTCGCCCGCGACGAGCTGCTTCGCAAGCCAGTCGACGTACGACTGCCCCTGCGGACCGCCGGCCATTTTCATGAGATCGACGCCGGTGCCGGCAAGCTGCGTCTGAGCCTGCACCCAATACCGGCTATCGGCCCAAAGGCCCGCATGATCGGCCGTGACGACGAGTGTGCCGGCCGATCCCGTAAAGCCCGACAACCATTGCCGCGCTTGCCAGCGTTCGGGCAGGTATTCGGACAGATGAGGATCGGACGACGGCACGACATACGCGGCGAGCCCCGCTTGCGCCATCGCCTCGCGCAACCGGGCGAGCCGGCCGGCGATCGGCGAACCGGCGCTGCCGGGCGCGGCGGATTGGGGAAGACGATCGTTCATTAAGTCACCTGATTCAACGACGGGAAGCCAAGCCGACCAGGACGGCGACGGCAACGAGCGCGACGCCCGTACAGACGGGCCATTCGAGTGTCTCGCCGTCGTAGAAAAGGCCGGACACATTACCCGCCATTTTCGCCGCGGCGGCCGCGATGACGCCAGCTATCAAGGCAATGGAGAGACCGGCACGGCTCGAGCGGCGCAGTGGATGAAGCCACCAGCCCGCGAACCCGACGGCCAGCCCCAGGACGAGAATACCCGGCCAGCCCATCAGCGCCTGCGCGAGCCATACACGGCGCTGCCGCGGGACCGGGGGGTGCGAAAAACGCCGTCAAGGTGCATGAAAGTACTCTCTTATTGTCTCTATTTGCGAGCGCTCGCCGGCGCACGCGGGCTCTGCGAGCCACAGGGCGGAACCGTTATAATAACCGGCTGAAATATCAGCGCTGCCGGCCAGATGGGCACGGGCGGCCCTCGCACCCCACGTATGCAACTGCTCACGATCGGAATCAATCACCACACGGCGCCCGTTGCGTTGCGCGAGCGCGTGGCGTTTCCGCTCGAGCAGCTAAAGCCGGCGCTCGGCGCCTTCCAAGGCCTCTGGCAGGGGCGCGCGACGCTCGGCACGCCCGAAGCCGCGATCCTCTCCACCTGCAACCGCACCGAACTGTATTGCGCCACCAACGACCGCGCCACCCGCGAAGCCGCGTTGCAGTGGCTCTCGAGCTACCACGGGCTGTCGGTCGACCAACTCGCGCCGCACGTCTACGCGCTGCCGCAGTCGGAAGCCGTGCGCCACGCGTTTCGGGTTGCGTCGGGCCTCGATTCGATGGTGCTCGGCGAAACGCAAATCCTCGGACAAATGAAGGAGGCCGTGCGCTCGGCATCGGAGGCCGGCGCGCTAGGCACCTATCTGAACCAGCTGTTTCAACGCACGTTCTCCGTTGCGAAAGAAGTGCGCGGAACGACAGCCGTCGGCGCGCAGTCCGTTTCGATGGCCGCCGCGGCCGTGCGGCTCGCGCAGCGCATCTTCGATAAGATTTCGAGCCAGCGCGTGCTGTTCATCGGCGCAGGCGAAATGATCGAGCTTTGCGCGGCGCATTTCGCCGCCCAGAACCCGCGTGAATTTGTCGTTGCCAATCGCACGATCGAGCGCGGCGCGAAGCTTGCCGAGCGTTTCGGCGGCCGCGCGATACCACTCTCCGATTTGCCCTCCCGCATGCACGAGTTCGACATCGTCGTCTCGTGCACGGCCTCGACGCTGCCGATCATCGGCCTCGGTGCGGTCGAGCGCGCGGTGAAGGCGCGCCGCCGCCGCCCGATTTTCATGGTGGATCTGGCCGTGCCGCGGGACATCGAGCCCGAAGTGGCCGAGCTGCAGGACGTTTTTCTCTACACGGTCGACGATCTGGGCGCGATCGTGCGCGAAGGTAATGCTTCGCGCCAGGCCGCCGTCGCGCAAGCCGAAGCGATCATCGAAACGCGCGTGCAGGATTTCATGCAATGGCTCGAGGCGCGCAGCGTCGTGCCGGTCATCCGGCATATGCATACGCAGGCCGATCTGCTGCGCCGTGCCGAGCTCGAGCGGGCCATGAAGATGCTCGCCCGCGGCGACGATCCGGCCACCGTTCTCGAAGCCCTGTCTCAAGCGCTGACCAATAAGCTAATCCACGGCCCAACGCATGCACTCAATCGCGCGAGCAGCGACGAGCGCGCCACGCTCGTCGATCTGCTCAGCGGCTTCTACGGGCACGCCAAGCCGTCCGATCCTTCGGGCCATTAGCGGCGCTGGTAAGCAGCCGGCCGGCACGCTCGCTGCGCCCTCCCGTTCTACCTATCCATTTTCTTTCCGGGGAGCTTGGCTCCGCACCATGAAAACGAGCATGCAACAAAAGCTCGACCAGTTGACGACGCGGCTGGCCGAACTGACCGATCTCCTCGCCCGCGGCGATGTGACGGCCAATCTCGATCAGTACCGCAAGCTCACGCGCGAGCATGCCGAGATCGGGCCTGTCGTCGAGCGCTACGCGCTCTGGCGTCACGCGCGCACGGACGCGGCAACGGCCCAGGAACTACTCGCCGATGCGTCGATGCGCGAGTTCGCGGAAGAAGAGGTGCGGGCCGGCCGCGACAGAATGGCGCAGATCGAAGAGGACCTGCGCAAGATGTTGCTGCCGAAGGACCCGAACGACGAACGCAACATCTTCCTCGAAATCCGCGCCGGTACGGGCGGAGACGAATCGGCGCTGTTCGCCGGCGACTTGCTGCGCATGTATCTGCGCTACGCCGAACGGCAGCGCTGGCAAGTGGAAACGATGTCGGAGAGCGCATCCGATCTCGGCGGCTACAAGGAAGCGATCGTGCGCATCGCCGGGCAAGGCGCCTATTCGCGGCTGAAGTTCGAATCGGGCGGACACCGCGTGCAGCGCGTGCCGGCGACGGAGACGCAAGGCCGCATCCATACCTCGGCGTGTACGGTCGCGGTAATGCCCGAAGTCGATGAGATCGGTGAAGTCGAGATCAATCCGGCCGATCTGCGCATCGACACGTTCCGCGCCTCGGGCGCGGGCGGCCAGCATATCAACAAGACCGATTCGGCCGTGCGCGTCACGCACTTGCCCACGGGCATCGTTGTCGAATGCCAGGACGACCGCTCGCAGCACAAGAACAAGGACCGCGCGCTGAAAGTGCTCGCCGCGCGCATCAAGGACAAGCAGTCTCGCGAGCAGCAGGCGAAGGAAGCCGCTACGCGCAAGAGCTTGATCGGCTCGGGCGACCGTTCGGAGCGCATCCGCACGTATAACTTCCCGCAAGGCCGGCTCACCGACCACCGGATCAACCTCACGCTGTATAAGCTCGAAGCGATCATGGACGGCGATCTCGACGAGCTCATCGCCGCACTCGTCAGCGAGCATCAGGCCGAACTGCTGGCCTCGCTCGGCGACGCCGACTGAGGCCATCTCTTCAAGCCTTGCCTACGATGACGTCCGATTGCCCCACACCCGAGCCTACAGCCGGCACCTTGTTGCGCAGTTCGCCGCTGCCGGGGCTCGAAGCGCGCATCCTGCTCGCGCATGCGCTCGGCTGGCGGCGCACCGAATTGATTACAAGGCGCGAGGATCCGCTCGACGAGATTGCGGTGGCCCGCTATCGAGCGCTCGAAGCGCGCCGCACCCAGGGCGAGCCGATTGCCCAGATCGTAGGCGTGCGCGAGTTCTTTGGGCTCCCGTTCGAAGTCACGCCGAGCGTGCTCATTCCCCGCCCCGAAACGGAGCTGCTCGTCGAGACCGCGCTGGCGGCGATCGAATCGGTTGTGCATCCGCGCGTGCTCGACCTCGGCACGGGCAGCGGCGCGATTGCCGTCGCCATCGCGTCGGCCCGGCCCGATGCGCGCGTGTGGGCGATCGATCGTTCGCCCGAGGCACTAGCCGTCGCCGCGCGCAACGCCGCCCACCTGCTCGATTCCGCTCGCCCTGGCGGGCCGCTGCAATGGCTGCAAGGCGATTGGTACGCAGCGCTCTCCCCTTCGCCGTCGTTCGACATGATCGTCAGCAACCCGCCCTACATTGCCGCGGGAGACCCTCATCTGCGCGAAGGCGATTTGCGTTTCGAGCCTAGAGGCGCGCTGACGGACGAAGCCGACGGGCTATCGGCGATTCGCGCGATTGCCGCCGGCGCCGGTGCGTTTCTTGCGCCCGGCGGACAGTTATGGATAGAGCACGGTTACGACCAGGCCCTCGACGTGCGCGCCATATTGACCGATGCCGGCTTCATCGGCGTGCGCTCGCTGCACGATCTGGCTGGGATCGAGCGGGCATCGGGCGGTTCGCGCAATGCCCATTCGTCTGACCTGAGTCGAACCTAGACTGACGCACGGTCGGTGCTGATATTATTTGGATTCCCACCGCCTAGAGCGGACCGAGCGAGCGTCCCCATCGAACATCTCAAACGGAGCCCATGGTGAAGCGCTTCCTGCCCGATCTAGGCAAACGTTTGACTGTTCGCGGTACGGAGCTATACGCGGACGACCCGCCGGACGTCACCCAACACAAGCTCGCGCGGATCGCGCTCAATGAGACGTCGGCGTTCATCGTGCTGATGAACCGCGACGGCACCGTACTCGAGTGCAACCGCAACGGATTCGCCTCGCGTTCACTGCCGTGGTCGGAACTGATCGGCCGCCCGTTTGCCGATATCTTCTGGGCAGCCCCCGAGCAGCGCGAAACGCGGGAGCGGCTGTGCCAAGCGATCGCGCGCGCCGCCAAAGGCGAGATAGTCCGTTTCGATGCTCAGTTACCGCAGGCCCAGCCGAGCGACCCACCGGTCACGCTCGACGCCTCGCTGCGTCCGGTGCGCGACGATACCGGCAGCATCGTTTTCGTGCTGCTTGAAGCGCGCGAAGCCGCGCGGCGCGCTCGGCGCACAGAGACGGCTCGCGCACAGGATGCGCTGGGTCTGTTACCCGACGTGGAGCAGCGGTTTCGCCTGCTGGTGGATAGCGTCATCGATTACGCCATCTTCATGCTCGATGCGCAGGGCTACGTCACGAGCTGGAACGCGGGCGCGCAGCGAATCAAAGGCTACCTCGCCGAAGAAATCATCGGCCAGCATTTCTCCCGCTTCTATACGGAAGAAGACCGCCGCGACGGCGTGCCGCTGCGCGTGTTGGAGAGCGCGGCGCGCAACGGTAAGTTCGAGGGCGAGGGATGGCGCGTACGCAAGGACGGCTCGCGTTTTTGGGCGAACGTCCTGCTCGACGCGATCATCGGGCCCGAGGGTGAAGTCATCGGCTTCGCCAAAGTCACGCGCGATCTGACAGAAAAACGCAATATCGAAGCGCAATTGCGCCAGTCGCAGAAGATGGAAGCGATCGGCCAACTGACAGGCGGCATCGCACACGATTTCAATAACTTGCTGCAAGTCGTCATCGGCAGCCTCGAGGCGCTTCAGCGCCGCGCCGGCACGTTGCTCCAAACGCAACCCGGCGCGGACATGCAGCGCTTCATCGACAACGCCCTGCGCGGCGCCGAGCGCGCCGCCAACTTGACGCGGCGGTTACTGGCGTTTTCGCGGCGCCAAGCGCTCGACGCGAAGCCGACCGACATCGGCAAACTGGTCGTCGGCATGTCGGACATGCTGCGCCGTACGCTCGGCGAAGCCATCTCGATCGAAGCCGTCAACGCCGCCGATCTCTGGCGCGTATCGGTCGATTCCAACCAACTGGAAAGCGCGCTGCTGAACCTGGCAGTGAATGCGCGCGACGCTATGCCGGCCGGCGGCAAGCTCACGATCGAAACGGCCAACTGCTCGCTCGACGAGGTCTACGTTTCGCGCTTCGAGGGGCTCGAGCCGGGACCCTACGTCATGATCGCCGTAAGCGACACGGGCATGGGCATGACCAAGGAAGTGCTGGAACGCGCGTTCGAGCCGTTTTTTACGACGAAGGAAGTCGGGCATGGCACTGGGCTCGGGCTCAGCCAGGTTTACGGCCTCATCAAGCAGTCCGGTGGGCACGTGAGGGTTTATAGCGAGGCCGGTGAAGGCTCGACGGTCAAGCTGTATCTGCCCCGCCTCGCGGGCGAGGCCTCCGACGACGAGCGAGCCGAACACCTGCCGGTGCCCGCCAGCCGAGCCGGCGAAATGATTCTCGTGGTCGAAGACGATGAGAACGTCCGCACGGCGACCCGCGACATGCTGCGCGAACTCGGCTACCGCGTGATAACGGCCGTAGATGGTGCGAGTGCGTTGCGCCTCGTCGGCGAGCGCCCCGAAATCCGGCTGTTGTTCACGGACGTCGGCCTGCCGGGTGGCATGAACGGGCGCCAGCTTGCCGACGCGGCACGCACGACGCGGCCCGAGCTGCCCGTGCTGTTCACGACAGGCTACGCGCGCAATGCGATCGTCCACCACGGCCGGCTCGATCCGGGCATTCATCTGCTTTCCAAACCCTTTACGTATGCGGAGCTGGCGGACAAGCTGAGCCGCTTGCTGGCCGATGCGCCGGGCGGCCCGCGGTAGGGGCATCGGCTCACGCTCGCGAAATCCGCTATCATTTCGCTCTATCTTTTCGGTTCCGCGCCTAGCGCAGACACAAGGTCAGTCATGGACACGCAACAACGTATCAAGCAAATCGTCGACGAAAACGCCGTCGTCCTCTTCATGAAGGGCAACGCCCAATTTCCGATGTGCGGCTTTTCGGGCCGCGCGGTGCAAATTCTGAAGGCGTGCGGCGTCGATCAACTCAAGACGGTAAACGTGCTCGAGGACGAAGAAATCCGCCAAGGCATCAAGGAATTCTCGAATTGGCCGACCATTCCGCAGCTTTATGTGAAGGGCGAATTCGTCGGCGGCTCGGACATCATGATGGAGATGTACGAGTCCGGCGAGCTGCAGCAGTTGTTCACCGCGGCTTGAGCGCCCCGGCCGGTCTTCCGGCCTACGCATCGACGCTCCCGCCTATGCCCCGTGCCAGTGCGCCGCCGCGCCGCCTAATCGTCGCGATCACCGGCGCCACGGGCGCGATTTACGGCGTACGCCTGCTCGAAGCGATGCGGCGCATCGACGCGCTCGAGTCGCATCTCGTCGTCTCCAGCGCCGGCTGGCTCAACGTCCAACACGAGCTTGGATTGACGAAGGACCACGTCCATCGGCTGGCCGATGTCGTCCATAGAGTGCGCGACGTCGGCGCAAGCATCGCGTCGGGCTCGTTCTCGACGGATGGCATGATCGTCGCCCCGTGCTCGATGAAAACGCTTGCTAGCATCGCACATGGGCTGTCGGACAATTTGATCGCGCGGGCCGCGGACGTCGCGCTCAAAGAGCGCCGGCGTCTCGTGCTGCTCGTACGAGAAACGCCGCTGAACCTCGCGCATCTGCGCAACATGACAGCCGTCACCGAAATGGGCGGAATCGTCTTCCCTCCCCTGCCCGCCTTTTATAACCGGCCGGCATCGATCGACGACATAGTCAACGACACGGTGGCGCGCGTGCTCGATATGTTCGCGCTCGGCCCCGCGCTCGCTGCCGCTTGGCCGGGATTGCGCGGCGACGCATAAACGCATAACCCTGCGCGCGGCCGGCGCACGCATAGCATTCGCTACTCCTGCGACACGGTTCGTTTCGCGAAAGCCGATTTATCGCGCCGGCGCATCGGCTTATGCTCAGTCATGCTCTGACATCCCGCATGACACTGCACCACACGATAACCACGCTCGCGCTTGCGCGTTTTCCCGCCATGTCACGTTTGCCTTCGCTTTTTTTGTCTCACGGCGCACCGACGCTGCCGATCGATCCTTCCATGCCGTCGGGCGAATTCGCTACGCTGGCGGGGCGTCTGCCGCGCCCGCGAGCGATCTTGATGCTATCCGCCCACTGGGGCACCGATATGCCTGTCGCAAGCACGGCAGACGCACCCGAGACGATTCACGATTTCTATGGTTTTCCGCGCGAGCTGTACGCGCTGCGCTATCCCGCGCCGGGCGCACCGCAGTTGGCGCGCGAGGCCGCCGCCTTGCTCGATGCGGCGCAGATTCCTACCCAGACGCAACCGCATGGACTCGACCACGGCGCCTGGGTCCCCTTGCTGCTAATGTTTCCGCAGGCCGACGTGCCCGTCGCGCAGTTGTCGATTCAGCCGCATCGCGATCCCGCGCATCATTACGCGATGGGCCGCGCATTGCGTCCGCTGGCCGACGAGGGCGTGCTGATCGTCGGCTCGGGCCAGATCACACACAATCTGCGTGCAGCCGATTTTGGTGCGAAGCCGGGCGATGCGGATCCGCGCGTGGCCGAATTTACCGATTGGTTCGAATCGCGGCTGGCCGAACGCGATGTCGCAGCGTTGCTCGATTACCGGCGTCGCGCGCCGCATGCCGCGTTCATGCATCCGACGGACGAGCATTTGCTGCCGGTATTCGCATCGCTCGGCGCAGCCGGCGACGACTACGCGCTCGAGATCCAATCGCTCGGGACCTATCAACGCGCGCTGGCGATGACCCATTACGTATTTGTCGGGTAACGGGTAACGGGCGCCGGCACAGCACTTAGACGCCCACTCCTTCGAGAATGTCTTCCTCCGGCTCGCGCTCATCGAGGTAGTGCGTGCGATAGCCGGTGTTCACACCCCAGAAATAGAAGCCGAGCGCGAACAGCGCAACGACGAGCATGTCCCAGCCGTAGTGCAATACGTTCAGGCCACCGAACTGCGAGCTGCCGATGAGCGAGAGAAGCGCCATGGTCGGCAGATAGGCGACGAGCCACCAAGCCGCCTTCAAATCGCGGCCCCAGCCGCCCCAGCCCGACTTGCTCTGGTAATAGAAGTAGATCGGCAGCGCCACGATCATCAGGAGGATGATCTCCCCCGTGAGCGGCCACTTCGCCCAAAAGAGAACAAGCGATGCGCAAACGAACGCGAACGGCGCGATGACGCCCATCAACGGCAGCTTCAGCGGACGCTCCACGTCGATCGCGGTGCGGCGCAGCGCCATCAGGCTGACCGGGCCCGTCAGATACGAGATGACGGTGGCCACCGAGATAACGGCAGCGAGCGAGCTCCAGCCGCGGAAGAAGAACATGAAGACGAACGACACGGCGAGGTTGAACCACATCGCATTGCGCGGCACGCCGTAGAACGGATGCACGTTGCCGAACATCTTCGGCAAGGTGTTGTTGCGCTCCATTGCGTAGATCATGCGTGTTGTCGTTGCCATGTACGTCGTGCCGGTGCCGCTCGGGCTCACGAATGCATCGACGTACAGCAGGATCGCGAGCCAGTTCAGGTTCAGCGCGAGGGCCAGTTCGGCGAACGGCGAGGCGAAGTTGAAGCGGCTCCAGCCCTTGGCGACATCGGCCGGATTGACGGCGCCGATGTACGCGACTTGCAGCAACACGTAGATCACCAGCGCGATCAGGATCGAGCCGATGATGGCGAACGGCACGCTCTTGCCGGGGTTGCGGGCCTCGCCGGCGAGATTGACCGGGCTTTGAAAGCCGTTGAAGCTAAATACGATGCCGCTCGTCGCGACAGCCGTGAATACGGCGGACCAGCCATACGGCGCAAATTCGCTCGCGGTGCCAAAGTTCTCGCTATGAAAGCCCGAGAACAGCAGACCGAGAATGGTGAGGCCCGGGATGATGAACTTGAACACCGTGATGGTCGTGTTCGCGCGCGCAAACACCTTCACGCCCCAATAGTTGAGCATGAAGTAGACGATAACGAGTAATGCCGACAAAAACAGACCCGGTGGCGTCAGCGATCCGTTGACGAACAGATGATGCGCCCAGTCGTAGGGCCAGGTGCTCATGTACTGGATCGACGCTTCGGCTTCGATCGGGATCACCGATACGATGGCGATCCAGTTCGCCCATGCGCTGATAAAGCCCACTAGTGCGCCGTGCGAATAACGGGCATAGCGCACCATGCCGCCCGACTCGGGGAACATGGCGCCGAGTTCGGCGTAGGTGAGTGCAATGGCGAGAATCACGACGGCGCCGATGATCCAAGCGCAGACGGCCGCCGGCCCGGCGATCTTGGCTGCCTTCCACGCGCCGAACAACCAGCCGGAACCGATGATGGAGCCTAAGCCGGTGAGCATCAGCGCAAACGGCCCGATGTTCCGTTGAATAGAACTTTTCACAACCTCTCCTTGGGGGATGTACGAATGGCGCGCGGGTGGGGGTCGCGTGCTGTTTCTGCAAGAAGCGTGCAACCGGTGCCCGGCGCCGCGACTTGGGGGAGCCGCAACTAGGCGCAACCGCACCGTGCGGCGGGGTAGTTTACCGGCAGCGTTCACTTAATTGGTGCGAAATTAATCCGTCATCAGCAAAAAAACGGCGCCGACTTAGAAAGCTTTGTAAGGAGGGCGACGAGTGTCCCGACCCTTTTCCTCGTGGGTCCAACTAGGCGACGTTGAAATTATGTTGACCTTCTTGCCATTTCGCCGTATAAAGACCAAGCAGGATTTCAAGTGGCGAGTGTGGATTGGTCTTTCGTAGTTCGCCCCCATCAGGTACTCCGGTTGTCCTATTACCCTTCCTTGATTTTCGTGCGCTCCCAGGCTTCGGCCTTTTTTACCCAGTTTTAGGAACATGTAATATGGAAACCGGTACCGTCAAGTGGTTCAACGACGCTAAGGGCTTTGGCTTCATCACTCCCGATGGCGGCGGCGAAGACCTCTTCGCGCACTTCTCGGAAATTCGTGTCGAAGGCTTCAAAACGCTCCAAGAAAACCAAAAAGTGACGTTCGAAGTGAAGACTGGCCCCAAGGGCAAGCAGGCTGCGAATATCAAGCCGCTGTAAGCGTTTTCGCTTTACAACGCTCATTGCCGGAGCGCACTGCGCCCGGCAAATAAAAACCCCGCTAAACGCGGGGTTTTTGCCTTTGTGGTCCGGTTTCTTTGAACGCGCTGAACACTCGCGTTAGGCGAACAGACGCTGCGCGTGAATGCCGAGCCCTGCCGCCACGCTCGCGAGCCTATCGCCGAATACCGGCCGGGCATCGGGGAATGCGGCGCATAGCGCACTCGTCAGAAAGTGCAGCCCCGTCGAGCCGCCCGTGAAATAAACCGCATCGATTTGCCCGGGCGCCACGCCCGCCGCTCTCGCTGTCTCGCGAGCCGCATCGGTGATGCGCCGCACCTCGTTCGCGCCCGCTTCGACTAATTGCGCCTCGTCGAACGCAATGCGCAGATCGGTTTCGACATCATCGAGGTCGATCGATGTCTGGCCACCCGCCGCCACCCCGATCTTCGCTTCTTCGGCGCGCGCCGCGAGCGAATGCCCAAGCCGGCGCTCGACGACACGCATAAGCCGCTCGTGATGCCGCACGTCGAGAAAAAGGTGCCGCATTAAAGCCAGTTCGCCGACCCGTTTGCCCGTATAGACCGTATTGATCAGATGCCACGTCGCAAGATCGAAGTAGATGCGGTTGGGCAGCTCACGGCCTTCTGGATCGAGCGATCGGTATCCGAATTCCCGCAGGATCGTCTCCAGTTCTACTCGCCGGTCGAAATCTGTCCCCGCCACGTGCACGCCATGATGGGCGAGCACGTCGTCCTTGCGCTCGATGCGGTGCATCCGGTCCGGGCCGACGCGCACCAGCGAAAAGTCCGACGTGCCGCCTCCGATATCGGCCACCAGGACGAGCGCTTCGCCGCTTAAGCGCGACTCATAGTCGAATGCCGCGGCGATCGGCTCGTACTGGAAGTGGATCTCCTTAAGGCCGGCCGCCTGCGCGGCCGCGGCCAACTGCCGCTCGGCGAGCTGGTCGGCGCGCGGGTCGTCATCGACGAAGAAAACCGGACGCCCCAGCACAGCGCGCTCGATCGGCACGCCCGCGCAGGCTTCGGCCTGCCGCTTCAGAAACGCAACGAAGATCCCGATGACCTCCGTGTACTTGATCGCGCTGCCATCGCCGAGATCCGTTACCGTTTCCGCGAGCGGTGAGCCGAGAATACTCTTGAGCGAACGCATCAAGCGCCCGTCGAAGCCGTCGATGTATTCGGCCAGCGCGGCACGGCCGAAGGCGCGCGTATGCTCGTCGGTATTGAAAAACACGGCCGTGGGCAGTGTCGTATGGGCGCCCTCGACGGGGGCCAGGATCATCGTCTCGCCGCGCGGCAGCGCCACGGCCGAGTTGGACGTACCGAAGTCGATCGCACAGTAGGGCATCGCTTGCATCGCAACTCGCTTTAATGCGAACAGAAGGGAGCGCTTTTTATCACGAACTGCCAGGCTTGAGCAATCGTTGCGCCATTTAAGGCCGCTCGCCCCCGGCACGATTCATGCGCCGCGTGCGAACGGTACGCGGCTTGCCCCGCATAGTCAAAGCGTACCGCCTGTGTATCCCTCAGGAGAATGCCGCAGATGAAAGCGCCCTCACGCTCGCTACGCTCCTCACCACCGCTGGGCGGGGGCGATTCGTTGGGGGACGCGCGGCGGCCGGCGGCGGACCCGGACGCAAGAACGCCGCCCCACGGCTCGCACGAAGACATCATCGAAACCGACTTGCCGTCGCGGCTCGATCGCCTGCCGTGGGGGCGCTTCCATACGCTGATCGTCATCGCGCTCGGCATCACTTGGCTGCTCGACGGGCTCGAAGTCACGCTGGCTGGGGCCGTCGCCGGCGCATTGAAGGCCAGCCCGGCGCTGCACTTGTCGGATGCCGACATCGGTCTTGCCGGCAGCGCCTATATCGCGGGCGCCGTGCTGGGCGCGCTCGGCTTTGGCTGGCTCACCGACCGGCTCGGGCGACGCAAACTGTTTTTCATGACGCTTGGGCTTTATCTCATCGCTACGGCCGCCACCGCGTTTTCGTGGAATTTTGCGAGCTTTGCCGCGTTGCGCTTTTTGACCGGTGCCGGCATAGGCGGCGAATACGCGGCGATCAACTCCACGATCCAAGAGTTCACGCCCGCCCGCGTGCGCGGATGGACCGATCTCGGGATCAACGGGACGTTCTGGATCGGCGCGGCGCTCGGTGCCGGCGGCTCGATCGTGCTGCTCGACCCGCATGTGGTGCCGGGCGATCTCGGCTGGCGGGCCTGCTTTTTCATCGGCGCGGCGCTCGCGTTCGTCATCGTCTTCATGCGCGTCTGGGTACCGGAAAGTCCACGCTGGCTGATCACGCACAACGAAGCGCGGCGAGCGATCAGCATCGTCGAAGCCATCGAAGCGCGTTTTTGCCGCGCCGGACGGCCGCCCTTATCGGGCGATCTGCAGACCATGCGCTTCAAGCGGCGCGACGGCACGCCGCTCGCGGAAGTCTTCACGGCGCTGTTTGTCACCTTTCGCCGCCGCTCGCTCGTCGGGCTTGCGCTGATGACGGCGCAAGCATTCTTCTACAACGCGATCTTCTTCACCTACGCGCTCGTGTTGACCGACTTCTATCACGTGCCGGGCGGCAAGGTGGGCTGGTATCTCCTGCCGTTCGCGCTGGGCAACTTTCTCGGTCCGATCGTGCTCGGCCGCGCGTTCGACACCATCGGGCGACGCAAGATGATTGCGTTCACCTATGCGGCGTCGGGGCTCCTGCTGATCGGCAGCGGCGCGCTGTTCGCACGCGGCGCGCTCACTGTCGAAGAACAGACGGTCGCATGGATGGTCATTTTCTTTTTTGCGTCGGCCGCGGCGAGTTCGGCTTATCTCACCGTTAGCGAGTCCTTCCCGCTCGAAATCCGCGCACTGGCGATCGCCGTGTTCTACGCGTTCGGCACCGCGCTAGGCGGCATAGCGGGGCCGGCATTGTTCGGCCGGCTCATCGATACGCAGCAGCGCGGCGCCGTGTTCGAAGGCTATCTCGTGGGCTCTGCGCTCATGCTGGCGGCAGCCGTGATTGCTGCCGTGTGGGGCGTCGATGCGGAGCGCAAAGCGCTCGAACACGTCGCCACGCCGCTTTCGGCACTGCGCGACGAACCGTGAGCGCCGCGGCTACGCATCGCGGCGGGCGGAAGGGCCTTCAGCGCAACGCTTAAACGCTTAAACGCTTCAACGCTTCAACGCTTCAAGCCGCTGATGTGGCCACGTCTCGCACGGTGCCGCGACGGTGAATCCTCAACACCATGATCGCGCCGACAAGGCATAGCCCGCCCGAGATCATCGACGCCACCGTATAGGTGCCGAGGCTCGCGCGCAGCAGCCCCGCGCCGTACGCCGCGAACGCCGCCCCGAGCTGATGACCCGCCACGATCCAGCCGAACACCACAGGCGCCGACTCTTTGCCGAAGACGTCGGTCGTCAGGCGCACCGTGGGCGGCACCGTCGCGATCCAGTCGAGCCCGTAGAAAACGGCGAACAGCGGCAAGCCGAAGAAGTCGATCCCGAATGCGTGCGGCAGGTAGATCAGCGATAAGCCGCGCAGCCCGTAGTACCAGAAGAGCAGCACGCGGCTGTTGTAGCGGTCGGAGAGCCAACCCGACAGCGTCGTGCCGAACAGATCGAAGATACCCATGGCCGCAAGCAGCGACGCGCCCTGCACTTCGCTCATGCCGTAATCGCCGCACATGGCGATCAGATGGGTGCCCACGTAACCGTTCGTGCTCGCACCGCAAATGAAAAAGCTAAAGAACAGCAACCAGAAGTCGCGCTTCTTGCTGGCCGACGCCAATGTGCCGAATGCGATCGCGAGCGGATTTCGCTGGGCGGCCCCGTCGGTGCGCGGCGCATCGTGCGGCTCTCCGTAAGGCCGCAAACCGACGCTCGCAGGGCGCTCGGGCAACAGCATGGCGACGAGCGGCAGCACGAGCGCTGCGACGATCGCCACGATGAACACGACGGGCCGCCAGCCGTGATGCTCGGCCACCGCGGCCAGCACCGGCAGGAAGACGAGTTGGCCCGTGGCCGAGCTGGCCGTCAAGATGCCCATGACGAGCCCGCGCCGCTGCGTGAACCAGCGGTTGACCACGGTGGCGGAAAGCGTCAGCGCAGCGACGCCGGTCGCGCCGCCCACCATCACGCCCCAGATCAGAATCATTTGCCACGGCGCCGTCATCATCGACGACAAAGCGACACCGCCGGCCATCACCGCCAAGGCGGTCATGAGCGTCGGCCTCACGCCGAAGCGCTGCATCGATGCGGCCGCGAACGGACCGGTGAGGCCGTATAACGCGATGTTCACCGAAATCGCGAGCGAGATCGTCGCGCGGCTCCAGCCGAATTGATGCTCAAGCGGCAGCATCATAACGCTCGGCGTGGCGCGCGTTCCGGCCGCGGCCAGTAACACGAGGAATACGACCCCTGCGACGACCCACCCGTAATGCGTGCGCCCGCTTATTTTTCTTGCAACCCAGTTCATCGGCACTCCCGTTGGCGCGCAGCCGCGGCTCATTGCACGGTTGCGCGTGGTTCGCGTGGTGTCGGCGCGTCCGCGGCCGCTTCGGCCAGACGTCCGTCGGTTCCTTGTTACAGCTCAGTCACAAATCTGAGTTGCCATGCTAGTTACCGATCGGTAACATGTCAAGTCGAACACAGTCGTAGGCATGGAAGGTTGAGCCGGCAAACTCGGCCATCGTCGTCGCCGTCGCCAAACCGGCACTTCAACCGGGCACATCGCATGACAGACAGAAACGCCGACATTTCTCGCACGCGCGCATCGCCGGCCAAGGCGGTCTCCGCGCGCACGCGCTCGCACACTGCCGGGGCCACGGCGCAGCAACTGCTGCTGCGTGCCGCCGGCGAGCTCTTTTATCAGGAAGGGGTGCGCGCGGTGGGCGTTGACGCCGTCGTCGAACGCGCCGGCGTCAACAAGATGAGTCTGTATCGCCAGTTCTCGTCGAAGGACGAACTCGTCGCCGCCTATCTGGAACAGGCCAACGACTGCTTTTTCAGCTACTTCGACAAAAGCGTCGACATGCACCCGGGCGAGCCCGTGCGCCAGCTCGCGCAGTACTTCGAGGATCTGACAAAGCGGGCATCGCGCGAGGGCTACCGCGGCTGTCCGTTCGTCAACGTGGCCGCTGAATTCCCGGATCCGTCGCACCCGGCGCGGCAGATCGTGGCGCGTAACAAGGCGCAGTTGATGGAGCGGCTCACCGCACTGACGACGGCCGCGGGCGCCGACGATCCGGCCGCGCTCGCCGATGCGCTCGCATTGC
This sequence comes from uncultured Burkholderiaceae bacterium, assembly GCA_966212065.1. Lineage (GTDB taxonomy): Bacteria > Pseudomonadota > Gammaproteobacteria > Burkholderiales > Burkholderiaceae > Trinickia. The sequence continues at coordinate 72,394 of CBIHOQ010000015.1, forward strand.
TGATCGAAGGCGTCTATGCGGCGAGTCAGACGTACGGGCCGGGATGCGGCCCGATCCGTTCGGCGCCGCGCGTTGCCGCGCAGCTGATTGCCGCGGCATGCCGGGAGCGCACAGGCGCGTAAAATGCCGGCCGTCTCTTCCGTTTTGCCGCCGGAGCACCGAAACCGATATGCCCGATATGCCCGCCCACGCCGCCGATTCGCGAGCAGCCAGCGATAGCGATAGCGATAGCGATAGCCAAGCCGTCATCGCCGCCGTGCGGCACTGGATGGTGCGGGCGGTCATTGGGCTGAACCTTTGCCCGTTCGCCAAAGCGGTCCACGCCAAAGACCAAATCCGCTACGTGGTCAGCGATGCGCCCGATCTCGAAGGCATGCTGGCCACGCTGGAAGCGGAACTGCGTACGCTGATCGACGCCGACCCGAACCGCATCGACACGACGCTGTTGATCTTCCCGCGGGCGTTCGCCGATTTTCTGGAATTTAACGACGCCCTCTTTTTCGCGGACCGCCTGCTCGCGCAGATGCGGCTTCAAGGCGAGTTGCAGATCGCGAGCTTTCATCCGAACTATCGGTTCGCAGGCAGCGAGCCGGAGGACATCGAGAATTACACGAACCGCGCGCCCTACCCGATCCTGCATCTGCTGCGCGAAGCGAGTGTCGAGCGCGCAACGCAGGCGTTCCCCGATGCGGCCGATATCTACGAGCGCAATCAGGAGACGCTGCGCCGGCTCGGGCACGAAGGCTGGCGTGAATGGATGGAAGAGCAGGCGCCGTGCGACCCTGCGGACGGCGGTGCGGCCCCGTCTCGAGATTAGGCCGGCGCCAAAAACCGGGCTTTTAGCTCGTCGAGGCCGAACGTATCGAGCACCTCGGCCAAGCGCTCGGCGGGGCGCCGCCGCGGCAAGTCCTTGTATTGCGCGACGATGAGCTCGTTCTTCATCGAATGCTCCCAGCCGACGAGCTCGGTCACCGTCACCTGATACCCATGCGCTTCCAACTGCAGGCAGCGCAGGACGTTCGTGATTTGGCTGCCGAATTCGCGCGTATGCAGCGGATGGCGGTAGATCTCGGCGAGCGCGCTGCCCAGCGACTTCCCTTTGTTGCGCCTTAGGACGCCTGCCACTTCGGCCTGACAGCACGGCACGAGCACGATGTGGCGCGCGTGCTTTTCCAGCGCGAAGCGGATTGCGTCATCGGTGGCGGTATCGCAGGCGTGCAGCGCCGTGACGACGTCGATCGTTTCCGGTAAGCGCGCCGATTCGATCGAATCGGCCACAGATACGTTCAAAAACGACATTCCTTCAAAGCCGAGCCGCGCCGCCAGTAATGTCGCACTGTCGACGAGTTCGGCGCGCGTTTCGATCCCGTAGATCCGCGAACCTGTACCGGCAGGTAATGCCTTGAAAAAAAGATCGTAGAGGATAAAACCAAGATAGGACTTGCCCGCGCCGTGATCGACGAGCGTCACGCACCCTCGGTCGCGCACGACGTCCTCCAGGAGCGGCTCGATGAACTGGAACAGGTGATAGACCTGCTTGAGCTTGCGTCGGCTGTCCTGGTTCATCTTGCCGTCGCGCGTAAGGATGTGCAGTTCCTTGAGCAGCTCGATCGACTGATTGGGGCGAATTTCGTAAGTCTTGGTGGACATAGTGGGAGGGCGCTCGGAGAAGTCGCCTCCAACGTGCGACAGCCTACAGAAGCGCAAATGCAATCGCGTCAGTTTACCGAAAAGCGCGATCGAGCCGGCATCGCTGTGCAGGAACGGATTATGCGCCCACGCGCGGGCGCATTTCGTTGCACCCGCGGGAGCGGTTACGCAGGCAAAGTTGACGAAGGACGAAGACGAGGAAGAGAGCATGGCTACGATACCCAGCAGAGACGCCGAGCAGAAGTTTCAGATCATGCTCGCCAACCTCCTCACCCCGCAGACGGGCTGGTCTGAGAAGCAGCAATTGGAACTCGAGATGGCGCGCGACATTTCGGTGGAAATGTTGCGGCTTGCCGAGACGATGCGCGACACGGACACGGGCCTAGAGGCACTGCTCACGCTGCTCAAATACGCGAAAGTCGTCGACTTCATCCTGACGACGCTCGCTTCACAGCGCGACATCCGCCCGCAAACGCTACGCGTTATCTTCAAGCTGGCCGGATTGAAGGTGGACGAAGCGTATCCAGGCTGAGGATGCGGGTTATCCCGGCCAAGCACCGGGGATGCGCGAGCCGACCGTGCATCGTCACTTCATCGTCACTTCGCGGCGAGCCGCCAGAGCGAAGTCACCTCCGCCGCTCGGGCGCGATGAAGCGGATCGGACGGATCCGCCGCCTTCGGATGAACCGGCCGCGCGTCATCCCTCCCTATCGCCGTCAACCCCGCCGTATCGATCATCTCCAATAGTGCCTCGCGCGTGCGCAGGCCGAGATGCTCGGCGAAATCCGACAAGATCAACCATCCTTCCCCGCCGGGCTCTAGATGGTCCGCAAGGCCGCCGAGGAAGCCACGCAGCATGCGGCTGTCGGGATCGTACACGGCGCGCTCGATCGGCGAACTCGGCCGTGCCGGCAGCCACGGAGGATTGCAGACGATCAGCGGTGCACGGCCCGGCGGGAAGAGATCGGCTTCGAGCACGTCGACCTGTTGGGTCAAGCCTAGCCGCGCGATGTTCTCGCGCGCGCAAGCGAGCGCGCGCGCATCGACTTCGGTCGCAACGACCCGCGTTACGCCTCGCTTCGCAAGCACGGCAGAGAGCACGCCGGTGCCCGCACCGATGTCGAATGCGAGCGTGCGCGCGGGCAGCGGCGCGCGCGCGACGAGTTCGACATACTCGCCGCGCACAGGTGAAAACACACCGTAGTACGGATGGATGCGCGCCCCTAGTGCGGCGATCTCGACGCCCTTCTTGCGCCATTCGTGCCCGCCGATCAAGCCGAGCAGTTCGCGTAGCGAGACGACGGACGGCGCCCCGGCACCGGCATCCGCTTCGCCGTACACCTCCCTGCAAGCCTCTGTCACGTCGGGCGCACGCCGCAACGAAATCGAATAATCGGCTTCGAGCGGAATCAACAGCATGCCGAGCGTACGCGCACGCTGCGCTTGGGCCTGCCGATGCGCATTGAATGCGTCGAGCGGCAACGCGACGGGCTTACGCGGCTTGCGGTCGATGCGGCGCGCCATTGCCTGCAACAACTGGCGAGCATTCTGAAAATCGCTCTGCCAAAGCAGCGCCGTACCTTCGCACGCATAGCGATAGGCCGCGTCTGCGCTGATGCGGTCGTCGGCCAACACGACGCGGGACGGGGCCGGCACGCCGGCCTCCGAGCGCCAGCGCGCGCTGCGCTCGTCGGCGCCCTCGCGCCAATGAATGAGGGGAAACGGTGAAGAAGAGGAAGCGGTCACGAGGCTGGAATCGGCAATAGATACCGCGCATGCCGGGCGTTCATCGAGCCCGTGCGCAAACCGACACGATACCGCGCTTTGCGCTAGATCAGGCCGCGACACTGCGCCGAGGACCGCTGCGCTCGGTCTTCGGCGGAATCGGCAGCGTGGCGCCTTGCAACAAAAGCCGCGTCGTCGCATCGGCATCGAGCGGCTTGCTGAATAAAAATCCCTGCGCCTCGGCGCAACCGAGCTCCAACAGAAATGAGCGCTGAGCATGCGTCTCGACGCCTTCGGCAATGACGGCGAGCTCGAAGGCATTGGCCAGCGTGACCACGGCGGTGGCAATCGCACCCGAATCCCCGAAGCCGATTCCTTTCACGAAGGCCCGGTCGATCTTGATTCGATCGACGGGCAACGTGCGCAGTTGGCCGAGGCTCGAATAACCCATGCCGAAGTCGTCGATGGCCACGCGCATGCCGAAGCGGCGAAACTCGGCGAGCCGGCGCGCCGAGGCTTGCGGATTCTGCATCAGCGCCGTCTCGGTCACCTCGAGCTCGAGCAATGACGGATCCATGCCCGTTTCGTTGATGATGCGTTGGAACGACCTCACGATGTCCGCGCGCTGCAACTGCAGCGGCGAGACGTTCACGGAGATTGGGATGGGCTTGAGCTCCAACTCGCGCCATATCGCGAACTGCTCGCACGCCGCGCGCAGCACCCACTCGCCCAGTTGCGACACGAGCCCCGACGCCTCGGCCACGGCGACGAAGTCGATCGGACTCACAAAGCCATAGTTTTCGTCGTGCCAACGCACGAGCGCTTCCAACCCGCGCACCTCGCCCGTGCGCATATCCACTTGCGGCTGGTAGTTCAGATGGAGTAATCCGCCCTCGATCGCCTTCCTCAGGCGTCCCGATAACTTCAAACGCGCGTCGGCGTCGCTGCGCATGCGATGCCGATAGAACTCGTAGCAGTTGCGGCCGCGGCTCTTGGCCGTGTACATCGCCATGTCCGCGGCGCGGATCAACGCCTCGGCATTGTCCCCATCCATAGGAAAGACGCTGATGCCGATACTCGCGCCGACGACGAGTTCGTGCCCGCCCACGAGGACCGGCGCGGCGAGCGCCGCGAGAACGGCATCGGCCAGCCGATGGTGATCTGCTTCGCCCAAGGGCATCTCGCTAACGATGACGAACTCGTCGCCGCCATAGCGCGCGACAAGATCGCCGCGGCCCGCGCAAGCCGCGAGGCGCGCGGCCACTTCGATCAACAGTTGATCGCCGATGTTGTGCCCGAGTGCGTCGTTGACGGTCTTGAACGCATCAAGGTCGATGAACAGCACATCGATACCGTTCGCGCGGGCCATCACCGCCTGTAGTTTCGCTGCGATCGTCGTCCGGTTCGACAGCCCGGTGAGACTGTCGCGCTCGCTCAGATCGCGCAGCCGCCGCGACCGCTCAGTCAGCATCAAGTAGACATCGTGCGTGACTTTAGCCAGCAGGAGCGGATAACCGATGACCACGGGCACCCAGGCGAGCGCGGTATGCGCATCGATGACCCAAACGGCGTGGGCGCCGAATACGAGCGTGCCCGCGCCGAGCCCAAGCGCCATCGCAACGAGGCCATAACCGAAAAGCCTCCAACCGCCGACCGCCATATTGTCGATCGCGAACATGAGGAAGACGACGACGGTGGCGATCGGCGCGAAGTGCACGGCCGCGATGAACCAGCCGCCGCACATCGAATCCACCATGAAGTTCCAGCGTTCGCGCCGCACGAGTTCCGGCGCATTGCGCAGCCGCAGATAGGCGACGTGGGGCCAGATGAAGCAGATCGTTGCGATCGCCGCGATCGTCCACACGCTCGCATGCTGCACGTGCAGCAAAAGCAGCAGCGGGAAAAAGCCGACGGCAAAGCCGAACAGCCGCACCACGTAGATGCGGCGCACGAATCCTGCGCCTTTGCGTGGCGTATTGGCGCGATTCGCGATCGATGCTGCGGTCAAGTGTTCCGGCTCATAAGGCATATCGAGGGAGGGCAGCACACCGACGCCAAGCCGGCGCCGCGGCATATCAGAGCGATGCGGTCCCTGTGCTAACGGCCGCTCGTCCTAAAAGTTTAGGCAAAACAACGATCGCGCGTGCAGCGCGCGATCATCCGCAGCGCACCATGCGCATCCGTCCTCCCCGTCATCGGGCGGAATTTTCTCCTCGATTAGTCGGCGATCTTATCAATCGGCAAAATTTAAGGAGTCCGAATCATGATTGCGTTCGCACAGCATCCGGCAACCGGTACGCCCCGTATTGGAGAATACTGGCCGGGACAAGGTGGAATCTATGCAGGCATCATGCCCGACTACGAGGGCGAGTCGCCCTATCATCTCGTGCTTTCAATGGATGAAGCGGTCCATGTCGAATGGGGCGCTTATTCGAAGTCGCATGAAGGGGCGCGAAGCGAGAGCGACGGGTACGCCAATACGGCCGCGCTGACGCAGTGCGGTCATTCCCATCCGGCGGCACAGTGGGCCGCCCATTATCAAAAGGACGGGCACAGAGATTTTCATCTGCCCGCGCAACGCGAACTCGAGATGGTCGCCGCCACGCTGGCGGATCGGTTTTCGCGGTCGCATTGGTATTGGTCGAGCACGGAGCGCTCCGACACGGCGGCCCGCGGCAGCAATTTCAACGGCATGCCATTCGGCGGCATGTTCAAGCACTTCCTCACCGGCCGGGCACGCGCCGTGAGGCGGATCTTCGTGTCGACGTCCGAGTCACCGGGGCGCGACTGAGCACCGCACCCTAAGCGGCTCCGCACCGTCCCGAAAGAGTCGACACGTGGGTCATGGCGCCGCCGCCCTGCAACGCGCTCATTCGCCGCTCATTCGCCGCTCATTCGCGGATCAATCGCGGATCAATCGCCCGCCCTCGGCTGCGGGCTCACGAACAAGGAAGAAGAACGATGATGGATACGACTATCGCGCAGTTCACACCGGCCGACGCCCCGAGGGTCGGCGAATATTGGGAAGGGCAAGGCGGCGTCTACGCCGGCGTCATGCCCGACTACGTCGGCACCCAGCCGCGATTTTTGATTTTTTCCGCCGACGAAGCCCTCGATGTACCCTGGGGCGGAATGGGCTCAACCGAAGCCGGTGCGCAGGATACCGATAACGGCCTGCGCAACACGCGGCACCTCACGGGATGCGCACAGCCCTTACACGCGCACGATGCGGCCATTTTCGCGGCCGAGTACGAAAAAGACGGACATAGAGACTTCTATTTGCCGTCTAAGCGCGAACTCGATGTCGCCTACGAGACGATCGCGGACACGTTCGATCGCAAAGATTGGTACTGGTCGAGTACCGAGAAATCGAAGACGATGGCTTATGGCCGAAACCTCGGCGACGTCGAGTTGCCTGCGCTGTTCAAACACACGAAGGGCCGCGCGCGGCTCGTGCGTAGCCTGCCGGTGGCGAGCGAGCAGCCCGATGCGTAATGCGTAACGCGCCGGCCTCGAACACGCACGAATAAGCGGAGCATTGCAGAGAAGCAACCGGGCGGCCGTCGCGCCGCCCGTCTGTGTTTGTGCATGTGCTCGTGTTTCTACTTCTTCTACTGCGGCAAAGAAGGAATCATCCAGGTCAGCACGTGCTGCTGCAGGAATACGAGTACGCCGAGCAGCAGCGTCAAGATAACGCTGTGCCAGAACGTGCGCGCAAACACGACCCCTTCTTGGCCCTTGAGGTCCGTCGTCGACACGCCCGTTGCGATGTTTTGCGGGGAGATCATCTTGCCCATGACGCCGCCCGACGAGTTCGTCGCCGCCATCAGCACCGGGTCCAGGCCCAACTGGCGTGCCGCAACCACCTGCAAGTTACCGAACAACGCATTGCCCGACGTATCGCTGCCGGACAAGAACACGGCGATCCAGCCAAGCGACGCGGAAACGAGCGGGAATAGCGCGCCCGTGGAAGCCACGCCCGTACCGAGCGTATAGCTCATGCCCGAGTAATTGAGCAGATATCCGAGGCCGACGATCATCATCACCGTGGCGATCGCGATGCGGGTTTGCCGCCAGGTCACCGCGGCACAGCGAAAGAAATCGGCAAAGGGCAGACGCGACCAGACGGCCGTGACGATCGCTGAGAGCAGGATCGCGGTGCCGGTACCGAGCGGCTGGAAGTCCCAGATCGCCGCATACGGCTTGTGATAAAGCGACACGTAAACCGCATTGTGCAAGCCCGGCCATTTGATTTTGACGTCGCCGATCGCCGCGATGCCCGCATGAACCCACACGATGACGACGACGGACACCACGAGCCACGGCACCCAGCCGCCCCACCCCGCGCGCGTGGGCGCAGCCCCGCCCCCGGCCAGCGTATCGCCGGTGCGAAGAATCGCGAATTGCGCATCGGGCTCTGCGCGCCAAACTTTCAGGAAACCAATCGTCACAATCAGCGAGGACAGCGACGAGAGTACGTCCGTCAATTGATAGCCGAGATAGTTCGACGTGACGAATTGCGCAAGCGCGAAGCTGCCGCCGGAAACGAGCAGCGCGGGCCAAAGCTTGCCGATCGAACGCATCCCGCCATAGACGCCGACGACGTAAAACGGCAGCAACAGCGCGAAGAACGGCAACTGGCGGCCCACCATCGCGGCGAGCGTCGCAGGAGGCAGCGAAGTCACCGCGCCCAGGACGGTGATCGGCACGCCCAGCGCACCGAACGCGACCGGCGCCGTATTGAAGATCAGCGTGAACGTCAGCGCTTCAAGCGCGGGAAAGCCGAGAGCGATGAGCAGCGCACTCGTAATCGCCACGGGCGTGCCGAAACCCGCGATGCCTTCGAGCAGACAGCCGAACGAGAACGCGACGACGAGCAGAACGAGGCGCCGATCGTCGGGCAGATTGTCGAGCATCCACTGCCGAAACTGATCGAAACGGCCCGTCTTTACGGCGATGTTATAGAGCAGCAGCGCGTTGAAGACGATCCACATGACAGGCACGAGCGCGAGCGCCATGCCCGCGCCGACGGCGTCGAACGCAAGGCCGGCCGGCATGCCCCATGCCGCGACTGCGATGACGAGCCCGACGATCAAGCCGGCCAGCGATGCCTGCCAAGCGGGGCGACGCAGCACCCCGAGCATGACGAGCGCGGCCAAAATCGGCAGGGCCGCGACGAGAAAAGAAAGCAGGAGGGAATGGCCGACAGGCGTAAGCGGTTGCGCGAACACCGTCCCAGGCGGGAGCGCCACGGTTGGATTCATTTTTTGTCTCCTTGTTAGTCGTTATCGGACGGACGTCGGCCGATCCTGTCAGCCCCCCGCCGATTGGCGTTTGAACTCGAGCCGGAAGCGATGCAGCAGCGGCTCCGTATAGCCGCTCGGCTGTGCGCGGCCGTCGAACGCAAGCGCACAAGCGGCGCGAAATGCGATCGAGCCGGCATAATTGGGCGCCATCGGCCGGTAGTTCGGGTCGCCGGCGTTCTGCTTGTCGACCACGAGCGCCATGCGCTCGAACGCTTCCTTCACGAACTGCGGCGTGACCACGCCGTGGCGCAGCCAGTTGGCGATATGCTGGCTCGAGATACGCAGCGTCGCGCGATCTTCCATCAGGCCGACATTGTGGATGTCGGGCACCTTCGAGCAGCCTACGCCCTGATCGATCCATCGCACGACGTAGCCGAGAATGCCTTGCGCGTTGTTCTCGACTTCGCGGCGAATCTCTTCCTGCGACCATTGCGCCACCTTGACGACGGGCACCGTCAACAACCCGTCGAGCAGCGCATCGCGCTCGCTCGCATAGTCGATACGCTCGAACGATTGCTGCACGGCCTGCACATCCACTTCGTGATAGTGCAGTGCATGCAGCGTCGCGGCCGTCGGCGACGGCACCCATGCGGTGTTGGCGCCTGCGCGCAGTTGCTCGCCTTTTTGCTCCAGCATCGCATGCATGAGATCGGGCATCGCCCACATGCCCTTGCCGATCTGCGCACGCCCGCGCAAGCCGCAGGCAAGGCCGACCAGCACGTTGTTGCGCTCGTAGGCCGCGATCCACGCCGAGCGCTTCATATCGCCCTTGCGCAGCATCGGGCCCGCTTCCATCGCCGAGTGCATTTCGTCGCCCGTGCGGTCGAGGAAACCGGTGTTGATGAAGGCGACCCGCCCCGACGCTGCGGCGATCGAAGCGGCCAGATTCACGCTCGTGCGCCGCTCTTCGTCCATGATGCCCATCTTGATCGTCTGTGCCGGCAGGCCGTACAGGCTTTCGACGCGTGCGAACAGCTCGTCGGCGAACGCGGCTTCGGCAGGGCCATGCATCTTCGGCTTGACGATGTAGACGGCGCCCGTGCGCGAGTTCAGGCGGTTTTTGCGATCATGCAGCGCGCATAACGTCGTCACCACCGCATCGAGGATGCCTTCGGGGATTTCATGGCCGTCGCGGTCGAGCACCGCGCTTATGGTCATCAAATGGCCCACGTTGCGCACGAACAGCAGCGAGCGGCCATGCAGCTGCAGCGTACCGCCATCGCCCGTGCGGTAAGTCCGGTCCTCGTTCAGGCGCCGCGTGAACGTCTTGCCGTTCTTGTCGACTTCTTCCGTCAGCGTGCCCTGCATGAGGCCGAGCCAGTTGCGATAGAGCGCCACCTTGTCGGAAGCGTCGACGGCGGCAACCGAATCCTCGCAATCGATGATCGTCGTGACGGCGGCCTCGAGCACCACGTCTTTCACGTGGGCAGGATCGGTCTTGCCGATCGGCGATCCAGCGTCGATCTGAATCTCGATATGCAAGCCATGGTGCTTGAGCAAGACGGCCGAGGGGGCGTCGGGCTCCCCTTGATAGCCGACGAATTGCTCGGGCGCGGCCAAGTTCGCTTCGCTCGTCTTGGTGCGGACCATGAGCCGACCGTCGCGCACGGCGTAGGCCGTGGCTTCGCGGTGCGATGCGCCGGCGAGCGGCGCCGCCCGATCGAGAAACGCACGCGCGTAATCGATGACCCGCGCACCGCGCACGGGATTGTAGGCGCCGCTATGCGTCGCGCCGTCGTCTTCCGGCAGCGCGTCGGTACCGTAGAGCGCGTCGTAGAGGCTGCCCCAGCGCGCGTTCGCGGCATTGAGCGCGTAGCGAGCGTTCGAGAGCGGGACGACGAGCTGAGGGCCCGCTTGCTCCGCAACTTCCACGTCGACGTCGGCCGTGGCGACCTTCACGCTTGTCGGGGCCGGCACAAGATAGCCGATGCCTTCAAGGAACGCGCGATAACCCCGCAAATCGCGAACGGGGCCCGGATGCGCGCGATGCCATTCGTCGAGCGCCGTTTGCAGCCGGTCGCGCTCGGCCAGCAGGGCGCGATTTTTTGGCGCGAATTCGTCGACGATCGCGGCGAATCCCCGCCAGAACGCATCCTCGTCGATGCCGGTGCCCGGCAATGCTTCGTGCACGATGAAGCGGCTGAGCGCCGTATCGACGCTCAGCCCGTGGTGGTCGGTCATGTTCATGATGCGGTTGTTTTCCCTCGTCGAAATCCGCCGCTCAAGTCGAGACGCTTTGTGCTCCCGCCCTAGCGACTTGTGCATCCTGCTCGGACTTTACGCCCGAGACGCCTACCGCGCCAACGACTTGTCCCTCCACAACGACCGGCACGCCCCCCTCGAGGGTTCCTTGGAGCGGCACGCTCAAAAATGCCGTGCGCCCGCCGTTGATCATGTCCTCATAGGCCTTTGACTCGCGCCGGCCGAGCGCCGAGGTGCGCGCCTTCTCGATCGCGATGTAGGCGCTAACCGGGGACGCGCCGTCCAAACGCGTGAACGCAAGTGGATGTCCGCCGTCGTCGACCAGCGCGATCGCCACGTTCCAGCCATGCTTTTGCGCTTCGGCTCGCGCCGCTTCGATGATTTGGTTGGCCTCGGTAAGACCAAGTATGGGTTTCGTTTGCATCGTCAGCTCTCTCTCAAAGTCGATGTGAGGTATGACCCCGGCATTGCGCCGCGTCGAGCTCATTGTCGCAAGCTTGTGCGCCCGCGTAATTTGCGCAACCGAATACCCGGCTGCTGGCCCACAGCATAGATGACCGGCCAATCGGCCGCGAGGCCAGAGCGGACACTACGCGCCCACGGCCGAGGCAACGAAGACGGAAGGCGCGCCGTAAGCTTACTGGCGCTCCTGCCCGGGCACGGCCTCGACAGCCGTCGTTTTCCATTGATGGGCCGAAACGAGTTTTCCCGCGCCGTCCGCAGCGCTCCACCAGATGACGCGCAGCAGCGGCGCCAACTCGGCGATGTGAAGCGCTTGCACCGGATCGCTTTCGATGAAGTGCGTGCACGATAGCGCGAGCGCCGCGTGTGCTTTGTGCGCCGCCACCTCATGCGGCCGGTCGCGATAGCGCGACGGATCGCGCATGATGAGCGTAGGCCGGTCGAAGCCGTGCCGCACGAGCCACACGGCCGTGCGCGCCCGATCCATCTCGGGACGCCCTGTCACGATCGCCTTGGCGCGCACGACGCCGATGCCGGGCAAGCGCTCGAACGGCAGCAGCGCATCGCGTTCGGCCAGGGCGGCGGCGAGATCGGCCTCGTAGTGCGCCGGCGGCACGTCCGGCAGCAAGATACCGTCGAGATCGATCGCGTAGACCGCGAACTCATGGTCCTCCGGGATCCGGCCCCGCGTCCCTGCGCGCGTGCGCTGCCATACGTCGCGATAGGCGTCGGTATGAGCGTGGCGCTCCCAGGGAAAGAGCACGAAGGAGCCGCGCGCGTCGAGGCCATAATCGGGCCGGATGCGGCTCAGATCGTCGAATGCGGCCACGAGCGTCTTCACTGTTAGCCCATGGCCGCGCAGAAAGGCGATGCAATCGTCGAGCGTATTGCCTGCCCCGGCGATGTCCTCGCAGACAAGCACCGTGCTCCCGGCCGGAGGAATCGGAATCGACGAATCCCACGTGACGACACGCGTCGCCCGCTCGTATCGCAAGAACGCCGCCGGAATCCCCGCGGCGTGCGACACCATGAGCGCAAGCGGCCCGCCGCCGCGCAGGATGCCGATCGCGCAGGCGAACCCTGCCTGGGCCAAATCGGGCTGTAGCGAGGCGATCCACCGATCGATCTGGTCGTAGGTCAGCGGGCGTATGGGCTTGTGCATCGGGGCGGGTCGGCGGATGGGCGGTAGAACGGGCGCGGAACAACGCATCATTATTGCCAATCGCCGCCGAGCCGTCCATTGCTGCAACACAGCATAGCCATGCGTACCCGCCCGCGTAGGAAAGCACTGACACGGGAGCCGGACCGGACGACATCATCTTCCGCCGCCGCTGATTGGCGCCGTCAACAATATGAACAATACTTCCATCCAACGCATGCACGACGCCGCGCGACTCGCGCGGCGGCCGGGACCGACCCACATGCGACTGTCTTTTCCGCTGTGGAGGTTAACGGTGAACGATCGCGAAGTGCTTGAGACGATTCGGGAGATCAACCTCTCGTACCTGTTGCTTGCGCAGCACATGCTCAACGACGACTACGCGGAAGGCTTATTCAAACTAGGCCTGTCGGGGCAGCTCGCCGACTTGCTTCACACGTTGACGCCCGCTCAAACGATCAGGCTCGCTCAAGCGGAAGAGCTCGTCTGCGACTTCCGCTTCGACGACGCCAGCATGTTGACGGCGCTGACGTCGACCGAGAAGGGGCTCACCGCCACCGCCACGCACGCGGCGATCCTGCTCGCCGCCCAGCCTGCCAAGCAATTCGCTTAGGAGGGAAGCCAGCCATGCCCAAGACGAGCCTGATCGAAGAAGCCCACGAAGTCTCGCGTGCCGTCGCGCTGATCGAGTTGGGGGCCCGCATGCAGGTACTCGAGTCGGAGCTGTCGCTTTCGCGCGAGCGCCTGATCCGCCTCTATCGCGAGGTGAAATCCGAATCGCCGCCGAAGGGCATGCTGCCCTCATCCGCCGACTGGTACATGACCTGGCAGGCTAACATCCATGCGTCGCTCTTCTATCACACGTACTCGTTCCTGAAGGGCGAAGCGCGCTGCTCGCACGTCGACGCACTGACCAAGGGCTATCGCCTCTATCGCGAGCACTGCGCGAATGCCGGCCTCGATGTGTATCTGGATTTGACGCGCGCCTGGACACTGGTGCGCTTCTTCAACGGCGGGATCCTCGAACTGGATCAATGCTGCCGCTGCAAGGGCAAATTCGTCTCGTACAAGCACGACCTGCCGCGCGCCAAAGCATGCGTCATGTGCCAGCCGCCTTCGCGCGCCGGCAAGAAAGCCAAGGCACTGAACTGAACCACGCGCTGTAGCGCTGCCGCGCCTGCGCGGCAGCCGCATCTCCCGCGTCTCTCCCCATCTCCCCATCTCCCGCATCTCCCCGCCTTTCCGCGCGCCTACGGCCGCCTTTCGTTACCTGACAGGTAATCGATCGATCCCTAACAGACGCACAATCCTCTGACCGAAAAGCACGAACTGTCGTCCGAATCGTACGTCTCTAACCGGCAAATCCCCTCAATAATCCGAGCGTGCCCGATTCACGCCGCCTCATGAAATGCATTCAAAAACTTCACAGGCGAAAAAACACGGGCCCGGGCTCGAACTGCGTTAAATCGCAGTGAAGCGAAGCCATCACCACGATTCGAACTTCTAGAGGCTTCATCCGAGGAGGCTACATGGATAGCAGAATAGATTCGCGCGCCCCCGCCAAGCGAAGACCCATATCGCAGGCATGTGCCCTTATTACGGCATTATGTGGAGCGATACCGTTCGCGAATGCCGGAACCCTTCCGCAAGGGGGACAATTCATTTCAGGAACGGGAACGATCGGAACGAGCGGAACAGCGCTTACGGTCACCCAGGGTTCATCCAGGGGAATTATCGATTGGAATAGCTTTTCAATCGGAAGCGGCAATAAGGTTTCGTTCAACAACGGCAGCGGCGTCACACTGAACCGCGTGACGGGTGGCAACACGTCGTGGATTCTGGGCTCGCTTTCGGCCACCGGGAGTCTTTACGTCATCAATCCACAGGGCATCGTCATAGGTTCGAGAGGCGTTGTCACGACAGGCGGCCGTTTCGTCGCATCGACGCTCGACGTCGACAATACGTCGTTCATGAACGGCGGCGCGCTCACGCTTACGGGCACGTCGACCCGCAACGTCGTCAACCTAGGCAGAATCGGCTCGACGCACGGCGACGTATTCCTCGTGGCCGCAGGCGAAGTCGTCAACGCGGGCAGCATCAGCGCGCCGGCCGGCACCGCCGAGCTCGCCGTGGGCCGCAAGGTTCTGCTGCAGGACTCATCGAGCGGACAGCAGGTGTTCGTTCAGACGGGTAGCCGAGGAACGGTGCTCGATAGCGGCACGATCGCGGCGGCGCAAGTCAGCCTGCAAGCGGCCGATGGCAACGTCTACGCGTTCTCGGGCAATCACGATGCCATTCGCGCAACCGGCACCACGACGCGCGACGGCCATGTCTGGCTCGTGGCCAATACGGGCACGGTCGAATTGCCGCAATCGATCGCCGCGACCAACGCCGATGGCTCCGGCGGCACGGTCGATACCGTCGCAGGCAAGCTGACCTTCTGCAACTTCTGTGTACCAACCGTGACGGCGGGCGTTTGGAACATCACGACGCCAAGCTACGTGATCGGCGGCAGGGATGCCGCCGTGTTCTCGCGCAGCCTCAGCGCCGGTACGTCGATCCATATGCTGACGACGGGTGCGGCGGGCACCGGAGGCGATATCAATGTCGCCGCCAATCTGGCATGGAGCGGCAAGGCCTCGGTCGCGCTCAATGCATACCATGCTGTGACGATCGGCAGCGGGAAGACAATTGCCAATACCGGCACCGGCAATCTGACGCTGCGCGCAGACGCCACAGCCATCGACAACGGCGGCGGCGTCTCGAGCGCCGGCACGATCGATTGGTCCAAGAGTACGGGAGCCGTCAATCTCTACAGCGATATGAATGGGACCTATGCCCTGGGCACGCTGCTCGGAAATGCGGCTTGGACCCAATCGCTCGTAACCGGAACCGTCAAGCAAATCACCGGCTATCAACTCGTGAATTCGCTTGCCGACTTGCAGAACGTTACGAATAACCTCGCCGGCAACTATGCGCTCGGGCGCGATATTTCGGTGGGCGGCGGATCGTTGACCTCGATCGGCATCAGCAGCGACGGGTCGAGCGCCGCGGCGTTCACTGGCCAATTCGACGGTCTCGGCCATGCGGTCGACGGCGCTTCCATGGGTCCCGCGGGCCTCTTCTATCAAATCGGCAGCAATGGCGTCGTGCGCAATCTCGGCGTCACGAACGGCAACATCGGCTTCGGTCACTGCTACGCCGGCGCCTGCTACACCGGTCTGCTCACCCAAGAAAACGACGGCCTAGTTGCACGCTCGTACTCGACCGGCGCGCTCTCATTCCAGGACTTCGGACCGGGGGTGAGCTACTCAGTCGGAGGACTCGTGGGCCTGAACAACGGCAAGATCGAGCAGTCGTGGAGCAGCGCCGGCGTAGCCGGCATCCCCGATTTCACGGGTGGACCGGGTTCGGGCGATCTTGGGGGCTTGGTTGGGGACAACAACGGCCTCATCGCACAGTCGTATGCGACGGGTGGCGTCAGAGGCGGAGGCTGGGCGTTCGTGGGCGGGCTCGTCGGCCGCAGCAACGGGACGGTGACGCAATCGTTCTCTACCGGTTCGGTCTCGGGCGGCGGCGGATCGCCCTGGTTTGGCCCGGGGGGAGGAGCAGGCGGCTTGATCGCCGACGGCAGCGGCGGCGGTAGCGACGACTACTGGAACGCGCAGACATCCGGCAAGGGTACCGACCGCGGGGGCGTACCGGCGGCGAACGGCCTGACCACAGCGCAAATGAGCAATCCCTCCAGCTTCGCCGGTTGGAATTTCAGCCCGAACGGCGCATGGGCGATGCCCGCGGGTTCGACTCATCCGGAACTGCGTTGGCAGGTCTCGCCGGCCGCCGGTTCGAGCACGCTAACCAAGAAGATGTAGGCGCCCGCGCGAGGCTCGCGATGCTAGATCGTGGCGGCGATTGGCTGCCACGGAATCGCCCCGGATGGGACCGGCAAGCACCGATCCCATCCGCCGGGCTGCGCCTGGGCACCGGCGGCGTCGTTATGATCGGCGGCGCAGCGGATCGGAATCATACGATCTTTAAGGTACCGGCTGACCGTCTGACGTGCCCCTCTCATCCACCATGTCGCCGCTCGGAAATGCGCCATGCCGGCCATGCACGGAGGTAATATAAAATTTTGCGTCTGATTCTTAGCCGCCGATGCCAAGCAAACTTGCATTCGTTGTCACTCTGACCGCGCCGTAGGAAATGCCGTAATGCCAGCCACTGAGTTTCCTGTTGTGGGTGTGGGCGCCTCCGCAGGTGCCGTCGAGGCTTTGGAAGGGTTTTTCCGCGGCATGCCGCAAAAGCCCGGCCTCGCGTGCGTGATCGTCACGCATCTGAGCCCGGACCGCGAAAGCATGCTGCCCGAGATCGTTTCGCGATTTACCACGATGCCGGTGCACGCCATTACCGATGGCATGCAGATCGAGAAAGACAATGTGTACCTGTTGCCGGCCGACGCGGTGCTGAGCGTGGCGAACGGGACGCTTCGAGTTCAGACTCAGGACAGGCGGCGGCGCGAACGCAAGCCGATCGACATCTTCCTCAGTACTCTCGCAGCGGACATCGGCGAATATTCCGCCGGCGTCATTCTTTCCGGCGGAGATTCCGACGGCACACTCGGCATCAAGGCCATCAAGGAGCGCGGCGGTTTGACGCTCGCCCAGGCCACCGACGGCTTCGGTCCGCACCATGCGGACATGCCCGAGAGCGCAATCTCCAGCGGCCTTGTCGATTTCGCGCTGCCGGTCGATCAGATGGGGGCGAAGCTGGCCAGCTTTGCCACCGGCGCGTTCGCGCTCGACGCGCAACCCGGGGCTGGCGGCACCGACGTTCAAACGGGGAGATTCCCCGAGGCGGGCGAAGCTATCTTTACGATCTTGCGCAATCAGATCGGACACGACTTCAGCGGCTACAAGGGCAAGACTTTCCTGCGCCGCGTACAGCGGCGCATGCAGGTACTCGACATACGAACGCCGGAGGCCTATGTGGCCCGGCTCTCCGCCGACCCCGAGGAAGTCACCGCACTCTTTCGCGACTTGCTCATCAACGTCACCAGCTTCTTTCGCGATGCGCAGGCATTCGACGCCCTCGCGGATCTCGTCCTTCCGAAACTGTTCGAGGGACGCGGCACGGAGGATACCGTGCGCGTGTGGGTGCCAGGTTGCGCCACGGGCGAAGAAGTCTATTCCGTCGCCATGCTCTTATGCGAGCAGGTTGACGGCCGGACTGACGCGCCCCGCGTACAGGTTTTTGCGACCGATATCGATCAAGCGGCGCTCGCGATCGCACGCGCGGCCCGTTACCCGCTGCCGTTACTCGACGGCGTGTCGCAAGCGCGTCGCGAGCGATTTTTCGTGCGCGACGGCAGCAGTTACCTGGTGGCAAAGGAAGTCCGCGATCTCTGCATTTTTTCGCCGCACAGCGTCATCCGCGACCCGCCTTTTTCTCGCATGGACCTCGTGTCATGCCGCAACCTGCTGATCTACTTCCGCACGGAGATCCAGAATCAGGTCATCCCGACGTTTCATTACGCCCTGCGTCCCGATGGTTACCTTTTTCTGGGCATGTCGGAAAGCGTTAGCCAGTTCGACGAGCTGTTCGTCCCGATCGAGAAGAAGCACCGGATCTTTCGCCGCCGAGCCGACGTTGCGCCGCGGATCCAGCTGCCGCTAACGGGTGCCTCTCTGAGGATCGGGGAGTTCACGGGGCTCGCGCCCAGCCGCCCCCCGCAGGGGAGCGCGGCACTGCGTCACACGGTGGAAACGCACATGCTCGAGCGCTTCACGCCGCCGCATGTGCTGGCCACGCGCGATGGCGATGTCATCTATTACTCGGGCGGCACCGGCAAATATCTGGAGGCCGCGCCCGGCGTACCGACGCGCCAGCTCTTTGCAATGGCACGCAAGGGGCTCGGCCTCGATCTGCGAGCGGCCTTCCGGGAGGCGATCGAATCGGGGCGCCCGGCTACACGCGACAGCGTGATGGTCGAGGGCGAAGACGGCCGCGTCCAGGTCGTCAGTCTGACGGTCGAACCGTTGGCCGAGCATACGCACAATGAGCGCATGTATCTCGTCGTCTTCGCCGACCAGGGGCGGGGGTTGACGCGTGAGGAAGCGATCGTGCGGGCACAGTCCATGCGTGACGGCACTGCGGTCCAGGCCGAAAAAGAACTGCGCGATACGCGCGAACGTCTGCAGTCGATGATCGAGGAATACGAGACGGCACTGGAGGAACTGAAATCGTCGAACGAGGAACTGGTGTCGGTCAACGAGGAATTGCAATCGTCGAACGAAGAGCTCGAGGCGTCGAAAGAGGAATTCGTTTCGCTCAACGAGGAGTTGCACACCGTCAATCTCGAGCTCAACGGCAAGATCGAGGCGCTGGACCGCGCGAACAACGACCTCCAAAACTTGTTCGAAAGCACTTCGGTTGCGACCGTGTTTCTCGACCGCAACCTCGTCATCCGTTCGTTCACGCCGGCGATGAGCAGCATCTTCCATATTCGTCCCGGAGACCGCGGCCGCCCGATCACGGAACTCGCCAGCCGCCTAGACCTGCCCGGACTCGAAGACGATATCGCGACCGTGATTCGCACGAATCAGCCGCGAGAACGACAGGTCAGCAGCGGCAAAGACGGGGCGGCGCATTTCCTGATCCGTCTCGCCCCCTATCGCAACCGCGACCACGCGACGGACGGCGTGGTCATCGCATTTGTCGATGTAACAGGCATGGTGCATGCGGAAGAACGGCAGAACGTACTGATTGCCGAACTGCAGCACCGCACGCGCAACCTACTCGCCGTCATTCAGTCCATTGCACAACAGACGCTGGCCGACCACCCTGCACTCGAAACATTCACGAACCGCCTCGCGGCGCTTGGGCGTCTGCAGGGATTGATCGGCGAAGCGAACGGAGATTTGATCAATCTGAGCGACATGGTGCGGCTGGAGTTCCATGCGCTGGGCGTGGCGGACAGTGGCCGCATTGCCGTGAACGGGCCGTCCGTGCCGCTCGGGTTCCGTAACGTACAAACGATAGCGCTGGTGCTGCACGAACTGGCCACGAACGCAGTCAAGTACGGCGCGCTGAAGGACGACGAGGCGCGGCTGGATGTGAAGTGGACTATTCAAGCCGGGGCCTCAGGCGCCGCTTCGCTCGTGATCGACTGGGTCGAAAGTGGCTTGCGCACAGCACCCGACGCATCGAGAACGGGATTCGGCCGGCAACTCATCGAGAAGGCGTTGAAGTTCACACTGCATGCGACCACTGAACTGCGTTTCAACGCGGACGGCATCTCGTGCCACATCGCAATACCGTTGCCGTCAATGCGCTCGCACGACGGAACGTCCTAGGGAGACGCAGATGGCGGAATTGGCGAAACTGCTGGAGGGTCAGCGGATCCTTGTGGTCGAAGATGACTATCTGGTCGCGCTCGCGGTCTCGACCATGCTCGAGGACGCCGGGGCGAGCGTAGTCGGGCCGATCGCCGGAGCGCAAGAAGCGGTCACGTTGATCGAAGAAGCCGCGGAACGTGTCGACGTCGCGATTCTGGATGTCGACTTGAACGGCGAGACGTCGTATCCGGTGGCAGATGCGCTCGCGTCGCGCCATATCCCCTTCGTCTTCGCCTCCGGGTACGGGGCTGATGCCGTCGACCAGCAATACCGTCAGTACCCGCGCTGCCAGAAGCCGTTCAACCATCAGCTGTTGTTCAGGGCACTGATGGCTCACGGGAACTGAAAAATGGCTCGATGAAGGCGTGTCGCTTGTCAAGCATTCATGCGGCCGCAGCCGATAGCTTGAAAGTGGACACCGCCTCTTTGAGGCTCACCGCCTGATCATCCAGTGACTGCGCTGCCGCAGCCGCCTCCTCGACAAGCGCCGTATTTTTCTGCGTGACGTCGTCCATCTGAACCACGGCTTGTTGGACCTGCTCAATGCCCCGGCTCTGCTCCTCGGACGCCGCAGCCATCTCCGCGACGATCGAGGAGACTCTATTGATCGCCTCCTTAACCTCCATCATCGTCGACCCCACTTCCCTAGCCTGCTTAGACCCGTCGGCAACCGAGGCCACCGAGGAGTCGATCAATCCTTTGATCTCCCTTGCCGCGGACGCAGCACGCTGCGCGAGGCTGCGTACTTCCGATGCCACCACTGCAAAGCCGCGTCCGTGCTCGCCCGCGCGGGCAGATTCCACTGCCGCGTTCAGCGCCAGGATATTGGTCTGGAAAGCAATGCCCTCGATGACGCCGGTGATCTCGGCGATCTTGCTGGAGCTGCCGCTGATCCGCTCGATGGTCGAGACCATCTTCTGGACCGCGTCATTGCCCGTATCCACCGTATCCGTCGCATTCGTAGCGAGCGCGTTCGCCTGACGCGCGTTGTCGGCGTTATGCTTCACCGTTTCCGTCAACTGAGTCATGCTGGCAGCCGTCTCCTCGAGCGATGCGGCCTGCTGCTCGGTGCGCGAAGATAACTCTAAGTTGCCCGCCGCACTCTGAGACGTCGCGGCGGCTATCGTCTCGCTGGCCGTGTGCACTTGCTGGACGACACGCCGAAGGCTTTCCTTCATCGCGTCCAGCGCCTGCAGCAAGCTACCAATTTCATCCCTCGATGGGGCCGCCGCTTCCCCCGTTAGATCGCCTCCGGCGACCCGGTTGACGGCATCGATCGCATGGCCCAAGGGCTTCGTGACCGAACGCGTAATGACAGAAGACATGCCAGCCGCCAGTAGCGAAGCAAACGCGACGATGAGTAAGCCATTGCTCATCGCACGACGATAGGCCGCGCTCGATGCGTCGCTTGCGCGCGCAAAGACATCTTCGATGTGCGTTTTGAACTTGTCGATTTCATCTTCGAGCAGGCGTGCTTGCGAAACGAGTTGCGCATTAAGCGGCGCGTTCGCAGAGGAGGAAGCCGACGCCCCGAGCGCCGCATTTTGCGCTTGGGCATAAACGCGGAGATCGTCCTGCACCTTTCGCGCGAATTCGCGCCCGGCAGGCGTAGCAGCAAGCTTAAGTACCAGTTCGAGGCGAGCGGTGTTCTTCTGCTGCTCAGCCGTCCATGCCTCGCGCAGCTTCGCCGCTTCGGTGGGTTGATGTTCGGCCGCGGCGGCCAGTGCCTCATGGTGCATTCGTACGACCGATTCTTGGACAGCACTCATCGCCACGTATTGTGGCCACTGACCTGCGATAACCGCATCGGTGGCTTGCTTGATTGCATACATGTGCAGCAGCATGACGCCGCACAACGCAATCATCAGCGCGGTTAGAAAGCCGAACCCGATGCCGAGCCTAGAACGTAGTTTCATGTTTTTGAGCATTTTGATCTCCACTGGCCTTACCCCGCGCGCGCAGTGCACTTGCCTCCGTGCCGCTACGCTTCCCATTTCAGCAAGCCGCCGTTCCACTGCGACTGTACGGCTTTACGGGCGTTGCCGTAAGGTCTTAAGTAGGTACCAACCCTACCTCGCTCGCGAGCCATGGATCATTCGGGCGCCGGTCTCAACGAACCCGGCGCGCGGAAATGGAAATCTATTTTTCTTGAAGACGAAGTGCCGAAAGGGGCAAGCATGGGAGGCCGTTATCCGCCGCCGTCAATATCCTGCAGCACATCGAGCGCCTGCAGCAATCGCCGATGAGTCAATTGCCGATGAGTCAATGCGCCAGCCAGTTATTGATGTCGCCGAGCACATCCGTCTCAATGCCAAGGAAGCCGTGCGGCGAGTGACCGCCGCAGTCGGATTGCTTGTCGCCGCCGCCTTCGTTCGACTCCTCGCTGATAAACGTGACGTTATTTCGCGAGGCAAGGTATTTCCCGCCGGCGTAGTTCGCCACGGGGCAGACGTCATGTTTGTTGGAGACGATCAGCACGCGGTTCGTGTAACCCTCCGGCACCTTGAGGTCCGAAATTCCTGGATGGCGCGTTGCGACTGACTCCGGCGAAGTCAGCACGTATAGGTCGGCGAGCTCCGGTGCATGCTGGAGAACGTTGCCGACCGTCACCGTCCCACGGCTTGTACTGACCAGTGCGATCTTGGAGTTGGGGAAGCGCTTACGCACTTGCTCGATGATGAACTTCTGATCGGTCAATGCATCATCGCTGCGGCGGTAGTAGTCGTCCATCCCACGGTTTTGCATGTCGGATGGCGCGTCTGTCAGCACCGCGGCGTAACCGTGCTCGACCCAAAAGTGTGCCGTCCGCACAATAAAGTTTCCCCTCTGGTTCGTCGCGCCGGTTTCGTCGAGCCGAGTGGTTCCGTCGCCACCGCTATACAGGACGACAACCCGCGGCGGACTGGGAGACGGCGATTCGATGAAGATGCGCTGCGTCACACCGTCACGCGTCGGAAAGGTCACGAGGTCGCCATGATCGAGCGGGGCCGCGTGCCCATATGCGGCGATGAGAAAGGCTGTCGCTGCACAGCAAAAGCGTTTCATGCGATTCTCCCGATACGACCACGGACACCAAAAAACAATAAACCCCGTAAGATCATTAATCTTACGGGGTTTGTTGGTCACCGCCTGATATCAGCGGATGGATGTTTGGTGCGGCTGCAGGACTCTGTCACACACATTCAGTCGTGCCGGTCAACCGACTCAGTCCGATACGAATGGCGCGCTCGTCGAATAAGCGATATTTCCGTCGACCCGCCGATTCCCCCCCAGGCCACGCTGAAAGGCCTGTCCGAATGCTCTCCACGCTTGGGCCGTAGCCCTCGCGCGTCAAAAGCCAATCCAACGATGCCAGAAGTTCAAGTCCGAACGGCGATTCAAAGCCGTCGATCAGTGAAGCGGTTTCTTCGAGCGCTCCCAGATAAGGCTTCATCTCTCCACTCTTTAGATACGCGGCGAGCACATCACTGCGCTGGTAGTCGAACCATATGACGTCATGGGGCTCAGCATCTGCAATACGCTTGTCGCAATGCAGATAGCTACCGTCTAAATTGTTCAGCAGGTGACTCAGCCGGTTCGCATACGGCCCATACGTATGGGCGACGAACTTGAGTTGCAGAGGATTCGGAGCATTCGTGCGTTCGATCGCGCGTTCGAGGAACCACGCCAGCTTCTGGATTTCGAGCAGGCTACAGTCCATCCCAAGTATCCAATAGCGCCGAACAAGCTCCGCGATCAGCGCTCTCGCCGGAGTGAGCTTTTCTAAGCCCTCACGCTTAGACACGTTCTGATACTTCTCGGTCGGCTCATAGACAACGATCTCGGTATCGTCCAGGCCCTTGAGTGCCACGTCGATTTGCGCCTTCACAACAGGCCAATCGAGACCACCGTTGCCGGCGCCCAGCGGGGGGATCGCGATCGACCGGACGTGCTCTCGTTCGATGAAATCGCGTAGTTCCGCCAGCCCGGTCACGATCCACTCGAGTCGCGAAGGCGAACGCCAGTGCTGCTTGGTCGGGAAATTGACGACCCACTTCGGCCCGATCAATGACATGCGTTCGGTGATGAACATCTTGCCAGTCTGCACCCGCCCTTCCGTGCAGGCAGCCGCATACTCGCGGAAGTTCTCAGGAAATTTTTCCTTGAACATCAGCGCGATACCTTTCCCCATTACACCGACCGTATTGACGGTGTTGACAAGCGCTTCAGCCGGCGCATCGAGGAGGTTGCCTTGGGTGTACGTAATCATCAGAAGTACCAGTGTGGAAGTGCTTGCACCGTTACATTCAAGCGGCGAACGGCCGCCATCTGCTCGAGTTCACGTTTCACCTGCTCGGTATAGCACACGATGGCAGTCAGTGCAGTCACTGGAAGATGCCGATGTACCAGCGCCTCGGCCTGATACCGTTCAATTTGCTCCGGATCGTCC
>CBIHOQ010000016.1:0-95100 GCA_966212065.1 uncultured Burkholderiaceae bacterium
GCCCCCCCCCCCCGCCCCAACCCACCCCCCCCCCCCCCGCCACCACCCCACAACCCCGGCGGGGCCCCCCGGGGGGGGGGGGCCCCCCCACCCCCCCCCCCGAGGCCCCGCGCCGCCGCGTACGCGAGTACCTGAATCGGCGCTCGGTGTCGCGGCTGCGGCGCCGAATGAAACGTTGGTATACTTTTCGTCGTTTCCGGCTCCCTTGCCGGCACGCCGCACCGCTTATCGAGCGAAGCGCGTGGTGTCCATGCCGTGGTCCGTGGTCCGTGTCTTAGGACACCCGCGGTACGCTGCAAACAGCATCGATTCTCACTCGCCCCGCAAGGGCGCAACAGCGGAGTTCGCCTTGGCCGTTTCCAATCTCGTCGCGGACGAACCAGCACCCGACGCCGCAGCCGTTACGTCGAGCAGCTCGTTCTATGTCGCCATGCGCATTTTGCCGGCCGCGCAGCGTGACGCGATGTTTCAGATCTACGCGTTTTGCCGCGCGGTAGACGACATTGCCGATAGCGACGCGCCGCGTGCCGAGCGCAGTGCCGCGCTGGAGCGCTGGCGCGAGGACATCGACGCCTGCTATGACGGCGAGCCGCGCCCGGCCCTGGCTGCACTCGCGCGCCAAATTCGCACGTTCGGCCTGCGCCGCGAGGATTTCCACGCAATGATCGACGGCATGGCAATGGACGCCGCGGCCGACATTTGCGCACCGGGCGAAGCCACACTCGACCTCTATTGCGACCGCGTCGCCAGTGCCGCCGGCCGCCTGTCGGTGAGGGTTTTCGGGATGGCGGAGGACGCGGGGTATCGGCTGTCTCATCACCTCGGCCGCGCGTTGCAACTGACGAATATCTTGCGCGACATCGATGAGGACGCCGCGATCAACCGGTGCTATCTGCCGTACGAATTGCTCGCGCGCGAAGGCATTGCGGCGACGAATCCGATTGCGATCGCCGACGATCCTTCCCTGCCGCGCGTCTGCGCCACGCTGGCGCAACGCGCATTAGCGCATTTCGCGCAGGCCGACGCAATCATGGATGCCGCGCCGCGCAAAACGGTGCGCGCGCCGCGCATCATGTCGGGCGTTTACCGGTGCTTGCTTGAGCGCACGCTCGAGCGCGGCTTCGACGTCCCGCGCACGCGCGTGGCAAAGCCGCGTCTGCGGTCGTTGTGGATCGTCGCGCGCTACGCATTGTTTTGAGCGCCGTTGAGCCCTGTTGAGCCCGTTGATTCCGCGCGTTTGCGCGGCCGACGAGGCGCAAGGCGCAACATGCAAACAAGAACGAAAAAAACACGAACGACGAAGCCGAATGCTTCGTCATCAACCATTGAGATGCCGATGAGCGACATTTCCGCCCCTTCCGCCGTTATGGCGGCTTCGAGCCCGGTTGGCGCCGCTACGTCGCGCGCCGTGCTCGACGCATCCATCGTGCGCGCGACGGATGCCATTCTCGCCGATCAACGCCCCGATGGGCATTGGGTGTATGAACTCGAAGCGGACGCGACGATTCCCGCCGAGTACATCCTGCTCGTCCACTATCTCGGCGAAACGCCGAACGTCGAACTCGAGCGCAAGATCGTGCGCTACTTGCGCCGGATCCAATTGGCGGACGGCGGCTGGCCGCTGTTTACCGACGGCGCGATGGACGTGAGCGCGAGCGTGAAGGCCTACTTTGCGCTGAAGATGGCCGGCGAGCGCGACGATGCGCTCCACATGCAGAAGGCGCGCGCGGCGATTGTCGGCGCGGGCGGCGCCGAAGCGGTGAACGTTTTCACACGCATTCTGCTGGCGTTGTTCGGCGTCGTGCCGTGGAGTGCCGTGCCGATGATGCCGGTGGAAATCATGCTGCTGCCGCAGTGGTTTGCGTTCCATCTCTCGAAGGTGTCGTATTGGGCCCGCACGGTCATCGTGCCGCTGCTCGTGCTCAATGCGCGCCGGCCAGTGGCCAAGAATCCTCGCGGCGTGCGCATCGACGAACTATTTCTGCGCAGCCCGTCGGCGACGGGCTTGCTGCCGCGCGCGGGGCATCAGAGCCGCGGCTGGTTTGCTTTTTTTCGCGTCGTCGATAAGGGGCTGCGCGCCGTCGATGGCCTATTTCCGAAGAAAACGCGCGAGCGCGCGATTCGCGCCGCGGTTGCGTTCGTCGATGAGCGCTTGAACGGCGAACACGGCTTGGGTGCGATTTTCCCGGCCATGGCGAATTCGGTGATGATGTACGACGCGCTCGGCCATGGGCCCGACTACCCGAACCGTGCGATTGCGCGGGCGTCGATCGACAAGCTGCTCGCCGTTGCCGATGACGAAGCGTATTGCCAGCCTTGCTTGTCGCCGGTTTGGGATACATCGCTCGTCGCGCATGCGCTGCTCGAGACCGAGGCGCCGAGTGCTCAAGAGGCGGCGCTGCGCGGTTTGCAATGGCTGCGTCCGCTGCAGGTGCTCGACTTGCGCGGCGACTGGATCTCGCGCCGTGCGCATGTGCGCCCCGGCGGCTGGGCATTTCAGTACGCGAATCCTTACTATCCCGACGTCGACGATACGGCTGTCGTTGCAATGGCCATGCACCGCGCGGCCGCACTGACGCACTCGAACGTCGACCGCGAGGCGATTGCGCGGGCGCGGGAATGGGTTGTCGGCATGCAGAGCAGCGACGGTGGATGGGGCGCCTTCGAGCCGGAGAATACGCAGTACTACTTGAACAACATCCCATTCTCGGATCATGGCGCATTGCTCGATCCGCCGACGGCCGACGTGTCGGGCCGATGCCTGTCGATGCTTGCGCAACTTGGCGAGCTGCCGGGCAATAGCGAGCCGGCGCGGCGCGCGTACGACTACTTGCTGGCTGAACAGGAGGACGATGGCAGCTGGTACGGCCGCTGGGGCATGAACTACGTCTACGGGACCTGGACGGCGTTGTGCGCCCTGAACGCGGCCGGCATCGCACACGACGACGCGCGGATCAAGCGCGCGGCACAGTGGCTCGTCTCGATCCAAAACGAGGATGGCGGCTGGGGCGAGGACGGCACGAGCTACAAGCTCGACTATCGCGGCTACGAGAAGGCGACGAGCACGGCATCGCAAACGGCGTGGGCGCTGATGGGGCTGATGGCAGCCGGTATCGTGGACGACCCGGCCGTTGAGCGTGGCATTGCGTATCTCGTCGAGACGCAACAATCGCACGGGTTGTGGGACGAAACCCGCTTCACAGCCACGGGCTTTCCGCGCGTGTTCTATCTGCGCTATCACGGCTACCGCAAGTTCTTTCCGCTCTGGGCGCTTGCGCGGTATCGCAATCTCGAGCGCGACGGCCGAGTGCGCGTCACGGTCGGCATGTAATGGCGATCGGCGCGGCACGGCCGATCGTCGTGGTGACGGGAATGGCATTCGAGGCGCGCATTGCGCGTGCGCCCGGGGTCGAGGTCGTCTACGGCACGCACGCGGAGCGGCTTGAACGCGCGTTGGCGCAGGTGTTGGCCCGCGGCGCGTCGGGCGTCATGAGCTTCGGCACGGCGGGCGGGCTTGCGCCCGATCTGATGCCCGGTACATTGATCGTTGCGGATACGGTTGACGGGCCGCTCGGCCGCGTATCGACCGATCCGGCTTGGAGTGAGCGTATTGCTTCGACGCTGCACGCGTCGTTGCGCAATGTGCGCGTCGAACGCGGCACGCTGGTCGCCGTTGCTCGGCCCGTCGTCTCGCAGCAAGAGAAAGAAGCGCTGCATCGCTCGAGTGGTGCGCTCGCCGTTGACATGGAGTCGCATATCGCCGCGGCGCAGGCCGCCGCACACGGAGTGCCGTTCGTCGTCTGCCGTGCGCTTGTCGATCCGGCTTGGCGTACGCTGCCGCCCGCGGCGACCGCCGGCTTGCGCGAGGATGGGACGACCGCGCTCGTGCCGATCTTGCGCGAACTCGCGCGTGAGCCGGCACAACTGCCGGCGATGATTCGCTTGGCGCTCGATGCACGCGCGGCTCGACGATCGCTCGTCGCCGCGCGCTCAGCATTGCTTCGCGCAGGGGCGTTACGCTCGGCCTGAGTTTTGAACCCGCGATTGCGCTGACCGCATTAGGCAATGGCGCGCTTACGCGAGCGCCACGACGGCAATCTCGACGAGCAGATGCGCGGCGGCAAGCTTCGCTTCGACGGTGGCCCGCGTCGGCGCGCACCCTTGCGGCACCCAAGCTTCCCAGACTTCGTTCATGCCGGCGAAATCGCGCTCGATGTTTGCGAGCCAGATCTGGGCCGAGACGAGCCTCGTCTTGTCGATGCCGGCTTTCTCGAGAAACGCATCGATCTTATCCAGCGTATTCGCCGTTTGCACTTTCACGTCGGGCGTCGGGTCTGTCGAGGTTTGGCCGCCGATGAACACGAGCCCGGCCGCTTTGACGACACGGCTCATGCGTTGGTTGGTATCGATTCGAATGATGTCGGACATACAGTGGACTCCGTCGCCGTAAGCGGCGATATAAGAAAACCAAGGGAAGTCGCGCGATGCGCGACGAAGAAACAGACGAGCCGCGCCGCCAAGGACTCCAGGCAGCGCAACACGCATGAAACAAGCTAATGATCGACAGCCATGCTGACCGCTGAAGCATCGGCTGACGATCGCGAGAACCGATCGATCGCGAACGCGTCGAGCGGCAACGACGTCGCTCCGTCGAGCATCATTTCGGACACGAGCCGGCCGCAGCCCGGCCCTAACTGAAAGCCGCTGCCGCAATAGCCGAACGAATAATAAAGGTTCGATGCGGTTCGGCTCGGTGAAATCACCGGCAGGGAATCGTCGGTGAAGGCTTCGACACCGGCCCATGCGCGATTGACGCCCAGATCGCGCAAATGCGGAAAAAGGTCGATGACCGTGCGGGCGCTCCTCGCAAGGCGCATGAAGTCGACTTCACCGTGGCGTTCTTGCAGATCCGCGATACCAATCAGCTTGCCGCCAATGACTACTGTGCCGTTGCCGAACTGCTTGAACGATAGGGGGCGGCCGGTCGCGCCGAGCGTCGTTCGGCAGAATGGCGCGACGCGATGCGTGACCATCAGCATCAAGCCCTCCGGATGCATCGGGATCGCTTCGCCCGCTTGGCGGGCCAACTCCCCCGACCATGCGCCCGCCGCAATCAGTAGTTTTTCCGCGGCGAACTGCCCGCGAGGCGTGTTTGCCAGCCAACGCGCGCCGCGCTGTTCGATGCGGGTGACGGGCGTCGCTTCGTGAAAGCGCACGCCGTGCCGCTCGGCGGCGAGTCGAAAGGCTGTCGTCGTCCGAAACGGCAGCGCGTATCCGTCTCGCTCGACCCAGATTCCACCCGTCACATGCTTCGCCAACGCGGGTTCGAGTTCATGCACCGCCTCTCGATCGATCAGCTTTTCGTGCGTGAACCCGTTAGCTTCGAGCAATGCGACTCGCTCACGGCATTCATCGAGTTCGGCCTCTGTTTCGGCAATTTTCAGCTGCCCCGACGGCACGAAGCCGCCGTCGTCACCGACGATGTCCGGCAGCCTATGCCATATCTCTCTAGACATCAGCGCCAGCGCAATCTCCGGAAGCGGGCGTCCCAACGTGCGGACCCCGCCGGCATTGACGCCCGATGCATGGCGCGCCGCGTAATCGGCCTCGAGCACGATCACGCCCATGCCTCGGCGCGCCAGATGAAACGCGGTGCTCGTGCCGTGCAGCCCCGCGCCGATGACGATCACGTCGGTTTCCTGCGGGGCGTTCGCCCTCGAACGCGTGATCTCATTCACCGGCAAGCTCTCCAAGCGTGAGCGGCTTGATCGGCGGACGAATGCGGTAGTAGCCGACTTCCGCCGGCGACACCTTGCGCGCGTCGGCGATGACTTCGGTGACGGTCAGGCCGCACATGCGTCCCTGGCATGGACCCATGCCGCATCGGCCAAACGACTTCGCCTGATTGGGGCCGACGCAGCCGAGCGAGACGAAGTCGCGCAAGTCGCCGGCCGTCACTTCTTCGCATCGGCAGACGATCGTGTGGTCGGCGGGAATGCGGTTCGCATCGCGTGGCCGGTACAGACTATCGAGGAACGGGCGAATGCGCATTGCGCGCGAGAGCGCTGCACGATGCGACGCCGCTTCGCGCTCGCGCGTGGCCGTATCGATCGCGCCGAGTTGCGACGCGGCCGCGAGCGCCGCAAGCAAGCCCTGTTCGGCAGCGGCTTGTGCGCCGCCGATACCAGCGCCATCGCCTACGACGAAGATGCCCGGAACATCGATCTCGCCCCACGCATCGACTTCGGGCGTGAAGCACAGTTGAGCGTCGTCCCAGCGATGCGCCGCACGCAGTGCATGCGTGAACTGTGTATTCGGCACGACGCCCTGATGCAGCAGGATCACATCCGCTTCAATACGCTGCGCGCCGGCATGCGTCGTGAAGGCGAGGGCAGCCGCGCGCGCTGTGCCGTCGGTGGCCGTCTTTCCTTCAACGCGAAGATTGTCGGCGCCTTCGTACATTGGCACGCCCGCTTGGCGCAGCGTCCGGATCAGGTGCAGCCCCTTGCTGAGAAAAGGCCATGCACGCAGTGCCGAGAGCAAATGGCGTTTCGCGCGCCAACGATCCTCGCGACGAGTCGTGTCGACGAGCGCGCGGATCGGTACCCCCGCGCGGACATACTGCCACCCGAGCAGATACAAAAGCGGTCCGCAGCCCGCGAGGATGGGTGGGGAAGACGGTACTTCACCGGCGCTCTTTAGGAGAATTTGCGCAGCCCCTGCGGTCAGCACGCCCGGCAGCGTCCAACCGGGAATCGGAAATGGCCGCTCGAGTGCGCCGCTTGCGAGGATCACGCGTTTTCCTTCGAAGCTGCCGACCTTACCGTCCTTGAGGTAATGCACCGTCCGCTCGCGCGTCACCTGCCATACCGATGCATTCGCGATGTACCGCGCACCCGAGTGGGCGAAGGCATCGGCGACCGCGGTACCGGCTGCGTAATCGGGACCG
Source organism: uncultured Burkholderiaceae bacterium (assembly GCA_966212065.1). GTDB lineage: Bacteria > Pseudomonadota > Gammaproteobacteria > Burkholderiales > Burkholderiaceae > Trinickia. The sequence goes on from CBIHOQ010000016.1 coordinate 6,950, forward strand.
AGAATCTCTTTGCGGCGTAGATCGGCGGTTCCTATCGCCCTATAGATCTGCCCGCCTACGGCGTTTTGTTCGTCGAGCAGCACGACCGATAGACCCGCGTGAGCCGCGCGCGTCGCCGCGCTCATGCCGGCGGGGCCAGCGCCGACGACGACGACATCGACGACATCGACGTTTTCCGATGTGAAATCAACGGCCATGAGCGTTCTCCGTCGTATCGGCGGTGATGGGAGGCAGGTCGCGCGCACCCTCTTGCGTATGGATGCGCATGCCCGCGCGCACCGGCACCATGCAGCTTTGCCGGCTCGGCACGCCATCGATCTCAACGAGGCACTCGAAGCAGGCGCCCATCATGCAGTAGGGCGCACGTGGCGACCCGGATACCGGCGTTGCGCGAAAACGGGAGACACCTGAGGCGAGCAGGGCGGCGGCGACCGAACGTCCCCCCGGCACCAAGAGCGGTTGATCATTGAACCAAACCTCGACGGGCGCATCGGCGCTATCGAGCGGCTTGAACAGCGATTGAGTCGATTGGGAAGTCATAACGGTTTCAGTGAGCAGGGATCGATTCGACGCGATCGGCGAAGCGACGCGCCGAGAACGCCGGCAAGTCGTCGGGCATCGGCGCGCCGGCAATCCACGGCGCAACGCGTTGGGCGTGAACGGCGGCCAGCGTTACGCCGCTATGGCAGGTCACGACGAAAGCACCCGGTTGCGTTTCGGATTGTTCATAAATGGGGAAACCGTCGGGGCTATAGACGCGCAGTGCCGCCCAGGTCCGCACCAGACGAACGTCGCGCAGCCGCGGAAACGTCCGCACCCCGCGACGCGCGATTTCGCTCAGCACGGGTGTCGTGGTGAGGTCGTCGAAGCCGGCCTGCTCCATCGAATCGCCGAATTGAACCGTGCCTTCGTCGGTCTGCCGCACATTGAGTGTCGGGTAGTCGAGGAACGGCGCGACGCGCTCGCTGATCAGTACTTGGCCGCGATTGGGCGCAACGGGGGCGTCCAAGCCGACGAGCGGGGCGAGCGCGCGATTGCCAAGCCCGGCGGCGAGCACCAAGCGTGCAGCCCGATACGTGCCTCGATCGCTATGAGCCGTGAAGCCACCGTTCGCGCGCTCAATGCGTTCGACGCGCTCGCCGGAAAGAAGCTTGACGCCGCGCCGCTGCATACCCGCATGCAGCGCACGCAGGAGCTTGAGCGGATTGACGTGCCCGTCCATTGGCGTATAGCTCGCGCCGACAACGGCGGGCCCGATGCCCGGTACGCGCTCGCGCGCTTCGCGGTGATCGAGCATTTGGAACGGATAGTCGCCGAGCTCGCGCTGCAAGTTCGACAGACGCATGTGGCGCTGGACCATTTCTTCGTCGGAGAAACAGAACTGGAAGCCGCCGGGTTGGCGTAGCGCCACGTCGATCCCCGTATCGTCGAGCAAGCTCTGCGCGAGGGCCGACCAGCGCGTGGCCGAATCGCGCGACCAGCGCGCGTAGGGCGTGAGGCCGTAACCCTTCCCCTGGATCCAGACGAGGCCGAAGTTGCCGCGCGACGCGCGAAAGCCGCCGTCGCCCTCGTCGAGCACGGTCACGCGTGCGCCGTCGCGTGACAGACCGTATGCGAGCGCGGCGCCGACCAGGCCGCCGCCGATCACGAGTACATCGGCGCTTGCGGAAGTGCGGGGAGTGTTGGAGGGGTTGGAGGTGTTGAAGGTCAACGAACTTCTCCGATCAAAATGCGATCCAGCCCGACGAGCCGGTCGAGCAGCACCATCAGCGCAATCGTGCCGACAATCAACACGGCCGATACGGAGGTGACGAGCGGATCGATCGTTTGCTGAATCTGGTTGTACATAGCCACCGGCAACGTCGTCGTGCCCGGCGTCGCGACGAAGATCGTCATCGTCAATTCGTCGAAGCTTTGGATGAACGACAGCAGCCAGCCACCGGCCACACCGGTGCGAATCATCGGAAGCACGACTCGGCGAAAGGCGGTGAAGCGGCTCGCGCCGCACGAGAGCGCCGCGCGTTCGGCATCGCGATCGAGTCCGACGGCAGACGACAACGCAAGGCGCAGCGCATACGGCACGACGATTACGACGTGTGTCGCGACGAGCGCGAAAAACGAGCCGTTCAAGTTCAGCAGCGACAGGAAGCGCAGGAATGCGATGCCGAGCACGACGGCCGGGATCATCATCGGCGATAGAAAAAACGCCATCAGCGCGCCGCGGCCCGGAAAGCGATAGCGCGCAATCGCGAGTGCGGCGGGGACCGCCAGCACGACGCCGATCGTCGCCGCGGTGAACGCCAACCGCACGGAGAGCCAAAACGCCGAGACGATGTCGTCGTTCTGCAAGATCGCGCGAAACCAGCGCAGCGACGCGCCGTTGAACGGCATCGAGATGTAGCCCTTGTCGGTGAAAGCGACAAGCAGCACGACGACGAGTGGCGCGAGGATGAACGTCAGAAAAAGCACGTTGTAGGTGAGCGCAAGGGCACCGTTTCTTTTCATGGGCTCGCCTCGTTAGTCGAAGATGTGTTTGAAGCGGCGCTCGGCCAGGCGGCTGCAGCCCATCACGATCGCGACGTTGGCGATGAGCAGCAGCACGACGATGCTTGCACCGAGCGGCCAGTTCAACGTGCCGAGGAATTCGTCGTAGGCGGCGGTGGCGACCACTTTTAGGCGCCGGCCGCCGATCAGCGCGGGCGTCGCGAACGCCGATGCCGAGAGCGCGAACACGATGATCGAGCCCGAGAGCACGCCCGGCATGATCTGAGGCAGCACGACGCGTCGGAACACGCGCATCGGCGAGCCGCCGAGCGAGCGGCCTGCCCATTCCACCTGCGGATCGAGCTTTTGCAGCGTTGCCCAGACCGACATCACCATGAACGGCACGAGGACATGCGTAAGCGCGATGATCACGCCCGTCATCGTGAAGACGAAGCGGATCGGCTCGTCGGTGATGTCGAGCGCGCGCAGCAGGTTGTTGATGACGCCGTTGTTGCCGAGCAGGATTTCCCAGCCGAGTGTGCGCACGACGACGGAGATCAACAGCGGCCCCAGCACGATCAGCAAGCAGAGCGATTGCCACGGCCGACGCATGCGTGCGAGCACGATCGTTTCGGGCACGCCCAGCACGACGGATAGCAACGTCACGGCAAAGGCGAGCCCGGCCGTGCGCAGAAAGATCCTGCCGTAGTACGGGTCGCTGACGACCTCCAGATAGTTGTGCAGCGTGTAACCCGGCTGCACGCCCGCCATGTCGCGAAAGACATGGAACGACAGCATGAGCGTCAGCACGAGCGGGACGAGCAGCATCGCGACGAACAGCAGTAGCGCCGGCGCCGACAGCAGCCAGGGCGCTGCACCGCCTCGCGCATCGTCAAGCGTGGCCATGTCCCACCTCCCGGCCGAGCACGCGCAGATCGTCGTCGGTCCACGCCAGCCCCACCTCCCGGCCTTCTTCGGGCGGCGGCTCGCCGTAATTCGGCTGCGCAACGTGCAGCCTGCCAAGCGCCGTATCGACTACGAGCAGCCATTGGTTGCCGACGAATACGCGCGTCGCAACGCGCCCGACCAGTCTCGCGTCGCCGTTGGCGAGCCGAACCTTCTCGGGGCGGATGTAGACATTGACTTCACCTGCGACCTGTCGGCCTTCGTGCGGAACATGCAGCGTCGTACCGGCCCCCACCGCGACTTCCGCACAACGCGGATTGTTGCGCAGCACTTCGCCTGCGAGCGTGTTCGTGCGACCGAGAAACGTCGAGGTAAATGGCGTGGCGGGACGCTCGTAGGCATCGAACGGCGTGCTCAGTTGCGCGACCTTGCCGGCGTGCATGACGGCGATGCGGTCGCTCATCGTCATGGCTTCGACCTGATCGTGCGTGACGAGAATCGTCGTAATGCCAAGCCGCTTTTGAATGGCGCGCAATTCGATATGCATCTCCTCGCGCAGCTTCGCATCGAGGTTCGACATCGGCTCGTCGAGCAGCAGCAGTTCGGGCTGCATCGCAATTGCCCGCGCGATCGCCACGCGCTGCCGCTGGCCGCCCGAGAGCTCTTTCGGATAGCGTGCATCGAGGCCGGGCAGATGGACGAGCTCGAGCGTTTCGGCGATGCGGCGGTTGCGTTCATCGCGCTTCATCTTGCGCATCTCGAGACCAAAGCCGACATTGCCGGCCACAGTCATATGCGGGAACAGCGCATAGCTTTGAAACACGACACCGATGCCGCGCTTCTCCGGGCGCTCGTTCGTAATGTCGCGGCCGTCGAGCGTAATGCGCCCGCCCGTGGGCGAGACGAAACCCGCGATCATCTGCAGTGTCGTCGTCTTGCCGCACCCCGACGGACCGAGCAGCGACAGAAACTCGCCGCGCGCGACGGACAGATCGATGTGCTCGATTGCCGTGAAATCGCCGTATCGCTTGGAAATGCCTTGCAGAGTTAGAAAACTCATCACCGTCCATCCTTCATCGAGACCACGGGGCCCACGTCTTTCATCGCTCGACAGATCGATTCCACCGCTCGGTCCATTCGGCGCGATGCTGATTGATCGTCGTCCAATCGACGGGAGTCAGCTTGGCAATCTGATCGGGGCCGTAAGGCACGCGCGCAGCAATCTCGGGCGAAAGCTTGACGGTCTTGTTGACGGGACCGAGGCCGATGTCCTGGGCCTGCATCGCCTGCACTTCCGGGCTGAGCAAGTACTGGATGAACTGCTGCGAGAGCTCGGGTTGCGCGTTTTGGGCGACGACGCATGCGCCCACTTGCAGGGCGACGCCGCCTTCCTTCGGATAGACGAACTTGAGCGGAAAGCCCGTATTCTGTAGCGCGACTGCGCGGCCGCTGCCATACGGCGCGATGACGACGTCGCCCGACTGCATGAGGCCGTCCATTTCGCCCGGGGTTGGCGCCCAAGACAGCACGTCGGGAGCGACGCGCGTTTTGATGGCCTTGAAGCCCGGGTCGATGTTCTTTTCGCCGCCGCCGTTCATGCGCGCAAACATGACGAGCGTGTGCAGGCCGTAGGTGTTCGTGATCGGCGGGACGCCCACCTTGCCTTTCAGACGCGGATCGGCCAGCGCGTTCCACGAATCCGGTGCGGGGAGACCGAGCTTCTTGAACGCCTTTTCGTTGTAGCCGATGCCCGTTGCGACCATGCCGACGCCGACAGCGGTGGGGCCGAGGCGAGCAAGCGGATAGAGATCCTTCATGACCGGCGCCTCGTCCAGCTTTCCGCACAGGCCGAATTGCATGGCCTGATACATCGGGCCGTCGTCCATCACCGCGACGTTGATCTGCTCGTGGCCTTTCTGCGCCTGCAGCTTCGCGAGCGTGTCGCTCGAGTTGCCTGCCACGTAGACGATCTTGACGTGGTGCGCCTTTTCGAACGGCGGATCGATCTTCTGCCGATACATGTCCTCGTTCGAGCCGCCGACGTTCGCCACGTACAGCGTGGTTTCGGCGTAAGCGGGGGCTGTCGCGGCACAGGTCGCGGCGAGCGAGAGCGCCGCAATTACGGCCTGGGCAAGCTTGGAAAGGGCACGACGACGCGGTACTGCGTTCATGGGTCTGTCTCCTTGATGGTCCCTAGCGATGGTTCGACTTTGGCGTCGATGCATTGCAGTTTCGCTCGGCGCAAGCTATAGCTCCAATACGAATAAAATACGGATCTATTCATGGGTGATATGACCTAGGGTCAACCCTGAAGTCGATTCGGGACCGGGTGAGAGGGGAAGCAGATGAACCTAAAGCACGTCGAGGCGTTTCGGGCGGTGATGACGTCGGGGTCGATGACGGCGGCGGCCAAGGAGTTGTTTACGTCGCAGCCGAACGTGAGCCGGCTGATTTCGCAGCTCGAGCGGGAGACGGGACTCGTGCTGTTTCAGCGAACCGGCGCCCGGCTCATTCCTACTAGCGAAGGCACTGCGTTCTTTCGAGAAGTGGAGCGCGCGTATGTCGGCTTACAGGGGCTTGCCACTGCGGCCGCGCAGATTCGGGACTTGGGCACGGGGCGTCTGCGGATCGCTTCGATGCCGTCGGCGGGGCTCACGCTCGTGCCGCGGGCGATTGCTCGCTTTCAACGCCTTCACCCGGGGGTGACGGTATCGCTTCATATGAATACGTCCGGCACGATCAATCATTGGACGGCTTCGCAGTTCTGCGATGTGGGCGTGGTGGTGTATGTGAGCGAGGCGTCCAACTGCGACGTCGAATTGCTTTCGACCGTGCCGGCCCTGTGCGTGTTGCCAGCGGATCATCGTTTGACGAAGAAGTCGGTGATCCGGCCGGCGGATTTGCAGGGCGAATCGTTTATTTCGCTATGTCATGGGGATGGCACGCGCACGCAAATGGACGAGGTATTCGCGCGTGCGGGGGTGGAGCGCGTGCTGGCGATTGAATCGCAATATGCGGCGATGTGCTGCGAGATGGTTCGATGCGGGATGGGGGTGACGCTGGCGCATCCGATCGTCGCGCGCGATTTTGCGGGGCCTGGAATTGCGATTCGGCGGTTCTTGCCGGAGGTGCTTTTCTCGAACTATTTGCTTTTCCCGCCGCATCGGCCGCGAGAGCGGATTGCGTCCGCATTCGTGGAGGTGCTGCGCGAATTGCAGAATGAGTTCATCGCCGAGATGAAGGTGCCGCAGCGGAAAGAAAAAAATGTTCCTCTAACCGGGTAGCATTCGCTGTCGATAGCAGCCACATTTCCGCTCACCTAGTCCACGGTTGGGGGAAAGCTGAAAAATACAACTGGGAGGTTATCTTGGAACGAGAATCCATGGAGTTTGACGTCGTTATCGTTGGGGCCGGCCCTGCGGGTCTTTCTGCCGCATGCAGGCTTAAACAGCTCGCGCTTGCCGCGCAACGGGAACTCAGCGTATGTGTCGTGGAGAAAGGTTCCGAGGTTGGCGCGCATATCCTGTCAGGCGCGATTTTCGAGCCGCGTGCATTGAATGAGTTGTTCCCCGACTGGAAGGAGCGGGGCGCACCGCTCGACACACCCGTGGTGCGGGAAGAGACCTATTTGCTGGTGAATGAGGCACGCGGCATCAAGATGCCGAACTGGCTCGTTCCCAAGTCAATGCATAACGAAGGCAACTACGTCATCTCGCTCGGCAATCTGTGCCGCTGGCTTGCAGCGCAAGCCGAGAGCCTCGGCGTCGAAATCTATCCCGGATTCGCTGCGCAAGAGGTAATGTTCGACGAGGGTGGCGCCGTGCGTGGCATTGTGACCGGCGATCTCGGCGTCGATCGCGATGGTAGCCCGAAACAAGGGCAGTTCAGTCTGGGTGTCGAATTGCGTGCGAAGTACACGCTGTTTGCCGAGGGGTCTCGCGGCCACATCGGCAAGCAATTGATCGAGCATTTCGATCTCGATGCCGGGGCCGACCCGCAGCACTACGGGATCGGTATCAAGGAAATTTGGGAGGTGGATCCTGCCAGACACCAGCCGGGGCTCGTGGTGCATAGCGCAGGCTGGCCGCAACCGTTGTTCGATACCGGCAACACCGGCGGCGCATTCCTCTATCACCTCGGCAACAACCAGGTCCTGATTGGCCTCATCGTCGACCTGTCATATAGCAACCCCTATCTGTCGCCTTTCGACGAGTTTCAACGCTACAAGCATCATCCGGTGGCGAGGCAGTTCCTCGAAGGCGGCAAGCGGATTTCCTATGGCGCCCGCGCGATTTGCAAGGGCGGCCTCAACTCACTGCCGAAGATGATTTTTCCCGGCGGCGCCTTGATCGGTTGCGAACTGGGAACGCTGAATTTTTCGAAAATCAAGGGAAGCCATACCGCGATGAAGTCCGGCATGCTGGCCGCCGAGGCCGTCGGCGCCGCGCTGTTGGGAGAGCCATCGCCAGGCCGCGAATTGCACCGGTATGTTGAGGAATTCGAGAAGAGTTGGCTCTACGAGGAGTTGCGCCGAAGCCGTAATTTCGGCGCGGCCTTCCACAAGTTCGGCACGCTGCTAGGCGGCGCATTCAATTTGCTCGACCAAAACATCTTCAAGGGCAGAATTCCGGTTAACTTGCACGACCGAAAGCCCGATCACGCCTGTCTTGAAATCGCGAGCAAATCGCAGCCTATCGTCTATCCGAAACCCGACGGTAAGCTCAGCTTCGACAAACTGAGTTCGGTTTTTTTATCGAACACCAATCACGAGGAACGGCAACTTTGTCACTTGACGCTCTCCGATGCCGAAGTTCCGTTGCAAAGAAACCTTCCTCTTTATGCCGAACCGGCGCAGCGATATTGCCCGGCGGGTGTCTACGAAGTCGTCCAGCGGGAAGGCGAAAAGGACGCCTTTCAGATCAACGCGCAGAATTGCGTTCATTGCAAAACGTGCGATATCAAGGATCCTTCGCAAAATATTACTTGGAAAGCCCCTGAAGGCGGCGGGGGGCCAAACTACGGGAATATGTGATCCAGGATGTAACGATGGAGCCCGTGACCTTGTGATTGCGTGCGGGCTATATCTGCGGGTACCTCAAGCCCCCAACGCCTTGCGAATCATTTGAACCGCGGTGCCCAGCACGAACAGCAATACGACGATGCGGAACGCATGCGGCGGCAGCTTATCTCGCAGCGGTCGCGCGATGAGCATGCCGGCGATCACGGGAATGCTCGCCGCGGCGGAAATCAGCAGATCCCAACTCGAGGCATGCGCGCCGCTCTTGAAGGCCAGCAGCAATGTCAAGATCGAGACAACGAGAATGATGGCCATCTGCTTCGTGAACGCTTTGCCGCGCGCTCCCGAGGAGATCAGATAGATCGCGAGCAGCGGGCCCGGAATCGACGCGATGCTTTCCATCAGGGCCGCCCCGAAGCCGAGCACGAATCCCACCGGGTGGACCCAAGCGGACGCCAGCGTGAAGCGCGGCGACGCGAGCAGCAGCACTGCGGCAAAGGCCAGCATGGCACCGGCAGCCGCTTGCGCATGATGCGGTTCGAGCGAGATGAGAATCGACACGCCGACGATGTTGCCGAGCACCGTGCCCACGAGCGGCGCGATGATGCGGCGGGCTGTCGCCATCGTTTCGCCGCCTTCGAGCGCCTGCGGAATATTGCCGAGAATGACCGGCATCGACAGCAGCAGCACCGCCTGCTTGATGGGCATCATCTGGCTCAAGATCGGCATGGCGACAAGGGGCACCCCGATGCTGACAATGCCCTTGACCATACCGCCCACGAGCAGCGCCGCGACGATGCCGGCGAGTGCATACGGATTCAACGCGTGCAAAGTGGAGCTCAACATCCCCTGACAACAAGCCGCATGAAACATCACTTTGGTCTGCCTAGTTAGTTTTTGTTTTGACTGTCTTGACTGTCCGGGCCCGGATCCTTCGCGGGGGCCGTAGTTGAAGGGGTACTCGTTGCAGGAACGGACGACGAGGCGGGTGCAGGCGACGCAGCGCCGGGCGGCACAGGCACAGGCGTTCCGGCCTTTGATGCTGCCGCTGCCGCACCCGATGCCGGTTGCCCCGGCGCTGCTGCGCTGGCCGCATTCGGCACAGCGGGCGTCTCGCTCGTGTCGTCCCCATCCCCATAGTTCGGTAGCGCGGGCGGCGTCGACTTATCGGCACTCAGCGCGGCGCGGCGCTGCTGCGTATAGGCGTCACGCACGAACGAGTACTTGTCGAGCGCGGCTTGCTCGAGAATATTCGTCGCACCGAGCATATCGGCGCGGGTACTCACGAACTGCACCGCAAAAAGCGGCCAGCGCGCCTCGTCAGGCGCATAGATCATGGGGCTGAACCGCGTGTCGACCGCGAGCCCCACCCCATCGCGGAACGAGCTCGGCCCGAACACGGGCAGCACGAGGTAGGGGCCCGAAGGCACGCCCCAGCGCCCGAGCGTGAGCCCGAAGTCTTGATGGTGCTTCGGCAAGCGGGCCGGCGTGGCGAAATCAATGAGCCCGCCGATACCGAACGTCGTATTCATCGCGAAGCGCATGAGATCTTCCGTGGCATCGGTGATCTTCAATTGCAGCAGATTGTTCGCGAAATTGTTCAGATCGCCCAAGTTCGAGAAGAAGTTGCTGATCGCCGTGCGCAACGGGTGCGGCGTCACTTTTTGATAGCCCTTGGCGATCGGCACGGCGATCGTGCGGTCGACCGTATCGTTGGCCTTGAAGATCGCGCGGTTCATCGGCTCGAACGGATCGCCGGCCGTGCGTTGATCAGGGCTCGCGCAGCCGGCCAAGAGCGCCGCGGCGGCCAGCGTCGCCGCCAGGGTTCGTAGGTTATCCATCGATTCCTTCTAATTGCTTTTCTTTGGCGCGCGCGGCGCGCGGTTTGCCCATCAGCACGGGCTGGAATACGACGGCGCCGATCAGCGTGCAAAAAAGCGAGAGCGCCAGCAGCCGGCCCATGCTGGCGGTGCCGGGATGATGCGACAACCATAAACTGCCGAATGCGGTGGCCGTCGTGGCTGCACTGAACAATACCGCGTGCGTGAGGCTCGACGCCAGCAGGCTCGTCTGGCCCGCGCGCCATGCCATCACAAAATAGACCTTAAACGCCACGCCCACGCCCAGCATCAGCGGCAACGCAATGATATTCGCGAAGTTCAGCGGCATGCCGAAGACGACGCAAAGCTCGAGCGTGACGAGCGCCGACGCGAGCAGCGGAATCATCGTGCGCAGCACATCGCCGAAGCGGCCCAGCGTGACCCACAGCAGCAGCGTGATCGACAGCACCGCCCATGCGGCCGCTTGCAGGAACGCCGTGATGATCGTATCGGCCGAATGCAGGATCGAAATCGGGCCGCCGATCGCACTCGGTTCCGCCTTCTTTACCGCTTTGGCGAAGCGGCGCAGCATCGCATCGTCGCCGGGATCGACACCGGGCGGCACGCGCGGGGAAATTTGGACGAGCGCGCGGCCATCGGGGGCCTCCCATTCGCGCACGAGCGCCGGCGGCAGGGTAGCGCGCGTAATGGTGTACGGCTGCAGCAGCGTCGTGAGTCGATGCAGCGCGAGGCGCAACGGTACCGAAAAGGCGGTTTCCGCGCGGTCGCGCATCGCGGCGTCGGCGGCCGCGAGCTTGGCCAGCGAGGCGGAGAGGCGTTTCGCTTCCTTCGCACCGGGGCCCGGATAGTCGTCCGCCGCATAGGAAAGCTGATTCGATGCGCGCTTCAAGGCCGCGACGCGCTGCGCATCCGTCGAAGGCGGCGCGCTCGGCTGCGTCAACGCCGGCAGCAGCGGCTGCGCCGCCTGCGAGATGAGCGCGATCTTCTGCGGCTGATCGGGCGGGATGAACGTGGAGAGCGTCGTGACGCGCCCCACTTCTGGCAGCGCGCTCGCGTGGCGCGCCGTCAAGTTGGCCGCTGCGAGCGAAGGCGTCAGCACGGCCACGTCGTTGACCGATGCTTCCGGGGAGCCCTTGAGCGACAGCAGCGTCGCCATCGATTCCGTCGTCGGGTCTTTCAAATGCAGCGGGTTGAAATCGAAGCGCAGATGAAGCAGCAACGGGGCGGCGCCGAGCACGACGACGAGAGCGCCCAGCAAAATCGGCTTGCGATTGTCCTGCAGAAAATCGTCGATGGGCGCCAAGCGCTGGAAGCCGGGGCGCGATGCTTCGCCCGGCGGCGCCATGAGCTTGAGCAGCGCGGGCAGCAGCGTCATCGTGCTGAAGTACGCGACGATCATGCCGACGCCTGCGATGAGTCCCAGTTCCGACACGCCTTTATACGCCGTGGGCAGGAACGAGAAGAAGCTCGTGGCGACAGCCGCCGCGGCGAGCGTGAGCGGCAGGCCCATCGAGTGGGCCGCCCCGACGAGCGCGTGATCGAGCCGTGGGTCACGATGACGTTCCTCTCGATACTTCACGCCGTACTGGATCGCGAAATCGGCGCCGAGACCGACGAACAGCACCATGAACGCGACCGAAATCATGTTCAGCGAGCCCACCATCATGAGGCCGAGCGCGGCCGTGATCGGCAACCCGACGGCCAGCGTGACGAGCACGGCAAGGATCATGCGCTTCGAACGCAGCGCAAGCCAAAGGATCGCCAGCACGACGACGAGCGTGCCGAGGCCGTTGACGAGCGCACCGTCTTCAACCGAAGCGAACTCATCGTCGGCAAGCGGCTGCGCGCCCGTCAGATGCACGGCGGCGCCAAAGCGCTTTTGTAGGTCGAGCTCGCGGGCTACCGTGCGAATCGTGTCCGACGCCTCCGCGCCCGCCTGCAGTGCGCCATAGTTGACCACGGGCGCGACGGTGACGAACGCACGTGCGGGTTGGCGCGCCGCATCGGGATCGACGAGCGCGCGCCACGAGAATGCCGCCTGCTTGCCTGCGAGCACGGCGTCCACGGTATCGGCTGCGCGCGTGAACAAGGTCGCCATGGCCGGCAGCTTGACTTGGCCCGACTGCAGCGGCAAGCCGAGCATCGTCGATAACGTGGTTGCAAGGCCTGTCACGCTCGGATCGTGTGCGAGCGTATTGATGAGCGGCCGCGCCTGGGAGAGTTGCGCGGTCGTGCTCGCAACGCTGTCCGTCGGCAAGAACAGCATCCCGTCGTGCTCGAACAGCGGCCCGCCGCCCGGCTGCGAGACCGCGCCGAGGCTGGCCCGGTGCGCGGGGCTCGAGAGGCCGGCGGCAAGCGCATCGGCCGCGGCATCGGCCATCTCGGGCGCACCCGCCTCGACGACGGCGAGGATCGTCTCGCCGCGATCGGGAAACGCGCGATCCATCGCATCGCTGAGCGCGGACCACTGCGCGTCCGTTTCGATGAGCTTGCTGACGTCGGTGTTGATCTTAAAGTGCCGCACAACATAGACGCCGCTCGCCGCGGCCAGCACGAGCGCGAGCACGACGATCCACACCGGGCGGCGCACGGACAAGGCAACGAGACGAACAATGAGGGGCGTCAGCATGAATCAATCGGCCGGCAATGCGGCAACGGAAAGAAGGGGGCAAAACGCCCAAGTATACCGGCGGACGGCTTCTGATTGCCTGCCGCCGCGCGAGGCCGGCGCGGAACCGTTGTTGCCGTGCCTGCGTCGAAGCAGAAGCTAAGCGGGCGGGGCTCGGTATACTGCCCGAACCATCCGACGGCCGCCCGCCCGCGCGAAGGCCTATCCCTACGCGTAAGCGGCGCTGTCGGCTTCCTTTCAATCGAGCTCGAAATCCCATGAAACGTCATTTGTTTGCATTTTTCACCGCGGCGTTTATCAGCGCCGCCGCATGGGCGCAAACAGCACCCGTCGACGTGGTCAAGCAGGCCGTCGTCGACACCATCGACGCCATGAAGCAGGACCCGGCTGCGCGCGGCGGCGATCTGGCGAAGATCACGCAAATCGTGCAGACGCACTTTCTGCCGGCCACCAACTTCGAGCGGACGGTTCGTATTGCGGTAGGTGCGCCCTGGCAGCAAGCGACGCCGGCGCAACAGCAAGCGTTGACGAAGCAATTTAAAGTCCTGATGGCGCGCACCTACGCGGCTTCGCTGGCGCAACTCGGCACGCAGGACGCGCGGTTCTCCTTCAAGCCGGCGCAAGCTACGGCGAACGACGCATTGGTGACCTCGACGGTCACCACGCCCGGCGACAGCCAGCAGATCGGCTACCGTCTCGGCAAGGCCGGCGGCGAATGGAAGATTTACGACATCGACATGTCGGGCGCGTGGCTCATTCAGGTGTACCAGAACCAATTCAAGGCGCGACTGAGCGAAGGCGGCATCGACGGGCTCATCAAGTACCTCACCGCCCACAACGCGCGCACCGAGTAAATCGACAGCGGAACGGCAAACGATGCCGGCCCTCAGCAGCGAGCTGCATTAGCGCCGGCGCCGCTCCACGGCGAATTTGATCAGTTCCGCTTGCCCCTCGATTTCGAGCTTGCGCTTGACGTTGAGCCGGTGCGTTTCCACCGTGCGCACCGAAAGCCGATAGCGCTCGGCGATCTGCTTGCTCGATAGGCCCTCGGCGAGCGCATCCAGAATCTCGCATTCGCGCGGCGTCAGGCGTTCGACGGGCGTTTGCAACGCACTCGCCTGGATCATGCGCGCGGCGATCCCCGCGCTGAAGAACGTGCGGTTTTGCAGCACCGCCGAAATGGCATGCACGATTTCCGTGGCCGGCGAATCCTTCAGCACATATCCGCTCGCGCCCGCCCGCACCGCTTGCGTCACGTATTCGATGTTGTCGTGCATCGAGAGCATGAGCACGCGCACGGCTGGAAAGCGTTCGTGGAAGACCCCGGCAAGCGCGATTCCGCTCATTCCGCTCATCCCTACGTCCATCAAGGCCAGATCGGGCGAAAGCGTCTGCGCCAGCATGAGCGCTTCTTCGGCGTTGCCCGCCTCTCCCGCCACGACGAGGCCCGGTACGCCTTCTAGACGAAGACGCAACCCGTCTCGCACGAGCGGATGATCGTCGACCAGAATGATGTTGGCAGAGCGGGAAGCGGCAGACGCGGTCATGGATTTGGATGTTCGTTACGCAAAGGTTTGCCTTCGGCTGTACGCGCGGGCCCGGCGGGCGGCAGCGGCACGGAGGCCGCGACGACTGTGCGCCCGGGCTGCGAGGCAATCGTCAGCATACCGGCAAGCGCATCGAGCCGCTCGCGCATGTTGCGCAGGCCGATACCGCCGCGCGCATCGGCCTGCACGCGTTCGAGATCGAAGCCTCGGCCATCGTCGGCAATCGAGAGCGTCACCGTCGTTGCGCCGACTGCGAACGCGAGCGTCGCATGCGAGGCCTGCGCGTGCCGCACGATGTTCGTCAACGCTTCTTGAGCGATCCGGAACAATGCCGTATTGATCGCGGCCGGCAACACGGCGGCCCGTGATTCGGCATCGGTCTCCACGCACAGGTCGATGCCCGTTTCCTCGCCGAGCTCGCGCGTCAATTGCTCGAGCGCCGCAGCCAAGCCGAGATCGTCCAGCATCGAAGGGCGCAGCGCATGCGAAATGCGCCGCACTTCGCGCAAGATGTGCGATAGGCGTCCGAGTGCCGTGCCGAGCGCGGCTTCCGCGCTCGGCACGCGCATGTGCGGATGGGTCGCGTGTTCGAGGCGCGCCAGCGCCGATTCGAGCAGCAGCTTCACCGACACCATCATTTGACTAATGCCGTCATGTAGCTCGCGCGAAAGGCGGGCCCGCTCGTGTTCCTG
The DNA here is from genome assembly GCA_966212065.1 of uncultured Burkholderiaceae bacterium. GTDB lineage: Bacteria > Pseudomonadota > Gammaproteobacteria > Burkholderiales > Burkholderiaceae > Trinickia. Next base: position 22,066 of record CBIHOQ010000016.1, read on the forward strand.
CGATTCGACGACTTGCTGTGCGAGGCGCTTGAGCTTCGCATCGGCGCTGCGGTATTCGGAGACGTTCAAGAACAGCGCGCAAGCGGCGATCACGCCAAAGCCCGCCAGCGCGATGACCCCGATCCACGTCATCGTGCGCGTGATATTGCCCGAAGCGCTCGCATCGATTCGCGCGAGTGCTTCGGTCACACCGTCGAGATAGATGCCGGTGCCGATCATCCAGCCCCAGCGCGGCAGCGGCACGACATAGCCGAGCTTCGGCTCGAGGCGATTCGTCGACGGACGGTGCCACAGATAGCGGACGTAGCCTCCGCCGCCTTTGGCGGCGGCGATAAGCTGCTGAATCGTCAGCGAACCCTTGGGATCTTTGAGCAGCCACCAGTTGTGTCCGACTAGGTCGGGTTCGCGCGGGTGCATCAGCGAATCGCCCTTCATGTCGTAGACAAAAAAGTAGCCGTCCGGCCCGAAATCCATGCGCTGCAGCATCGCAAGCGCTTCGCGCTTGAGCGATTCCTCGTCTTTTGCATCGCCGCTGGCCTCGTAAAGCGGTGCGATAGCCGACGTTGCGAGATCGACGTAATGCTTGAGCTCGCTTTTCTTGCTCGCAATGTAGGCGGCTTCGACGGTCTCGCGCTGCGCCCTCGCGAGGGCCGCCGCCTGCAGACGCACACCGATGCCGATCCCGGCGATGGCGACGATGAACGGCACGATCGCCAGCAAAAAGATCTTGGTCTTGATCTTCATCGTCGACACCGCCACGCTCTTTCGTCATTCATCGGAAAAATGCCGCTCGCGCGGCCCGCCCAAAGCAAAGCGGCGCAGCCCATTGGGACCGCGCCGCTTTCGTTGATCAGACTTAGCAGGAACCCGCTCGCCTTAGTGTGCCGCTGCCGGCTGCGTATTCTTTGCCTTGGCCGTGCGCCCGATTTCCTCGAGCTTGATTTCGACGTGACGCGAGAAGACGTATTCGGCGGGACGCTGCTTGTCGAGCGGAATGTCCTTCGCGAACGCGCCCTCGATCTTCGGGCCACGCAAGCTGACGCCGAGCGCCTTCAGCGGGTGCGCAACGGTATCCATCACGGCCGTTGCTTCGAAGCCGCTATGCACCATGCAGTCGGCGCATTTTTCGTAGTTGCCGGTACCGTAGGCGTCCCAATCGGTTTCTTCCATCAGTTCCTTGAAGGTCTTCGCATAGCCTTCGCCGACGAGATAGCACGGACGCTGCCAACCGAACACCGTGCGAGCCGGGTTGCCCCACGGCGTGCAGTGATAGGTCTGGTTGCCTGCGAGGAAATCGAGGAACATGGCCGATTGACTGAACGCCCAGTTCTTGCCGCGATTGCCGCGCTTGAAGATTTCGCGGAAGAGGTGCTTCGTCTTGTCGCGATTGAGGAAATGCTGCTGATCGGGTGCGCGTTCGTACGCGTAGCCCGGCGAGACCGTGATGCCGTCCACGCCCAGCGGGCCGAGCGTATCGAAGAACGCTGCAACGCGTTCCGGTTGCGCATCGTTGAACAGCGTGCAGTTGATGTTGACGCGAAAGCCGCGGCGCTTCGCTTCGCGAATCGCGGCGACGGCCTTCTCGTACACGCCGTCTTGCGACACGGAGTGATCGTGCATCGACTTGTCGCCGTCGAGATGGACCGACCAGACGAAGTACGGGCTCGGCTCGTAGTCGTCCATCTTCTTTTCCATCAGCAGCGCGTTCGTGCAGAGGTAGACGAACTTCTTGCGCGCGATGATGCCCTTGACGACCGTGGGCATTTCCTTATGCAGCAGCGGCTCGCCGCCCGCGATCGAGACGACCGGCGCGCCGCATTCGTCCACGGCGCCGAGGCATTCCTCGACCGACAGCCGTTGATTGAGAATCGGATCGGGGTAATCGATCTTGCCGCAGCCGTTGCAGGCGAGATTGCAGCGAAAGAGCGGCTCGAGCATCAGCGCGAGCGGATAGCGCTTATTGCCGGTGAAATGTTGACGCGCGATGTACGCGCCGACGCGTAATTTCTGCAGAAGCGGGATCGACAAAGCAACCTCCTTAAACTTGGCGTGCAGCGTCGGGCTCGGTGAGCTTCGACGGCAGCTTGAATTCGACTTTCTCTTCGCGGCCGGTCATCGTCGATACTTCGACGGGACCGAGTGCACGCAAGGCGTCGATCACATGTTCGACCATTTCCTCGGGTGCCGATGCGCCGGCCGTGATGCCGACCGTTTGCGCATGGGCGAACCACTCGGGCTTGAGCTCGGAGCCGTCCGCGACGAGATAACTCGCCACGCCCGTCTCGGCGCCGATCTCGCACAGGCGGTTCGAGTTCGAGCTATTCGTCGCACCGACGACCAGCAAAACATCGACCTGCGCGCTCAACTCGCGTACTGCGGCCTGACGGTTTTGCGTGGCATAGCAGATGTCGCGCGTATCCGGTCCGACGATATTGCTGAAGCGCCGCACGAGCGCCTCGATGATGCCGCGCGTATCGTCCACCGACAACGTCGTTTGCGTGACATAAGCGAGCGGCGTGTCCAAGGGTAGTTCGAGCGTCGCGACCTCGGCTTCGCTCTGGACTAGCAGCACCTTGCCGGGGATTTGACCGATCGTGCCTTCGACCTCGGGATGCCCCGCGTGGCCGATTAAAATCAGCGTTCGGCCGGCCGCAACGTATTGACGGCCTTGAACGTGTACCTTCGTGACGAGCGGGCACGTGGCGTCGAGCACGTCGAGGCCGCGCGCCTGGGCATCCCGCTCGACGCTTTGCGCCACCCCGTGCGCGCTGAAAATGGCGACCGCGCCGTGCGGCACTTCATCGAGTTCTTCGACGAAACGCGCGCCTTTGTCGCGTAGATTTTCGACGACGTGCCGGTTGTGCACGATTTCATGGCGCACGTACACGGGGGCACCGTGCCGTTGCAAGGCGCGATCGACAATTTCGATCGCGCGAACGACACCCGCACAAAAGCCGCGGGGCTGAGCAAGGATGACTCGCATGTATGGCGAACTCCGACCGAATCGGGGTATCGAGCCGCCGGCGCGCGACGGGATCGCCCAGATTCCTACCTATTATTAGAAAGCGGGCGTAAAGCCGGCAAACCAACCCAAACGCGCATTCTAACGCTATCGGGCCGCGAACGCTCCCGGGCAGTCACACGGGCGTTGCAAGAATGCCCACCCGCCGATTCGGCGCGGGCGGCGCCAAGGGTCGCGGCGAGCCGGTAAACTAGCGAGCTTCGCGTAGGCGGTTACATTTTGCGTGCTCGTTGCGCCGCTACGCGACATCTTTCAATTGCATTACATTGCATATTTTGCAAGGGACCGCATGACCCCCGTGCTTTTCGGCTTGTCCATCGTTTCGCTCATCATTTGGTGCGTGCTGCTGTTTGCGCGGGGCGGTTTTTGGCGCACGCGCTGTGCGCCGCCCCTCGCAGCCGGCGCCGTCTCGGCATTGGACGCGTGGCCTGCCGTCGTCGCCGTCGTGCCCGCTCGCAACGAGGCCGACGTGATCGGTCAGGCTGTTACGTCGCTGATCGACCAGGCGTACGCGGGGGCGTTTCATATCATCGTCGTCGACGATCACAGCACCGACGGCACCGCCGATGCGGCGCGTGCGGCGGCACTGGCCAGAGGCAAGCCCGAGCGCCTGACGGTGATCGGGGCCGAGCCGTTGCCTGCCGGGTGGTCCGGCAAAGTATGGGCGCAGGCGCAGGGCGTCGCGGCCGTCGGCACGCGGGGCCTGCCGGCCGACTACCTGCTGCTGACGGATGCCGATATCGCTCATCCCGCCGACGCCGTGTCGGACCTCGTTGCGCGTGCAACGGCCGAGCGCCGCGACCTCGTCTCGCTCATGGTGCGGCTGCGGTGCGATTCGATCTGGGAGAAGGTGCTGATTCCCGCGTTCGTCTTCTTTTTCGCGAAGCTGTATCCGTTCAATTGGGTCAACAATCCGCGCAACAAGACGGCGGCCGCGGCCGGCGGCTGCATGCTCGTCAGACGCTCGGCGCTCGAGGAAGCAGGGGGCATGGCGTCGATTCGCGCCGCGCTGATCGACGATTGCTCGCTCGCGGCGCGCATCAAGCATCGCGGCGAAGGCCGTCATCCGATTCGGCTCGATGTCGCGGCCAAGAGCCATTCGCTGCGCCCCTACGACGGCCCGGGCGAAATCTGGAACATGATCGCGCGCACGGCCTTTACGCAATTGCACTATTCGCCGTGGCTGCTAGCCGGGACCTTGGCCGGCATGACCGTGATCTATCTCGTGCCGCCCATCGTGGCGCTCGTGCTCGGCCCGTTCGGCTGGCCCGCGTGGCTCGCGTGGGGGGCGATGTGCTGCGCGTATGCACCGATGCTGCGCTACTACGGCCGTTCGCCCTGGTGGGCGCCGGCATTGCCGCTCGTTGCGCTGTTTTATGTGGGCGCGACGGTTGCCTCGGCCGTTCGTTATTGGCGCGGCAAGGGCGGGCAATGGAAAGCGCGCGTGCAGGCGCCCACGCGGGGGCGTTAAGCGCGGCGCGTCACCGCTGCGTCAGCAGCATGTAGAGCTGCACCGCGGCATCGGGCGAAAACGTGAACGGCACCCAGCCGTGGCCCGTATGTCGTGCGAAGAGTAGCCGGTCCCCGTTCGGCTGCTTTTGCAAGGCCATGACGGGATTTTTTGTCGATGCGAAGCGCCAGCCCGGCGCGAGCGCCATCGGCGGCTCAGGAGCCATCGAGGCGCGTGCGTTCGCAAGTTCCTCGATCAATTGGCCGATTTGCTCCGGGTGCAGGCTGACGGTTTGCGAGCCGATGCTCAGCGTCAACTCGTTGTGCGAAGGACGTGCGACGTGCAGCGTGGGCGTGGGCGTTTCGTCGTTCGTCGTGGCTGCGTGCGCAACCGCTTGCGCTGCCTCGAGCGCGGCGGCGCGTTCGGGGTCGAGACGCTCGGCGGCGGCGTGTGCGAGCCGAACGAATTCGCTGAGTTCATCGACTTGCGCGTCAATCGCACTGATCTGTTCTTCCAAGTTCATGCGCGGCGATTCCAACCAAAGAGACGCGATTCTACCGGCTCTGTGCCGACGGCATCTTCGGGCAGCGGCGTCGAGGTTGTAACAAAATGCACGCCGCGATTAGCCGCGCAAATATCCGGCCTCGCGAAACCACTGCAGCGCATCGCGCAATCCGTCGAGATAGGGCCTCGCGCGATACCCGATTTCACGCTCGGCCTTTGCCGACGTGAAATACATCTTGTTCTTCGACATCCTGAGCGCGTCGACGGTCACGAACGGTTCGCGCTTCGTGAGCTTGGCCACGTATTCCGCGCCGATGGCGAGCGGATAGAGCGGCCAGCGCGGCAAACTGATCGTCGGCGGCTTGCGGCCCGTTTCGTTTGCGATATCGGCGAGCATTTGTTGCAGCGGCAAGTTCTCCCCGCCGAGAATGTAACGTTCGCCGATGCGCCCGCGCTCGAGCGCGAGCAGATGGCCTTGCGCCACGTCGTCGACGTGCACCAGGTTCAGGCCCGTGTCGACGAATGCCGGGATTTTGCCGAGCGCGGCTTCGACGATGATGCGGCCCGTCGGCGTTGGGCGTACATCGCGCGGCCCGATCGGCGTCGAGGGATTGACGATGACGGCGGGCAACCCATCGCGTTCGATCATGCGTTCGACAGCGCGCTCGGCCAGCACCTTGCTGCGCTTGTAGACGCCGATGGCCTGCTGCGCCGTCAAAGGGACGGTTTCATCGGCGATGCGGCCTTCGCTCGTGACTTTCAGCGTCGCGACGCTGCTCGTGTAGACGATGCGCTCGACCCCTTCGGCCAGCGCGGCGCGCATCGTGGCCTCGGTGCCTTCCAGGTTCGCGCGCTCGATTTCGGACGGATCGGGTGCCCAAAGCCGGTAATCGGCGGCCACGTGAAAAAGATGCCGTACGCCGCGCAGCGCGGCGCGCATCGATTGTTCGTCGCGCATGTCGCCGACGACGATTTCGGCGTCGAGTGTTTCGACGTTCTTGCGTGGACTCGTTGCGCGCACGAGCAGGCGCACGCGCATGCCGCGCGCGAGCGCCGCACGGGCGACAGCCGAGCCGACGAAGCCCGATGCGCCCGTGACGAGCACGAGATCGCTTGAAGATTCGGTCATGGTTTGCGTTTTGCGTTTTTGCTCGGAGCGTTTCGTTGGTTGCGGTGATGCCGCGAGATTGTACTTGGTGATCAGCCCATTTATCACGGCCGGGAGCGCTACGGTCTTTCGCACCGCGTGCGGGAATTCGCCAAAAAACGATTTCGAGCGCGGCGACTAGAATGCGGAGTTGACGTGAGTGCGCTGGAGAGGTGGCGATGGAAGGTCTGGATCTGGACAAGAAAGTAGAAACGTATTACGTACGTGTGCGCGGCGTGGTGCAAGGTGTCGGTTTTCGGCATGCCACACTGCGGCATGCGCATGCGCTCGGCATTACGGGCTGGGTGGCGAACGTAGCGGACGGTTCCGTCGAAGCGATGCTGCAGGGAACGGCGAACCAGATCGACCGGATGCTCGAATGGATGCGGCATGGCCCGCCTTCCGCACGGGTAACCGATTTCGTCAGTGAAGAGCGCCGGGTCGATAAACGGTTCGTGCGTTTCGAGCAACATTGAGCGGCGTATGAACTATTCGCTTTACGTGCCGGCAACGCGGATGAAACGCGCGGGAGGGCGCGCTTCGAATCGTTTGAATTCGGTCGGTTGAGATTCAGATTGGTTGATGCCGGTTTTGCTGGGCGTCACACAGCGCGCTTGCCCTGTGCTCCACCGAATCGCGCAGCGCGCGGCGCCAGCCGAAGCCGAACAAGATTTCCGCAAGCACGAACAATGGGCCGATCACAAGCCCGATTAGATCGTCGGCAAAGGCCGGCTTACGATGCTCGTAGGCGGCATGTCCCACGAATTGGAATACCCACCCCACGATGAACAGCGCGGCGCCCGTGCTGGACCATATTGCGGTCGAGGCTTGCGCCAACTGCATGCCGACGATGAGACATCCGGCCGAGACTGCCGCCATGACGAGCCCAAGCGAGACATCGAGCACGATGTAGTAGATCGTGGCGCAGACGAACAACACGAGCGCCGGGGACACGCCGAGCGGTAGCGCAGCGATGTGCCACTGCGGACGGCCGAGCAAGATGGCTAACGCGAGCACGATCATCGGAATGCCGACGAAGTGAGTCGCGATGTTGCGCCGGTCGCGGTGGTAGGACGCGTATTGGGCGAGTTGCTCGGTGAGCGTCTTCATTTAGATAGGCCTTCCTCGATGGGAGCCACTATTTCGAATCCTCGAACCATCGCATGGGCGCAGGCGTTCTTCAAGCGATTGAATGGGTCATTCGCATAAAAGCGAGGCGGTCCGCTTCGCTGCCCGATCGTCGTGGTGGGGCCGCTCTCGCTTTCGGTCGGGGCTCGGTCGCGCGGCATTGACGTTACTTGTTCCTATATCCCGAGGAAGACGGGGAATCGCGCTCAAATCGATCCAGCATATGCAACTAGTGCCAGTATCGCAGCGCTCCGACCTCGACGATCGTCGTATTGTTGTGTGGTGGAACGAAGCGCGGGCAATCGAGAGAAATCGAGGCGGCAAGACGCCTGGCGTCCGAATTAGGAGAGTGAGATGGTTGAAAAGCTAACGACTTATGATCCTGCCGAGGATTTAGGCAGTGAGGAGGCGATGGCGGTGTTCATGGCCGAGGCGTTCCAGACGAACGACGCAGCTTACATCGCGCATGCGCTCGGAGTGGTGGCGCAAGCCACCGCTGCGCTCCCGGGCTACATGCACAGTTGTCGCGCCGTTCCCTAAAGAAACGGATTCTCTACGCTGCCCGTAGCCTCCGGCGGTTCATCCTTCGACTCATCCGGCAGTGCCTTCTCGCGCTCGAGGGCAGCGACCATATCGTCCACGGCCTGCTTGAGCGCGCGCGCCGCCTTCAATCCCCGCTTGTCCTTGCCGATCGTTAGCGTGCCCGCTACCTCAATGTGCGTGGTGCCGTTCGAAATCGTCAGTGCGTCGCCGCCGATATTGAGCACTTCGTCGTCGTTCGCGAATGCATGAAAGTCAGACACCTTTGAGTCCTCCGATTCGTTGATCCTTCAGCGCTTCCGGGATGCCCGCAAAGCGCATGCCGCTGATCGCTTCGAGTTCGTGCACCGTCTTCACATCGTACCGATTTGTCGCCTCGTTATCGACGAGGATGGCGAACGCCTCGTTCGCCGCGGGCACATAGACAACCTTGAACAGTTGCGTCGGCACAAACACACGGTTCGCACCGATCGTGCGAAGCGATTGCCCCGCGAAGACGGGTCCCGTCACTACGTACGCCTCGCCGTAACGGATCGCGATCTTGCGCACGGCCGATTCGATATGAGCCCAAAGGTGCTGATTGTTGTTGCGATCCTGAGGCACCACATTGGCGAGCGTGAAAGACTGGGCCATTGCTTCGTCGTTCCAGCGGTCGCCCGCGGGGCTCATGTGTCCGCGGTCGAAGCCGCTGCGCTTGTAATCGGCCAACGTTGCCCCTTCGCCCGGCGGCAGCGAGGGGTCTTGGAAGAATTTGTTCGTGCGCACCTCATTTTTCGCTTCATCCAAATGCGAGCGCGTCAGATGCTCGGCCGACCAAAGCGGGCCATGCGTCAGGCCCGAATGGAGCACGGCGAAGTCGGAATAGCAAAGCAGGCGCGTCTTCGGCGCCATCTTCGCATTGGCGAGAACGGGGAACTGCGCATTCGGCAAGAACTGAGAGCAGGGTGACGCTGCGACCGCATGGACAGTGGCGGTGGCGGCGATCAATAAAGCGGCGAACAGCTTTCTCATCGGGCAATGGTTTCTTCTGCTTGGGGGCGGGTTAAAGGGAGAAAGAGTATAGCCGCGCGGCCGGCCTCCCTGTGAAGGCGCAGGCGATCTGGCCGTCATGCGGGCCGTGGCACATCGCGTCATGGTGATGAAGTCGGGCCGTATCGTCGCGGCTAGCGACACGCTGGATGTATTGCGTGCGCCTTCGCACCCTACACGCAATCGTTGCTCGCCGCATCGATGCAGCTTCCCGAGCCGGACCACAACGAGGCCGTTGCATGATCGAGCAGTACGAGCAACTCGACTATCGATAAAGTAAAGCGGGCGCTATACTCTTTGCCGCAATTGGATTGCCCGATAGCCGTTTTATCCTTCGTCTTTCCTCCGCTGAAGCATCGGGGGAATGAATGTCGAATAGCCCCATTCGGAAAAATGGAAAAAAACGAGCGTGGCCCACTGCGCCGATTCAGGCCGGTAGGCGAACCGAGCGCACTGCATGGCGGCACGGCGGCGATGCTTTCGCTTGCCGTCGTGCTCGCATGCGGCGGTTGCGCCGTCGGTCCCGACTTCAAGCCGCCCGCAGCGCCGGCGGCTACCGGCCTCACGCCGGAGCCGCTGCCTGCCCAAACGCAAGCCACGCCCGTCGCCGGCGGCGCGGCGCAGCGTTTCGACCCTGCGGCGGAGCGCGCTTCGCAGTGGTGGACGTCGTATGGGTCGCCTCAACTCGATCGGCTCGTGTCGGAAGCGTTTGACAATAGCCCGACGGTCGCTTCGGCGCAGGCGGCGCTGCGCGCCGCGCAGGAGCAAGTGAATGCACAGCGTGGCGGGTTGTTTCCCTCGGTGGGCGGCAGCCTCGGCGTGACGCGAGAAAAGCTGAACGGCGCATCGCAAGGTTTTCCGGGGTTCGGCAATTTTCTGTTCACGCTCTATAACGCGTCGGTGAACTTGTCGTACAACTTCGACGTTTTCGGCGGCGTACGCCGCGGCATCGAGGCGCAGGAAGCCGGGCGCGACGCCCAGCGCGAAGAGTTGCAGGCCACGTATCAAATGCTCGCGGCCAACGTTGTGACCACTGCCGTGCTCGAAGCGTCGCTGCGTGCGCAAATCGACGCGACGAACGAGCTCATCGCCTCGGCGCAGCATGAAGTCGATCTCGGTCGCCAGGAGTTCGAGCTAGGCGGTGCGGCGCGCTCCGACGTTTTGTCGCAAGAATCGAATTGGGCCTCGGTGCAGGCCACGTTGCCGCCGCTGGAGCAGCAGCTCGCGGCCGCGCGCAGCCAGCTTGCTGTTTATCTCGGCAAAGCACCGAGCGAATACGCCGAAGTGCCGTTCGATCTTGCGTCATTGCAGCTACCGCTCGACATTCCGCTCATGGTGCCGTCGGAAATCGTGCGCCAGCGGCCCGATATTCGGCGCGCGGAAGCGCAACTGCACGAAGCGAGCGCACAAATCGGCGTCGCGACGGCGAACATGCTTCCGCAAATCGGCATCTCGGGCAGCTACGGCGATTCGGGTTCGTCGTTCCGATCGTTTTTCAACAACAATGTGTTTTCGTTGGGCGCAAGTGTCTCGCAGCCGTTGTTCCAAGGCGGGACGCTGAATGCGAAGCGGCGCGCGGCCATTGCAGCCTACGATCAATCGCTGGCGCAATATCGGCAAACCGTTTTGCTCGCGTTCAAGAATGTCGCCGATGCGTTGCGTGCGCTCGACGCCGATGCCCGAACGCTGGCGGCGCAATATCGTGCGCAAACAGCGGCGACCGACAGCTTGCATTTGATCGAGCAGCGCTTCGGGCTCGGCGGCGCGAACCATCTTGAATTACTCGTCGCGCAGCAACAGGTCCAACGCGCACGCGTGGCCTACGTGCAGGCGCTGGCCGCTCGCTACCAAGATACGGCCGCGCTGTTCCTCGCGTTGGGCGGCGATTGGAAGCAGACGGCCGATTCGGTATCGGCCAAGCGCTAGGCCGTGCAAGCGAGCGCCGAGATCATTCATTCACATCGCGGAAGTCGATTACATGACCGATAAATCGGAGTTGTTGCGGCAATTGCGGATCGATCGCGACAAGCGGCCGGCGCAGCGCACATCGTCCCGGCGCGGCTGGTGGCTCGCCGGGCTGCTCGCGGTGCTGATCGCGATCGGAGCGGCCGCGTTTTTGACGATGCGCTCGGCTGCGCCTGCGGTAAAAGTCGCCGTCGCGCGGCCCGTCGCATCGGGTACAGGTGCTCCAAGCGGGGCATCGATTCTCGATGCCTCGGGCTATGTCGTGGCGCGCCGTCAAGCGACCGTGTCGGCGAAGATTACGGGCAAGCTGTCGCAGCTCTTTATCGAAGAAGGCGTGCACGTCAAGGAGGGCGACGTCGTGGCGAAGCTCGACGATCGCAATGCGACGGCCGAACTGCTGCAAGCGAAGGCCGGTGTCACCCAGGCGCAGAGCATGCTGTTGCAGGCCAAGGCGGCCGCGGCCGATATCACGCCGATTTACGAACGCGATCGCAAGCTGGCTGCAGCGGGGGTCATCAGCAGGACGGCGCTAGACCAGAGCAAGGCGAACTACGACGCGAAGCAAACTGACGTGGCTGTCGCCGAAGGCAATCTGGCCGTGCGCCGTGCCGCACTTGCAGTCGCGCAGCGCGATCTCGACGATACGACCGTACGCGCGCCGTTTACCGGTGTCGTGACGACCAAGAACGCGCAGCCCGGCGAGATCGTATCGCCGCTGTCCGCGGGCGGCGGCTTTACGCGCAGCGGCATTTGCACGCTCGTCGACATGGATTCGCTTGAAGTTGAAGTCGATGTCAGCGAAAACTTCATCAGCCGCGTGCGGGCCGACGAACCGGCGACGTTGAAGCTCAATGCGTATCCCGACTGGAACATCCCGGCCTACGTCATTGCGGTGGTGCCGACGGCCGATCGCAGCAAGGCCACCGTGAAAGTACGCGTAGGCTTCAAATCGCGCGATCCGCGTATCTTGCCCGAGATGGGCGCGCGCGTGTCGTTCTTAAGCCGCGTGGAAAACGGGGCAAACGGAACACCTAGCGCCGCCGCTGTCTCGCTACCGCCCGATGCGGTGCAAGCGAACACGGGCTCGGCGACGGGTGTCGTGTTCGTGCTGCACGACGATACGGTTGAACGCCGCGAGGTCAAACTCGGCGCACGCGATGCCGACGCGCAGACGGTACTGGCGGGCCTGTCGGCAGGCGAGCGCGTGGCGGTGGGCGATTTCGCGAAACTGTCCGACGGCGCGCATGTGAAGGTGGTAGATCGATAAACCTGCAACGGATGTTCGAACCCGATAACGCTGTCGGTCCCGCGATCGAAATCGAGACCGAAATCGAAATTGAGACCGAGATCGAATTCGAACGAGGAGCGAAGCAATGACTGCCATGGTGTCTCTCAAGAACGTCGTGAAGACGTACACGCGCGGCAAGCAGCTGGTCGAAGTGCTTCACCATCTGGATCTGCAAGTGGCCGATGGCGATTTCGTCGCGTTGATGGGCCCGTCGGGGTCCGGCAAGACGACGGTGCTCAATTTGATCGGCGGCATCGATCACCCCTCGAGCGGCGAAATCATCGTCGCCGGCGAGCGGATCGATCAATTGCGCGGCGGCGCCCTAGCGCGCTGGCGGTCGAACAATGTCGGTTTCGTGTTTCAGTTCTACAACTTGATGCCGATGCTGAGTGCCGAGCGCAACGTCGAATTGCCGCTGTTATTGACCTCGCTGTCCAAGGGCGATCGCGTGAAGCGCGTGCGTGCGGCGCTCGCGGTAGTGAGCTTGGAGGATCGCGCCAAGCATAAGCCCTCGGAGCTTTCCGGCGGGCAGGCGCAGCGCGTCGCGATTGCGCGTGCGCTCGTCTCCGACCCGAAGCTGCTCGTCTGCGACGAACCGACGGGCGATCTCGACCGCGCGACAGCCGACGAGATTTTGCACCTGCTGCAGGTGCTCAATCGCGAGTACGGCAAGACGATCGTCATGGTCACGCACGATCAAAAAGCGGCCGACTATGCGACGCACACGCTGCACCTCGACAAGGGGCGCTTCGTTCAAGAGCGGCAAAAGACCGAAGCGTGATGGGAGGGCGCACACGATGAAATTCATTCCGCTGATATGGGCAATGCTATGGCGCAAGAAAGTGCGCACGTCGCTGACGCTGCTCTCGATCTTGATCGCGTTCTTGCTGTTCGGCATGCTGCAAGGCGTGAACTCGGCGTTCAAGCAAACGATCGAGCGCTCGAACGTGAATCGTTTGGTGGTGACGAACAAGATCTCGATCACCGAGAGCTTGCCCTATGCCTACATGAGCCAGATCGAGACAATTCCGGGTGTGCAGCGCGTGTCGCATGAATCGTGGTTCGGGCCGTATTACCAAGACCCGAAGAACTTTATTGCCGCATTCCCGGTCGAGCCCGATCGCGAATTCGCCGCGCACCCCGAGTTCGTCATACCGAAGGACCAGCTCGCGGCGCTCGAGCATACGCGCGACGGTGCGATCATCGGCGCGGGATTGGCGAAGAAATACGGCTGGAAGATCGGCGATCGTATTCCGCTGCACTCCACGATCTGGGTGAAGGCCACGGATGGCAATTCCGATTGGGACTTCGCCATCGTCGGCATCTATGAAGATCCGAACGAGCGCTCCCGGGAAGACGCCATGTTCTTCAACTACAAGTATTTCGACGAAGCGCGTAGTTTTGCCAAGGGCAAAGTGGGCTGGTACATCGTGCAAGTGAAAGACCCGAGTCAATCAGCGCAAATCGCGCAAGAGATCGACCGGCGCTTCGCGAATTCACCCGATGAAACGAAAACGCAAACCGAGAAGGAATTCCAGCAGTCCTTCATGAAGCAGATCGGAGACATCAATCTGATCGTCACGTATATCTTGTTCGCTGTCTTTTTCGCGCTGCTGTTTGCCGTCGGCAGCACGGTCATGCAAGCGGTGCGCGAGCAAGTGCCGGAACTGGCCGTGCTCAAGACGCTGGGCTTCTCCGATACGCGCATGCTCGTACTCGTGCTCGTTCAATCGCTGACGCTGTGCATCTTCGCCGCGCTGCTGGGCTTGGGCCTTGCCGATCTGCTGTTCCCGATGTTGCGCAACACGCTTGGCGTCGTGAACATGCCCGTGACCGTCATCGCGGAGGGTGTGCTCATGGCCGCACTGCTCGCTGTAGCGACAGGCATCGTTCCCGCTTGGCGCGCCAAGCGGCTCGTTATTGTGGAGGCGCTGCGCTCATGATCAGGCAAATCGTTGCAGTCACGTCGATGAATCTGCGCAGCTTGCCGCAGCGCATCGGCACCGCATGGGTCATCGTGATCGGCATTGCGGTGACAGTGGCCGTCTTGGTGTCGGTGCTCGCGATGGCCGCGGGTTTCCAGCAGACGCTCAAGGGCACCGCACGCGCCGATCGCGCGATCGTGCTGCGGGCTGGGTCGCAGGCCGAACTCGAGAGCACGATCGATCGCGAGAATGCGCAGACGATCATGGATGCGCCCGGCGTACGCAAAGACGAAGCGGGGCGGCCGATCGCATCGGCGGAAGCGGTCGTCATCGTCGCGTTGCCGCAAAAGAAGGACGGTGCGGACGCGAATGTCACGCTGCGCGGCGTCGGCCCGAATGCGATGAAGCTTAGGCCCGAGTTGCATTTGGTCGCCGGCCGCATGTTCCGCCCCGCCGTGCGCGAGCTGATCGCCGGCAAGTCGGCCGCCGCGCAGTTCAAGGGGCTCGATCTTGGCAGCAAGATCGCATTCCGCGATTCGGAGTGGACGGTCGTGGGCATCTTCGACAGTCACGGCGATGCGCACGAGTCGGAACTACAGGGCGATGCCGAAACGGTGTTGTCGGCCTATCGGCGCAACGGCTTTCAATCCGTGACCGCGATGCTCGACTCGGCCGCCGCCTTCGACCGCTTCAAGGCCGCTCTAACAACGGACCCGACGCTGAAAGTCGACGTGCGGCGCGAGGCCGACTATTACGCCGCGCAATCGACCAATCTATCGAAGCTGCTGAACTTGCTTGCCTATTTCGTCGGCGGGATCATGGCACTAGGCGCATGTTCCGGTGCACTCAATACGATGTATACGGCCGTTTCCACGCGCACGCGTGAAATCGCCACGCTGCGCGCGATCGGTTTCAGCGGCACGCCGATCGTCATCTCTGTGCTCGTGGAATCGCTGCTGCTTGCGATCGTCGGCAGTGTGATCGGATCGGCCGCGGCTTGGCTGTTTTTTAACGGCAATACGGTCAATACGCTTGGCGCGGGCTTTAGCCAAGTCGTGTTTCATCTGACCGTGACGGCTTCGCTGCTCGTATCGGGGGTGTTCGTTGCGTGCACCATCGGTATGCTGGGCGGACTGCTCCCGGCCATTCGCGCGGCGCGCGTGCCGATCGCGACAGCATTGCGGGCGAGTTGAATAGTCGAATAGTTGAGTAGTTGAGTAGTTGAATTGTTCGATAGGCGACCGGTTCACCGGAACGCTACGTCACATGCTTCGTAGCGCGAAGCGTTTGAGCTTGCCTGTCTCCGTGCGTGGCAATGCGTCGATGAACTGAATGACACGCGGGTACTTATACGGCGCGACCGTCTGCTTGACGAACGCCTGAAGCTGGGCGACGAGCGCATCGTCGGCCCCATACCCGGGCTTGACCACGACGAACGCTTTCACGATTTGCCCGCGTTCTTCGTCGGGCGCGCCGATCACGCCGCATTCGGCGACGGCCTCGTGCTGCATCAGCACACTTTCTACTTCGGGGCCGGAGATGTTGTAGCCGGCCGAGACGATCATGTCGTCGGCGCGCGCTTGATAGAAGACGTATCCGTCTGCATCGACGTAGACCGCATCGCCCGGCAGGTTCCATCCGTCGCGCACGAACCTCTTTTGCCGTTCGTCGGCCAGATAACGGCAACCGGTCGGCCCGCGCACGGCGAGCTTGCCGACGGTACCCGTCGGCACCGGGTGCATCTCCTCGTCGACCACTTCGATCACATAGCCGGGCACGGCCTTGCCGATCGCATGAGGGCGCACGTCGTGGCCCGCCGATGAGATGAAGATGTGAATCATCTCCGTGCCGCCGATTCCATCGATCATCTCGATGCCCGTCGCCTCACGCCAGAGCGCACGCGTCGAATCGGGCAGTGCCTCGCCGGCCGAGACGGTTTTCTTCAGGCTTGTAAGGTCGAAGCGGGGCACGAGCGGCGCCATCTGCCGATAGAAAGTCGGCGCAGTGAACATCGTCGTCGCGTGAAAGCGTTCGACCGTGCGCAGCAGCGTTTCGGGCGTGAGTTTTTCGATGAGGACCGTCGACGCACCGACGCGCATCGGAAAGCAAAGCAGCCCGCCGAGCCCGAACGTAAAGGCAAGCGGCGGTGTGCCGCAAAAGACGTCGGTCGCGTCCGGCTTAAGAATATGGCGTGGAAATAGATCGCACATGGCCAGCACGTCGCGATGGAAATGCATGCAGCCCTTCGGTGCGCCGGTCGTGCCGCTCGTGAATGCAATCAAGCAGACGTCGTTGGCTGACGTATCGCACGCGATGAATTGCGTGGGCTTTGACCTAGCCAACGATTCGATCGAACCGGGCGCATCGCTGTGAAATACGCGCACATCGGTGAGGCCTGCGCAGAAGAACTCGCTGTCCTCATCGCAGCAGCGATCGAGCTCGTCGATGAGCCTCGCGTCGCAAAGTGCTGCGTGAATCTGTGCTTTTTCGATGATCTGCTTCAGTTCCTTTGCGCGCAGCAGCGGCATCGTGGGGACGACAACGAGCCCAACCTTGAGGCTCGCCAGGAATGCGGCTGCCATTTGCAGCGTGTTGGGCCCGCGCAGCAGGACGCGGTTGCCTGGCACGAGCGCCATGTCCTCGACGAGGACATGTGCCCAGCGATTGACGATCTCGCGTAGTTCACGATATGTTGTGCCGTGCGGTGTGTCGTCGATCTCCGACCAGATCGCCACGCGATCGCCATGTCCCGCGGCAATCGAGCCATCGAGCAATTCCGTCGCGCAGTTGAAACGCTTGGGATAAGCAATATCAGGATGATCGAGCAGCAAGACCGGCCATTGATCCTGCGGCGGCAGATTGTCTCGCGCAAACGTATCGACATAGGCTGACGGTTCCATGGCTCGCTCCGGGTCAGTCAGGTATCACGGCGGTGGCTTCGATTTCTACTTTTGCTCGGTCTTCGATGAGCGCGGCGACTTGCACCGCACTCATGGCGATGTCGTAATCGCCGATGAGTTCCCGGAATGCCTGGCCGATCTCGCGCGATGCCGCGAGGTATTCGCGTTTGTCGGTGACGTACCACGTCATGCGCACGATGTGCTCCGGGCCCGCGCCGGCTTCTTTTAATATCGCGACAATGTTGGCGAGTGCTTGCCGCGCCTGTTCGGCAAAATCATCCGAACGGAATTCGCAGGTTTCGTCCCAACCGATCTGGCCGGCGATGAAGACTTGCGTGCCGTGTGCGGCGACGCCATTGGCGTAACCGCGTGGCTTGGGCCAACCGGCCGGCAAAAGCGGACGTTTCATGACGATGTGCCTTCGTGTTCAGTCGTTGGGAGGGATGCGGCCGCCTGCATGAGCGCCGCGCGGATATCGTGAGGAATAGCGATCGATTCGCCGGTGTCGAGCGACGTCGTGACGAGTACTTGCTTGGCTCGGAAGCGCACGCCGTCGTCGCCGCGGCCGGTAATGACGATGCCGATCGAGCGTTGTCCGACCCTAGTCAGCGAGAGCGCAAGCGAGATCGTTTCGCCCATCCGGCTTGGCCGAGCGAATTCGCATTCGAGCTTGACGATGGGCAAGCCGACCCGACGCTGCGCGATCATATTGGCGTAGTCGATGCCGAGCGAATCGTTGAACCAATCTTCGATCAGTGCATTCGTCAGCACCAGATACTGCGGAAAGAACACGATGCCCGCCGGATCGCAATGGGCGAAGCGGATGCGAAAGGGGCGTTCGAAGACGATCGAGGTGGGCGCGTTCATCTTGCGGATCCTTCGTCTTTGATGGCTTTTTGGTGCTCTGAATACGCCTTCAGCAAATCGCGTCCGACGATCAGTTGCTGCACCTCCGTGGCGCCTTCATAGATACGTAAGGCGCGAACCTCCCGATAAAGCATTTCGACCGGCGTACCGCTGCAGACGCCTTGACCGCCCCACAGTTGCACGGCGGCATCGATGACACGCTGTGCGCCTTCGCTTGCATGCCATTTCGCCATCGCTGCTTCGCGCGTCACGCGTTTACCTTGATCGCGCATCCACGCTGCGCGATAGACGAGCAGGGCGGCCGAGTCGATCGTCAGTGCCATGTCGGCGAGCTTCGCCTGCGTCAGTTGAAAATCGCCGAGCGCTTGCCCGAACATGCGGCGCGATGAGGCGCGCGCGAGACCTTCGGCCAGCGCATGCCGCGCGAAGCCGAGCGATGCGGCGGCGACGGAGGTTCGAAAGATATCGAGCGTACGCATCGCGAGCTTGAAGCCTTCGCCCGCGATGCCGAGCCTCTGCGATTTGGGCACGCGCGCGCCTTCGAAGCGCAAACGGGCGAGCGGATGCGGCGCAATGACGTCGATGCGCTCCGCGATCGTGAATCCGGGCGTTTCGGCATCGACGATAAACGCGGTAATGCCGCGCGCACCGGGTGCTTCGCCCGTGCGTGCGAAGACGACGTAGAAATCGGCAATGCCGCCGTTCGAGATCCAGGTTTTTTCGCCGTCGAGTACGTAGGCATCGCCGTCTTCGCGCGCGGCTAGCGAAAGCGCCGCAACGTCGGAACCGGCATCGGGCTCGGACAACGCAAACGCTGCGATGGCTTCGCCGCTTGCAACGCGCGGCAAATAGCGGCGCTTTTGTTCTTCGTTGCCGGCGAGCGAAATCGCGCCGGAGCCGAGCCCTTGCATGGCGAGCGCAAAATCGGCTAGGCCGGAATGCGCGGCGAGCATTTCGCGCAGCAGGCAGACGGCGCGCGTATCGATCGTATCGCCGTGGCCTCCATATGCGGTGCCGCCCACGCCGTAGCGCAGCCATCCGCCTTCGCCGAGCATATGTACGAGCTGACGACACTGATCATCGACGCTTGCTCGGCCATGGGGCCCGGCTTCCGGCGGCTTGGCGTGCGCGAGCATCGATGGGCGCGCATCGCACCATGCTTGGAGTTCGGCGGCCACCGTGCGGTGTCCGTCTTCGAAGAAAGGCCAATCGAGCATATCGGCCCACTGGGCGCTTGCCATGTCAGTCTCCCTCGAAAACGGGGCGCGCCTTGGCTGCGAAGGCGCGATAGGCGCGCTCGAAGTCGCGCGTCGCCATGCAAATCGCTTGCGCTTGCGCTTCGGATTCGATCGCCTCGTCGACGCTCATGCTCCACTCTTGATGGAGCATCTTCTTCGTGATGCCGTGCGCGAACGTGGGCCCGGATGCGATGGAGCGAGCGAGTTCATCGGCATCGGCAAGCAATTGATCAGGAACGCAAAGACGGTTGTAAAAACCCCAAGCGAAGCCTTCGTCGCCGCTTGCGGCGCGTCCCGTAAACAATAATTCGGAGGCGCGCCCTTGCCCGATGATGCGCGGCAGGATCGAGCAGGCGCCCATATCGCATCCGGCAAGGCCAACGCGCGTGAAGAGGAATGCGAGCTTGCTGCGGGCGGTGGCGAGCCGCATATCCGAGGCCATTGCAATGATGGCGCCGGCACCGGCACAAATACCATCGACGGCCGCGATGATCGGCTGAGGGCAGTGGCGCATGGCTTTGACGAGATCGCCCGTCATGCGCGTGAACATCAAAAGCTCCGGCATCGGGAGATCGATCAGCGGGCCGATGATTTCATGGACGTCGCCGCCCGAACAGAAATTGTCTCCCGCACCGTGAATGACGACTGAGTTGACGTCCGTTGCATAGGCGAGATGGCGGAACAGATCGCGCAGCTCGGCATACGATTCAAACGTCAAAGGGTTCTTGCGTTCGGGGCGATTCAGCTTGATCGTGGCCACGCCGTCGGCGAGCCGCCATGCGAAGTGGTGCGCCGAATAGCCGGCCAGCGTTGTGCGGTTGCCTGCGCGCAGCGCGTCAGCAGGGGAAGCAGCATCCGTCATGGTTTCGTTCTCCTTTTCATTTGCATCGCGGCATGCCTTCGTCGTTAGCTTTGGCGGCTGATGCATTCGAGCAGATGATCTTTGAGTTTGCCGAGACGTTGATGCATTCTCGATTTGTCGTCTAGGCTCAGGCCGCCGAACAATTCGACGACCCAACGTTCGTGCGCCTGGGCCATCTTGTCGAACAGCGTGCGTCCCGTCGGCGTGAGTCGCACCGTAAACGCACGGCGATCGTTAGGGTCGACGTCGCGGGCGACGAGGCCTTCTTTTTCCAGCTGATCGGTTAGCCCCGTGACATTGCCGCCCGTGACCATGAGCCGCCGCGAAATCTCGTTCATCTTGAGTCCTTCGGGATGACGTTCGAGTTGCGCCATGAAATCGAAGCGGGGCAACGTCGTGTCGAACTCAAGGCGTAGGCGGCGGCGCAATTCGGTCTGCACGAGGTTCGTCGTCGTCAGAAGACGCAGCCATAGGCGCAGACTCATGTGGCTGTCGGCACCCGTGCTCATTTCCAGGTCGACGACATTTTCCGCGCGTGGCTCGCGCGGTGCGGTTTTCTTCTTCGTCGAAGTGCGGACGGCGTCGCTCACATTACTTCTCCACCGGAAACAGAGATCGATTGGCCCGTCATGGAGCCGGATTCGGCCATGACTAGCCACAGGACCGCATGCGCGACTTCGTCGGGCTGAACGAAGCGTTTCTGCGGGTTGGACCGTTGTAATGCGGCACGTGCGTCGCTTTCGCTGCGCCCCGTCTTCGCGACGACCTGATCGAGCGATGTCTGCAGCAGCGGCGTGTCGGTATAACCGGGGCAGACCGCATTGACCGTGACGCCCGTCGTTGCGGTTTCGAGCGCGAGGGCACGCGTCAATCCGATGACGCCATGCTTGGCCGCGCAATAGGCCGCGACATACGGATAGCCGATTTGCCCGGCCGTGCTCGCGATGTTGACGATGCGGCCGAAGCCGCGCTCGATCATCGACGGCAATACGGCTTGTGTGCAAAGGAAGACGCCGGTCAGGTTGACGTCGAGCATGCGCTGCCACAAGGCGAGATCGGTCTTGCCGAACGGGGCGGCCTGCGCTTGACCGGCATTGTTGACGAGGATGTCAACGGGGCCGAGCGCGTCGCGTGCCGAAGCGAAGGCTTCCGCCACCGCATCGGGTTCCGTCACATCCACCAAGGCACAGTGGATGGCACCCGATGCGCCGAGTTCGGCGCGCTGCGCTTCCAGCTTGGCCGCGTCGCGGCCCATCAGGGTGATGCGCGCGCCGGCATCGATGAGTTCGCGTGCGATGGCTGCGCCGATACCGCTGCCGCCACCGGTGACGACGGCATGCATGTCGTCGAGCGAATAGGCGTTTGCCGTTGCGTTCATTGCGCCACCTCAGCTATTACCGTCGAATGTGCCGCGCGTTCGCGTTCGAAGTTGCGTTCGAGTTGCGATTTGGCGGCCGTGTATTGCGTCGGCCAGGCGACGTCGAAGTAGCCGATCTTTGCGGCTTCGGTCAGCGTCCAGGCAGGATTGGCGAGGTGCGGCCGCGCGACGGCGCAAAGATCCGCGCGGCCTGCCGCGATGATGCTATTGACGTGATCGGCTTCGGAGATGGCCCCGACCGCGATCGTCGCGATGCCGGTCTCGTTTCGAATGCGATCGGAGAACGGCGTTTGAAACATGCGTCCGTACACCGGCTTTTCGGCTTTGCTGACTTGACCCGAGGAGACGTCGATCATATCCGCGCCCGCCGCCTTGAAGGCGCGCGCGATTTCGACCGCATCGTCGGGTGTGGTGCCACCGTCTACCCAATCGTTCGCCGAAATGCGGACGGAAATCGGCTTGCCTTTCGGCCAGGCGCTACGAATGGCGTTGAAGATCTGCAGCGGGTAACGTAGACGGTTCGCGAGCGTGCCGCCGTATTCGTCCGTGCGCTGGTTTGTGAGGGGCGAGATGAAGCTCGAGAGGAAGTATCCGTGCGCGCAGTGCAGTTCGAGCCAATCGAATCCGGCTTCGTTCGCCATTTCGGTGGCGTGGACAAATTGCGCTTCGATTTCGCGCAGCTCGTCGTGCGTGGCGGCGTGCGACCACTGGCTAATACCGGCCAGATATTGCTGCGGCGATGCGGAAACGATCGGCCAATTGCCTTCGGGAAGCGGCTGATCGATGCCTTCCCAACTCACGCGCGTGGATGCCTTCGCGCCGGCGTGTCCCAACTGCATGCCGATCTTCGCATCGCTCGAACGATGAACGAACTGGACAATCCGACGCCACGCCTGCAGGTGCTCGCCGTTATACATGCCGGGACATCCTGGCGTGATGCGTCCTTCCGGCGAGACGCAAGTCATCTCGGTCATGACGAGCGCTGCGCCGCCCATGGCGCGTGCACCTAGGTGAGTTAGATGATAATCGCCGACCGTGCCGTCGACAGCCGAGTACTGCGCCATCGGCGAAACAATCACGCGGTTCTTGAGTGCGACGTCGCGCACGGAAAACGGTGTGAACATCGGCGGGATCGATTGCTTGGCATGACATGCACGTTCGCGAGCGACGCCGGATCTTTCGGCGAGCCATTGCTCGAACGAGCGGACGTAGTTCGCATCGCGCTCGCGCAGGTTTTCGTGCGAGATGCGCTGCGAGCGGGTGAGTAGTGAGTAAGCAAATTGCTCGGGTTCGAACGACGCGTAGCGCGAGACGTGCTCGAACCATTCCGTCGAATTACGTGCGGCGTTTTGAATACGAAGCACGTCGATGCTGCGTGTCTCAGTGTAATGCGTGAGCGCCGCGCGCAGATCGTGCGGGTGGGCATCGATGCTGTTGGCCAGCGCGATTGCATCTTCGAGCGCTAGCTTGGTGCCCGAGCCGATCGAGAAATGGGCCGTATGCGCGGCGTCGCCCATCAACACGACAGGCGTCGTGCCGCCGCTTGCACGCGGTTTGTAGTGCACCCACTCTTGATTGACGACGCGCGGAAATTGAATCCATTGCGCCGACCCGCGCAAGTGCGCGGCATTGGACATCAAGGGGTATCCATCAAGATACTTCGCGAACAGCCGCTCGCAAAATGCGATGCCGTCTTCCTTGCTCATTTCGTCGAGGCCCGCCGCGCGCCAGACATGCTCGGGGGTTTCGACGATGAAAGTGGACGTATCTTGATCGAATCGATAAGCGTGCGCTTGGAACCAGCCCCATTCGGTTTTCTCGAATGCGAACGTGAAGGCGTCGAAGAGCTTGTGCGTGCCGAGCCACACGAAACGGCAATCGCGCACGTCGATATCGGGGCGGTACGTATGGGCGTATTTCTCGCGAATTGGGCTGTTGGCGCCGTTGCAGGCGACGATGAGATCGGCGTCGTAGTCGTCGTCGTTCGTGACGTTTGTCTCGAACACAAGCTTGACGCCTAGCGCTTCGCAGCGCGCTTGCAGGATATTGAGCAGACGTTTGCGCCCGATGCCGCAGAACCCGTGTCCCGACGAGCGGACAGTGCGACTGCGGAAATGGATGTCGATGTCGTCCCAGTGATTGAACGCATCGAGAATCATCTGGGCGCTTGGTGCGTCCATGGCGCGTAGATTCTCGAGGGTTTGATCGGAGAAAACGACGCCCCAGCCGAAGGTGTCATAGGGGCGATTCCGCTCGATGACCGAGACTTCGTGCGCCGGGTTGCGTAGTTTCATCAATAAGCCGAAGTACAGGCCGGCGGGCCCGCCCCCGATGCAGACGATGCGCATGATCGCTCCTCGCGTGTCGATGGGGGAAATTTAAGTGTAAATAGTTTAGATGTCAAGGAAATGGGTGGGTGGGGTGATGGGGCGGATGACCTTTCATCGCTTCATGACGCACTTTATTGTCTCGGAGCACGCTGATCCGGGGTAGCAAGGTCAGTCTTGGGACCAGTACTGCGTCACATGGTGTGCGATCCGAGAGGCTGGCATCCCGTGAAAGGCGGAGGAGGCTGTTGGCGACGAACTTTGTACCGTTTGTCAGCTGAATCCCGGGCCGGTCGGTTTTTTCGGCGTGGAGTTTCGAACTTCAGTCACTCGCAGGGTCGAGTCTGTGCGCGTTCTCCATCCATTCCTGGCTGTAGCCCTGGCGAAGTTCCTTGAGCAGGGCAAACGAGCGGACGATGTCGGAATGCGTTGACGTCGCAAGCTTCGCCCCGTACGCCCCGATTTGTGCGTCATATAAATCGTAGCGCTTGCTCTCTCGGACGGCTGATATAAGCCAACGCGTGTCCGGAAGGATCAGGCGGGCGAGACGGGGAAGTGAGTCGGCTATGAACAGCCCTGCAGGATCGAAGTCCACGAACGCATCGATCGGCTCGGTGCGATCCGCAAGGACCTTCGCCGCGTCGGCAAGGCTGAAAATCGGGTCGCCGCGGAAGATTGCGAGGGTGCTCCCGCGACCGTAATCCATCCATTCATAAAGGTCCAAATGCGTGAATGGGTGGTGCGGAGCGATGGGCGCCATTGATCGCGGACGTTTTAGTGTTTTGGGGTGTCTTGCTCGAGGTTAACGCCGGTCGGAAAAGCGGGGACGCGCGCGCCGAACTCCAACGTCGAAGCGAGGAGAAAGCCGCCGAATTCAATCTTCTAGCCGCCCGAGCCAACGAACGTGCAAAGCACGCCGAGATGGAGTTGGTGAAACTGCAAGCCCAACTTGCGCCGCGCGAACTCACGAAAGCTCAATACGACCGCTTGCAGCAGTTGAAGGGCGAGGTCTCGGCGATCAACATCACTACCCCTAGCGATCAGGACGCCGTGCAATTTTCGGCTCAAATCGCCCATGCGTTGGCAGATGCCGGCATCGTCGTCAAGATTTGTGCTCAACGCCTCGCGATGACCTGGCCGGAACTATACGTGGCGTTGCCGCGGCCGAGCACGGACTATGCTGCTGAACCGTTGTACCGGGCCTTCCGGGAAGCGGGCTTTTCGGTAGGATGCGGACCTCGTACGCAGGCGCCTATGGCCGACTTGCCGCCGGACGTACCCGTGTTGATGGTCGGTGAGAAAGCCAAGCGGTTTTCAAAACCCCCATTCGTCGCGCACTTGAACGAACCGGAAACCCCGGTTTTGTGGGAGGCTGCACCGGAAGATTGAGGGTGGAACGACGCGGGTTGTTTTCGTGTGGTGTTTCGACTTCCTCCAGCCTTCGGGCGAAAAGAACAAATTCCAAAAACTAAGCCGAAGGTAATCTCCGTACGCTTTTATCATTCCCTCGCCCATGTCCGCGAGCTTCTGGCTGGCGGCGTTCTCGGGTCGTACATCGCCGCGCTCGCTGGCGTCCCAGAGATCCACTCGATGAGTCCCGATCAACCGTCCCATCTGCTGCTTCAGGCCGGACAACGCGCCGCCGTGAGTGTGTAACATTTTCGAGTTTTGACGAAGCCTCGGCCGGCCGGTGCCCGACGCGGAAGGCCGTGGTCGACCCGGAAGAGACCTTCAGGCTGCTTCGAAGCAGCCGCTCGCCAGTCCGGTGGTAAGTCTTCGAAGAACTACTGTGACGTTGGCGGCGCGCTACATTCCCGCCTACTCTAACGATCTGCCCGTTTTAGCACAAATCCCGACGACGTCGTGGGAGCCCAGTTGATGATCGCCATCAGCCCGGTATCCGAATAGAGCGGACGATTGATTAGCGCCGAAATTAGCCCGCCGTCCGGATGGAAAACGAGCTTATGCCCGTCGAGGCTGCGGATCAGAAAGAGCACCGGGCGGGTTCTGTCCTGGTCGTTGACGCAACGGACCACCTCGGAGGCGTGGGGCGCATCGCTGTTGGCGAAGTCGTGCGCGATGCGATCGCCCGGATAACCGCAATCGTCTAGATGATATCCCCGCGTGCTCTCACCATCGTGGATCGCAAGATCTGCCCCAGTCTTGCCTTGCGCGTCGGTCGGCAGGAAGCGGACGTCGATCCGCGTGGCATGCGTGAACTTGTACGAGAATTGGTCGACGACGTCATACGAGCCCTGTAAATCGGAGAGGGTACTTGGGTCCGAAGGGACGTTGGCGCAACCCGTGATGGCGATGGCACATACGCCCAGCGTGACTGTTCGGCTAAGGTTCATAGTTATTGATTGGGTATGTGCAGAGTAAAATCACGCTCAAAATGCAAGCGTCGCTATTCATCGTTTACGGCACCTAGCAAGATATGTTGAGACATTGACCATCCTGCGGGCGAGCGAAGATCGCAGTTGCCAACGATTTGCACGCTGACGTCGACTGTCCGCTCGCTCCAACCGCGCCCGTGCTCTGCTGTCAGCTCCCGCGCGAGAGCGGGGAAAAGCTCGTTAGCCGCGGGGCGTGGAAAAAGCCCGTCGTTCGCGCTGTTTGCGTAGGCGTTGCACGAGTAACTCCGGACGCCAAACTGCCAAGTGGATCAGTCTCCAGACTCGCGCAACGATTTCCGCTGAATTTACGAACATCATCCGGTAGCCGTCGCGGGTCCTTCGTTAGCGGTTGTTCGTGCCCATGCGGCAAGGAACGCTGCCGCTTTCTGCTCAGAGTGCGGCGCGTTTGATGTTCTCATGCGATTCGGCGCGGCGAAACCTGACCGCCCGAAATTATTTCGGTCCTGCACCTGCCGAACGCCCGGAATCGCCATCTACCGGGGGTAGCAACGATACACATCGCGATGCAACAACGGCCGGATGAAGTCCTCTAACGAAAGGCGCCGCGCAACGTCCAAAGCGACAAATACGGCTAGGTACGAATCGCACGCGCAGACTGTAGCCCACTGTCGGAGCCGTCGTCACGAATTGCGACTGAAGAGCCGTTCGCTGAGCGCAGCGGCCGTCCGAATGACTAGACGGTGGGGCAGTTGAACGACTCATTGTGGCCGACTAACGCCTGGTGTGGTCGGCCGTAGACGACCCGGAAGAGCCCTTCGGTATTCTCGATAAGAGACAAAGGCAACACCCGCGTTTCCGGGCTATCCGTTCATCCCCCCCGTCCGCTGTTCGCGCCCGAGCGGGACTACCCGATTAGAAACCCTAGTGGGTGCAGACAGAGCAAGCATTGTGTGGATCAGGTGCCCCACTTCTTACTGGAATGCGATACGAAAATGTTCGCCATTAGCAACCTTCGAAACCAACCTGACCGCAGCGGACGTACCGCCGTGCTGCAGCATCCACCGACTTGTCGTGCACGCGGCCTTCGCATACAGTTCGTGATCGACAAGCGCCAGTCTATTCCACTCGAACATTCCATCTGGCAGCGGGGTGTCGGACCGAACGAGGCAGCGATCTCCTGAGCCAGTCGGTGCCAGATACCGAAGGTCATCGGACGCGTACATTGCGATTCCCTCATTGAACCAGACGGGAACAGCTACGCGGATGAAGCCAAGTGGGCCGACGCGGTGGTTTAACTCATTCATAGACAGTTCGTGTGCGGCTATAACCGGATTGGAACCCCGCGCTGACAAAACTGCGACGAAATCGAAGATGGACATCCCGCGCCGATGACCACCTCGAACCCGTTGGAAACACGCATCGCTGCGACAAACAAGTACCTTTGGGTCCGACGCGAGGCTACCCCAGAAACGCTCGGCTCGCTGCCGGCCGGCGGCGACAGCGTTGACGATCGCTGCACCTTGATCGGCGGGAGTGCCTCTTTCGACGTAGGTGTGATCGGCCGTCAGTTCGAAACCGTAACAGGACGGGCACAGCGCTGCGGCGGCCGCCGGTAGCGCGAAAACCAGTGCGAACCCGCACGCGATGGTTACCGTAACAAAAGCTCCCGCCACTATGCGAAAGGCACGAATGCGTTTCAATCTCGGATTCACTATTTACCCTAATTTGCCTGCACGACTGATAATAATGCGAAATTATTCATTTCGCATGAGGTGATCTGAATCAATGGCTCAGCAATTCGAGATTGTTAACGATCTACGTGGCGATGTCGAATGTCTCTTGATGGCCGACGCTGCCCGATGAGGTCGACCGAACTCGACCTGTCCTCCAACAATGACGACATCAATGTGAGAATCGAAGATGGACGACGTAACGATCATCGACAAATGTGAGCAAGCACTCCGGACAGCAATGCTTTCCAACGATGTTGAAGCTCTCTCCGGCTTGTTGGATGACGACCTCGTTTTCACGGGGCCAGACGGGCATGTCCTGTCGAAGGAAGATGACCTATCCGCTCATCGCAACAGGCTATTACGTCTGGATCAGTTGGATTTATACGAGACCCAAATCCATCGTATCGGAGAGATGATACTGGTAACCACGAAGGCGACGCTTGCTGGTCAGTTTGGCTCGACTCCGTTCGACGGGCCGTTCGCATACACGCGACTGTGGAGGCAATCAGGAATCCGCTGGCGCATCGTAGCAGGGCACGCATCCAAAATTGGATGAGCCGCCTCTATTCGTAAGGCTGCTCGTTCATGTGGAGCAGCCGCTCGGTGGCTACGGGCCCAAGATTCCGAACGGCGCTTCTTGGCCGAACCCGGAAGTGCGTCGCCGTTCAGGAGCAGGCACACCGGTGCAAAACTCAAGTGTCACCGCTCCGCCTGGGCCGGTGACGCACGCATCGAGATTGACCTACGGCGCAAGCAGCGCCTGGACCTGTATCGGGGCTCCCGGCCTGCCTGAAACTTGCGGCGCAATCACGAGGTAGCGGTGCCTGTCGCCAGCCGTGCCCACGCCGGGCGTGACCAACTGGCGGATCTGGCCGAGCGCATTCACAATCGCGGAGCCGGCTGGATTGGTCATGAAGTTCGCGAGCGCTTCTATGTGCCCGGTGCCGTCAGCGTTATCTGCGAGGCCCAACACATACGGTTGCTTTGGCTGCAGGCCAGTGACGGCCGCCTGAAGGACCTGCACGAGACCCTGGTCGAACAATGCGACGGTTGTGGGTGCGCTAGCGACGTCCGCCGACTTGCCCGAGCCCACGGGAACCAGGACAAGGTGCGTACTCTGCCCGGCGAGACCGAGCGGCTGCAAATTTTGCGTGCCGTCTCCTTCCAGGACCGCGTTCGGTACATAGGTGACAGCCTGCGGCGCCTGGCCGACGGGTACGGTCGCGATTACCCTGTTCGTCAGCGTATCGATGGCGGTCATCGCATCGGCATTTTCAAGGCCGACGTAGATACGGCTGCCGTCACCGGACGGCCATAGCCCATGCGGCAGGTTGCCGACGGAAATCGTCGAAACCTGCGAGAAGTCGTCGGTTCGGAACACCTTGACCTGGTTCAGGCCTCCGACGGTCACATAGGCGAACGTACCGTTAGCGTTATGCACGATGTTCACATGGTTCGTAATCGGGCCCGTGTCGAGTGTCCTGATCAGCCCGAATGGCGGCCGCGCGTCGAACACCTGGGTCTTGCCCACATCCTTGAGCGTCAACCATATCTGCTTGCCGTCCGGGGTCGCAGCGATGTTCGGGCAGAAGGGGCTTGCCTGCTTCACCGTGCCGACAATCTTGTGGTCGGCAACCGAGATGACCTTCGTTTCGGGGTTGAACGATGAACACACGTAGCCATACTTCCCGTCTGGCGAGAAGATCTGCATGCCCGGGCCCGCCGGCACGGTGATCCGGGATTTTTCTTCAAACGTTGTACCGTCAAGCACGGCCACATAGTTTTCGCCACGCACGGTCACCCAAACCTCCTTGCCGTCAGGCGTAAAGAAGGCTTCGTGAGGCGAGCGGCCAACGTATGTGACGTGCTTGACTGCATTCGTCTGCGTATCGATGAAGGAGACAGAGTTCGAGCCGATGGACACCACAGCAAGTGTGCGGTGATCGGGCGAATACCCCATGCCGTGCACGAGCAACTGGCCTTTGTACAACGGGCTGAAGTTGCGTGGCGACGAGTCTCCCAGGCGAATCACCCCGACCACCCTGTTGTCCGCCGGATCGATAACGGAGACGGTGTTCGAGAATTGCTCGGCGGCATAGACGCGGTCGTGGTGGCTGACCGGAATATCTGGGTTGGACGACGACCCAGGAGCCTGTCCAGCCCATGCGAACTGGGCTGCAGCCAGTGCTGCCATGGTCAACGCCGAAGCAAGAACGGACATGTGATTCATTGCGGCTCCTTTTGCGTGTGGCCTAGCATGTTCATCTGCATGCCGTGGTGGGACATCGCGTGTGCGTCCCCCGTGGATGAGGAAGCAGGCTCTTGCTGGTCTGGTGCGGGTGTCGGCGGCGGCAGGGGCTGACCAAGCGCGAGGTGCATCGCAACAATCTCCTGTTGTTGCTCGACGACGATTTCCTGCGCGATGCGACGCAATTGCTCGTTGCGTCCATAGCGCAATTCAGCCTGTGCCATGTCAATGGCGCCCTGGTGGTGAGGTACCATCATCGCGACAAAATCGC
Source organism: uncultured Burkholderiaceae bacterium (assembly GCA_966212065.1). Taxonomy (GTDB): domain Bacteria; phylum Pseudomonadota; class Gammaproteobacteria; order Burkholderiales; family Burkholderiaceae; genus Trinickia. The sequence goes on from CBIHOQ010000016.1 coordinate 52,245, forward strand.
GGTCAACATCGCCCGTCGGCCTGATAGACATGTCGGCCATCATCTTCGTCATCGCGGCATCATTCTCTTGAAGAAACGGCGCCTCGTCTGAGCTTGCGGCCTGCAGTCCAGCGGCGAACGACGGGGGTATTCCAACTCCAGACATGGCAAGTACGACGGCTGCCCTCAATACCACGGGGACAGAGAGACGGATCGAGACTGGCATAAGGGTGTCCCTCCTTTTTGGGGTTGGCACATGCTTCAATGGAGTGAACCCATCGGGCGCTGACTTGGCGAAGAGATTGATGCCGTCCACATCCGGTCGGACGCGACTCAGGCTGGTCCAAAGAGCAATTGGGGCGTTCAGATGCGTTCCTGGGGACGCTTGATGGCCGACTGCTGCCTGGGGTCGCGCCGGGGGCGATATGTCTCGCCGGCGCCCTGGTAGAACACGCAGGCGCGCTACGGCTCGACACGCCTCCGTTCCGGACAACGAGAGATCAAGCAGGAAAGGCCCAGATCCGTCCTTCGGGCTGAGACTTGACGCGAAGGCTCATGAACTCCGATAGCGCCAATACGCATAACGAGGTGGTAAGCACGCCACGCAACTCCGCGTTCGGCGGTGGTAAGGGCCCGTCGTCGCGCGGTGGCACCAGTAGATATGACGCGCCGCGCCACCCGCGCGGCAGCCCGAGATCGAGCAACCGGTTGGCGAGAATTTCGGCGCATCTGCCGTCGCGCAGCAGTGTGGCCATCATCAAGCGATGCGCACATTCGAACGCATCGGTCGCAAGCGGCCTTGCGCGCAACCATGTCTGTGCGTTCGAGTACTCCGCGTCAGGCAAACCGGTACCAAGCGCACTGAGCAAGCGCAGCGTCCAGGCTATCCCGTAGGTCGGTGTCGACCACCAGAACGTCTGTACCGGCCATCGCGCCCTGAGCCGGCGCCCGATGCACTGCGCAAGTGGTCGCGAGGCGGCACAGTGCAGCAGCGCGAGCCCAACATTGGCTGCGACGTCGTCATGCGAGTCTGTCCACGAGCCGTAACCGTCGTCGACGAAGGTGTGTACGCCGCCGCCCGCGTCGACAAAACGGTTGAGCCACGGCAGTGGATCGATGCTGACGTGGCACGCAGCGAGAAACCGCAACGCCCAAGCCGTGCTGTCGGCGTCGGCGCCGCCGGCACTGTTGTAACCCCAACCGTCGTCAGGGCGGCACATTCGGCCCACCGCCGTGGCGGCACGCAAGCAGGACCAACGAACGCGCCGTCGCCGCGAGAGCGCGGTCGGCATCATGTCGGGCCGGACGGATGCGGAATGTTCCGCGGTCGTGCCGTGCGAGCGCAGCAGACACCAACCCACCCACGCAGTGGTCCACGCCTCGGCGGGGCCGGGATGCAGCGCGAACTCGCGCCACAGGCCGTCTTCGTCCTGCTGGTCTAGCAGAGCATCGATACCGCCATCGATAGCGGCGCGCACGGTCCGATCGAAGGGTAGCGTCATGGCGAGTCCACCTCGTTCCTGGTTAGGCTCAGGCCAGCTTGTGCGCCGCTGCGCACAGGGTCCCATGACTTGCGGCCCCGGCTCACCAATCATCAGGCGAGGTGATACCGACGCACACGCCGCAAGGATAGGGCGTGTGGTAATCCAAAGTGCCGTAGCCTATGAACTGACCGTTCCAGAACGCTGGCGCCGAACCGCCAGGACAGAAGTACACGTCCTTGCACCAGAACACGAGTCCCGTACAGAAAGTGTCGGTGCCGAGGGGACGACATTGCTTGGGCGAGTCCCAAGGGCCCGCCAGCGCGACGGCGGGATCGGATCGTGGTATCGCAGTGAAACCGGGTAGCATGGTGCTCGCTCCTTCGAAGTGGTTGAGGACGGAGATGCCGTGTAGTTGGTCGGAAGGCCGAATCTCCGGTATGCGTTGCGAGCGGGGTCGAAGGTCAGTAGTGAGGGCCCCGCCGCATCGCACGTAGATGGCGCTGCGAGGCCAGCGTCGGTAGGCCGGGCAGTCGCGCGTAGGGCGGCTCACAGGCGAAATAGAGCCGCCAGCCCACGAACCCGCCCGAGCCATATTGCGCGCCGACGTAGCTCGCACTGTCCGCACGCAACCCGTAGGCCACTGCTTGCAGTGCTGCCACGCGCGCTGCCGATACCCCTTTACCCGCCACGAAACTCAGGGCGGTAGCCAGTGGCACGTTGGCCGGGTCGAACTTGAGGGCGCCTGCAGTGCCGCCGTTGCCGCGGCCATCCCCGCTATCCACACCGACGACACCAAACGGGCCCGGCCGATACAGCGGCCGCAGGTCGGCCTCTATCGAGCGTGAGAGGTCGGGCGCGAAGCCGCAGGCCCGCAGCAGTGCGGCCAGCCGCTCGCCCCACGCTGTGCCAACATGCTCCTCGCTCTTAAAGTACAGCGCTGCGTGCAGTGACCCGTCGTGGCCGACCCGCAGCGCGATGCCCCGCGGACCCGGCACCCCCAGTGCAGCGGCCACTCGCGAGGGCGCTGGGCCGAGCCACGCAAAGGGCCGCGCATGCGCGAGCGCGCCAAAGAACGCCGCATCGTCGGGCTCCGCGGGAAACCGGCAGTAGAGTGTGACCGCATTGGCGTCGGGGCCCTCCCAATCTAGCCGTAGCAACAACGCGTCGGGTCGCACCGCCTTAACAAAACGTCGCACCGACCAGGACCAATCGCCAGCGAAGTGCAGTGCGACAGCCAGTTCCGCGACCTCGGCAAGCACACCCTCGCCGCACAGCGGGATCATCGTCGTCACCCGATCGGGCGACTCGCTGAAGCTATACTCGACCTGGCGTGCCAGCGCGCTGCGGAAGAGGCGGTGGAACGCGAGCGCGGCTGTCGACGGCGACACGGGGTCGGGGCCGTGATCGTTCGCTGTACTCGGAGTGGTGACAAGGCGCATGGGTGGAGTGATCATCGCGCGCGACAGATCGCGGTGCGGTTACGCGCTTAGCGTAATCGCCGTTTCGACAAACGGGGCGAAGCCCAATGGCGTGCCCGACGGGTGCGCGCCAACGACGAAGGGCCACTCCTCCGTTACATCGACCGTGCAGTAAAGCCGTTCGGGTACTCCGGTCGTGCGATCTAGGAAGGTCAACACCAACACGACGTGGCGGCGGCCTCCCGCCGTGGGCACCATCCGCGTCTCGACATGGTCGAGCACGTGGTCTCGTCGCTCGGCCGCCGCGAGGAACACACCGGGGTGCTGTACGAGCAGGTAGTTGAGCGCGCGATGACCGTCGGCACTGCCCAGATTGTCGGGTGTGGCGCAGAGCTCTCGAAACAGCGTCTTCGCCACCGTATCGAAATGCGTCGCCTCGATCTTGCGCGATTTGAGGGCCGCTTGCGCAATCCCGGCAAGGCGCTGCCCCCACTCGTCGAGTGAAAAGTCGTAGAGCTGGTCGGCCGTCACGCTTGTCAGCAGTAGGCCGCCGTAGGCCGGCGCGGCCGCGAACCCACCGGTGCGGCCGATCAGCGCGCAGTAGTGGTCCTTGTCGTCGGCGTGGGTCAACGCGGCGAAAAGCGACTCTTTCAAGTGGCCGCCGGCCGGGTTGAGTGCGTACACCGCCGTGCCGTCGACCACAAACAGATAGCCCATGCGCAGCGCAAGATGCGGGTTCTTCTCGAGCACGGCGCGGATTCGCGCCGTGCGCGATGGCTCCTGCAGGTCAGTCAACGCGCGTTCGCGCTGCTGGTACTCTCGTTCGATTCCAAGTGACGGAAAACGCACGTCGAGCCGGCCAATCGCATAGACAAACTGCTCGACAGGGACGCTGCGAACGCGCGCGGCACACTCGGGACATGGCGCGGACAAGGCCGATGGCTCGAGCGAACCTGGCACAACCGGCGGCTGCAGTGAAGCATCAGGCGATGGGGGCTGCATGTTGCGTCTCCCTTGGGACGGACAGCATTGACGAAGAAGCGAAGAGCGCGCCAGCGTCAAGCCGGCGCCTCGGCCGCGGGAACAGGCCGGCGATGGTGTCGGACATGCTGCGTTCGGGCCCGAGCATACCCGCGAGGGCGAGCACGCCGGCCGCCATCGCGGCGGCAAAGCTGGTACCTGAGCGCACCGAGACGGCGCCTCCGTCCACCGCGCCGGGGATGTCTTCACCGGGGGCGAAGACCGTGCGCGCACCGAGTCCAGCCGCGTCAGAAAATGCCGAAGGCCCGCCATGCGACGCCAGCGACGCGACGACGAGCGCCTCGGGCCATGTGCAGGATGTCTCGGTCCATGTCCCAGGCCGGTTGCCGGCCGGCAATACGACGATCGCGCCCGCCGCGCGCGCGACGGCGATCGCGTCACGCAGGTGGCGCCAGGCGGGCGATTCTGGATAGCGGATCTCGACGCCGAAGACGATCGTGCGGCAACGCGCGCGCAGCGCATGGCGTACCGCCACGGCGAGCGCGGCGGCTACCTCGGGCAACGGCAACGAACCGGTGAGCATGGGTGTGCTGACGGCCGCACAGTTGACCAGTGTCGCGCCGCGGCACAGGCCGAGCACGGTCGCAGCGCTATCGGCGCGCCGCGCCTCTTCAGCTCCGACCAGGATCGATGCGCAGAAGGTCGCGTGCTTGGCCGCCGCGTCGCCAGCGGAGTCGAGGACAGCGGCCGCTGCCGACGACGACGGCGGTATGGCGCCGACGCACTCGATGCGGATGCCGCGCAGCGCCGGGTGCGACGTGTCGACCGCGCCGTCGACGAGCGCGAGGCGCGCGGTCTGCACGCTGACCGTGTCAATGGCGCGCGGATTGAGCCCGGCTTGGCGCAGCGCGAAGCTGCGCGCACTGTCGAGCATCGCGCTACAAACCGTATCGCTTATCGGTGCGGGCGCAGGAGCATCGATCGAGTGCATGGCCGTGCCCTCAGCCGCCCGCGATGACGTTGCAGTCGGTCGCGAACGGGTATTGAACCTGACTAGAGTTTTCCTTCGCGGCCACCGTACCGGGCGCTGGGGGCACGAGCGGGTACAGCAGGAAGTAATTGACCGAGGCCGCGTCCGAGCCGTCGGCCTTGCCGGTCGTCACAAGGATGCCCACCTGCATGTTGACTGTTACGTCCTGTCCGGCGGTGATCGCGACTGGTCCGGGTCCGCCCAAGTTCTGTTCAGACGGATCATCGACCTGCAACGTGGTCGAGTCGAAGGACCAATTCTTGCCGGTCTTCGTGTTGTCGATGTGCGAGACGCGAAAGATAATAATCGCACGCGAGGGCGGGACATTGACGACGCCATCGCCAGTCTGGGCGCGTGTGCACGCGCCCAGTTGCTTGTAATGGATAACCGCGATGGGTTCGATTGGAGTTGTGCATGCGCTGAGCGTGACGCAGACAGTCACCAAAGCAGTTCGGAGCGATATCGGCACGTCATTCCCCCTCACGGATCCACAACGGCCAAGGTACCGCCAGCCGTGCTTTGGTACTTGGTGAAGCCGGTGCATAGCCGCAAGTCCCCAGCTGGTGGCTTGCTTCGCGGCTAGTTCAGAGAATCTTTTGCGTTACGAACAGCGCATGCAACTATAAATATGGAATTCGATGGTCGCCCTGATCCTGACACTCGCAGCGTAGTTGACCGCGAAGACCGATAATACGGCCACCCTGTCTGACCTGGGAACAATTACCTGATGGCTGCATTGGATAGCCAAAAAGGGTGAAAACGTGGATAAATGCTTTGCTTGACAGCATAATTATTTCGCATTTCTACACGTTTAGAATGGCGAGGAAACTAGTGGAGCTAAACGTGCTTCCAGTCCGCCAGTGAATTGCCACTTTTTGCTCGACAGAACCCAGAACAACTCTAGGAATTTCTAAGGCGCATTTCAAGTGAAATATCATTAAAAAATGGTTCCCATTGGAGCACTTCGTTAATCCTATCGAGGAAGGAATCTTCAACCCATTGCCTGATTGACGACGGCATACTGCGTGACGGTGCCGTCCGATTGCGGCGCCTGGCCGCGCCCCATGCTAGTCCCGGGCTCCATCAGCGCCAGGCCCAGGCTCTCCACCCAGCCGCTCAGGCCGCTTTCGCCGGTCACATCGATGCGCACGAAGGAATCCGCATAGCCTTCCGTCCAATGGGCGATGAGTGCCTTGGCACGCTGCGTATCGGGTGCCACCACCGGGCCGATCACATGGCCGCGGCCAAAGCGTCGAATCGTAGCGAATCCGACCGCTTGGGCATCCTTTTCGATCAGCACGCCCTCAGCCACATTCAGCAATTGCGCCATCACGTCGTCACGCGGCATCCCGAGGGCGCGCGTGAGCAGCGCCGCAAGCGCTTGCAGATCGCTGGCTACGACCGGACGGATGCGCTCTCCCGCGGCGAGCGCAATGGGAGCCGTCTGCTGCATCGTGCCCTGGTGCTGAACGATGGTACCGGTCGGCACGAAACCCAGCTTTTCATAGAGCAGCTGTCCGGCAGGAGTGGCATTGAGCGCGATACAGCGGTCGCCAAGCTCTTCCAGTACCAGGTTCATCAGTTTGCGTCCGATGCCGTTGCCCTGGTGTTCCGGCGACACAATGATCGAGCCGAGAGCGGAATGCGCATTCCCGAATTTCCAGCACAACGCGGTGCCGATCACTGTGCCGTTGTCCTCCGCCACGAAACCCATGCCGAGACGCAGCAGGAACTGCCAATCTTCAAGGCGATGCGCCCAGCGCAGCACCTGGGTCAGACCGTGTGCCGAAGGAAGATCGTTCTCCGTCATCCGGCGATAAGTGATGCTTGTCCTGCTCGTTTCGTTTGTCACCGGATCTATCCTTGAACTTGCAAAATCCCATGCACTCATGGCGCCATGCCGGAGCGGTAGGCCGTCATCTGAACTTCCACGAGAAAGCCGTGATGGAGTTCGGCGACGGGAACGACGGCGCGGGCCGGTTTGTGCGACCCCAGGAAGCGCGCATAGACTTCGTTGAAAGCCGGCCAGTTATCGACACCGACGATGTACGCCGTGCACTGGACGACATCGTCGAAGGTGCACTGCGCCGCGGCTAGCACCGCCTTGCATTGCTGCAGCACCGCCTGGGTTTGTTCGGTGAAATCACGCGAAGAAGGATCGACCGAGGCGATGTCGGGCAGCATGCCGGACAGGAAGATGAAGCCTCGTTCCTCGACGGCTTGCGAATAGTGCCCAGCGGGCAGCGGCGAATCTTGGGTACAAATGACGTTCATGATGTCCTTTATGCCGGAGCGCTCGCTTGACGATATTCACGCGCAGCGCGCGGGGCAATTTCTGATCAACCCTCTCTTGAAAAATCGATAAGCACACTCTTGATCCGTAGGCAGGATTCGAACGCTTCACGCCCGAGATCTTTGCCGATGCCCGAGCGCTTGTAGCCGCCGGTAGGAATCATGAAGTCGGACGTGCGCCCGTAACGGTTGACCCACACGGTTCCCGCCTCGATGCCGCGGGCGAACCGCAATGCACGGCCGATATCCGCGGTATGCACGCCTGAGGCCAGTCCATAGTCGGGATGGTCGGCGAGGGCCAGCGCTTCTTCCTCGTCATCAAAAATATGGACGGTCAAGACGGGGCCGAAGATCTCGTTCTTCACCGCTTCCGTCCGATCGTCGACATGGGTCAGGATGGTCGGCTGGTAGTACGCGCCGCCGGAATCGGTTGCGATGCACTGGCCGCCCGTGGCGATCTGCCCGCCTTGTTGGACGGCCCGCTGCACGATGCCGTGGATACGCTCCATCTCCCGTGCGGAAATGATGGGACCCAGGGTGGTGTCCGGCTCCCAGGTGTTTCCGGCCTTGAGCTCCGCGAAGATCGCGGTGAGCCTCTCAACGAATCGGTCCGCGATGGATCGCTGCACGATCAGGCGCGAGCCGGCAACACAGACCTGCCCGGCATTAGTCGTGATCGCGCGTGCTACGGTGCGCGCCGTCTTTTCCAGGTCGTGCAGGTCGGCAAACACCACCTGCGGGCTCTTGCCGCCCAGCTCGAGCGTCACCGGCTTCGTGCCGTTTTCCGCACACGCGGCCATGATGGCCGCTCCGGTTCGGGTCGATCCGGTAAATGACACCTTCGAAATCCTGGGATGGCGGCACAGTGCATCGCCAGTGTTGCGGCCGTCGCCCTGCACGATGTTGAAAATGCCTTTCGGTACGCCGGCCTCGATGGCGAGTTCGGCCAGCCGCAGCGCACTGAACGGCGTCATCTCGGACGGCTTTAGAACCATGGCATTGCCCGCGGCCAGCGCCGGACCCACCTTCCAGGATGTCGTCACCAGCGGCACATTCCAGGGAATGACGGCGCCGACGACACCGTAGGGCTCCGAAATCGTCATGCCGAGATGGTCGCTGCGCGTCGCCGCTACATCACCCCCAGCCATATCCGCCCATTCCGCAAAAAAACGGATGCCCTCCGCGGTGAACGGCACGTCCCATGTCGCCGCCTCGCGAATGGGGCGCGTCGACCCCACCGCTTCCAGCGGTGCAAGTGTGTTGACGTCGGCATCGATCAGGTCTGCCCAGCGCCGCATGATGCGCGCGCGCTCGCGCGGTGCACGGCGCGCCCAGTCGCTGTTCTTGAAAGCGGACCAGGAATCCTGCACGGCCTGATCGACCAGATCCGCGTCCGCCACCGGCAAGCCGGCATATGACTGACCATCCGAGGGACGTTTCACATCGATTGAGTTCGATTTGCCCTCGACATACTGGCCTCCGATGAAATGCGCGCTGCGGACAGCAATCCGATTCGGGTCAAGGCGTTCCATAAGAGATTCTTTCGATAAGTGTGAAAACCGGCTCCTGCAGTCATGCCGGTTTGAATGAATCGATTGGGATTGCTTGCGGCCTCTATGCTGGCCGGTGGTTGAAACGAGCGATATGAAAAGGCTCGATCGGGGTGGTCGTGGCACCGGTGTGGATCAGTTCCGCCATCACGTCGCCCACGCCCGGCCCCAGCTGGAAGCCTGAGCCGCAAAACCCGAACGCGTAAAACAGGCCGGGAACGCGCCCACTCGGCCCTATTACGGGGTTGTCGTCCTGCATGAAACCCTCGACCCCGCTCCAGACACGGATGATGCTCAATCGATTGAGCGCCGGCACTACCCGGGTAATTTGCGTAAGCTGCCTGAGCGTATGCTCGGGCAGCACAGCGGCGCGCCGCGTATCGAGATCGGCCGGGCCGCGGCCGCAACCGCCGAAGACCACGTTGCCGCGCGTGACCTGGCGGAAGTAGATGACTTCCTGAAAGTTTTCCGACGACGCGCTGATCACAGGCGAAATCGCGTAGGGCACCGGTTCGGTGACCGCCATCTGTGGGCCGCGCGGATCCATGGGAACGGGCTCGCCGAACTTCGCGCTGATACGGCCTGCCCACGCGCCGGCGGTAACCAGTGCAGCCGGCGCGCGGAAAATCCGTCCATCGGCGGCCGTAACGCTGAAGTCCTCGCCGTCTTTTTCGATGTTCACGATCTCGGTGTTTTCGTACACCTGCGCACCTTCGCGCACCGCCGCACGGCCGAACGCAGGCGCGGCGAGGCGTGGGTTGGCTTGGCCGTCGTACGGCGAGAGCGAAGCCAAAATAACCTCGGGTCCGAGCAAGGGGAAGCGTTCGCGCAGCTTGGGGCCGCTGAACAATTCCAGATCCAGCCCGTACGCCTTCGCGTCCTGCGCATACTTCTCCAGCCGATCGACATGCTCCTGCCGGTAGCCGACCCGAATCTGGCCGCTGGCCACGAACTCCGCATCATCGCCGATCAGTTCCTTGAGCTTGCCCCAGATCTCGCGCGAACGGTTCGACAGCGGCAACTGCTCGAGATGCCGCCCCGACCGGCGCACGTTGCCGAAGTTGACGCCGCTGGCCTGCTGACCGATCAGGCCGCGCTCGAGCAGGATCACCGACACGCCTCGCTTGCGCAGGAAGAAGGCGGTGGCAGCACCCATGATGCCGCCGCCAACGATGATGACATCTGCTTTATGCGCGTTCATTCCGTCTCCTCCCGCACCGCAATCGCGAGCGGCTTGACCGGCGCCTGACCGCGCAAGCGGCCCACCTGTTCCACTGGAATACCGGCAGCGTGCGCAATGACTTCCGCCCCCGCGTGTGCGCAATAGCGCCCCTGGCAGCGTCCCATGCCGACCCGGCTGAAGGCCTTGGCCCGGTTCGCTTCCCGCGCACCCATTTCACAAACCACGCGGCGCAGTTCGCCCGCGGTGATCGCTTCGCAGCGACAGACGATGGCCTCGTCGGGCAATTGTGCGGCCTGCTGCACCGGCCACGGGAAGGCTTGCGCCAATCCTTGGCGGAAGCGTTCCATGCCGGCCTGCCGGGCCCGCAGCCGCTGCAATTCGTCTTCCGACACATTGAGCCGCAAATCCTTCAGCACGGCCATCGCGGCGAGGCGGCCGCCGATCTCGGCGGCATCCGCGCCGAGCACGCGCATACCGTCGCCGGCCAGGTAGACACCCGGCACAGAGGTGCGTCCATCCTCCCCGACCTCGGGTAGCCACTGGCGCGTCTCTTGGTCGAAGCGGAACGCGCAGCGCGCCAGGTCGGCCAGTTGGGTTTCGGAACGCAGGTGGTAGCCCATGGCGACCGCATCGCACTCGAAGGTGTGCGTGCGCTCGCTTGCATCGCGGCATACCACGCCTTGCACACCGGTTTCCGGCGAGCCGGTGATTTCGATCGGCGTGATGCCAGTCATCACGGGCACGCCGGCGCGTTTGATACTGGCCACCAGGCGCAGACCATTGAGCAGCACCGCAGGCCGCGCCAGCAGTTTCGGCAGCGCGGCGACGCGGCGCATCACGGGCGAGGTATCGAGCACCGCGACAACATTCGCGCCCGCTTTCAGATATTGCGAAGCCACCAGGTACAGCAGCGGCCCCGTGCCGAGGAACACGATCTGGCGGCCGATCGCGCAGGCCTGCGCCTTGAGCGCAATCTGCGACGCGCCGAGGCTGTAGGTGCCCGCGTAATGCCAGCCCTTAAGCGGCATGAGGCGGTCGGTCGCGCCGGAGCAGATCACCAGCGCATCGTAGGGCAATGCCTTCGAACGCTCGTTGCTCACGATGTGCAGCTTGCTCTCCGCGATGTTCCAGGCCAGCGTCTCGGGCAGGTAATCGACCTTGCCGCGCAGCGCGTCAAAGCTCTCGTGCAGCGCCTGCGCGCGGCCCGCTTCGGTGCCGTACAGCCTGGCGTAGGGGCGCGTGAAGTTGTCTGGCTGGCGACGGTAGATCTGGCCGCCGTCGCGCCGGTTTTCATCGACGACGGTGGGACGTAGGCCGGCGGCTACCAGGGTCTGTGCGCAACGCACGCCGGACGGACCGGCGCCGACGATGATTACGCGAGGTTGGGCCATGTTGCCTCCGGTTGTCGCGTCACGATATGCATTTGTTCTGCTACTACGGTGGTGCAGGCACGCAGCCGATCTCCATCAGCGGTCCAGACCCAACAGTCCTGGCAGGCGCCCATCAGGCAGAAGCCGGCGCGCTTGCCGTCGCCGAACTCCGATTCGCGCAGGGACCCCACATTGCTGAGCACGGCGACCATCAGCGAGTCGCCGGCCAGCGCCTCGACGGGCTGGCCGTCTATGATCAGGCGCACGGGCGCTCGGTCCATTTCTTCCAGCCTTGCAAAACGTCTCGTCATGATTGAATTTCCATCTGGATGATCGAATCGCGGTCGGCACGGCACCGTAGAACTTCATGCCTTCCTTCTCGCGGTAGTCCGGGGGCGAGGAGGCGTCTTGTTCAGGAAAGGAGCCTCGCCAGGACGGGCAGATCAACGTTGCCTCCGCTGACGAGCACGCCTATCCTTTTTCCGGAAACCGGGTAGACCTGCTGAAGTGCGGCGGCGGCGGCGAGGCAACCGGTCGGCTCGACCACGATTTTCATTCGCTGCGCGAAGAACCTCATGGTGTCGATCAACTGGCTGTCTGCCACGGTGACGATGTCGTCCACGTGGCGCCGGATCACCGCGAAGTTGTGATGCCCGACATGGGTGACCTTGGCGCCATCGGCGATGGTGTCGGGGACCGCGATATGAACGATCTCTCCTTTGCGCAGCGATTGCTGCCCGTCATTGCCCAACTCGGGTTCCACGCCGATGACCTTGCAGTGCGGGCTGATGCCGGCAGCCGCAAGCGCCGATCCGGCAAGCAAGCCGCCGCCTCCTAGGCATACCAGCAGCACATCGAGTTCGCCCACCTCTTCGAACAGTTCCAGGGCGGCAGTTCCTTGGCCACAGATCACGTCGGGGTGATCGTAGGGCGGGATGAGCGTCATGCCTTTCTCTTCGGCCAGGCGGCGGCCGATTTCTTCGCGATTCTCGGTGTATCGGTTGTAGGTAAGAACGTCGGCACCATAGTCCTTGGTGGCGCGTATCTTCGTTTCCGGCGCATCCTCCGGCATGATGACGGTGGCGGGAATGCCAATCATGCGGGCGGACAAGGCAATCGCCTGTGCATGATTGCCGGACGAATAAGTCAGCACGCCCTTGCGGCGTTGTTCGACGGAGAAGCGGGCCAGGGCGTTGTAGGCGCCCCGAAACTTGAATGCACCGATCCGCTGCAAGTTCTCGCACTTGAAGAACAGTTCCGCGCCTGCCATCTCGTTCGCCGTTCTTGATGTCAGGACGGGTGTACGGTATGCCACCCCTCTGATTCTGTCGGCAGCCTGCTGGATAGCTTGGAATGTCAGATACGCTGAATCGTTCATGGCGCTCGCGGATCAAGAATGGAATGCCCGTAGTCTAGGGTCGGTGCGTCGCTTCGGGTTGCAACGCCTTATTGCGCAAATCGCAACGGCGAAGGCTATGCGAGAAGAAGGTCGGCATGCGCTGCAATAATTGCCGAGGTTTGGATGACCGCAATGTATGGGACGGTGACGATCGATCACTGCAACACGGCATTGCAGAAAGCTGCGAGGACAAAAGTAATGCAAGGAAGAACGCTGTGGGAATTGAAGGTATTCTGTGCGGTGGTGGAAAAGCACAGCTTCGTCACGGCAGCGCGCGCCATGGGAATCTCTCCCAGTTCCGCCACGCGGACGGTGCAAACGCTCGAGGAGCAGCTCGGTATTCAATTGCTTGCGCGATCCCACAAGCTCTTGAGTCTGACCGGTGCCGGGGAGATCTACTATGACTTCGCCAGGAAAATGCTGGAAGTGCAGGCCGAGGCGGAAGACGAGATCTCGAACTTGCAGTCCGATGCGAAGGGCTGGATCCGATTCTCCGCGCCCGAGATCTGCAGCCGCTTCTTCCTTCCTGAGCAGATCGGCACCTTGTCCCGGCAGTTCCCCGACATCCGCATCGACGCGCTTTATACCGATGTCGTGGTCGATCCGATCGAGCAGAACCTCGATTTTTCGATTCGAGGTGCCTACCCCGCGGCAAGCGAATTAATCGGCTATCACCTCTGGCACTATGAGCGCGTCCTTTGCGCCAGTCCGGACTATATCCAGAGGCATGGCCTTGCCCAGGAACCTGAAGAACTCTCTCTTCACACCATGGTTCTGCATACGGCGCCACGCATATTGAAGGACTGGCACTTTCAGTCCGCCGCCCGCACGGTGCGGATGCGCATGCAGCCCGCTCATCGCGTTAGTACGGGAAGCGGTCTGTATGAGATGGTGCGCTGCGGTCTGGGTGTGGGGCGGCTGGCCGGTTGGGCAGTGCAGCCGGCTATCGAGGCCGGCACGCTGGTGCGCGTATGTCCCGCCTATCGCCTGGTGTCTTCATCAGGCGACAGCCCTCAGATGCATGCGGTGTATGGTTCGAGAGGCCTGCCGCGGCGTACCAAGGTTTTCCTGGACGCGGTTCGCGCTGCCGCGATCCAGCAAGGATTCGACAAATACCCCAAAGGTTGAGGGCGGACTCTAGGCGAAGCGGACCCAAGCCCCTTAACCACCTTCGCCACGAACACGATAAAAGCCGTCGCCGTCGCTAGAAAGCCGTCCACCGCGGTCAATTCATCCCACGATGTGTCTGGCGAATTCACTTCGTTGCAGACCTCGTTCGGCCGCCTCGCGCCTCCCGCAACAGATCCGCTACTACGCTGACTTTCGGCTGCGGGACGTCCTTACGCCAAATCAAAAGAATTCTCACCGTGCGGAAATCGCCCTTCAGTTTATGCACCGACAATCTGCTCCGTTCGGTATAAGTATCAAGGACTGCGGCGGGAATCAGCGCGACGCCCATGCCCGCGACGCAACATCCCAGGATTGCATGGTACGAACCCACCTCAATGATTCTCCCGGGGGCCACGTCGCTGCGAGCACACCATGCTTCCAGCCGCTGACGATGCGGACAGTCCGGCTCGAAGGCGAGTAACGTACCCGTGCGCAGGTCATGCGCGGACCGGATCGGTGGGTGGTCTTTCGGGCCAATAATGACGAGTTCTTCAACATACGCAAGCGTGCTCGCCAATCGCGCGTCCGATACCGGCTCCGCAACCAGCGCTGAATCCAATTCACCCGATAGGACACGCGCAGTCAGCGGGCGAGGCGCCCCCGTTCGCAGTTCGACCGACAGATCGGGATAGCGCTCGTGCACCTGTGCAAGCAGCGATGGAAGACGGATAGCGGCGGTGCTTTCCATTGCCCCCAGGTTAAGGACGCCGCGTGGAATTTTTTCGTGCATGGCCCCACGCGCCTCGTCCGCAAGCGCTAGCAGACGGGTGGCATAGTCGAGCAGTACCTTGCCCTTTGGCGATAACTGGAAGCGCTTGCCCTCACGCGTAAAAAGCTCGACATCGAGATCGCCCTCGAGCTTCTGGATACGAGTCGTGACATTCGACGGTACGCGGTGCAGAAGCGCGGCGGCACGGGTGATGCCGCCGGTCTGTGCGACAGCTTGAAACACCCGCAGATCGGCAAGGTCCATTTTCTTTTTTCGAGAAGATAATGTTCGATCTTATTCATTTTACGTAAATAGCTCAAGCATCTAGACTCCATGCGCATCACTGCGATATCGCATGTGCGGCTCCATGGAGGAATTGAAAAATGATCGTGACAGTCTTTAGATCGAGGTTGAATGCTGGCGCCCAAGAGGAATACACACAGTGGGCGACGCGGATGAGTATCCTGGCCCGCGACGTGCCAGGCTATGTTTCCCACAAGGGCTTCACCGCCGAGGATGGCGAACGTGTAACCATTGTGGAATTCGAGTCCGAAGAGGCAATGCGCGCCTGGGCAAAGCATCCCGAACACGTCGAAGCCAAGAAAAAAGGGCGTAGCACCTTCTTTGCGGAATACCGGGTGCAGATCTGCGAGGTGGTGCGTGATACGGCGGATCGCAGCAAGCCTCACCGCGCTGCAAGCAAGGTCTCGAGATGATAGTGCGTCTTGACGATCGGCGATTTGATGATGATGTAGCTGAAGTATTTCTCGATCCCGATGTCACGCTCCAGCAGCCCTTCCATCACGCTCTGATAGTGGGTGACGTTGCGCGTGACCAGTTTGAGCAGATAGTCGTAGCCGCCCGTCGCGTGGTGGCACTCCATGATCTCGTCGACGCCGCGAATGGCATCGACGAAGCGCGCTAAGTCTTCGCGACGATGATCTGCGAGCGTGACCTTGGTAAACACCATCTGGAAGTCACCGAGCTTCTCGATCCGGAGCCGCGCGCCGTAGCCCGCAATGAACCCAGCCTTCTCGAGCCGCTTGACGCGCGTGAGGCACGGGCTCGCCGAGAGCCCGACGGCGTCGGCCAGTTCCACATTGGTAATGCGGCCGCGCTTCTGCAACTCGGTGAGAATGCGCAAGTCCATCCGGTCCAACGTGCAATCCGTTCTCATCCTCTCCTCCTTCGTCCGGTGAGGTAGCCTCCAGGTGAGCGCTTTCGCGTCCACTTCAATCTAGATAGCCACCCCACCCCTTAGTACGACGATACGGCGATCTTGCTGTTTGTACGCGGTGTTCTGCACCGTGCGATTTCATACAGCAGGACCTGCCGCGAATCTGCCAAAAAACGCTTCGACTTTTGTCTTTTGCACCGATCAATTCGGCATCGGCGCGACGCTTTCCAGATTAAATTTGAAGTACCGACATCGCTATCGGTGCTTGCGCGAAATGGCTTCCAGCAAGCCCCCCATTCAAGAATCCCTCGGGATTCGTCACTCATCGAGACTGAAGACATGATCGACTTCGAGCCGAAATTCATCACGTTCGATTGCTACGGCACCCTCGTCAATTTCCGTATGGCCGACCTGGCGCGGGACATCTACGGCAACCGCCTTCGCGGCGACGCGATGGACAACTTCGTCAAGCTGTTCGCCGCCTATCGTCGCGACGAAGTGCTCGGCGCTTGGAAGCCCTTCCGCGAGGTCGTCATCCATGCCGTGCGCCGCACCTGCGAGCGCACCGGCGTGCCGTTCATCGAAGCCGAGGCCGAACAGTTTTACCTGGCCGTGCCGACCTGGGGCCCGCACCCGGACGTCCCGGAAGGGCTCTCCCGCCTCGCGAAGAAATACAAGCTGGTCGGGCTGAGCAACGCGGACAACGCGCAAATCATGAGCAATATCGAGAAGCTCGGCGCGCCGTTCCATGCCGTCATCACGGCCGAAGACGCCGGCGCCTATAAGCCGCGCATGCAAGGCTTCGAATACATGTTCAAGAAGCTCGACGTGCAGCCTCACGAAATCCTCCACGTTTCGTCGAGCCCGCGCTACGACCTGATGACCGCGCACGACCTCGGCATTGTCCACAAGGCTCACGTGCTCCGCGGCCATGAACCGGAAGCGCCGGAATATGGGTATACGCCCGTCAGAAGCATCATCGAGCTGGCCGAACAGCTCGGCTTGTAAGCCATTCGCGCCGCCCTGGCCCCCGCGTTCGACGCCGGCCAGGCGCGCACATCGCGCTGTTCGACTGACGCCTCGATTCAGGCCGATGGCGCCGCGTAACCCTATCGATGACAGCGCCGATACCTAGTGCCGGGGTTGCCTCGATCTTCCACAGTGGTGCACGCATGCCGGTACTCCAACCTAACTTGCGGAAACATTGTAGAACAATAACAGGGAAACAAGCCCGGAGAAAGGCGTCGTTTTCGGCTTTACATTCCACGATTGTCCGACAATAATAGCGCCTACCATCGCTTCCCCCGCTCGTCCATGTCCACACATTCCACGCTTAGCGTCGCATCCTCTCCGCAGGCAACGGGGCTCAATGCCCTGTTAACTAGCGGCCTGTCGGTCAGCTTTCCCCGTCTGGATACCGCTGATGCGATTGCGATCACACGCCGCGTTTACGGCATAGATGGGGCAGCTACGAGGTTTTCGACCGAGAAGGACGACACCTTTCGTATCGACGCCTGCGACGGCGCGCGGTACGTCTTGAAGATCTCGAACCCCGGCGAGACAGCTGAAGAGCTCGACTTGCAGGTGGCCGCGATGCGGCACGTCGCGCTCGTCGCGCCCCGGTTGCCGGTGTCGCGCGTGCTGCCAAGTATTGATGGACAATTTATCGTGCCGCTCGCGTTAGCCTCATCCACGCAGCCGCACCGCACGGCGAGGCTCTACAGCTACCTCGAAGGCACGCCGCTCGACACACTGCACCCTAGCGCACGCAATCGATACGAGATCGGTGAGGTGCTGGCGCAACTGCGCCTGGCCATGGCCGACTTCCGGCATCCGCACGAGCACCGGGTGCTGGCTTGGGACGTGAAGCACTTGGCGAGTCTCGCGGGGTTGCAGGCCCATATCGCCGACCCGTTGCACCGCTCGCTGATCGAGCAGGCATTCGCGCGCTTTGCGGCGATCGAACCGGCCTTACGCCGCTGTCCGACGCAAGTCGTGCACAACGACTTCAACCGCTCGAACATCGTCGCCAACGCAGGCGGCCCGAACTTCGTCAGCGGCATCATCGACTTTGGCGACACCGTGCATACGGCGGTAGCCATCGATGTCGCCACGGCGGTCATGAATCAATTCCCGCTCGACTTCGACGCCGACGGCTCGCACGACCTGTTTGTCGAGGCGCGCGACCTGCTGCGCGGCTATCTCGCGCATGCCGAGCTCAGCGCTGACGAACTGCTGCTGATTCCGCACCTGGCGATGGCGCGCGTCGCGGCGCGGGCCTTACTGACTTCATGGCGCGCCATGCTGTTTCCGGAAAACGAGGCCTACATCCTGCGTTTCACTCGGCCGGGATGGGAGCATTTGCGCTGGTTCATGCAACGCGACCATGACACCGTTTCCCATGCCTTGCTTGAGTTCGTCCGCCGACCCACTCGCTCCACCTCTCTTGAGCCCTCTATGAACGCCACCCCCACGCCCATGCCGCAGCCGCCCGTCCTCAATCAAGCCGTCGATACCGGCAAACCCGCCGACAGCCTGCGCGGCGACATGCCGAACGGCTTCAATCCCTCGGAGATCTCCCACCTCGACGCCGCCACGCAACAACACATCGCGCGCCGCCTACGGCTGCTCAGTCCGTCGTATCGCTTGTTTTACGCCGAGCCGGTAAAGATTGTGCGCGGCGAGAAGGTCTATCTGTACGACGATGAGGGCAACGACTATCTCGACGCCTACAACAATGTCGTCTGCGTCGGGCATGCCAATCCGCGCATTGTCGATGCTGTTACCCGTCAGCTCTCGACACTCTGCACGCATACGCGCTACATGCAGGAGCCGATCCTCGACTATGCAGAGGACCTGCTCTCGACCTTCAACACGTCGATCCGCGAAGGGCAGATGATGTTCACCTGCACGGGTTCCGAGGCCAACGACCTGGCCATGCGCATCGCGATGCAGTACACCGGCAAGACAGGCGTGATCGTGACCAGCGAGGCCTATCACGGCAACTCTCACATCACCTCGAGTTTTTCGCCGTCGCTGGGCCGCAAGGCCTTGCTGGGCCCCTACGTGCGCACGGTACCGGCCCCCGACTCATACCGGATGACGCCGTCCGAGATCGGTCAGCGCATGGCCGAGCAAGTCGCGCTGCAGATCGAGGACATCCGCCGTCACGGCGGCGGCCTGGCCGCCTTCATCGCCGATTCTTTCTTCTCGTCGGATGGCGTCTTCGCGCACCCGACCGATGTGCTGGCGCCGGTGGCCGAGGTGGTGCGCCGCGCCGGCGGACTGTTCATCGCGGATGAGGTGCAATCGGGCTTCGGGCGCGGCGGTACCCACATGTGGGGGCACGAGCGCCACGGTGTCGTGCCCGATATCGTCACGCTGGGCAAGCCGATGGGCAACGGCTACCCGGTAGCGGGTCTGGTCGCGCGCCCCGAGGTCGTCGCCGGCTTTGGCCGGGACATGCGCTACTTCAACACCTTCGGCGGCAATTCGGTGGCGGTCGCTGCCGCGCAGGCTACGCTCGACGTGCTGCGCGACGACTATGTGCTCGATAACGTGCAGCGGGTCGGCGCGATCATGCTCGAGGGGTTGAATGCGCTGGCAAAGAAATACGAATGCATCGGCGATGTGCGCGGCACCGGTCTGTATTTCGGCGTCGAGATGGTGCGTGATCGCGCGAAGAAGGACACCGACATCGCGACGGCGCTCAAGGTCGTTAATGGCCTGCGCCAGCGGCGCGTGCTGATTTCGGCAACGGGGCCGGACGCGAGCGTGCTGAAGATCCGACCGCCGCTGGTGTTCGCGGCCAAGGACGCGGACCGCTTGCTGACGGAACTGGACGCCGTGCTCGCCTCGCTCTAGTCAACGATGGCCGGTCGCGTCAAACCCGGCCGATCGTCGACAGGCGTCATGTTAGCGTCCGCGTCGGCCACCTATAATCGTGATTCCAACGACCCATCGCGATATGAGTGCACCGATTCCTAAACCGGCGAGCGTCGCCGAGGCGGCCAAGCCCACAGCCGTTCAAGCGCTGGCCGAGAAGCTCAAGACCCGCATCTTGAACGGCGATTTCGCGCCGGGCGAGTACCTGCGCGACATCAAGATGGCCGAGCAGTACGAAGTGTCGCGCAGCACGTTCCGCACGGCCGCGCAGTTGCTGGTCGCGCGCCGCATCCTGCGCCAAGTGCCCAATCGCGGGTTCTTCGTGCCGGAGTTCTCGGCCGACGACATCGTCGACGTAACGCGTTTTCGGGGCGTGCTCGAAGTCGAGGCGGTGAAGATGATCGTGCATACCGGGCACATTCCGGTCGAGGCGATCAATGCGGTCGAGCGGCTGCGGGATGCCCCCGACGACGCGCCGGTCTCGTTCATGGTGGAGGGGGATCGCGACTTTCATCGCGCGATTGTGGCGGCCAGCGGCAGCGAGCGGCTGCAACGCAGCTATGAAGCGATCGAGAGCGAGATCGAATTGCTGCTGGTGCAGCGCCAGCATTTCTACGAACACCCGAAGGAAATCGTGCGAGAGCACGAGCACTTGATTGCCTGCCTGAAGACGCGCGACTTCGCGGCCGCGCGCGATGCCTTCCTCGAACACTGGGATGATCTGCGCGTCAGCCTGCTGCGCGTCGAGGCGAAGAAGGTGCGGGCGCGCTGAATGGGTCGTTGATCCAGCCATTCGCGGGCCACTACTGAATGACCGTTCGTCCCGTGTGTCCGGAGGTCCAGCGGCGGCGCAGCCAGTGATCCACCGACAGCGTGCCCGCCCCGCGGCAGAGCAGCACGAGCAGCATCGCCGCCCACTGAATATGGGTCGGCCATGCCTGCGGGTAGACGAAGATCTCGATCACCGACGTCATGCCGAGCAGCACTAACGCCGCGGGCCGGGTCCCGAGCCCCAGCACGAGCAGAATGGGCGTGCTCAGTTCGATCGAGGTGCCGATATAAGCGGCGATCTCCGGCGGCAGCAGCGGCACCTTGTATTCATCGCGAAACAGCGCGAGCGCGGCGTCCCAGTTCGCGAGCTTGGCCATGGCGGAATTCCAGAAGACCGTCGCCACCGCGAGCCGCAGCGGGATCGCGAGCAGCCAATACGGCACTCGCTCTAGCCGCTTTGCGACGCGCAACAGCCGCGAGGGAACGGACGACGCATGGCGGTTGGTGGGTGTTAGGTCAGGCATGGCGATGATCCTCCAGAAGGAGATCCGGCGTCGGGCACCGACTCGGCATCGGCAAAGCATGCGCGCCCGAGCAGTAAGGCCAGAAGAGCGTACCCGTCCGTGCTTAGAGCGACAGACAGCGCGTCGCGAATCGCTTCGCCGGCAAAGAGTGCAGCAGCGATCCGGTACTCGCCATCGCCCAAGCGAAGGACCTCGACTCCTTCGGCCGTACGTTGCACGAGCAGGTGCACCGGACCATCGTCGAGTCGGATCGAATGCATCGCCGGGGCGTCCTGCTCGAGCACCGCGCGCCAGATCGCATCGGCCGGAAAGGCGAAATGCGCGAGCCGTACCGCCGGATGCGGACACAGGCGCAGCGCGCCGAGCGCATCATCGTCAAGCAATGCCAGACGTGGAAGGTCGAGTGTCGGGAGGGCCGGTGCATGCAACACGCTATTCACCTGCCACTCGAGATACGCGACACCGGCGAGATATGGCACCGATGCTGTCTCCGGGAGTTGCGCGAGAAATGCGGGAAACGTCGCGCCATACTCGTCCAGCCATGCGCTATCCGGCGGCGATGCGTCGATGAAGCGTCGGACGGCTCCTTCAAAGCACTCCGCTCCAACGAGACGTTGCACGGCCGGAAACGCCAGGCGAATCGCATTCACCAGCACGCCGGTCGCCGTGTTGCGATAGATCGACAGACGCGCAACGGGCGCGAGGCCGTCAGCCACGATCCACGCCTCGGCGTCTCCCCCCGCGCCGCGCAGATTTTCTCGAACCGCTCGCTGCAATTCAGCCAGCGTGGATGCGGGCGGGTTCATATCGAGCCGTCTCCAGTGCAAATTCTGCAATTGCCGCTTCCTGCATCAAGGTTTCCAGCGCCGGCACATCGGTGTCCCATTCGATCAGTGTCGGTACGGCGCCGAAACGGCGCAGCGCTTCGCGATACAGGGTCCAGACCTCGGGCGCGACGCGAGAGCCGTGATCGTCGATGCGCAGCGTGTGCCCGTCCTCGAACTGCCTGACGCTGTGACCCGCAAGATGAATCTCGCCGATCGACGCCGGCGGCAGCGCAGCGAGATAGGCCCGCGGATCCCAGCCGTGATTGCAGGCGCTGACGTAGATGTTGTTGACATCGCAAAGCAGGCCGCATCCTGTTCGTCGCGTGATTTCCGCGAGGAATTCCCATTCCGGAATGGTCGAGTGGACAAACTGCAGGTACGTGGACGGGTTTTCCACCAGAATCGGCCGCCCGAGTGCGTCCTGAACCTGGTCCATATGTCGGCACATGACGTCCAGCGCTTCCTCGGTCATCGGCAATGGCAGCAGATCGGCCAGATAGGTTCCGCCCACCGCACTCCACGCCACGTGCTCGGACACCAGATCGGGCTCGAAACGTCGCACCGTTGCGCATATGCGAGCCAGATGCGCGGCGTCCAGCCCATCGGGGCTGCCGAGGGACAGGCCCACGCCATGCAGCGACAGCGGGTAGTCGCGGCGGATGGCGTCCAGATATTGCGACGCCGTTCCGCCCCCCATGTAGTTCTCGGTGTGTACCTCGAACCAAGGGACAGCCGGCTTCTCATCAAGCACTGCCTGATGGTGCCGGAAGCGCAGGCCAACGCCCGCCCGCGCGGGGACTGGCCGTGGCGCCGCGCAATGCGATGGCGCGGATACGTTCATGGCGGAACCCGTCTTCAGCTGGCCTTGAGTTTGCCGCCCGCGATCTTGCTGCAGTCGCCGGCCGGCAGCAGCACGAAGGACTTCGCATCGCGAGCCTGCGTGGACTGGCCAGCGCACGAATGGGCCCCTTCGGCGCAGTCGTTCTTGGCTACCGCGTTCACGCCGTAGCATTTTTCGAGGTGGTTTTGCGCCATCCTGGCCATGTTGTCTTTGACGATCTGGGGCATATTGCTCATATCCTTCATGCCCTGCGCTTGCCCCGGGACGGCTTGCATGGCGAGCGCGAGCCCGACGGCGGCGGATAGCGAGGAAATGGCCGAAGCGGATTTGCTCATGGTGTGTTCTCCTGACGTGGGATCGCCGATGCGCGACCTTGTCAAAAAATTCGCTCCGTCGCAGCCAAAGGTTACTCAGCGTGCCGAAAATTTTTTGCGCCGCTTTTTGCGCTGCGTCTTAAGAGGATCGATGGGTCATGACTGACGAGAAAGGCCATCGGCGACGCCGCATCCATCTGGTCCGGCCGGCACCCGGACCGGAACGCGGCGTCGGCGCGCAGGCCGCAACCCGGGAGGACGGATCGCCCGACTGGTCGATGCTGATGGCATGTGCGCAGATCGGCGACAAGGACGCGTACCGGCGCTTGCTCGAGAGCATCGCGCCGTACCTGAGGCGCCTCGCTGCGCGCCGCGGCGTGCATCCGGATGCCGTCGAAGACGTCGTTCAGGACATTCTCGCGACGATCCACCAGGTGCGTCATACGTATGCGCCCGAGCGGCCGTTCGGGCCCTGGCTGGTGTCGATCGCGAGCCGGCGCATCGTCGATGCATTGCGGCGGCAGGGGCGCGCGGTATCGCGCGAAGTGCCGCTCGATCCGGAACATGAAACCTTGCAGGGTGACGGAGCGAATCTTATGGAAGAAGCGGCGGATGCGCGCGTGCTGCGCGAAGTGCTCGCCCAGTTACCGCCAGGTCAGCGCGAGGCGATCCGGATGCTGAAGCTCGAGGAGATGTCGTTGAAGGAAGCGGCCGTGGCGACCGGCATGACCCTAGGCGCGTTGAAGGCCGCGGTCCATCGCGGGCTCAAGGCGTTGCGCAGGTTGTTGGAAAAGCAGGGGAACCGGCAATGAGGCGTTCGACGTCCGAACTGATCGAATCGCTGGTGGCCGACAGTGCGCCGGTGCGTCCGCTGCGTCGCCCGCTTTGGCGGGCGACGGGCTGGCTGATGTTTGCGGCGCTGCTGCTGCTATCCGTCGCCGTCGCCCAGGGCTTGCGCCCGGATTTGCCGCTCAAGCTGCACGAGCGCGTGTTCCTCACGGGTGTCGTGACTGCCGCGGCAACGGGCGGCCTGGCCGCCGTCGCCGCGTTTATCGCCAGCGTACCGGGGCGCTCGCTGCGCTGGTTGTTGCTGCCGCTACCGGCGCTGCTCGTTTGGACGTCCATGATCGGCTACGGTTGCCTGACGAACTGGATCGAGATCGGTCCCGACGGTATCTCGCCCGGCGAAACCGCGCGCTGCTTCGCGACGCTCGTGCTGACCAGTGTGCCGCTTTCGCTGACGTTGTTAGTCATGCTGCGCCATGTCGCACGCCTCGCGCCCGTGCCGGTGGCGATGACGGGGGGGCTTGCCGTCGCCGCGATGACCGCCGTGGCGTTGTCGCTGTTCCATCCTCTCGACGCGACGGTAATGATCCTTGCGTGGAATCTCGGTTTGACGGTCGTCCTGTTGATCGGTAGCGCATGCTACGGCCCGCGATTGTTCCACTGGGTCGAATCGCATTCGTGACCCACTGCATTGAGCCTTCTCCGTTAAAATAAGTTGTAAAGTACGCTACCTATGTGTAGTGTATTTTACATGACGACATTAACCACCTGGTCTGTCCTCGTCCTGACGTTCCCAACCGAGAACGCCACTGCGCGCATGCGGGCATGGCGGGCGCTGAAAGCGAAGGGGTGCGCCGTCCTGCGTGACGGCATCTATCTATTGCCGCATACCGTCGAGCGTGAGGACATGCTGCGCGAACTCGCTGCCAGCATCGATGATGCCGGCGGTACCGCGCATCTGCTGCGGGCGCAAAGTCTGAACTCGTCGCAGGAAGCAGACTTTCGCGCACTGTTCGATCGGAACGACGATTACGCGACCTTTGTCTCGGCGTTGGGAATCGCGCGGAAAACGCTGGGAGGCCAGTCACCGGCAGAGGTCACCCGCCTGCTGCGTCGCCTGCGCAAGGACTATGACGCGATCCGGCTGATCGACTATTTCCCGGGCGCGGCATCGACCGAGGCCGAAGTGGCCTGGGAAGACTTCCTGGCGCTCGCGGATACGGTCCTGTCGCCGGGCGAGCCGCATGCGGCTGAGCGGGTTATCCGGCGCCTGCAGCGCGACGACTATCAGGCACGGACGTGGGCGACCCGGCAACGGCTATGGGTCGATCGCGCCGCGAGCGCCTGGCTGATCCGCCGCTTCATCGATCCGCAGGCGCGCTTCGTGTGGCTCGTGTCGCCGAAGGCCTGCCCGCAGGAGGCGCTTGGCTTCGACTTCGACGGCGCCGCCTTTACGCATGTGGGCGAGCGCGTGACGTTCGAGGTGCTGGTCGTGAGCTTCGGTCTCGATGACGACGCGGCGCTTCTTCGGCTCGGCGAAATGGTGCATGCGTTGGATGTCGGCGGCACGCCGGTGCCCGAGGCGATTGGTTTTGAGGCGGTGATGGCCGGCATGCGGCAACGCGCGTTGGACGACGATCAACTGCTCGAGGAGATAGGTCGCGTGTTGGATTCAATCTACGCACACTTTGCGGTGAGCACAAAAAACGGCAACGCAGGGGGCCGGCCATGAACACCACGACGGCGACCCAACCCGGCTACACGCTCGGCCAGCTGGCCCTTTACATGCTGCGGCTCGGAGCCTTCGGTTTTGGCGGCCCGGTGGCGCTCGTCGGCTATATGCACCGCGACCTCGTCGAGCGCCGGGGCTGGATCAGCGAACAGGACTACAAGGAGGGGCTGGCGCTGGCTCAAATGATGCCTGGGCCGCTTGCCGCGCAACTCGGCATTTATCTCGGTTACGTACATTACCGCGTTGTTGGCGCGACGCTGGCGAGTATCGCCTTTGTATTGCCTTCATTCCTGATGGTCGTCGCGCTGGGTTGGGCCTATGCCCGGTTTGGCGGCCTGCCCTGGATGCAGGCGGTCTTCTACGGCGTCGGTGCCGCGGTGGTCGGAATCATTGCGATGAGCGCCTACAAGCTGACTAGAAAGACCGTCGGCACAGACAGGCTGCTGTGGGCGATATTCCTGACGCTCGCGGCCGTGACCGTTGCCACCGAATCCGAAATCGCGTGGCTGTTTATCGCGGGGGGCCTGCTCAACTGGTTCTGGCGGGCGCCGCCGAAATGGCTACACAAGGGCGGACTGAATGCGCTTGCGATGACGCAGACAGCGGCTTTGAGCGGCGTTTTCAGCGGTATCGACCTATCTTTGCTCGGCCAGATCGGCGCTTTTTTCGCCAAGGCCGGCGCGTTTGTGTTCGGCTCGGGACTCGCGATCGTGCCGTTTCTCTACGGTGGCGTGGTGACCGAACACCACTGGCTCAACGACAAGCAATTCGTCGATGCCGTGGCTGTGGCGATGATCACACCGGGACCGGTCGTCATCACGGTCGGGTTCATCGGTTATCTCGTCGCCGGATTTTCGGGGGCCTGCGTCGCCGCGCTCGGCACCTTCCTGCCTTGCTATCTGTTCACGGTGCTGCCGGCACCGTACTTCAAGAAATACGGCAGGCTGCCCGCCGTCAAAGCGTTCGTCGACGGCATCACGGCTGCGGCGGTCGGGGCCATTACCGGCTCAGTGATTGTCATCGCACGAAGGTCCATCGTCGACTGGCCGACCATCGCACTCGTCCTTGTGACGGTCGTGCTGCTCTGGCGCTTCAAGAAACTCCAGGAGCCGGTGATCGTCGTCGCGGCGGCCCTGTTCGGTCTTGTTGTCTATCCGCTCATTCATTCTCACGCTATCTAAAGGCACGCGCGTGCGCGCAATTTGCAGCAATGAACACACGTGAGGAAGGCCGCACCGCTTCATTGGCGGACCGGATGTCGCGTTGGGTATTGCCGGCCGGCGCCGACAGCGCAGCACGGTTGCTGCTGGTAAGTCGCGGACTGCGCGGTTTCTGCGATGGATTCATCGCGGTTCTGCTGCCGGCATATCTGCTCGCGCTTGGGTTAGGACAGGTCAGCGTCGGCCTGATCAGCACCGCGACGCTTATCGGCTCCGCCGTGGCGACGATAGCGGTCGGTGCCTTTGCCAATCGTTTCACGGCGCGCCGGATGTTCGTTTTTGCCGCCGCATTGATGATCGCCACCGGACTCGGGTTTAGCGGGTTTTCGTCGTTCCTGCCGATCCTGATCGTGGCCTTCGTGGGTACGCTCAATCCGAGCTCAGGCGACGTCAGCCTCTTTCTTCCCCTGGAGCAATCACGCCTTGCCGAAATGGCGGCCGGCGAAGCGCGAACGGCATTGTTTGCGCGCTACAGCCTGATCGGCGCGATGTCGGCAGCGCTCGGTTCGCTCGCCGCGGGCGTGCCCGCGTGGCTGGTAACGCATACAGGCATGCCGGAGCTATCCGGATGGGATGGCCTACGCGCCCGATGTGCATAAACTCTACGTATCGGACGAGACCGGTAACACGGAAACAGTCATTGATGTTCGGGACAACCGGCGTGTGGCAACCATTGCGCTCGGCGGCGAGGTGGGCAATACCCAATACGATCCGCAATCGCGCCATATCTTCGTGAACGTTCAGACAAGCAACGAACTCGTTGAAATCGACCCGACGTCGGATAGAATCGTCGCCCGTCTCAAGCTTGCCGGGGCGGATCACAACCATGGGCTGCTGATTGATTTTCGGGACCGGCTCGCCTTTATCGCCTGTCAGGGCAACGACAAGCTGCTCGTGTTCGATATGGGAACTCGGCGGGTCGTCCAGTCGTTCGGCATCGGTGGCGACCCGGACGTACTCGCGTTCGATCCGGCGCCGGGCACACTCTATGTGGCGGGCGAAGCCGGCATTGTTTCGATGTTCAGTGTCCGAGGCTCGAATGTCGCGAGGATAGGCGAAGGCCACCTTGGACCCAACGCCCATGTGGTCGCCGTTGACCCCATCACGCACCGCTCGTATTTCCCGCTGAAGGACGTCGGTGGACGACCAGCGCTTCGAATCATGTCAGCGCAATGACGCACCGCGCTTTCAGGGTGTCTCGAAGGTCGCGATTGCGATCTTTTAACGTTCCCGGCAGAAAGCTCGGTGCCGAGATGGTAGATGGTTCAAGCAAGCAGCCGCGAGACTAGATCCGGCGTCGTCTTGACTTCGTATTTGCGCAGGAGGCTTGCACGGTGGATATCGACCGTGCGAGGACTGATATTTAACTCCTTGCCGATCTCTTTGCTCGACATGCCATGAACAAGCAACGCCGCAACGTCGCGCTCACGTCCCGTCAAGGTGCTCGCGATTTTAGGTTGCTTCAGGCCTTCCGATGAGTCGGTGAAGGTCCAGATCGCCAGTTCGAACGGGCGCTTCGGGTTATATCCAAAACCACAAACAGTGACCCAGAAATGGCTTCCGTCGATGCGCCGCATGATGCGGTCGTCGCTGAACATCGCGCGTTTTGCGATCAGGGGCGCGAGGCGGCGGCCGGTCGCCGCAAAGTCCTTCTGCTGCGGGTAAAGCACGGAGAACGACTGATCGACTATGTCACTGCGTTCCGCCCTGAACATTTCCAGGGCTCTCGAATTGCAGTCGACCATGATTCTTTCTCTGGCCACGATCACAGCGACGGGAAGATGCCTGAAGAGATCCCCGTAGTCGAGATCGGACATCGCGTCGGTCATGTTCGCTGTCCTTTGAATCACCCGCCAGCCGCGCTCAGACGGTTCGGTTTATCGCTTGTCCGACGCTCGCCTCACCGCTAGCGCTTTCAGTCGCGGCGCCCGCTTCCTCGAGGGCGGTTTTGGACGTTTCACGCAGCGACAGGCCGCCGATCATTGCGAAGATTGCCACTGCCATCAGGTAATACGCCGGCGACAGATTGGTTCCCGTTTTCGAAATGAGCCATGTCGCGACTAGGGGCGCGGTGCCGCCGAAGATCGTGTACGCAAGGTTGTAGGTGATGGCGGAGGCAGTGTATCGGGTTTTCGTTGCGAAGACTTCGGACAGAAGCGGCGCGGTGACCACGCCGCAAATTACGGCGCCCACGGCAAGGAGTGCCACGCCAAGCAGTGATCGGGACAAGTCACCCGATCCGCCGAGCGCGAAAGCGGGATAAACCGAGGCGATGATGAAGATGCAGGCACTCGCGATCGTCGTGCGACGGCCCGCCCGATCGGATAACCAACCGGCGAGCGGGCATGAGGCCGCTGCGAAGCAGAGGGCAAGGACCGTCACGAGAAGCGAGGTCCCGCGAGAAAGATGCCCGGCTACCTGAAGGTACGTCGCGAAGTACGTCGTGAACGTGTAGAAGGACAGCGCCGTCACCGATATGAACGCGCCGAGTTTCAGGATGTTCGCCGACTGCGAACGTAGGGTTTCGATCAGGGGCGCGTGCGCGACTTCTTTTTTTCCCGCGAGCGCTAGGAAGGCCGGCGTCTCATGCAGGTTCACGCGCAGATAGACACCGATGAGGCCGACTGGCGCCGCGGTCAAAAACGGAACCCGCCACCCCCAATCGATCATTGCCGACGTCGACAGTGAAGACTCGAGGGCGTAAGCGACGACTGCCGCGCACGCGAATGACGAGAAGGTCGAAACCGGAATAAAACTACCGAAGAACGCACGGCGCCGGCGCGGCGCGTGTTCCATCACATAGGCGCATGCTCCCGCGTACTCGCCGCCTGCGGAAAACCCCTGGACGCAGCGAATGGTGGTGAGGAGCAGCGGCGCCCAGTAGCCGATGCTCGCATAGGTCGGGAGCAGACCAATCAGCGTTGTCGCGCCGGCCATCAACAGGATAGTGACGGCGAGGGTCCGCTTGCGACCGATTCGGTCTCCGACGACCCCAAAAAAGAAACCGCCGAGCGGTCGAAACGCGAAGGCGACCGCGAAGACCGCGAACGTCTTCAAAAGTCCAACGGTAGGATCGCCGCTCGGAAAGAATTCTCGTGTCAGGATGGTCGCGAGGAATCCGTATGCGGCGAAATCGAACCATTCGACGAAGTTTCCTATCGAAGCGGCCGCGATGACCCGCCGTAACGTCTTGCCGTCTACCTCTTGCGTTTTCTGCTCTGACACAGTCCTCTCCCGTTTCACTTGTCGGTTTCCTGCTAATCTCGCAAGCAATGTAGGTGCTCAAATTACCTAGGTCTATACGTGTTGATCACCTAGGTAATCGAGGGGTGGCGGTTGCTCGCGGAACGGGAGGCCCTAGCGAATTCACCGATTCAGTTCCTCTAGTCCAACACCGTTGCTGTTGGGCTAAACGGGCGGCAACTAGAAGATTGCGAACGTGCGAGATCGATTTGAAGCTTGAAGATTGCGTGGGCTGAACCGTGTCCTACCGGGTGATCAGAAGCGCCCGCGTCTGCCTGCAGAGCTCGGCAATTCCGGTTACGCTTGAGAACCGATCGGCGACGAGCCAGCCGCGTAGCCCGACAGATCATCTTCATCTTTGCAAGGCAGCAATGACAGCACAACCGCTTGAAATTGATTTCGTTTCCGATGTCGCATGTCCGTGGTGCGCGATCGGACTTTCCTCGCTTCAACAGGCGCTCGCCCGCATTGGCAGCGACGTCGATGCGCGCATCGTCATGCACCCGTTTGAACTGAATCCGGGAATGGCACGCGAAGGCGAGGACGTTATCGAGTATTTGGGGAAAAAATACGGTCGTACGCCGGAGCAGATCGCCGAGACTCAGGCGATGATCCGCGAGCGAGGCGCCGCGGTCGGCTTCGAGTTCGGTGCGCGCACGCGTGTCTACAATACGTTCGACGCTCATCGATTGCTGTATTGGGCTGGGATCGAGGGCAAGCAGGTGCAGCTCAAGCTGGCGCTGCTGCAGGCCTATCATTCCGACGGGAAGGACCCCAGCGACCATGGCGTCTTGATCGATACAGCGCGTTCGGTCGGACTCGACGCGGGGCAGGCGCGCGATGTACTCGAGAGCGAGAAATTCGCGGAGAAAGTTCGCGCGGAAGAGCAGCAATATCAAGCGATGGGCATTCAGTCGGTGCCGGCCGTCATTTTCGACCGGCGCTATCTAGTGAGCGGCGGACAGCCGGTGGAAGTCTTCGAGCAGGCTATTAGGCAGATCGTTTCCGAACGAAGTACAGGGGCGTAGCTGGCGCCGTCAAGTTGCCGATGCGGTTGCCCGGACCCGCGGGGGCGGCTATCCGCAGCGTCAATGCGTCTATGACGGCGAGCTACTGAGACATTGGGCGGCGTCGCCGGCACCGCAATCGGCCCAGCGCCGGGACCCGCCTGTGCGGTCACGCAACGTATCGCGCCACGCTCACGAACTGACATACGCTGCCGGCCAGCACAAACAGATGCCAGATGCCGTGCCCATGGCGGATACGCTCGTCGGCGCCCATCGTTACCAGCGCGGAAAGCCCAGCTACCGACAGCACTGCGCCGACGAGATGGGTAATGCTGTTGAAGCGCTCACCGACATGCATGGCACGATTCTCCTGTACGGCCATCAACCTTTCCCGAGACCAGCCACTGGCTAATGGCTCATCGATGTTGGGTAGCGACCTTCAATCCCAGCGTTATAAAGATGGTGCCGATGATTTTTCCTTGCCAACGGCTTATCCAAGACAGTCGCCTGACCACCCGGCCGAGTGGGCGGATCGAAAGCGCGATAATCGTTGTATACAACGAACTCAACGCGACAAAAATAAGGCCTAGAGCGGCGAACTGGAAAAAGACCGAACCTCGTTCGGGATGCACAAATTGAGGCATGAAGGCGAGGAAGAATAGGGCGGTCTTAGGATTGAGGACTTCGGCCGGCACGGCCTGCAAGAATGCTTTTGCAGGCGTCACGGCTGGTGCCTTCGGCAACGAAGCATCGCTCTTCTTTTCAAGGATTGCGCGAATGCCCAGGTAGATTAGATAAGTCGCACCGATGTACTTGACCGCGTTAAACGCGAGTGCGGAAGTCATCAGCACCGCCGATAAGCCTACTGCGGCAAAGACGGTGTGCACAAAGTCGCCGGTCGCTATGCCAAGGCCCGTCATGACTCCAGTTTTGCGGCCAGCCTGGGCAGTACGACTTAGTACGAGAAGCACTGCGGGGCCCGGAATGAGAAACAGCCCAAAAACGACGGCAACGAAGGTGCTCAGTGTGGAGAGGTCGAACATTGCAACTCCTGCCATAAGTTGTAAGGACCCGACGATTGTCGACGATCAGGGTTGAGATGTCGAATGTCCGAGCTGCCGCGCCCATGCCGATCGCGCCATCGCCGTGCAACCGATGCACCCGCTCGGTGCAAAACCCTCCTGCCGCGCGGCGGGACCGGTCGCCCACCCGCGCCCAGCAACGCGCGCGGCGCATCGCAACGGCTTGGCATGGTCCGTGCATTGTCTTCGCCCGGCCCGCGCAACCGTTTGTGCTCGACTGTTTGCGGGACCCATACGCCACAAGGCCTATCCATCGGGGACTCCATGATTTTCGTTTCGTCGTTTCGCTCCGCCCGCGCGTTCGTCGCGGCATCGCTCGTCGCCG
This sequence comes from uncultured Burkholderiaceae bacterium, assembly GCA_966212065.1. Classification (GTDB taxonomy): domain Bacteria; phylum Pseudomonadota; class Gammaproteobacteria; order Burkholderiales; family Burkholderiaceae; genus Trinickia. The sequence goes on from CBIHOQ010000016.1 coordinate 84,544, forward strand.
TGACCGCATGGACCGCCGCCGCGCCCGCTCACGCGGATACGCTGTCTGACATCAAAAAGGCCGGCGTGCTGCGCGTCGCCGTGCCGCAGGACTTTCCGCCGTTCGGCACGATCGGCCCCGACATGCAGCCGCGCGGCTATGACATCGACACCGGCGCCCTGCTCGCGCGCGGTCTCGGCGTCAAGCTGGAACTCGTGCCGGTGAAGAGCGACAACCGCGTTCCGTACCTGACGACGGGCAAGGTCGACGTCGTCGTGTCGAGCCTCGGCAAGAGCCCCGATCGCGAGAAGGTGATCGACTTCTCGACCGCGTATGCGCCGTTCTATAACGGCGTGTTCGGTCCGGCCGACGCGACGATCGCCGGCGCAGCCGACCTCACGGGCAAGCGCATCGGCGTGACGCGCGGCGCAGTCGAGGATCTCGCGCTGACCGGCATCGCGCCGCCGTCCGCGACGATCCAGCGCTTCGAGGACAACGACGCGACCATCGCCGCCTATCTGTCGGGGCAGGTCGACCTGATCGCGACCGGCAACGTGGTGGCCGCGGCCATCAACGGCAAGCATCCGAAGCGCGCGCTCATGACGAAGTTCCTCATCAAGAATTCGCCGTGCTTCGTCGGCATCAACAAGGGTCAGCCGGCGCTGATGTCGGCGATCAACGGCGTGCTGGCGCAGGCGAAGAAGGGCGGCGATCTCGACGCGATCTCGCAGAAGTGGCTGCACGAAACGCTGCCGGCCGGGCTGTAAGAGCCGCCCGGCTTCGGAGAAGCGCATGTCCTATCGTTTTGATTTCGGCGCGCTGCTGCCATACGCGCCCCTGTTCGCGAGCGGCGCCGCGTTCACGGTCGCGCTGACGATCGCGGGCACCGTCTGCGGCTTGGCGCTCGGCATCGCCGGCGGCGTATCGCGCGCGTGGCGCGTGACGCCGCTCGATCGCGTGTTCGGCGTCTACGTCGAGGCGATCCGCAACACGCCGTTCATCGTCCAGTTGTTCTTTGTTTTCTTCGGACTGCCATCGCTCGGCGTGCGGCTCGACGCGTGGCAGGCGTCGCTGCTCGCGATGGCGATCAATCTCGGCGCGTATCTGACTGAGATCATTCGTGCCGGCATCGAGGCGACGCCGCGCGGCCAAGTCGAGGCGGCACAGTCGCTCGCGCTGACGCGCGCGCAGATCTTCGTGCACGTCGTGCTTCGGCCGGCGCTGCAAAAGGTCTGGCCGGCGGTCGCAAGCCAGATCGTCGTCGTCATGCTCGGCTCGTCGGTCTGCTCGCAGATTTCGACGACCGACCTGACGTTTGCCGCGAGCTTCGCCCAATCGCGCAACTTCCGCGCGTTCGAAACGTACTTTGTGACGGCCGCGTTATATCTGGTGCTCGCGATCGCGTTGCGGCAGGTGTTGATGTTCGGCGGCAACGCGGTGCTTGCGCGGCGGCGGTCACGATGAGCGACTTTACGTTGTGGGACATCGTTAGCGGTCTGCTGCACGGCTTGCAATGGACGTTCGCGCTGGCGCTCACTGCCTTCGTGCTCGGCGGCGCGGCCGGGCTCGCGCTGCTGTTCATGCGCGTGGGCCGGCACCGCCCGCCGCGCGTGATCGCGCGCGCCTACATCGAACTCTTCCAGGGCACGCCGCTCCTGATGCAGTTGTTCGTGATCTTCTTCGGGCTCGCGCTGTGGGGCCTCGATGTACCGCCGTGGCTGGCCGCCGCGCTCGCACTGACGCTCTTCACCAGCGCGTATCTCGCGGAGATCTGGCGCGGCTGCGTGGAGGCGGTGCCGCGCGGCCAATGGGAAGCGTCGGGCTCACTCGCGATGACGCATGCGCAGCAGTTGCGTTTCGTCGTGCTGCCGCAGGCGCTGCGGCTCGCGATCGCGCCGACGGTCGGCTTCTCGGTGCAGGTCGTCAAGGCGACCGCGGTGACGTCGATCATCGGCTTCACTGAACTGACGAAAACCGGCGGCATGCTCGCGAACGCCACCTACGAGCCGTTCATGATCTACGGCTTCGTCGCCATCGGCTATTTCGCGCTGTGTTATCCGCTGTCGCTGTGCGCGCGGCGTATCGAAAGGAAATTACATGTCGGCCGAGAGTCTCGTCGAGATCAGGCAGTTGCATAAGCGCTTCGGCGCAAACCTTGTACTGAAGGGGATCGACCTCGACGTCCATGAAGGGCAAGTCGTCGCGATCATCGGCCGCAGCGGCTCGGGTAAAAGCACGCTGCTGCGCGCAATCAACGGCCTGGAAAGTTTTGATGACGGCGCGATCCGCATCGCCGGCCGGCAGTTCGGCAACACGCAGCGCGATCTGCTGGCGCTGCGCCGCACGGTCGGCATGGTGTTCCAGCAGTTCAATCTGTTCTCGCATCTGACGGCCGGCGAGAACGTGATGCTGGCGCCGCGGCGCGTGCGCAGGCTCGCTCACGCCGAATGCCGCGTGCTGGCGGAAAAGATGCTCGACAAAGTGGGTCTGGCGGGGAAGTTCGATGCGTATCCCGACCAATTATCGGGCGGCCAGCAGCAGCGCGTCGCGATCGCGCGGGCGCTGGCGATGCAGCCGCGCGTGCTCCTGTGCGACGAGATTACGTCGGCGCTCGATCCGACGCTCGTCAACGAGGTGCTCGCGGTCGTCAGGCAACTCGCGGCCGAAGGGATGACACTGATCATGGTCACGCACGAGATGCGCTTCGCCCGCGAAGTCGGCGATCAACTGGTGTTCATGCACGAAGGGCGGGTGCACGAGCGCGGCCATCCGACCGAGCTGTTCGCGCAGCCGCGCACTGTCGAACTTGCAGGCTTCGTCGGCGCGTGCGCATGAGGGCATCCCACGAGGGATTCCCATGAGGAGCGCCTGTCGGCGGTATCGCGAATGCCGCAGAAGAGCGCGCCCTAGCCACGCGACGCTCACGTCCTCACGCGAAGCGATTGCTTGCAAGGCGGCGAGCTGGTGTTTGGGCAGCGTGACGGTCACCCGCTAAAGCTTTTTGGAATTTTTCCGTTAACATGATGAAAGCTATTATCATCGTGTCGGATGCATGCAAGTCAAAAATTCAAAACGCTGGGCGCCGCGTGGCCGCAACAGGTGGCTGATCGCAGCAGCGGTACTCGTTACCGCTGCTGCGATCAGAGCACTGTTGCACCCGCTGCTAGGTTCCGTTATGCCGGGAACCGCGTTTCTCATCGCCGCCGTGCTGGTCGAGTATTACTGTGGGCTCGCGCCCGCCTTTTGCGTGATGCTGCTGGGGCTCTGGCTTGCCGATTTCCTTTTCGTGCCGCCCTATGGAGAGATCGGCATCATCGATGCATCAGACCTCCGATTACTGATCTCCTATCCGCTCATCACCATCGTCGTCATCACGCTCGTCGAACGCTTGCGGCGCGCGCAATATAGCGCCGAGTTGCTCGCGGCGGTGGCTCAGTCGCGCTATGAAATGCTGCTGCGTCACGACAACGAGCGGCTACTCGCCCGTCGGGCCACGGATGAGATGCACCGCATGCTGCATCACGTCGCGCAGTACACCCGTTCGCTCATACTCATCAAGGCGCTAAACCCGGTGGACAGCGCGCCCCCGGGCAGTTTCGTGGCCGCAGCGGCGACCGCGGGAGCCAGCGGCGTCATAGACGACGCATCGCTGAATGCAGGCATCGCCTATGGCGCGAAGCATACGCAGGTGCACAAAGAGGATCTTGCGCGCGTGAGCGGGCGCCTCACGCCCGGTCATCATCGCATCCGTTTTTTGTCTGTAGGCCGCGACGATTGGCACCCCGTTGAATGCGTGTGCGATCGCTTCATCACGTCTTCCGGCGAGTTTCTGGTACTGCGCGCGGATGACTGATATAAACGCCCCCCACATTTCGACTGCCGAGTGCAGCGATCACGCTGTCTTGCTCTTGCACGGCCTGTCGAGTTCGCCGCTGGAATTGCGCTTCCTTGCGCGGCTTCTTGCCGATGAAGGCTTTACCACACACACCGCAGAACTCCCCGGCTATAGCGCAGGCACCGGACATCAGCGGATGGAGCAATGGGTCAGCGCGGCCGTCGCGGAGTTCGACAAACTCGCCGCCCACTACCGGCACGTCTCGATTTGCGGTCTCTCGATGGGCGCAACGCTCGCGGCCGCTGTCGCGCACGAGCGACCGGCCGCCCGTGCATTGCTCCTGTTATCGATCACGCTTAACTATGACGGCTGGGCGATTCCCTGGTATCGGTTTTTGCTCGACTACGTCTATTACACGCCCATTCGCTCACGCTACCGCTACCGCGAGCACGAACCCTACGGCCTGCGCAATGAAGCGTTGCGCTCAAAGATCGCGCGTGCGATGCGCAAAAACGAGATCAGCGAAGTCGGACCTGCGTCGATCGGACTCCCTGCACTGCACGAGGCGAGTCGCCTCGCAAGCTCGGTGCGAAAGAAACTCAAAGGCATCCGAACCGACTGCCTGATTATTCATGCGATCGACGATGAGACGTCGAGCCCGCATAACGCGCGATTCGTTGGGACCCATCTCGGCGCGCCGTTTCTGCGAACCGTCTGGCTGGATGACTCCTATCACATGATTACGTCCGACAACGAGCGGGAGGTGGTCGCGCGTGAATGCGCGCTCTTCCTGCGCGAAAGCGTAGCCGCAACCGCGGCTAGCGACAATCCGATGCCGGTCGTCTCGCGCGCGCTTGCGCGTCGCCTGCGGCAATTGGCGACTGTCGTGAGGAAAGCAAAAGCATGAAGCGCGCGCTCACGATCGCGGCGGTCAGCGCTTTTGCGGTGGCGGGCATTGCGGGCCCCGCGCGCGCCGACGAGCCGCAATCAACCAGCGATTGGAAGCTATCGGTCGGGCCGGGCTTGTACCTGTTTCCAAAATTTCCCGGCTCGTCGCAACTTCAGGTGCTGCCGTTTCCGATACAGGACATTTCCTGGAAGGATCGCGTCTTCTCGCAAGGACCGGATTTGTTGGGCGTCAATGCGCTACTCGGCGACAATTATCACTTAGGGGCATCGGTGAGTTTCGATTTTCAGTCGCGACGCGCATCGGACGATGCAAGGCTGAGAGGCTTGCCCGACGTTCATTACGGACCGAAGTTGCGACTCTTCGCCGATTACACGTGGTGGGCCTTCACGGGCTCGGCGGCGGTTTATCAGGACATCGCCGGAACCGGGCAAGGCCTTACCGCGATGGCGGATCTGTTCGTTTCCGCGCCGCTCGGCGAACTGCTGTTGTCGGCAGGGCCAGGTATTACGTGGGCGAACGCGACTTATACAAATACCTTTTTTGGCGTGAATGCTCAAGAAAGCGCTGCATCGGGCCTGCCTCGATACGCAGCGGGTTCGGGACTGCGCGACGTGCACTTCAATGTGAACGCCACCTATAAGTTCAGCCCGCACTGGTCGGCAAACGTTTCGGCGGTGATCGGACGTTTGGAACGGGCCGCTGCCGGCAGCCCAATCACCGAGCGGCGGCTGGATCTCAATGGCGTGGCGTCGGCGTTGTATCGGTTCTAGGGGCCGCGTCGAGCGCGCTTCCGGGCTGCGCGCCGGTCACGAAAACGATGCTGCGGTAATTCCGCTGAGTAACAGCGCGAGCTGCAACGCAGAGATCAGCAGGATCGCGCCGATAGCGCCGATTGCGACAATCCGTCCCGCGCGGGCGGAACGTATACGGAAACGCAACGCGAGGCGCGCAAGCGTTCGGTTCGCACCAATACTGCCAAGGCCGATAAGTGCGACCGTCGTCGCGACGCCCGCGGCCATCGCGAACGTCACGATGATGCCCGCGGTAAGCGCCCGGGTCGCCATCGACGTTACCAGTGCGAAGACCGCGCCCATGCACGGTCGCAGACCAGCCGCGAGTCCGAGCGTCGCGATCTGCGTGATTCGCGAGCGCGTCTGCCGCTTTGGCATCGGACGACTATCGGCTGTTTCTCGAACAGAGCGTGTAGCATTGTGGTCCCTCGCTTCCACTGCATTCGGCAGGCGAGCCCGCAGGTACACGCCATGAGTTGACTGATCGCGGTTCGCGACGTCGAGCGCGTTTCGAATCGGATGCCCGGCGTTCGCATCTTCGTTGCCTGGAAATCTGACGATCGGCGGCTCGTCGCAGCATGGGTTGCGCGCGCCACTCGACCGGAGCGCCCAGGCGCTCGTCACGCAGAGCAACAGATAACTGACGACTTCCACCGACGCAGCGTGCGGCATGATGCTCGTGAGACCGGTGTGCGCGAACCACGCGGCGCCGAGCACGAGCCCAATCGCGCTCAGCGCCTGAACGGTGGCCGTCCAACTGCTTAACAGGACGGCGTCCATGACACGCGCGCGACGAGACCCGAGATAAGTGCTGACGACGAGCTTGCCGTGGCCGGGGCCAAGTGCGTGCAGGGCACCGTAGCCGAACGACGCGACTATCAGCACCGCCCCCGCAGCCAACGAGGCGCCGTGCGACCATTGAGCCAGGAATCCTTCGATCCGAGCGTTCCAGGTTGCTTGCGCCCGTAGCCATTCACCGACGCCGGTCCGAACGAAATTCGGCATATCGCGGACCCACCACGATGGCGGGGTCGTTGCGTTGTTTGGCGCGTTGTTTGGTGTTGAGGCAGCGTTGGCCGCCGCACCTGTCGGTTGGCCGAAAACATCCAGCCCTTGGGCATGCGCGCCGACGCATGCGGTCCCGAGCACGAGAACGAGAACGACAAGTAGTGACATGGGCAATGCCGGTCGCGGACGGCAGCGTCTGCCGCGCAGCGCCGATACGACGGCAATTGGCGGGCGGGCGAACGCATGGCGGGAGCGCGTGAGCACGTCGACTAGCATGTGATTGCGCTCGCGTGCGGCAATACGAAGCCGTTGAAAATCGGATGCGATTTATCGACGAACGATCGAATCGAGCAGTTCTGGGGCGCCCCTTGTCCGATAGACACCGCGTGATCCGACTCCGCCTCGTAGTCGACGTAATACGACGGGTCCCAAACCCCAAGCTCGACGTTCTTGCCGTGTACATCGACGGGAGCGGCGAGCGGCAGCCGAAACGAGTACGTGATCTTGCCGCCTTCCACGGACACCTGGAAGCCAGTCGGCTCGCCGAAAGCCTGTGGGTTGCCGTCGTCAAAAAGATGGGTGAAGTACGAAGTGTGCGCGAGCGATGCAAAGGCTTGATCGCGAAAACGCTTCGTTTGCGCCGCATCTAGCAGGCCGTGCTCCGGCAATTGATCGATGCCGATGAGCTGTGTCGGAAAGCCTTCGGTAAAGCGCCAATGCTCGTCGATTGCGACGATCGACGTACCGTTCATCTGGATACTGGCCGTGTAGGCGATCCATACATGCGGATGTGCCAGCGCAATGCTCGCCGGCAATAGCAGGCACGAAAGCAAGGGTCGCAGCAGCGCGACGGGAAGGCGAGCGGAGCGGGACATCGGGGAAAGCAAACCGTGAAGGGGCGCTCATTATCGCCTGGGATCTCGATGGGAAGTGACCGAACCGGGGCTGAATTCTGCAGGCGCGACCCTTCTTGGCGGCGCACCCGGTGATGTCCCCGGCTAGATGCTCAGTCCGAAGTGAGATGGTGGCGAAAGCCTGAAGCGAGCAGTTCCTGTGTCCGGGCTTTGTATCGACCATGTGCAGGACGCTCACGTAGACCGGAGACCGGATACGGCTCATTGAGAGCGCTGTTGTCCGCGGGTTTCAAGCGGCTATTGGAGGGGATCTTCTACCGCTATCTGACATTCGATGTCGGATTGGCGGTGATCTTCAGCGCAACGCCGAACGTCCCAAACTCATCGCCTACGGTCCGACGTTCACCACTCGAGCGCTCTGCGGTGATCGGTCCACATGGGCAGAAGACTGACCTTCGAAGACGCGCATTGCGCAACCCCAGGAGAGGCAGAAACTGGAGTGCAGCGGTCGCATTGCAATGCTTTGCTGGCTCATATTGACGACACGCGCGCGAGTAACGTAGCCTCGTCCTCTCGTCACTTGAGCCTTTGCGATGATTACCTGCTATGTACGTTACGTTGTGGATCCCACGAAGCTGGATGAATTCGAAACATATGGAAAGATGTGGATCCCCCTTGTAGAGAAATTCGGCGGCCAACATCACGGCTACTTCTTGCCAGCCGAGGGCGCAAACAACATTGCTTTGGCCTTGTTTTCATTTGCCAATCTGGCGGCATATGAAGAGTATCGGAATCGCTCCAAAACTGATCCAGAATGTGTCGCGGCCTTTAAGTACGCCGATGCGACCCGATGCGTTATAAGCTACGAGCGCAGCTTTTTCCGTCCTGTGCTCAGTGCACTGAAATCGCCGATAGTTGAAGCTGCAGGCGGCGAATGACTGCTTTCGGGTTGTCTGGTACCTCTTCGGTGTCCAAGTTACGCTTGGATCGAACGGCCGCTCGTGGCCGCCCAGCGCCCGATGCAACCCGCATAAGGCGAACCGCATCTGCCTAGCGGGTTTCTGGAATTCGGCAGTCAATTCGCCTTTTCACTAGCGAACGGTAGGCCGCGATCAGGTGAGTGCGTGATGGTATTCTGCTCGTGACGACCCAACCCGACTGGAAATGATTGTGAATATTGAAAAGACTCGAATCGGTCTTGTTCTTTTTCCCAGGCTCACGCAACTTGATCTGACGGGACCGGCAGAGGTATTTGGACGTATGCCCGGCGCTGAAGTACACCTCCTGTGGAAAACGCTTGAGTCCGTATCATCTGACCGTGGCCTGAGCATTCTGCCCACCACCACATTCGAGGAGTGTCCAACGCTGGACGTAATCTGCGTTCCGGGCGGTCCCGGTCAAGTAGAACTCATGGATGACGAGGTGACGCTTCAATTCCTCAAACGGGTCGCTCCGCGCTGCCGTCTGGTTACGTCGGTCTGTACTGGATCACTTGTTCTGGGCGCTGCGGGGCTGCTTGCGGGCTACCGCGCGACCTGCCATTGGTCTTCGATCGACCAGTTGGCATTGCTCGGTGTCGAACCTGTTCAGGAGCGCGTCGTGCGCGACCGGAACCGGATAACGGGCGCCGGAGTCACGTCCGGTATTGACTTCGCGCTAGCTGTAGTGGCCGATCTTATGGGTCATCAAGTCGCGCAGGAAATACAACTTCAGATGGAGTACGACCCTGAACCTCCTTACCAGAGTGGGTCGCCACGTACCGCACCGCCTTCACTGGTTGAAGCAACCCGTGAAAAAATTTCGTCTTTTATTGAACACCGCAGGATTGCTACAGAGCGCGCGGCGGCGCGCCTTGCGAATCCCTCGAAGTAGCCGGCTGGTTTATGGCAAGCTATGTCCGCGAAATCTCATCCAGCCGATCAACGTTATTGATAACACCGGCGGCGGACCAGTTCCCCATCCAAACGTAATCGCTGCCCTGCTTGGCCGCACCATCGCAGCGGGAGATCATCTACCGGTTACTCACTGAGTCGACTACGCAGAAGCATCAGCAGCCCCTCTTCCAGGTCTTGCCGAAAATCGTAGCGCAGGGCCGCCAGATCTGGGCGCGCCATTACTTGCGCCGCGACCTCGCCCGGATTGCTCAGCGGCCACAGCCCGATAAGCAACGGCAGGGCCTGGTGAATAAATTTCTCGAATGCGGATGCGGAGATAGACGGCATGCAGTTATGAAAGTCGAGCGCCGTTTCCTTCCGCACGCTCAGCAGACCGTGCTTGAATCCCACCATGCGCTCGGCGGAGACATTGCGCTCGAGAATCGACGGGAAGACGCTTGTGAGTCGGCACAACAGCGGGCGCACTGCCACGGTCGCGGAGAACGCCCGCGCGATATGTTCGATGGTTCCCCGACGTCTCGCCCCTCGGCCTAGTGCTGCGCGGAGCTCGGTGTGCCAGATCATGAACTCTTCAACGAGCACGGTGAGCAATACGGCTTCACTGCTCTCGAAGTATCGATACACGTTCGACTTAGTCATCTGCGCGCACCGCGCCAGCTCATTGATCCCGAGGTCGTGCACGTCCGGGATGTCGAGCAGCAGCAACTTGGCGGTGTCAAGCAGGTGTCGCCGGCGCTCCTCCTTCTGCTCGGCAGAGCGCGCCCTTAAATACGTCGATGTCGTCATCCTGGAAGAAATCCGAAAGGCTGTTCCGCTAAAGCATTACCCGTTCATGAGTCGGGCGAAGATCGCCTGGTGCATCCAGCGAGGCGTCGCCCAGATCATCGCCACCGCTGACTTGTTTGCCCAGCCCGGAACGACGCTGATGCGCCCCGCCTGCAGTGCGCGTATTCCGGCACGCACTACGGGCTCAGGCTTCATCATGAGCAGTTTCAACGCGAACGTAATCTTCTGTTTTGCCGCCTGAGCAAATCCGGTGTCCGACATGCCCGGGCAAAGCGAAGTCACAGTCACGCCGTCCCGTTTGGTGAGTGCACCGGCTGCGGAAGACAGCCACTGTTGATCGCGTCCGCGGCCCCAAGGGAATATAAAGGACCGACGGTCTCTTATGAAACGATTCTTTGCGGCATATCGTGTTTTACCCGAGAGTTGACACGAGATCGCCAGCATCTACTATGTCCCTGAAGGGACGTGTGCAGGAGGTGTGCGCATGGATGCACCGAAC